>NZ_JBFAHG010000002.1:971512-1119516 GCF_040654065.1 Nocardia sp. NPDC050793
GGGGGGAATAGCGGAAATAATTGCTCCCCTCCGCTAGTGGGTGTCGTTCGGCCCAAGCTTCACCCCCCGGGCGCCACGCCGGCCCCCGCCCCCCCGCGGCGGGGCGCGCCCCCGACGGTCGGCGGAATCCGATCAGCTCACGGGGACCGGTTCCTTCTTCAGCTCGACGGACTTCCGCTGCAGATCACGCAGCTTGGTGCCCTCGACGTCGATGTCGGGCACGATCCGGTCCAGCCACTTCGGCATCCACCAGGACCACTTGCCCATGATCACCAGCAGCGCCGGGATCAGCACCATGCGGACGATGAAGGCGTCGAACAGCACGCCCGCCGCCAGCGCGAAACCGAAGGACTTCGCCGTGACATCCGATTCCAGGATGAAGGAGGCGAACACCGAGATCATGATGATCGCGGCCGAGGTCACCACGCGGGCGCCGTGGTGGTAGCCGGCGACCACCGCGTCCTTGGGCGACTTGCCGTGCACGTATTCCTCGCGCATGCGGGTCACCAGGAACACCTGGTAGTCCATGGCGAGACCGAACACAAGACCGATGAGCATGATCGGCATGAAGCTGACGATCGGCTGCGGATCGTCGATCAGGCCGAGCCTGCCCTCCTGGAAGATCAGCACGGTCGCGCCGAAGGTCGCCGCCATGGAGAGCAAGAAGCCGAGCGCCGCGGTCAGCGGCACCAGGATCGAGCGGAACACCAGGATCAGCAGGATGAACGCTGCGCCTGCCACGATGGCCAGGTACGGAGCGATCTTGCTGAGCAGCACGTGGTCGACGTCGGCGTAGATGGCGGTGGTGCCGGTGATGCCGTATTCGATTCCGTACTGCGCCTTCAGTTCCGCCTCGGCTTCGCGGGCGTCGCGCACCAGGTCCTTGGTGTCCTGGTTGTTCGGGCCCGACTTCGGCACGCCGTCGAGCAGCGCGCCCGCCTTGTCCTCGCCGCTGAACTGCGGTTCGGTGACGTAGTCCATGTTGTCGTACGAGGCGAGCCGCTCGCGCACGGCGTTGACCGCCTCGTCGCGCTTCTCCGGTGCGACGTTGCTCAGGTCGACGGCGACGTTGAGCACGCCGTTGCTGCCTTCGCCGAAGCCTTCGGTGCGCAGTTCGTAGGCCTTACGCACGGTGGAGGTCTTGGGCATGCTGTCCTCGCCGGGCAGGCCGAGGTTCAGTCCGGTCGCGGGGGCGGCGAGCGCGCCGAGCGCGACGACGGACAGGATCAGCGCGACCCAGGGCGCCTTGCCGATCAAGCGGCCGAAGCGCATGCCGTTGGTGACGACGGCGTCGTTCTCCGGGTCGTGCTTGGCGACCAGCGGCAGCTTGGGCTTGAACAGGAACCGGCCGAACGCGCCGAGCAGCGCGGGCATCAGCGTGGTCGCGGTGATGACCGCGAAGCCCGCCGCGATCGCGCCGCCGAGACCCATGAAGGTGAGGAACTCGACGCCCACGATGCTGAGCCCGGCCAGGGCGATGATCACGGTGAGACCGGCGAACACCACCGCGGAACCGGCGGTGCCGAGCGCGGTGCCCGCCGCCTCTTCCGGCGAATCCTGCACGGCGAGTTCGTGTTTGTACCTGGACACGATGAACAGCGCGTAGTCGATCGAGAGCGCGATGCCGATCATCGAGGCGAGGAATGTGGTGAAGCTCGGAACCTCGATGATCGAGGTGCCCAACAGAATGACGGAGGTGGCCGCGCCGAGGCCGACGATCGCGGTGACGATCGGCACGAAGGCGGCCACGATGGCGCCGAAGGCCACGATCATCACGACCAGCGCGACGCCCATACCGATCAGCTCGGCGGTACCGCTCGGCTGCTCCTGCGTCTGGGCGATGGAACCGCTCACCTCGACTTCGAGCCCGGAGTTCCTGGCGTCGGCCCCCACGTCGTAGGCCGCCTTGCGGTTCTCTTCGGTGACGTCGGTGAACTTCGCGATGCTGAACGGCACGCTGATGACCGCGACGGAGTTGGGGGCGTCCTTGCTCAGCACGTTGAGCGGTGCGCCGCTGCACTGCGAGGGATCGGGGTTGGCGAGGCAGCCCATCTCCTCGGCGGCGTCGATCGGGTTGGCGATCGGCTTCTCGTGCTCGACGATGTCGAGCTGGCCGAGCTTGGCGATGAACGCCTCGACCGCCGCACGGTTCGCGGGATCGGTCAGCTTCTGCCCTTCGGGGGCGCCGATGACATAGGTTCCGGTGACGGCGTCGAACTTGAACGCCTCGGACGCGCCGGGGAAGTGCTTGTCGAGAATGTCGTTGGCCCGGGCCGAGGGCAGCTCGGGCATGCTGAAGTCGTTGCTCATCGGCTTGCTGAGCTGAGCGCCGAGACCACCGAGCAGCACGAATAGGACAAGCCAGACCGGAAGCACTATCCATTTCCGGCGGAAAGCGAACTTTCCGAATCTATAGAGGTATACGGACACGAGGGGTACTCCTAGCGATGACTGGGTGTGCTGGATCGTGGCGAGCAGACAACACTCTCGCGGGGCTCCCTGCCGTCCCCGCCTCCATATACGCTTCTGCCTACCGTGCGGTAGGTAGACTACCGAGCGAGTAAGTGGAGGTTCAACCTCTATTTTCGGTGGCAACCTTAGCCATGCACAGGATTGATGAGAGGATCATCCAATGGCCGGACCGGACGCACCCGACAGCGTTCTCGCAGGTAGCGGCACTAAAATCGCGATTCGCGACGCCGCGGTGAAGCTGTTCGGCGCCAAGGGATTCGAGCAGACGAGCCTTCGTGAGGTCGCGGATGCGGTGGGAATCACAAAGGCTTCTCTCTACTATCACTACCCCTCGAAGCTCGATCTGCTATTAGCGATCATCGACCCGATCATCGACCATCTGCGCTCGGTCGTGGAGGACATCGACGCGGTCCCGCACGACGCCGAAGGTGTGCGCGCGGTGCTACGCGGCTACCTGCGCGGGCTGATCCGGCACCGTGACGCGGGCGCGCTGTGCGTGCGCGACGCGGTGGCCATCGTCAACGCGATGGCCGACCGCTACCCGGACCTGAGGGATTCCAACCAGGTGCTGCGCGAGTGGCTGGCGGGCCCGGATCCGACAGACGAATCGCGGTTGCGGGCGTGCGCCGCGCTCGAGGTGCTCGGGGTGGCGCTGATTTCGACGGAGCTGGTCCCGGGCGCGGACGACTCGCTGCTGGAATCCACGCTGCTCGACTCGGCCACCTGCGTGTTGACCGCCTGCGGCACCGCGTAGATTCGAGCGCGTCGTCGAACACGCCTGGGAGTAGCCGTGCACATCACCGCGAAGGTCGATTACGCGGTGCGGACCCTGCTGGAAATCGCCATGGCCACACCGGAGGCCAAGATCAAGGCCGACTCCATCGCGACCGTGCAGCGGATTCCGCCGAAGGTGCTGGAGACCGTGCTGGGGGAGCTGCGACGCGCCGAGCTGGTCGTCAGCAGGCGCGGTCCCGACGGCGGTTACTCGCTGGCCAGGCCCGCGTCCGAGATCTCCGTCGCCGATGTGATTCGCGCGATCGAGGGCCCGCTCGCCTCGGTCCGCGGGCAGCGGCCGGAGGACGTGAAGTATTCGGGCGCGGCCGAACCACTGCAGCGGGTGTGGATCGCACTGCGCGTGAACATCCGCTCGGTGCTGGAGAACGTGACCGTCGGCGACATCGTCGCCGACGGTTTGCCCGAGTTCGTGGAGGCGCTCACCGGTGACCCCGGCGCCTGGGCGCGGCGCTGAGCTGGGGATTTCCGCCGGGAGAAAACTCCACGACCGCTGTCACCGATTGCCGGTAGCCTGCCAAGCATCATGTTGATCAGACTGCTCAGGACCCATCTGTCCCCCTACCGCGCACAACTGGCGGGGGTCGTTGCGCTCCAGCTGGTTTCGGTCATCGCGATGCTCTACCTGCCGAGTTTGAACGCCGATCTGATCGACGACGGCGTCACCAAGGGCGATATCGGCTACATCTGGACCACCGGGCTGTGGATGCTCGCGGTCACCGGCGTGCAGATCGTCGCGTCCTCGTTCTCGGTGTATCTCGGCGCGCAGGCCGCCATGGGCGCCGGCCGGGATCTGCGCGGTGCGCTGGTGCACCGGGTCGGCACGTTCTCCGCCCGCGAGGTCGGCATGTTCGGCGCGCCCTCGCTGATCACCCGCAACACCAACGACATTCAGCAAGTGCAGCTGCTCATCGTGATGTCGGCGACCATCCTGGTGATGGCGCCGATCATGTGCGTCGGCGGCATCGTCATGGCGCTGCGCGAAGACCTCGGCCTGTCCTGGCTGCTGCTGATCGCGGTGCCGGCGCTCGCGCTGTCGATGGGATTCATCGTGGCCAGGATGGTGCCGGGCTTCCGCGACATGCAGGAGCGCATCGATGGGGTCAACCGGGTGCTGCGCGAGCAGATCACCGGCATCAGGGTGGTGCGGGCGTTCGTCAGGGAGCGGCAGGAGACCTGGCGGTTCGGCCTGGCCAACACCGAGCTCACCGAGACGTCGTTGCGCGTCGGCAGGCTGATGGCGCTGATGTTCCCGCTGGTCATGCTGATCAGCAACGTCACAGCGGTGGCGGTGATCTGGTTCGGCGGGCACCTGATCGACTCCGGTGAGATGCAGATCGGCTCGCTCACCGCGATGCTGTCCTACGTCATGCAGATCCTGATGGCGGTCATGATGGCGTCGTTCCTCGCCATGATGGCGCCGCGCGCCGCGGTGTCGGCCGACCGGATCGGCGAGGTCCTCGCCACCGAGTCCTCGGTGCGGCCCCCGCACCTGCCGCAGCCGTTCAAGGGCGACCCGTCCTCCGTCGACCTGCAGTTCTGCGAGTTCGCGTTCCCCGGCGCGGAGAAGCCGGTGCTGCGCGCGATCCGGTTCCAGGTGGAGCCGGGCACCACGACGGCAATCGTCGGTGCCACCGGTTCCGGTAAGACCACGCTGCTCAACCTGATCCCGCGGCTCATCGACGTGACCGACGGCGCGGTCTACCTGGGCGGCACCGACGTCCGCCACCTCGACCTCGAAGTGCTGCGCGAACAGATCGGGCTGGTGCCGCAGAAGGCGTACCTGTTCTCCGGCACGGTGGCGAGCAACCTGCGCTACGGCAATCCCGACGCCACCGACGAAGAGCTCTGGCGCTGCCTGGAGATCGCGCAGGCCGCCGACTTCGTGCGGGAGATGTCGCAGGGTCTGGAGACGCCGGTTGCCCAGGGCGGCACCACGGTCTCCGGCGGCCAGCGCCAGCGTCTGGCCATCGCGCGTGCGCTGGTGCGCAAGCCGCGCGTCTACCTTTTCGACGATTCGTTCTCCGCGCTCGATGTCGCCACCGACGCCAGGCTGCGCGAGGCGCTGAAGCCGGAAACCAGGAACGCCTCGGTGATCATCGTGGCGCAGCGCATCGCCACCATCCGCGACGCCGACCAGATCGTGGTGCTCGAAGACGGCGTGATGGCCGGCATCGGCACCCATGAACAATTGCTGCGCGACTGTCCCGAGTACCAGGAGATCGTGGCGTCTCAGCTGAGTGTGGAGGAGGCGCGATGAGGCCAGGAGCTCCCAATCCCGGATCGCCGGACGCGAAAGCGAAATCGTTCGGGCCGTCGCTGAAGCGGTTGCTGCGCAGGCTGGCTCCCGAACGGTTCTACGTCTGGTGCATCGTCGGCCTCGCGATCGTCTCGGTGGTGCTCAACACCCTCGGCCCGTACCTGCTCGGCAAGGCGACCAACCTGGTCTTCGACGGCGTCGTCGGCAGGAACCTCGAGGCGATGCGCGGTCTGTCCAAGGAGCAGGCCGTCGAGCGGCTGCGGGAGGGCGGCAACGACACCCTGGCCGACATGCTCAACGCCATGAACGTCGTCCCCGGCGTCGGGGTGGATTTCGGCGCGGTGGGCCGGGTGCTGCTGGTCGTGCTCGCGCTCTATATCGGCGCCTCGGTGTTCGGCTGGCTGCAGGGTTATCTGCTCAACATCGTCATCAACAGGACGGTGAAGCGGCTGCGCAGCGAGGTCGAGGACAAGATTCACCGGCTGCCGTTGCGCTACTTCGACTCTCAGCCGCGCGGCGACGTGCTGAGCCGGGTCACCAACGACGTCGACAACGTCTCGCAGAGCCTGCAGCAGACCATGAGCCAGCTGCTGATGTCGGTGTTCTCGGTGATCGGCATCCTGATCATGATGTTCTGGATCTCGCCGCTGCTGGCGCTCATCGCGCTGCTCACCGTGCCCGGCGCGATCATCGTCACCGCGCAGATCGCCAAGCGATCCAAGCCGCACTTCGTCGACCAGTGGAAGTACACCGGTCTGGTCAACGCGCAGGTCGAGGAGGCCTACACCGGCCACGAGGTGGTCACCGCGTTCGGCCGCAGCCGCGAGGTGGGCCGGGAATTCGATGAGCGCAACCAGGCGCTCTACGAATCCAGCTTCAAGGCGCAGTTCATCTCGGGCCTGATCATGCCCTCGATCATGTTCCTCGGGAACGTGAACTTCGTGCTGGTCGCGCTGGTCGGCGGTCTGCGGGTGGCGACAGGGCACATCTCGCTCGGCGAGGTACAGGCGTTCATCCAGTACTCGAGGCAGTTCAGTCAGCCGCTGACCCAGATCGGCGCGATGGCGAACCTGCTGCAGTCCGGCGTGGCCTCGGCCGAGCGGATCTTCGAGATCCTCGACGCCGAGGAACAGAGTCCGGACCCGGTCATGGAGAACGCGCGACCGGTGGATCGCGGGCGGGTCGAGTTCGAGGCCGTCTCGTTCCGGTACGAACCGGAGAAGCCGGTCATCGAGCGGCTCGCGCTGGTCGCCGAGCCAGGACACGTGGTGGCGATCGTCGGCCCGACCGGCGCGGGCAAGACCACACTGGTGAACCTGCTCATGCGCTTCTACGAGCTCGACGCGGGCACCATCACCATCGACGACGTCGACATCACCGAGATCACCCGCGACCACCTACGCTCGCGAATCGGCATGGTGCTGCAGGACACCTGGCTGTTCCGCGGCACCATCCGCGAGAACATCGCCTACGGCAATCCGAACGCGAGCGAAGCGGAGATCCTCGCCGCGGCCCGCGCCGCCTACGTCGACCGCTTCGTGCACGCGCTGCCCGACGGCTACGACACCATCATCGATGAGGAGGGCGCCGGCGTCAGCGCGGGTGAGAAGCAGCTGATCACCATCGCCCGCGCGTTCCTGGCCAAGCCATCGATCCTGGTCCTGGACGAGGCGACCAGCTCGGTGGACACCCGCACCGAACTGCTCGTCCAGCACGCCACCGCGGCGCTGCGCAAGGACAGGACGAGTTTCGTCATCGCGCACCGGCTTTCGACCATCCGCGACGCGGATCTGATCGTCGTCATGGAGGCGGGCCGGATCGTCGAGCACGGCACGCACGAGCAACTGCTCGAAGAGCGCGGGGCGTACTACCGGTTGTACAGCGCCCAGTTCGCGGCGGCCGCGGCCGAGGCATGATTCAGGTGCAGAGCTGGGGGAGCAGGGTTCGGTAGACCCAGTCCTCCCAGCGCTGCGCCGACCAGCCCCTGGTGCGGACCAGCAGCAGGAACAGTTCGGTGCTGAGCAGGCCGTACAGCAGATCGGCCGCCTCCTCTGCCGAGACATCCTGGCGCGCACCGGGTTTGGCCATCAGGGCGGTGGCGGTGCGCAGCTGCACGGTGTAGCGCGGATCGGCCGGGTCGGCGGGCCACATCGCCGCGACCTCCGGGTCGGTGGCCGCGGCCGTCTCGATCACCTTGTGGATCGGCGCGATGCGCTCGAGCACCGGCCGGGTGCCGCTGATGTGCGCGCGCAGGTGCTCCGGCGCGGTTTCGGCGGACAGCGCGGCGCGGAACCAGTCCCGTTCCATGGTCGCCACCGGTTCGTCGTCGCCCGCGATCGTGACGTCGACCAGTTCCTTGAGCAGGGTGCGCTTGTTGCCGAACACGAAGTAGATGGTCTGTACGGCCACACCCGCCCGCGCGGCGATCTCCTGCAGGTTGCTCGCGCCGTAGCCCTGTTCGACGAACAGCTCGCCCGCGGCGGCCAGGATTCGCCGCCTCGTCTCCTGCGCCTTGACGGCCCGCTTGTTCGTCCCCTTGACGGCGCTCATGGCTGGAGTTTATGTCCGGCGAGTCGGTCAGGCGCGGAACGCACAGGGCCGCCTGCGAGGATGAGAGGCGTGTCAGATCCGGAATCGTTCTCGTTCACCGTCGGCGCCCGGCTGGATGGGCGGCACGGTCGCACGGGCGTCATCCAGACGCCGCACGGCGCGATCGCGACGCCCGCGTTCATCCCCGTCGGCACGAAGGCGACGGTCAAGGCGGTGCTACCGGAGACGATGAGCGAACTGGGCGCGCAGGCGCTGCTGGCCAACGCCTACCACCTCTACCTGCAACCGGGCGCCGACATCGTGGACGAGGCGGGCGGGCTCGGCGCGTTCATGAACTGGCGGGGGCCCACCTTCACCGACAGCGGCGGCTTCCAGGTGATGTCGCTCGGCGTCGGGTTCAAGAAGGTGCTGGCGATGGAGTCCGTCGACGTGCGCAGCGACGACGTGATCGCCGCGGGCAAGGAGCGCCTGGCCACCGTCGACGACGACGGCGTCACGTTCCGCTCCCACCTGGACGGCTCCAAGCACCGGTTCACCCCGGAAGTCTCGATGGGCATCCAGCACCAGCTCGGCGCGGACATCATGTTCGCCTTCGACGAGCTCACCACGTTGCTGAACACCCGTGCCTATCAAGAGAAGTCGCTGCAGCGCACGCACGAGTGGGCGCAGCGCTGCATCGACGAGCACGAGCGGCTGACGGCCGCGCGCACGCACCGCCCCTATCAGGCGCTGTTCGCCGTCATCCAGGGCGCGCAGTACGAAGACCTGCGCCGCAAGGCATGTCGCGAACTGGAGGGGATCCGCGGCGCGGGCGGAACGGGTTTCGACGGTTACGGCATCGGCGGCGCGCTGGAGAAGCACAACCTCGGCGCCATTGTCGGCTGGTGCTGCGACGAACTGCCGCAGGACAAGCCGCGGCACATGCTCGGCATCAGCGAGCCGGAGGACGTCTTCGTCGCGGTGGAGAACGGCGCGGACACCTTCGACTGCGTCAATCCGTCGCGGGTGGCCCGCAACGCCGCCATCTATGTCGACGAGGGGCGTTTCAACATCAACACCAGCCGGTTCCGCCGCGACTTCACCCCGATCGACGAGAACTGCGACTGCTACACCTGCGCGCACTACACCCGCGCTTACCTGCACCATCTCTTCAAGGCCAAGGAGATGCTGGCCGCAACGCTGTGCACGATTCACAACGAGCGCTTCACCGTTCGCTTGGTCGACCGCATCCGCGCCAGCATCGAAGACGGCCGCTTCGACGAGTTCAAAACCGAAGCACTCGGCCGCTGGCAGGGGCGCATCCGCACGCCTTAGTTCCGGGCGCACGCGCCAGCTCGGCGTGCACGTCCCACCCTGGGCCCACGCCCCAGCCGGGCGTACGCACTGGACCGGCCTCGTCCCAGCGCAGCTCGGGCTGGACCGGCCTCCGTCCGAGTTGCGCGCTGGACCGGCCCCGCCCTAGCCCGAGCGTGCGCGCGCTGGACCGCAGCGTGCGCGCCGGGATAGGCGCATCAGGCCATACCTCCGCATTCGCTCCTGCCGCGCGCGGAGTCGAGGGCGGACTGCGTCCGGCAGCGCTCCCGACGCGTACCACCTCCGGTGCTGCCGAGGACGGACCGCGTCGGGCCGCACCCTGAGGCGTACCTCCGCCATCGCTGCGGGCGTGTGCGGAGGTCGGCGACGGATCGCCCGGCAGCGTCCTACGCGTGCAGCGGGTCGACCGAGCGTGGTGCGTAACTGGGTTCGTGCTTCTTCAGCAGCGCGATGACCCGGTAGGTGATCGGCATCACGAGTATCTCGACGAGCGTCTTCCACAGGAAGCCGACGATCACGTAATTCACGAACTGCTGCCAGGTTTCGATGCCGATGGCCCCCGCGGCGATCGAACAGAAGATCAGGGTGTCGGCGAATTCGCCGACCACCGTGGAGCCGATCAGCCTGGCCCACAGGTGCTTCTCCTTGGTGCGCTCCTTGATCAGCACGAGTGTCGCGGAATTCAGCAACTGGCCGACGAGATATCCGGCGAGACCGGCGATCACGAGCCGCGGCACCGGGCCGATGACGCTGCGCAGCGCCTCCTGGTTCTCGTAGAAGCCCGCGGCGGGCAGGCGGAGCGCGACGGCGAAGCACAGCACGGTCAGCAGCAAAGCGCCGAAGCCGTAGTAGATGGCGCGCCGGGTGGCGCGGAAGCCGTACACCTCGCTCAGCACATCGCCGAGGACATAGGCCAAGGGGAAGAGGAAGAACGCGCCGTCGGTGACGATCGGCAGGACCTGGAACGGTCCGAGCGTCACCGATTCGTCGCCGAAGAATTCGACGCCCTTGGTGGCGCAGATATTCGAGATGATCAGCGTCGCGGTGAACAGCGCGACGATCGGTGTGTAGTACCCCCGCGCGACCTGGGCGAATGCCGCGTGGTCCGGCGCGGGGTGTCCAGATCCGTCGTGTTCTTCGGTTTTGTGCACATCACTCACGGGCCTCATCCTCCCAGCTCGGACCCGTCCGCGTTGGCCTCTCGTCACCAGTTGGCCGCTGTCGTCCCGCTTTCGCGGTCGGCGCTGCCTGTCTGTGCGCCGGTCCCCGCGCAACTGAAGCGGGACCCAGTCCGCCTGCGCCCATTACGCTGTACTCATGACGAATCCCGGCGATTCCGACGAGTGGTGGAAGCAGTACGGCGGCCAAGGCGTGTCGCCGGACTCGGGCGCCCAGGGCTCGGTTCCGCAGTATCCGGCCTCCGAACCGACCGGGTACCCTTCCGCCCCGCAGTACCCGCAGCAGCCACCGCCGTCGCAGCCGCAGTACCCGAACTATCAGCAGCCCGCCGCCGGGTCGTACCAGTCGGGTCCCGCGCCCTATCCGCAGCAGCCGAACTACGGCTATCCCCAGGGCTACCAGCCGTACGGCGCGCCACCGAGCCAGGGCTCGAACGGTCTGGCGATCGCCGCGATGATCGTCTCCATCGCCGGTGTCGCCTCCTGCTGCTTCCTGCTGCCCAGCATCATCGGCCTGGTGCTCGGCGTCGTCGCACTGAACCAGATGAAGCAGTCAGGCAACTACGAGGGCAAGGGCATGGCTCAGGCGGGCGTGTGGGTCGGCGTGGGCGGCATCGTGCTCGGCATCCTGTATTGGGTGCTCAATATCATCGGCGTTGTGGCGGGGGCGTGAGTCGCACGGCGATCCACGCGAAAACGTCTCGCGCCGAAAACGACTCGCTCTGAAAACGACTCGCTCTGAAAACGCCTCAGGGGCGCTCCCGTTGCCGGGAGCGCCCCTGAGTATCTGCCGGGGTCGGATCAGCCCTTGACGACCTGAGTGCCGCCGGCGAACTTGTCGTGCCAACCCTGCTTGTTCGGGTCCTGCTCGATGGTGACGGCGATGTAGATCGCCAGACCGAGCGAGACCAGACTGCCCAGGCAGTAGACCGCGCTCGCCGCCAGGAAGACGTTGCGCTTGAGCGAGGTCATCGGGTCGATCTTGGCCGCGCCGCCGGGCGCGACCACTCGCAGGCCGAGGATCTTCTTGCCGAGCGTCGCGCCCTGCGTGGACTCCATGCCCACGAAGTAGCCCGTGATCAAGATGCCGGACAGCGCGGTGGTGATGATGCTGGCGACGAAGCCGCCGCCGAGCGCCGCCCCCAGGAAGGCGACGATGATGCCCGCCGGGATACCCGCGATGACGCCGTCGATCAAGCGCGCGGCGAAGCGCGGCAGCAGTTCACCGGGCTGCGCGCCGCCGAAACCACCGGCCCCGTAACCCTGCTGCTGCGCGTACTGCGGCTGGCCGTAAGGATCCTGGTTGTACTGCGGCTGCTGGCCGTACTGCGGCTGCTGCTGGCCGTAAGGGTCCTGGCCGTACTGGGGCTGCTGGCCGTACTGCGGCTGCTGCTGCTGCTGGCCGTAGGGGTCCTGGCCGTATTGCGGCTGCTGGCCGTACTGCGGCTGTTGCCCGTACTGCTGCTGGCCTTGCGGGTACGGCTGGCCGTACGGCTGCCCGCCCTGGGGATTCTGGTTGGGGTCGTACCCACCGCTCGTCATGCTCTGTCCTCGTGGTGATCGGTTGATCAGTGGTCGTTCCGTACGTTACGGACACCCGCTGGGTTGCAACAACCCGTCTGCGGTCATGATCCAGGGTTCCTTGGGCATTCGCGCCGGATCGAAATGTTCCAGGAGCTGCGACGGCGTGCTCGCGGTATAGCCGAGCGAGTCGGCGAGCATGGCCACCACCTGTTCGGGCGTGTTGCCTAGGGCGAGCCGGTCGGCGAGGGTCACCGCGCCGTCGCGCTTGGCCAATCGCTGGCCGTTCTCGTTGAGCACCAGCGGCACGTGGGCGTAGTGGGGGCTGGGCAATCCGAGCAAGCTCGCCAGATAGGCCTGGCGCGGGGTGGAAGGCAGCAGGTCGTCGCCGCGCACCACTTGGTCGATGCCCTGTTCGGCGTCGTCGACCACCACCGTGAGGTTGTAGGCGGGCGTGCCGTCGCCGCGGCGCAGCACCACGTCGTCGATCGGTCCGCGGTAGCGGCCGTGCAGTTCATCGGTGATCTCGAAGTCGGCGGCCACGGCGCGCAGACGCAGCGCGGCGGGTCTGCCCTCGGCGCGGCGTCGCGCGCGGGCCTCGGCGCTCAGGGTGCGGCAGATACCGGGATAGGCGCCCATCGGTCCGTGCGGCGCGGTCGCGGCCTGCTGGATTTCCCTTCGGGTGCAATAGCACTCGTAGGTCAGGCCGGCGGCGGTGAGCTGCTCGATGGCGGCGTCGTAGTGCGGCAGGCGCTCGGACTGGCGGACCACCGGGCCGTCCCAGTCCAGGCCGATGGCGTCGAGGTCGGCGAGCTGGCGCTCCGCGGCGCCGGGACGCACCCGATCGAGGTCGTCGATCCGCAGCACGAACCGCCGCCCGGTCGATCGCGCGAACAGCCAGGCCAGCAGGGCCGTGCGCAGGTTGCCCAGATGCAGGTCGCCCGAGGGGCTCGGCGCATAGCGGCCCGCGCCTCGGGCGAGCTGGTCGGCGTGGGCGGGCGGCACGACTGCCATGGTAGGCGGCGACGCTGTTGTCCCGGTCGAACGCGTGTCCCGGTCAGACGCGCAGCCGCGGCTTGAGATCGTCCTCGGTGATCGCGGTGCCGGTGTCCAGCGCGGCGAGCAGAATTTCGGCGCGCGCGATCAGGCCGGCGCCGTCGATGTCGTAGGGCAATGCTCGGTTCCCGAGTTCCATCGAGTCGTCCGTCCTGTCGCCATGACTATCGTTGTCCGAATTGCGGCTATCGCCTGGTTCGTAGGCCCTGAGCCGGCCCACCGCCCGAGTCAGCAGGGTCCGCGCTCCCTTCGGATTACCGCGCTGTATGTGTGTCAGACCGACCGCGTATTGCGCCAGTCCCTGCCACAGCATCCTCTCGGCGAACGGCCCGTTCTTCCACGCGGCCTCCAAAACCTCGTGTGCGTTGAATGCCAGACCGTCGTCCAGGAGTTGCTGGGCGAGGGTAAGTGTTTGCTGGGGTGGGAGATTCAGATCGTCCGGAATTCGCGGCACACCCGCGCTACCCACCGGTAGCGGGCGGCCGAATCGGTCTCGCGGGCGGGGGTTGCGGGCGCGACCTGCCTCGTCGCGTGGGCGTTCGACCATAAGATCCATGATCCACGCCGTGTCCAGGCCGGATGCGCGAGGTCCGCGATCGGCGGCTTTCATTGACGGATCACGGACCAATCACGTCGGCGCATATGTTTACCCTCCGTAGTATTCGAGGGAAAGCCGGAGACTGGCAATGTCTCCGCAACTTATCGTCTTCGCAAGCTTGGCAAATGGGCTGGTTCGACCGGCAAGAGACCGGCAAATTCTTCGTGGAACCTGCTAGGGTTTAGCCCGCAGGAGTAACCCGGGGGTGCATTCACCGGGAACTATCAGTGCGATACCGCGCACCGAGAAAGTTGCGCGCTATCAGCAGGCGCACCACGGCATTCGGCGTTCTCGCCGGGTGTCGGAGCTAGTTAGAACGATCTCAATTGGAAATATTCTCGTTCTCGACGCAGCAAAGGAGCTAGTGCCGTGGAAGTTGATTTGACGGGGGCTGTGTGGCGTAAGAGCTCATACAGCGGCGCCGACGGGAACTGCGTGGAAGTGGCATTTCTCGGCGGCGGCAATGTCGCGGTTCGCGATACCAAGGACAAAGGCAGCGGCCCGATCCTGGCGTTCACCCCGGGCGAGTGGGACGCATTCCTGAGTGGAGTATCGGCGGGGGAGTTCGACGGGGCCTGAATTTCAGGTCCGACGAGCTGTCAGCACGGGCCCCGGGTCGAGACAGACTCGGGGCCTTCGCGCATCCGAATTCGATCGCCGGCTATTCGGTTTCGTTGTGGCCGTTGCCGTTTCCCGTGATGCGGTCCTGGTAGCGCCGCAACACCGCCAGCTGCCGGTGCTCTTCCTCGTGCTCGATGGCGCGATTGCGGTTGGACTCGGCCACCGGATCGGCGCGCAGGAAACTGCCCGTGCCCGGCTTGCCCGCCGAACCCAGCCGGTTCATCTTCTTCGGCACCGCCGCGCCCTGGTACTCCAGCGGGAGCGGGTGACCGTGCTCGTCGACCGGGCCGAGCGGTTGGTGCACCTCGATGTACTCGCCATGCGGCAGACGCCTGACCACGCCGGTCTCGATGCCGTGGTCGAGTACCGCGCGGTCGCTACGTTGCAGCGCGACGCACAGGCGATAGGCGACGAAGTACGCGATCGGCGGCCCGAGCAGGAGGCCGATGCGGCCGATCCAGGTCGTCGCGTTCAACGAGATGTCGAACTTGTAGGCGATGATGTCGTTGACGCAGGAGAGCGTGAGCACCACGTAGAACGTGATGGCCATGGCGCCGATCGCGGTGCGCACCGGTACGTCGCGCGGACGTTGTAGCAGATTGTGGTATGCCTCGTAGTCCTTGGTGAGGCGCTTCTCGATCCAGGGATAAGCGATCAGCAGCGTGAACACCAAGCCCATGGTCACCGCGACCCAGAACACGGCGGGGACCGTGTAGTTGCCGATGTAGAGCTCCCACGGCGGCATCAGGCGCGCCATGCCGTCGGTCCACATCATGTAGAAGTCCGGCTGCGAACCCGCCGAGACCTGGGACGGGTTGTAGGGGCCGAGGTTCCAGATCGGATTGATCTGCAATAGACCGCCCATGATGCCGACGATGCCCAGGGTGAACGCGAAGAACGCGCCCTGATCCGCGGCGAACACCGGCACAATGCGCGCGCCAACCACGTTGTTCTCGGTACGACCCGGGCCTGGGAACTGGGTGTGCTTCTGGTACCAGACCAGCGCGATGTGCGCGGCGATCAGGGCGAGCATGATCCCGGGGAAGAGCAGCACGTGGGTGACGTAGAGGCGCGGGATGATGATGTCGCCGGGGAAGTCGCCGCCGAACATCAGCCAGTGCATCCAGGTGCCGATCACTGGGATAGAGATGGTGATGCCGGAGAACGCGGCCCGCAGACCGGTGCCGGAGAGCAGGTCATCGGGCAGCGAGTATCCGAAGAAGCCCTCGAACATCGCCAGGATCAGCAGCAGCGATCCGAGTATCCAGTTCGCCTCACGCGGCTTGCGGAACGCGCCGGTGAAGAAGATCCGGAACAGGTGCACGATGATCGACGCCGCGAACAGCAGGGCCGCCCAGTGGTGGACCTGCCGCACGAACAGACCGCCGCGCACCTCGAAGGAGATGTTCAACGCGGTCTCGTAGGCCCGCGACATCGTGACGCCGCGCAATGGCTGATAGGAGCCGTCGTAGACGACATGCGCCATCGACGGGTCGAAGAACAACGTCAGATACACGCCAGACAGCAGCAGGATGATGAAGCTGTAGAGGGCGATCTCACCGAGCAGGAACGACCAATGGGTCGGGAAGACCTTGTTGATCGACCGCTTCATGAACGCCGCAGCGCGATACCGCTGATCCGCCGCATCAGCCTGTTCGCCAATTGTTCGCGCAAGCTCGTTCGCCATGGCCGACACTCCGCTTCTGCGTGTGTGGAATGGGTCTACTACAGACGGTAGCAATATCTCGGCGCGGAATCGATAGTTTTCGGAAGTCCCTGTTGATCAAGATCATCAAAGGTCCACGGCACTGCCCGGGAGACCGCCTCGTTCGTGCCATATCGTCGGTGCGTGAGTTCGATGGCACCGCAGGACGCGACCATGTTCTGGCTGTCGGCGCGCACCCGCAACGATCTGTTCCTGCTCTACAGCTTCGCCGATGCGGGCGTGCCGACCGACGCGCTACGCACCACCGTGGCCGCCCGCAGCGCCCGGATTCCCGACCTGCGGGTCCGGCTCCGCGAGACGCCCGCCGACCTCGCCTACCCGTCCTGGGTGCCGGGCGAATTCAGCGCCGATCAGTTCGTCGAACACCGGTCGCCGGATTGGGCTGCGGTGCAAACGGCGCTCGGCGACCTGCTCGCCACCGGCGTCGACGCCAGGATCCATCCGTGGCGGTTGCACGTCTTCCGCGGTGTCGCGGGTGCGCCCATGCGGGCATCGGACGCCGAGCTCGCCACCGTGGTGGTGCTTCAGATGTCGCACGCGCTGGCGGATGGGAAGCGGGCCGCGGCGATCGCTCGGGAGTTGTTCTCCGAAGGGGGTGTCGGCGCGGGCGATGCGGGTTCGGATGGGCAGAGCGGGTTCCGCGTCGGCAGAGCCCAGGCGGTCGATGTGACATCCGATAGCGGCGGTGCGCACCCGGCACTCGACACCGTTGGCCGGATGGTTGCGCGACTGTGGCGTTCGGGACTCGCGGCGGCGGTGTCCGGCGCCGTTCTGCTGCCCGCCGGGGTCGCTCGCACGGCGGTGCGCGGGTATGGCGCGTTCCGCGCGCAGGCCGAGCTGTCCCGGCTGACGGAGGCTGGAGAGGTGCCGCCCCCGGTACCCGGGTTCGCGCCGAGCGCGGTGAACAAGGTTGGACCCCGGGGGATCATCGAGCATCGTGCGCGGATGATCGTGTGTTCCGCCGAGGAGCTTCGCGTTCCCGGCCGGACGGTCACCGTCGTCGTGCTGACGGCGGTGTCGGTGGCGCTGGCCGAATATGTTGCAGCGCATGGCGAACCGGTGGACCGGCTCGGAGCTCAGGTGCCGATGGCATTAACGGAGCAAAGTAATGGGTTGGTGCACAACAACTATCGCAGTCTCGGCATAGACCTTTTCGTCGACGAACCGGATCTGCGAGCGCGGGCCGACCGGATCGCCGCCACTCTCGCCGATCGTCGCCTGCGCGCGCGGCATCCGCTGCTGTCCGCCCAGGACCGCGTCACCGCCGTCACCCCCGCGCCGATCCTGCGCCGCGACGTCGACCGCTATCCCATCGACGCGGTGCCCGATTCCATCGCTGGCCACACCGTCGTCTCCAGCGTGTACCGCGGCCCCGCCGACCTGTCCTTCGGCGGTGGACCCGTCCGCTGCACCGGCGGGTTCCCCGCCCTCGGCGCGGTCATGCATCTCACCCACGGTGTGCACGGACTCGGCGACACGGTCACGGTTTCCATCCACGCCGACGCCGCGGTCGTCCCGGATGTGGACGAGTACGCGAACCTGCTCCGTGCCGCGCTGCGTGCGGTGGCGGCGACGCTCGCGGCGGATACCGAGCGCTGAACCGCGCTCAGTCGTTCTCCGCGGCCAGTCCATCGAAAACTCGCGTGTAGTAGCCGATGAAGAACCGCCGCCCCGCCAGCCGCATCATCGCCAAGGTGGCCTGTGTCGACGGATGCACCGCGGTGTTGTCCCACACCCCGTGCACATCGCTGCCGCCGTCCTCGGCCGGCTGGATCGTCACCTCGTGGAAACCGCCCGGCGCCAGATAATCGCTGTCGACCACGCGCATCCGCACCGTCCCTGGCGTCGACCAGTCGTAGCGCCAGCGCGCCGAAATCGGCGGAAAGTCCTGCCCTTCCACCACGTCCGCCGTGTGCTCACCCACCTCGAGCGCCCGATACCGCCGCGCCGACAGCGCGGGCCACCGCCGCGGCCGCTCCGCGGAGAAATCGGTGAACAACTCGACGACCTGCTCCGGCGCCGCAACGGTATGCAGGTCGAACTCGAACCGAGTACGCATCTCGCCTCGCTCACCACCGAAGACTGCAGAGTCCGAGTCTAGGCCCGCCCCCACGTCAGTTCCTCCGATATGCGTCTTCTGCGCAGCGGTTTCCCGAATCCATCGAACGGGGTACGCTGACATACAAAAATTTGTATATTGCCTGCGTGAAGCCGATCAGGTTCGTTGCCACCGCGCTCGACGACCTCCGCGAGTTCCCGCTCGCCGCGCGCAGAGAATGCGGTTACCAACTCGACCGGGTTCAACGTGGTCTCGACCCGACCGACTGGAAACCAGTCTCGGCCGTTGGGCTTGGCGTCCGTGAGATCCGGGTTCGGGACCACAACGGCGCGTTTCGTGTCATCTATGTCGCGAAGCTCGCCGAGCGCATCTACGTCCTGCATTGTTTCCAGAAGAAGACCCAGCAGATCCCGGCGGCGGATCTGAATCTGGCGGCCAAGCGGCTCAGGCAGGTCGTGGCGGAGTTCGAGAAGGGAGAGCGCTGATGGCGGACGAGTCGTTCGACAGCGTGTGGGACGCGATCGAGGACACCCCACAGGAGGCGGAGAACATGCGACTGCGGTCGCGCCTGATGATCGAGCTGACCGAACGGATCACCGCCCAGGGCTGGACGCAGCTTGCGGCGGCCGAGCGGCTGGGCGTGACCCAACCCCGGGTCTCCGATCTCATGCGCGGCAAGGTCCATCTGTTCAGCCTGGACTCGCTCGTCAACATGGTGACCGCGGCGGGCATGCACGTCGAGATGACGGTGAAACCAGCCGCGTGATCGGCCCACTCGGGTGCCGTCATCGATCGGCTTCCGTTCGGTGGCGGGCGGTTGCCTGTAGGGTCTGGGACTCGTGGTGGACAGTGGAACTCTCGCTCCGCGCGAGGTGTACAAATGGGGCATCATCACCGCGCTCGGCGTGGTCGCGGGGTATGTCGCGGTTCTACTGGCCAACGTCCGGCATTTCTATACCGACGACACCGAGTCCCAGTACGCCCCGCTGTGGGTGATGATGGGCAGGCGGCTGCGCGACGGTGATCTGCCGATCCTGGTTCCCGAGCACTGGATGGCGGGCAACTACACCATCGAAGAGGCGGGCCTGCTGAATCCGCCGCAGCTGCTGATCGATCTGATCGCGCCCTCGGTGGACAACCTCGCGCTGTACGCCACCGTGGTCAAGCTGATCTTCGCGATCGTGCTCGGACTCGGCGTCTACCGGATCTGTCTTGCCTACGGGTCGCGGGCGCCGTGGGCGGCCGTGGCCGGCGTCGCCATCCCGTTCAGCGGCTGGCTGCTGTTCTTCGACGAGGCCAGCTGGATGACCGCGTTCACCGGCACCGCTTGGCTGGCGCACGCGTGGGCGTCGGGTGTGCGCTACGCGCGCGGGCGCTCCGGGCCGATCCCGACCTTCGTCTTCCTTTATCTGGCCATCTCGGTGCAGTACATCTTCCCCGCCGTCGAGGCCGGGATCATGATCGTCGCGGTGGCCGTCGGCGAACTCGTCCACCAGCGCAAGTGGCAACCGTCGCTGCGGCTGCTCGTGGTCTCGGCTTGCGCGGCGCTGGCCGGACTCGCGACGTACCTGCCGAGCATGCTCTCGGCCAAGGTCACCTGGCGAGGTACCGCACAGATCAACAACGACCAGCTGCTGACCGTGCCGTGGTCGGAGTCGTTGAACGCCAGCCTGCCCAGCACCTTGCCCGCGTTCACCACGTGGTGGGGTTACGTGCAGCCGATGCCGGTGGTCTACGTGGCCTGGTTCGTCATCCCGGCGCTGGCGTTCGTCGACTGGCGCAAGGCGCTGGATTCGGCGCGCGAACTGACCGCGCCCGCGCTTTTCACGGCGGTCATGCTGATGTGGACCGCGGGTCCCGGCGCCATCGGTCCGCTGCGCTGGCCCGCGCGCGTGCTGCCGATGGTGGCGCTCGGCATGCTGGTGCTGTTCGGTGTGCTGCTCGGTCGTTTCGCCACCTTCGCCGATTGGCGGCGGCGCGGATTGATCGCGGCCGGGCTGATCGGCCTGTTGTGGCTGCGTTCGGTGTCGGCGGCGCCGCAGGAAGTGGTGTGGCATGCCGTCTCGGCCCTCGCGGTGGCGGCGCTCGGTGCGGCGGCGGTGTGGCTGGCGCGCGGCCGTGGCGCGGCGGCGGCGTGCGCGCTGATGGTCGTCTCGATCTTCCCGATCGCGTATCTGCAGGTGTGGTCGGCCCAGCCGACGCCACTCGGCTGGAATCTGCCGGAACACCGCTCGCAGATGAAGGCCGCCTTCCCGGATTTCCCCGGCACCACGCTGCAGCTGGGCGACCGCGCACTCATCCCGCCCGCCGAACGCACCTTGGACGGCGCGTACGGATCCCTCGTCTTCGGCAACTACGCCAAGGATCTCGAGCTGACCTACGTCAGCGGATACACACCGAACGGCCACTTTCAGTTCGGCGAGATGCTCTGTATGCGCTGGGACACCAGCGTCTGCCCCGACGCCTTCCGCAGGGCCTTCGCCGTCGAGCCGACCACCGGCAAGACCGTCGTCGATCTGATGAAGGTGGACCGGGTCTTGCTGCACACCGCCCTGTACCCGGACGCGCGCAACCAGCCCGCCCCGCAGGGCTGGAAGTGGGTCGACTATCCCGGCCACGAGAAGTACATCTCCGTGCTGGAGCGGGAGAACGGCCTGCTCTCCACCGTCAACGGCCGTGTTGCCACCGCGAACGGCGTGACCGCCGAGTCCATCGCCGAATCGGACACCACCAGCCGGGTGCGGGTGAGCTCGGAAACGGGTGGCCGCGTGGTGTTCGCGCGGTTGAACTGGCCGGGCTACCGTGTCACCCTCGACGGCCGCGAGATACCGACCGATGCCGTCGCGAAAACCTTTGTCGCCGTTGATATTCCGCCCGGCACCAGGAACGCCGAACTGAAGCTCGCCTGGCAACCGCCCGGCTGGCCGATCGGCGGCGCGAGCGCCCTGATCGGACTGCTCGGCGTCGGCGTTCTGCACTGGCTGTACCGCCGCCGCGGGAAAGACGAGCCCGCCGGACTTTCGCAGGCGGACGACGCCGTCGAGGCCGAGCTGGCCGTCCGATGAACACCGTCGACCAGGCCGAACTGGATCCCGGGCCGCTGCTGCGCATCGTGCGGCGGCAGGAGATCGCGTTCGCCATGGTCGGCATCGTGAACACCGGACTCGGTATCGCACTGACGGTGATGTGGCTGGCGATCTTCGACGGCCGTGTCTCGGCCGCGCTCGCGCCTCCCGCGGCGTACAGCATCAGCATCGTCGTCGCGTTCGTGCTGCACCGCACCCTGGTCTTCCGGGTGCGCGGACGCGTCGTGCGCGATTTCTTCGCCTTCGTCGCGGTCAACTCCGGCGGCCTGCTGATGAACATGGTGCTGCTCCAAGCGGCCGTCTCGCTGCTGCACCTGCCGAGCATTCCCGCGGCGATCGGAGTGATGGGCCTGGTCGCCGTCGCCAGTTTCTTCGGTCACCGGCACATCTCGTTCCGCCGCAAGCCCGCCGAGCCCGGTCTGGTCGGAGCCGCCGGACAATAGCGGTTCTGTGCCAGGCCTTTCGTGCTCGGGCTACGCCACGGACGGCGCGGGGACGCGCTCCGGTGCGGGAAGGGGCTCCAAGCCGAGTTCGGCTCGTGCGGCTTTGATGACCGAGAGTTCCTGTTCGACGGTGCTGGCAATGGCCTTGTGCCACAACGTCCTGATGTCGTCGAGGTCGTCCACGGTCGCATCCCCGTCCAGGGTGAGGGTCAGCTTCTGCACGGTGATGTTCGCGGCCGCGGTCAGCGTGCGCAGCAGATCTTCACAGCGGTTCGGGATGCGCGGGCTCGACAGGATGCGCAGCCGGGTGACCGATCCGGCGCACTGCCCGATGCTTTCGTGCAGATCGAGGCCGAAGCGGTCGATCTCGCCGAGGTAGGTGAAATCCTGACTGGACAGTTGCTGCCGGACGGTGGCCGAGGTCTCCAGCAGCGCGGTGACGGCCGCCAGCACCGATTCGCGACGCCACTTCTCGTGCTCGCGCTGTTCGGCGGCTTCGGTATTCCGTTGCGCGGCTTCCAGTGCGGACCTGCTCCGCTCCTCGGCCGCCGCGTTGACCGCCTCCACGTTCCGCTGCGCGGCCTCCAGCGCGATGCTGCCGCGCTCGTGGGCGGCGTCGATCGCCCTGCGGTTCGTGCGGTTGGTGATGAGGACGCCGACCAGTACGACGAAGGCGACGACCAGGGAACTGAAGAGGGGGAGCCACTGAGTCACCCCGGAATCATCGCAGCCCTGCCGCGTTCCCGGTGTCGGCCTCGCCGACAATGCGCGCGGATGTCGGAAAGCCCAGGGTTCAGCCGAGGTCGGCGCGGGCACGGGGCCTGGAGGGTGGGCCACCAGAATTCGGGGACTTGACCTCGAGTTAGGTCGAGCTCTTAGCGTCGGCGCGGTGGAAAGGAACACCGTGACAACACTGGTAACAGGCGCGACCGGCAACACCGGCCGCCACGTCGTGGCGGAGCTGGTGCGTCGAGGCGAGCGCGTGCGGGCACTTACCCGAAACCCCTCCGCGGCGGCCGCGAAGCTCCCGCCCGGAGTGGAACTGGCCGCGGGCACCCACACCGCACCCGAGACTTTGGCCGAGGCGCTCGACGGCGTCACCCGCCTGCACATCACCGTGACGGCCGGACTGGCCGAGGTCGGTCCCGAACTGGTCCGCCGGGCCGTCGACGCGGGCGTCCGGCGCATCACGGTCGTCTGGGGCGGTGGTGTCGGCCCGGTCGAACAGGCCGTGGCCGACTCCGGCGTGGAGTGGACGCGGCTCGAGCCGCAGGAATTCATGTCCAACACACTGACCTGGACCGACTCGATCCGCGCCGAGGGCGTGGTGCGAGAACCCTACGACCACCCGAGCGCCGTGGTGCACGAGGCCGACATCGGCGCGGTGGCCGCCGCGGCGCTGGTCGAAGACGGCCACGCCGGTCGCGTGTACAACCTCACCGGCCCGCAGCCGCTGACCCTGCACGAACGGCTCGCGATCCTGTCCGATGCGGTCGGCCGCGACATCGCCTTCGACCGGATCACCCACGCGCAGGCCGTGGAGCGACTGATAGCCACCGGCGTCTCCCAGGCCGACGCCGATTACGTCATCGGCTGGTACGCCACGCCACCCAAGGAATCGGCGATCGTCGACGACACCGTTCCCCGTGTACTCGGCCGCCCGGCAAGGACCTTCGCGGAATGGGCCGCCGAACACGCGGAGCGCTTTCGAAGTCCCGCACCTGCGGGCAACGTGCGCTGAAGCCGGTGCGCTGATATCTCACGACGAAGTTCCGTGTCCGCACGGCGCCATCCAGCGGCGCCGTGCGGGCACGTTGCATCCACCGATGCCGGATGACCCTGAGCGCGGGTCACACGGCCGGGTGGTTGCTACGCACGTTCCGTGCGACAGGCTCGGTCAGCTGCTACCGAACAAGCCGAAGGGGAAGAAGTTGTTCGATCCACCACCCCAACCCTGGTCCCCGCGGCACCGGTCGTAGCCGCGATCGCTCCAGCCGTAACCGCCGCCGCCGTAGCCGCCGTATCCACCGCCGCCGTAACCGCCGCCCCACCAGTTGTCGTTGCCGCGGTCGCACCGGTCGTAGTCGCGATCGACATTGCACATGAAACCGCGTTCACACGGCGGGAAGCCGGTCTGCACGACGCCGGGCGATGACGCGGGCACGGCCGTCGCGGGAGCCGCCGTCACCATCGGAACTGTCATCGCGGCCCCCACTACCGCTACCCCCAGGATTAGGCGCGCCCTGCCCACCACACGGATCTTGTTGGTGTTCATCTCTAGCCTCTTCCGGCGAGCCCGGCATGCGGCCTGGACAACCCGCCGATCGGTCGGTTGGTTGGACATTCCCCGACTTCCTAGATCCTAGGCGCGCACTATCGGTTGCCACCAGTATGCGGGCACCCGAATTTCGGGGGTTCCGCCTCGCTATGCGGGCAAATTGTTCGGGCCCACTCAGGAACCCTCGTCGGCCTCTTGCGCGTCGCTGTGGGCACAGAGCTTCAACACCGGTGGGGTTGGTCGTCCGCGGCTTCGTCGGATGTTTCGACGGATCAGTCCGCCGAACGCGACGTCATCGACCGCCCGCGGCAAATTTGTCGCGGCCTCGGGGGTGTATTCAGCGCGATACGACATGTCGTCGTCATGGCGACCGGTCAGGAAAGCGACGTCGGTAGCCGAGAGCGGCTTTTCGAGCAGCAACACGGTGGTGAACACGACGGCAAATGGCGCCTCCGAATGACACTGTCGAGTAACGGTTTTGGCTCGGCGGGAGACATAGTTCGGGGGAGATGGGCCCCGGGGCCTGTCCGAATGCAGTAAGAGAGTGATCGATGCCCTATGAATGCCGAGTGACCCGGTCCCGGGCCGGAACTACGGCGCGCCCACGTGTCGCGGGTGATCGACCGCTGGGGGAAACTACTTCGACGACAATGTGGCCGATGATGGCCCGTGGAATGGAGCCGACTGTTCGATGAAGCTTTCCGCACTACGCAGCGTGGCCGCTCTGCGCACCGCGGCCCTCGCGCTCACCGCCGCGTTGTCGGTGGCGGTGGCCGGTGGCGCCGCTTCGGCCGAGCCGCAGAAGCCCTCGGCCGTGACGTCCATCGTCAAGGAGGGGCGTACCTGGCACCTGAAGGTGTACTCGGCGTCGATGGACACCGAAATCAAGGTCGACGTGCAGCGTCCGGCCGACGAGTCGACGCCCGCGCCGAACCTCTACATGCTCAACGGCCTGGACGCCGGCGAAGGAACCGCCAGCTGGAGGGCCGCAACGCACGCGCTTGAATGGCTGGCCGACAAGCCGGTCAACGTCATCCAGCCGATCGGTGGTCGCGGCAGCTACTACACCGATTGGCAGCAGCGGGACCCGGTCCTCGGGCTGAACAAGTGGAAGACCTTCTTCACCGAGGAGCTGCCTCCGCTGCTCGACGAGACGTTGAACTCGACCGGCCTCAACGCGTTGGCCGGCCTGTCGACCTCGGGCACGTCGGTGTTGCAGCTGGCCGAGGCCAAGCCGGGGCTGTGGAAGACGGTCGCCGCTTACAGTGGCTGCGCGCAGATCGCCGACCCGATGGGTCAGCAGTTCGTCAAGTTGGCCACCGAGACCTGGGGAGGCGGCAACACCGTCAACATGTACGGTCCCGCCGACAGCCCGCTGTGGGCCGCGAACGACCCGGTCATCAACGCGGAGAAGCTGCGCGGCACGCTGCTCTACGTCTCCAGCGGCAGCGGCATCCCGGTGATGGAGGACGTCCAGTACTACCTGAGCACCGCGCCCGGCCCCATGGGCGCGGTCAATCTGAGTCTCGGTGTGATCATCGAAGCGGCCGTCAACGGTTGCACCGCCAACCTGAAGAACCGGCTCGACTCGCTGAACATCCCGGCGACCTACCAGTTCAACCCGGTCGGCACCCACTACTGGCCGTATTGGGAAGAGGCGCTGCACAACTCGTGGCCGCTGCTCGCCCAGGGCATGGGCCTGAACGGCTGATACCCGCGCGGGACGGATTCCTGCGGATCGAGTGGACCACTGAGTAGTTACCGCGCGGGCGGATCGGTACGAATTCGGTACCGATCCGCCCGCGTTGTTTTGCAGAGGCTCCGGTGTCAGCGCGGAATCCGGCACCGGCGGCGTGCGACCGCGCCGTCGGTGCTCGCCGGAGCCGACGCGAGCTCAGATGGGCGACGGACAGCCGAGATCGTCGGCGACGCAGAGTGATTCCTGTGGATGAAGCGGACCGCTCAGAAGCTCCGCGCGGGCGGGTCGGCATGAGGTACCGATCCGCCCGCGCGGTTTGTGTATGGGCCCCGGTGTCAGCGCAGGGTCCGGCTCCGGCGGCGTGCGAGGGCGAGGCCGATGACCGCGGCGCCGACCGCGACGCCGACGACGGCCACCGCGGCGATCACGACCCACTTCGCCGGTGACGAATCTTCGCGCGCGCTGTCGGCGGAGTGCACGATCGGTTTACCGCTCGAGCCCGCGTCCTCGCCGAAGATGCCGCCGGTCTTCCCCGTCGTGTAGGCGGGGCCCGGTTCCGGGTTCCCGGCGACGGTCAGGTCGAGTCGCATGGGGACCGGGGTGCCGGCGCCTTCGGTGAAGGTCGAGCCCAGTTTGACCGCGATGTAGTACCAACCCGCGACCGATTGCTTCCGGACCACGGAATCGTTTGCGTCGCGGTTGGCATAGCGGATCGGCGCCGTGGCCATCGCCGGGTCGTTGGTCGGCAGTACGCCTGCGCTTCCGGTGTAAGCCGCTGTGTCGAAGTCGATTTCCTCGCCGAGCGGCGAATACAGAGTGGTGGCGATGTTCGAGATGACGTCGAGGCCCCGCTTCCCGTTCGCCTCGAAGTGCACCCGGTAGGCCAGGCCCTGACCCCAGTTCAGCCGAACCCGGTAGAAGACGTACTCGCCGGGCCGCAGCGTATCGGTGTAGCGGCCGCTGCCTTCGAGTGTCACCGCTTCGGTGAACGATCCGGCGCCTGTCACGGGGGTGCCCGGACCTGACGGTTCGACGAACGTCGTCTCGGTCGAGACGCCCGCTGGGCCGCGATCGGTGACACCCGGTTCGACGCCGACGATCAGCTCGAGCGGCAGCCGGGGCGGCACACCGTCGGAGACCCGGTCCCAGGTCAGCGTGAAGTAGTACCTGCCGCCGCCCTTGCATTTGCCGGTGCCTTGCTTGGTCGCGCCGTCCCAGGTCTGGGTGACGGTGAGGGCGACGCCGTCGCTGGACTTCGTCGCCTGTTCGGTCTCGAAGGACAGGCAGTCCTCGCCGTCGCGGCCGTAGACCCGCGACTGGACGGTGTTGAAGTCGTCGGTCACCGATACGCCGGACACCCGTGGGAAGGAGACGATGCCGGTGAAGTACGCGGTGGCCCCCGCGGGGACATCGATGGCGTAGTAGCGCGTCTCGCCGTGCCCGATGGTGTCCAGGTAGTGGCCCGCTCCGGCGACCGGCGCGTCGGCGTAGTTCCCAGCGCCGGTGATCGGTGTTCCGCTCGCGCGGTAGTCGCGCAGCGCCGCGGTGCTCACGCGCGGCAGGATCTCCTTCAAAGCGGGCCCGTCGACGGCGTCGTTGTACGTGCCGCCGGTGGCTTCGGCCATGCAGCGCAGCTGCGCGCGGGCGTTGCCGTCCACCGCGAATCCGATGGTGTGCACGACGAGATCGAGGCCCTGCTGCTTCAGTTCTCGCGCCACATCGCACGGATCGGGCGGCGAACAGGTGTCGTCGCCATCGGAGACCAGCACGATCGAACGCGGTCCGGACTTCGGCAGTGCCTGCGCGGCCTCGCGCAGCGCGGCGCCCATCGGGGTCCACCCGCGCGGCTCGATGCCGTCCACCGCGCTGATCAGCGCCGATCTATCGATGGTGTCGGGCTGCCGAAGCAATTGGACATCGCGGCAGCCTGCCGTCTTCTCCGCTTCGGTGTTCCCGGTGCCGGTGCCATAGGTGGTCAGCCCCACCTTCGCGGCAGCGGGCGCGGACTCCACGAACGTGCGGACGGCGTTCTTGGCCGCGCCCATCATGGTGCCCGCCGGGTCGGGACGTTGCATCGAACCGGAGGCGTCGAGGATCAGCATGGTGGGCGCGTACTGCGCGGCGTCATCGGCCTGCGCCGCCGCTGGCAGCGCGAGAGGCGCGCCGACGACCACGCTCGCTGCGATGGCCGCGGTGAGCTTGGAAAATATCGACATAACGCCGGGCACGCTACCGGCCGCACCAGCGCTCCTCCAGTCGAAACCGCTGCATGCCCGTATTTCTCGGGTCGGCGTGGGGTGCGAAACCGCAGGTAGGCGAAGGCAGGTGCAGCCGGGCACGCACCGACGATCGGGGCGGCGTTCACGATCCGCCTGCCGTGCCGCGCACGTCGGCGCGGGGCTGCGAACCTGCGAAGTCGCGGCCCTCCCAACCGGGACGGGCAATGGGTACCCGACCGCACCGTCCCTCCGCTGACAGTCCAGTCGCCGCAAACACGCCCTGCTTGGCCACCTTTCGCCAAATTCGGGCCAGGTTGCCGGTTCATGAGCGCGCGGCGCCGCCAGCCTCCGTACAGTCCTGTATGGAAGGGGCGAGAGGTGGCGATGCGTCGTGAAGATCGTGGGTTCGGTGTCTTCGGAGAAGACGAGGGTCCGGTTGCTGTTCGCCGCCGCGATACTGATGGTGATTGTCGCGGTCGTGCACGAGGCTGTGGGGTATTTCTGGTACGTCGATCCGCTGGTCGAGGACGCGTCGGGAATACCGAACAGCGTGGAGTCCGGTTCTGAGGGTCAGCCGGTCATGATGGCGGTGGCCATGTATCACTTTGTCGGATGGGTGTTCCTGGTGATGGGATTGGCCCCCGGCTGGGCCGCCCGATTGATGCGTGGCGGCGAGTACCGGACGGCGCGGGCGCTACTTGTGGTCACTCTGGGCTTGTTGTGGGCGATGGTCGCCACGTTCGTCGTGGTCAACGTAGCGTTCCGCGGGCTCGATGACATTCTGATCCTGGCGCAATGGACCTTCTTTGTGCCGTCGCTGCTCCTGGTCCACCTGGCTCTGCGCGGAATGCCGGCGAGTCAGGCCGAGCGGGTGAGCAGATGAAGCAACGTGTCGAGATAGTCGGTGTCGCGGTAGGCAGTTGGGGTGGCGCGGCGGGCCTGAAAATGGCCGAGGTAGGACACGTGGAAGATGCGGGCGCGCTGCTCGCTCTCGCTCGGGTCGAACCCCAGTTCGCCGAAGATCTTGCGTAGCAACGTCAGTCGGGCTGCGGTGATTCGCTTCAGTACGGGCGCGACGAGCGCGTCGTCCGCATGAGTGGTCAGCGCGGCTTCGATGTTGGCGGTCTCGGGATGGCTGAAAGCGGTGGCAAAGATCGCTCGGAGTCGCGCGGTCGGGTCGTCCAGTGCTGCCAGTGCGGTCTCGACATCGGTGATGCCGTCTCTTTCCCACATGTCCAGCGCTGCTGTCAGCAGATCTCGGCGATCCTCGAAATGCCAATAGAAGCTGCCGCGGGTGGCGCCCAATTCGGGTGCCAGCCGGTCGACTCGGACCGCGGCGATTCCGCCCTTGCCGATCGCATCGAGGGCAGCGCGCGCCCAATCGGCACGGGTGAGAAGCTTCTCTCCTTTCCGCATGGCCACCACCCGACACTACGCGGGGTTGGCGGTCTGAAATGTGGTGCGGTAGGCCTGCGGTGAGATCCCGACGAGGCGGGTGAAGTGGTAGCGCAGTGTGTTCGAGGCCCCGAACCCGGTTTCTTCGGCGATTCGGTCTATGGGCATGGCGGTGGTTTCGAGCAGCTGTTGGGCACGGTTGGCGCGTGCGCGGAGCAGCCACTGTAGCGGTGTCGTGCCGATCTGGGCGCGGAAGTGCCGGTTGAGGCTTCGGATACTGGTTCGGGCGTGGCGGGCAATGTCGTGCAGGGTCAACGGGTGATGGAGGTTGGCTTCCATCCAGTCCAGCGTGTCCTGCAGGAATGCGTCATGGCCGCGGGGGTCGGGGTACTCGATGAACTGTGCCTGACCGCCGTCGCGTTGCGGGGGCATGACGATGCGCCGCGCCGTGGCGGCGGCCCGGGCGGCGCCCAGGTCGTGCCGGAGCATATGCAGGCAGAGGTCGAGTCCTGCAGCGACACCGGCGGAAGTGAGCACTAGGCCGTTATCGATGAACAGCACGTCGGGGTCGACATCGATCCGCGGATAGCGTTGGGCCAGTTCGGCGGCGTGCTGCCAATGGGTCGTCGCCCGCTTCCCGTCGAGCAGGCCGGTCGCCGCCAGGGTGAACGCGCCGATACAGACCGACGCCAGCCGGGTTCCCCGCGCGGCGGCAGCGCGGAGTGCGTCGAGCGCGGGCTCTGGCGGCTGGGCGAGGTAGTCGACGCGGCTGGGAATGACGATCGTGTCCGCGTCGATCAGGGTGTCCAGGTCCCACTCGGTGTGCAATCGGACAGCGCCGAGACCGGCATCGGTGGACGCGCTGCGGCCAGGCGCGGCGATCCGAATGTCGTAATGGTCGCTGCCGATGGCTCTGTTGGCAGTCCCGAAGACCTGACCTGGGATGGCGAGCTCGAAACCGACGACGCCATCGAGTGCGAGAACCGCGACGATATGCACGGCCAGAATTTAGCGCATATCGGCATTCTGGCCACTGGTTGGGTTGTGCTGCGGGCAGCAGGATTTGAGCCGGAGCAACCCAACGAGCTAGGAGTGCCCACTGTGGCTGATGATTTGCCTGACTTCTACACCGAGTTCCGGCTTCCCGAGACCGCGCTGGCGACAGCGGCGTATCGGTTCGCCGAACAGACCGAACCTGCATTCGTGTTTCACCACAGCGTGCGCAGCTTCATATACGCCCAGGCGCTGGCCGAGCGGCGCGGGCACGTGCCAGCTGTCGACTACGACGAGGAGTTGCTGTTCCTCGGCTGCGTCCTGCACGACCTCGGTTTGACCGAAAACGGCAACTGCGATCAGCGATTCGAAGTCGACGGAGCGGACGTGGCCGCTGCGTTCCTGCGTGAGCACGGGGTCGATCAACGCCGGATCGACACGGTATGGGACGCGATCGCCTTGCACAGCAGTGAGGGGATCGCAAGCCGCAAATGCCTCGAAGTCGCGCTGACCCAGGCCGGCACCGGCGCCGATGTGCTCGGACTCGACCGCGAAAGCCTGCCCGCCGATTTGGTGGAGCGAGTGCACGCCGTATTACCGCGGGCCGATATCGGCTACGCCTTGACCGATGCGATTGTGGCGCAAGCTATCGGGAAACCGAGCAAGGCCCGCCCCATGACCTTCCCGGGCGAGTTGGTGCGCAGGCACTTGCCGATCGGGACTATGCCGAACTGGCATGATCTGATGGCACAGAACGGGTGGGGGGATCGGCCCGTTGGCGCCCGCACCGAGGGCTCGGCCGGTACTCCGGAAGAGCTGGGCCTGTTGTTCATGAAGAACCTGGCCGCAGGTGACCTGGAGGGCTTGGTGTCGTTGTACGAACCGGAAGCGACGTTCGTGCCGGCTCCGGGTGTTGTCGTCTCCGGTGCCGAGACAATCCGAGACAGCCTCCGGGGCTACATCGAGCGCGGTGCGCGTATCTCCCTGGAATTGCGAAAGATTCACACTGTCGGGGATGTGGCGGTGCTGTCCAGCCTCGCCACGGCTACCGGTGTGGGTCCGGGCGGGGAGGAACTCACCACAACGACGACCGAGGTGGCGCGGCGGCAGCCGGACGGCCGCTGGCTGTACGTGGTCGACGATCCGTTCTTCGCAGCCTGACCGCGACCCGTGCACCCCGGACCGAACGCGTAGCCGGGCGAGTGACGCCTCTGGTGTGAAGTCGCTTGTGCGGTAGCGTGTTTCGGCTTGGCTCGAATTGGGTGAATCATGGCTTTTCCGCCGCTTCCTGCCACCGCGCTACCCGGAGATGCTGGAGTCATGGCGAAGATCATGAACCCCGGACCGCTGGAATTGGCCGCCGACGAGGCCGGTCGGCTGCTCGCGTCGGCCGCCGATCTCGTGCTCCGGTATGCCGAGGAGGTGCCGGACGGTCCGGTGGCGCCCGGCGAGGCGGGTAGCGACCGTATTCGGGAGTGGTTGGCGGATTACGACTTCCGTACACCTCGCCCGGCCGAGGAAGTGCTGCCCGAGGTAATGGGCGCGTTGCGGCGGTGGGGTGTGCAGACCGCTCATCCGCGGTATTTCGGCTTGTTCAACCCGACTCCCACCTGGTGGGGTGTGGCAGGCGAACTGCTCGCCGCGGGTGTCAACCCACAACTGGCGGCGTACAGCCATGCTCCTGCGGCGGTCGAGATCGAGCGGCATGTGCTGCGTTTCCTCGCCGACCGGCTCGGGTTGCCGGAAACGTCGGAAGCCAGTTTCACGGTTGGGGGCGCGGAGGCGAACTTGACCGCGGTACTTGTCGCGCTGACCCGCCGTTTCCCCGGCTTCGCCGAGCGTGGTCTGGCCGGGGTGCCCGGACGGCCGGTGTTCTACGCCTCTGCCGAGAGCCATCTGGCGTGGTTGAAGATCGCCCACCTCACCGGGCTCGGTCGCGAGGCTGTGCGGCTGGTGCCGGTCGATATCCGGCACCAGCTCGATCCGGTGCGGTTGCGCGAGCTGTACGAGGCGGACATCGTCGCCGGGCACCTGCCCTTTCTACTGGTCGGCACCGCTGGAACGACCGGCGGTGGAATCATCGATCCGCTCGGCGAATTGGCCGGGCTGGCTCGTGCATGGGGCATGCACTTCCACGTCGATGCGGCATGGGCGGGTGCGGTGGCTCTTTCCGATCGGCTGCGGCCGCTGCTGGCGGGCGTGGCGGCGTCGGACAGTGTCACGGTGGACGCGCACAAATGGTTGTCCGCACCCATGGGTGCGGGAATGTTCTTCACTCGGCACCACGGCGCGTTGGCGGAGACCTTCCGTGTGAGCACCGCGTTCATGCCCGACGCGGACGGGGGTGGGGACCCGTACACCACCAGCGTGCAGTGGTCACGCCGCTTCGCTGGACTGAAGGTCTTCCTGGCCATGGCCGCGGTGGGCGAGCGTGGGTTCGCGGCCCAGGTGGAACGCGACGTCGCACTGGGCGAGCTGCTTGCCAGTCGGTTGGCCGAGACCGGGTGGCGGCAGATCAACGAGACCCCACTTCCGGTCGTCTGCGTCGTCGACTCCGACATAGACGCGACGGGATCCGAGCGCAGTATGCGCTGGCATACCGCTGTTGCCGAACACGTGGTGCGCAGCGGGCAGGCGTGGATCGCCCCGATCGGCCTCGCCGGACGCCCTGCCCTCCGGCTGTGCATCACGAGCTACCGCACCCAGCCACACGACATCGACCGAGTGGTCGCCGCCCTGGACAAGGCCCGCGCCGCGATCCGCGCATGAACAAGGTGCGGATGCTCGACACGGTCACCCCTCGGTGTCGCGCTCATGTGGCGCGCTGACTGAGCCCTCGGAACAAGCGGTCCGTCGACCGCTTGTCGGCCAGCAGGTCCGCTGCGGCGGTCAGGACCTCGGTGAGCTATCCGGCCAGCTAGTGCCTCCTCATGCGGTGGAGGCGCCGAGCTCATTCGGTGACGAAATCGGCCATCATCGCCATGTCCTCGTGTTCGAGGTTGTGGCAGTGCAGCATGAAATTGCCCGGGTGATCGGTAAATCGGACGAGGATCTCGACCGCTTCGGACGGGCGCACGTCCACTGTGTCCTTCCAGCCTGCGTCGAACGGGCCCGGTGACCGGTTGTTTCGCGACAACACCTGGAACGGGTCGAGGTGGACGTGCACCGGATGGTGGAAATCGCTGACGAAACGCCAGATTTCGGTATCCCCGAGCCGGGGGCGGGCCAGCGCCCGGCCTGGTTGGTACGCCAGACCGTTGATGGTCCAGCCGTGGTCGGGCCGCAGTTGGAAATGGAAAGATCGGGTCGTCGTAGCGCGATTCGGGTCACGGTTGGGTGCACTGCTGCTCAGTCGTTCAGGGAGGTAGGTGTCGTCGCGAACGGCGGTTTCCGTGATGTCGAAGCACATCACCTCGGCCGTTGTGCCCGCGCCGAGGCGGTTCACCAGCCGAACTCGCGTGCCAGGCCGGTAGCGGGCGAAATCGACGATGATGTCGAATCGTTCGGCGGGCGCGATCTCCAGGGCGTCGTGGCGGATCGGCCTCGCGAGCAGGCCGCCGTCGCTGCCGATTTGCACGAGCCCTCCGCCGCCCGGTGGCTGCGGATCCAGTTCGAGCCGGTATCGACGCGCGTTGGAGGCGTTGAGCAACCGGAGTCGGTACCGCGCGGGACTGACCGGCGCGACCGGCCATGGCGCTCCGTTGACCAGGATGACGTCGCCGAGCACGCCGTTCATGTATTCGTCCTGTACGCCGTGGGTGCGCAGCGTCGGGTCGAGCAGCGGGTACAGGAACGAACCGTCTTCGGCGAAGGATCGGTCCGCGATCATCAGGGGAATGTCGCGTGGTCCGGTGGGCAACGGGAGAGCATCTTCTTCGTCGTCGTGTATGAGATGGAAACCGGCCAGCCCCTGCCACACCGCATGGCCGGTGAAGCCATGCCGGTGATCGTGGTACCAAAGGGTGGCCGCGCGTTGCTGATTCGGATACGTGTAGTCGCGTTCGCCATGGCGCACCGCGCCCGGATGATGATCGGTATGCCCGCTGGTCATGGGATCGGAGTGTCGACCCGCGGGCAGGATCAGGTCCATGGGGTAGCCGTCGCTGTCGGCCGGGGTGTGACCGCCGTGCAGATGGACCACCGTCGGTTGCGGCAATTCGTTGCGGTGCCGGACCACGGTGCGTCGACCCGACCGGGTCACGATGCTCGGTCCGGGAAAGGTGCCGTGATAGGTCCAAGCCCGAGTCCGCAAGCCGGGAACGATGTCGAGATCGGCCTGCTGCTGAATGATTTCGAAGTAGTCGGTGGTCGCGTCACTGCGTACCGGCTCGAGCACCGGCGGTTTCGGCAGCGGCACCTGATACGGTCGCGGCAGTGGCACTCGGCTGGTGAGCAGGCGTCCGGGTTCACCGGGACCGAGCAGTCGACCGCCTGCGAACCATCCGGTGGCCGCGACTCCGGTGGCCGCGATCGCCGAACCGAGAAATCCGCGGCGAGTCATGCGGGAGCTCACCGGATTTCGCTCGATTCGGATCGCCAACTGCGGGCCGCGACGATCAGGACACCGATCGCCAGCAACACCGCGAGCGGAACATGCACGGTCAGGATTCGATGATGGCCGAGCGGAATCAATACTGCGGCAACAAGAGTCTGCGCCAGACTCGCGACCATCAACTGAACCGCACCGGAACCCATCCGCCAGGCCAGCGCGGCGACGGCGGTCTGCAGCAATAGCGCGGCGGTCGTCATCCCGCCGTTGCGGGCGTGGGCGGCGAGCGATTCAAAGTTACCCGACAGGAAACTGCCTGCCAGCGCGGCCTGTAGCAGCACGAGCGTGGCGACTCCGGTAGCGACGATCCGGAACGAGATCACCGGCCAACGCCGGGTGGTATCGATCGTTGTCATCGGGCAATCGCTGACTGCCGCACCGGAATGCCGTCGACGCTCGCGCAGAACTCGGCAACGAGATCGGCGATTATCGTTGCGCCGCAGGTGTTCTGATGAATCATATCGGTGGTCAGCGCGAGGCCGCGGCGGCGGGCGATGGTGTCGAACGAGCGGCGCAGCACGAAATGCTGTGTCGCGGCGAGGGCCGACAGCATCCGGCCGTCCCGGAATCGAATACCCGGCACGTGTTTCGCGGCACGCAGGTGAGCGAGTTGCCGTTCGTTGAGCGGGAGATAGGTGACCCCGTTGGCCTCCGAGATCTCCTGGATCGCCGCGCTGTATTGCGCGGAACGCTGAACGGCCTCCGAGCCGATTTCCTCGCCGAGTACGGGCAGTGAAAGCAGCGCGATCCGCGCGTCGGTTTCGACGGTGAGCCGGTGCACAACAGCGGTGAGGTTCTCCCGGAACCAGTCGATGGTCGGCCGCGTCGGCAGCTTCTTCATCCGGGTCATCATGCGAATGTTCTTCTCGCTGAGGCTCGCATTGGCGTCGTTGGTGCCGATGAGCACGGTCACCACGTCGGGCCGCAGTGCGATCACCGAATCGAGGCGTTGTAGCGCGTTGTACGCGAGATCGCCATTGACGCCCATGTTGGTGAACCTGAAACGGGTTGCGGGCATTCGATTTTCGAGGATACCGAGGTAGTCCGCGCTGACCTGGCCGCGGGTGATGCTGTCGCCGAGGCAGACGACGTGGCGGGGATTGGTCGAGTCCATGACGGCTCCAAAGGTTGGTGAGTACTTACTAACCGCTATAGTGGGTGAGCACCCACTTACTTGTCAAACGGAGGCGCCAGTGAGTACTCGTGATCGGATGCTGGACGCGGCCGCGCATGTCATGCGCACCCGCGGCCTGGCCCGCACGACCACCAAGGAGATTGCGAAGGCGGCCGGTTACTCGGAAGCGGCGCTGTACAAGCACTTTCGCGACAAGACCGACCTGTTCCTCGCCGTCCTCGTCGAGCGCGCGCCGACCAACCTCGGGTCCGCGGTCGCCGGTTTGACTCAGCGGGCCGGACAGGGCTCGGTCCAGGAAACCTTGGAGCAGGTCGCGCGCGGGGCCCTCGCCTTCTACCGCGTCGGTTTCCCGATGGCCGCCTCCCTGTTCGCCGAACCCGATCTGCTGGCAGCCCACCGCGCCGCACTGCGCGACCGCGGCGCAGGCCCTCAATACATCGGCATCGCGGTGGCCGCATACCTCACCGCCGAACGTGACCTCGGCCGCATCCGCTCCGACGCCGACCCCGACGCGGCCGCCGCTCTCCTGATCGGAGCCTGCCTCCAGCACGCGTTTCTGAGCAGCTTCGCCGGTGAGCCCGCCGACCAGGATGCCACCGACCAGATCGCGACGGCCCTGGTCCGGACCCTGATGTCCGGTCTGAACCCCTGAGTCCGGCGACCCACCCCGGTGTCGTCCCAGGCGAATGTGCCAACCGCGCTGACCTACAGGCTCTCAACCATGTCGTGCGTGGTCGGCGTTGTCGGTCAACAAAAAACAGCAGGTCGGGACACTGAAAATGTGTCCCGACCTGCCGTTGTGGCGGAGGATAGGGGATTTGAACCCCTGAGGGCGTTAACCCAACCCGCGTTCCAGGCGAGCGCCATAGGCCACTAGGCGAATCCTCCGTGGAGCAGCATACCGGTTGCCCCCGGTCGGACGCCAAATTGCCCCGGTGAATCGATGGTTTGTCCTGGTCGGGCCGGGTGTGGAGGCCGGAGCGTATGGGTCGGAACGGCCCCATTCGGATGGAGCGGGGATGACCCGCTACACTGGCCGACGGATCCCGCGCGGCGCGCATCCTGTGAACTCCCCCAGGGCCGGAAGGCAGCAAGGGTCAACGGGCTCTGCCGGGTGCGCGGGGTCCCCTATATTTCCGGCCCCGGGTTCGGGCACTCGCCGTCAGTCCACTGATATTTCGGGAACGGCGCAGCCGCAGTAGTCCGTCATCGGACCGCGCGGAGCCCCAGCCAGGCAAACGACCCAGCGTAGGCAAAGGTACGCCTCCAATTCCGAGCAACACACGGGTAACGTGGTCAACGGTCCACCGACGGTCGTCGGCACGGACGAACCACGCCCCTTCGCTGCTTCGAAAGGCTGCTCAGGATGCCCCGGCAAACGCAGATCGGTTTGATGAGCCACGAGGAGCTCGTGTCGGAACACGAGTCCCAGACCGCGAACTACGCGACGCTCCAGACCGAGAAGCTCACGCTGGACCTGACGAGGGGGAAACCTTCGCCGGAACAACTAGACCTATCGGTGGAGCTGCTCTCCCTGCCCGGCGAAGGCGACTACCGGGACGCCACCGGCACCGACTGCCGCAACTACGGTGGGTTGCACGGTCTCCCGGAGCTGCGCGCCATCTTCGGTGAGCTGCTCGGCATCCCGGTGGAGAACCTGCTGGCGGGCAACAACGCGAGCCTCGAGCTGATGCACGACGTCATCACCTACGCGATGCTCTACGGCACCAACGATTCCGAGCGTCGCTGGGCGGCCGAGCCCGCGCTGAAGTTCCTCTGTCCCGCACCGGGTTACGACCGGCACTTCGCGATCACCGAGGCGCTCGGCTTCGAGATGATCCCGATCCCGATGCGCCACGACGGTCCGGACACGCATCGCATCGCCGAGCTGCTCGCCGCCGACCCGCAGATCAAAGGTCTGTGGGCGGTGCCGAACTACTCCAACCCGACCGGTGTGGTCTTCTCCGAAGAGGTTGTGCGGGAACTGGTTTCGATGCCCGCCGCGGCCCCGGACTTCCGGCTGTTCTGGGACAACGCCTACGCTGTGCACCCGCTGACCGACACCGCGGCGCCCGTGTTCGATGTGCTCGGCCTTGCCGCGGCCGCCGGAAACCCGAACCGGCCCATCGTCTTCGCCTCCACCTCGAAGATCACCTTCGCGGGCGCGGGCGTCAGTTTCCTCGGCGGGTCCGCCGCGAACCTGGACTGGTACCTCTCGCACGCGTCGAAGAAGAGCATCGGCCCCGACAAGATCAACCAGCTGCGCCACCTGCGTTTCTTCAAGGACGCCGAGGGCGTGCGCGCGCACATGCAGAAGCACCGCGAGATCCTGGAGCCGAAGTTCGCCCTGGTGCTGAAGATCCTGGAGGACCGGCTCGGCGCGTCCAAGGTCGCCTCGTGGACCGAGCCGAAGGGCGGTTACTTCATCAGCCTGGACGTGCTCGAGGGCACCGCGGCACGGGTGATCGCGCTGGCCAAGGACGCGGGCATCGCGCTGACCGCGGCGGGTTCGGCCTTCCCGTACCGGAACGATCCGGAGGACAAGAACATTCGCATCGCCCCCAGCTTCCCGAAGCTGCCCGAACTGGAGAAGGCGATGGACGGCCTGGCCACCTGCGTGCTGCTGGCGGCCACCGAGAAGCTGCTCGGCAAGTAGCCGGCACAGAGAACGAGCGACGGCCCTCCGCACACCGGTGCGGAGGGCCGTCGTTTGCCCGAGGCTCGGCTCAGTGCGGCTTGTGCGCCAGCACCGCGAACATCGTCACCGACAGATGGATGTCGCCGGTGTCGGCGCCGCGCTCGAGGTCGGCGAGCAACCGGTCGCGCTGGGCCTCGGTGATGGCGCCGCGTGCCACCGCCATGGCCGAGATACGGGTGACCAGCGAGCCGGGGCCCACGCTGCGGTCCTGCACGAGCGCGTGTGAGCCGACGTCGTCGATCACTAGACCGGCCTGGGTGAGCAAGCCGGGTAGCCTGCGGCCGGACAGCGGGTTGGTGGTGGCCGAGACCAGCGTGTCCAGCACCTGGCGGACCACCTGCCGGTCGCCGGGATGCACGATCGCGGTGTCCCAGTCGACGTCGACCACCACGGCGCGGCCGCCGGGGCGCAGCACCCTGGCGATCTCGTTCGCCGCGCGGCCGGGCGCCGTGAGGTGCTGGAAGACGCGCTCGCAGAGCACCGCGTCGAAGGTGTCGGCGCCGAACGGGATGCCGTAGGCGTCGCCGGAGTGGAACTTCGCGTGCGAGCCGAGCTGGGACGCGCGGCGCTCCGCCGAGGCGAGCAGATTCGGGTCGGGTTCCACGCCGACCGCCTCGCCGGTCGGACCGACCGCGTCGGCGAAGACGAAGGTCTCCGAACCGGTGCCCGAGCCGACGTCGACGGCGTGTTCGCCGGGTTGCAGCGCGAGTGCCTCGTGCGCCCAGGTGCGCAGGCGCCGGATGCCGGGTAGGGCGGCCTGCAGGTCGCGCACGTCGACCAATTGATCCCTGCCCGCCCTGTCGAAGCGATCCGGACGCAATGAATAAGTGTCCATGGGCGCGTGTCCGTCCCTAGGTACTGCCGTCGTCTGAGGCATGGCCAGAGCCTACGCGCGGCTGTGGCGTGCCGCACAGCTGGACGCGGGTGAGATGATCGACGGACGAACGCGCCGACAAACCGAAAGGAACGACGGTGACCGTCACACTGTGTCTCGCGCAGGAACCGGAGGCCGACAAGCTCCTGTCGGAGGACCCGTTCGCTCTGTTGACGGGCATGCTCCTCGATCAGCAGTTCCCACTCGAACACGCCTTCCGCGGTCCGAAGAAGATCGCCGACCGGATGGACGGGTTCGACATAACCAAGATCGCCGAAGCCGATCCGGAGGCGTTCGAGGAACTCGCCGCGACGCCGCCCGCCATCCACCGCTACGGGCGGTCCATGGCGCGGCGCACCCAGGAATTGGCGCGTTTCGTCGTCGAACACTACGACGGCGACACCGCGGCGATTTGGACGAACGGCGATCCGGACGGCAAGGAAGTGCTGCGCAGGCTGAAGGCATTGCCGGGCTACGGCGACCAGAAGGCGCGTATTTTTCTCGCACTTCTCGGCAAGCAACTCGGAGTGCGCCCGAAAGGCTGGGAAAAGGCGGCGGGCGCTTACTCGGAGAAGGACTCGCGACGCTCGGCCGCCGACATCACCGACGCTCAGTCCCTGCTGGAGGTGCGTGCGTTCAAGAAGCGGGTGAAGGCGGAGGCGAAGGCCGCCGCGGCGAAATAGCATTCGCCCGCCGATTGCCCATTCGGATCTTGTTGCATTTTTTTCTCGTCCGAAACCAGCCGGTGCTCGATAGTGTTCCCTCGAACACGCTCCATCGGATGAGGGACAGCAGTACATGAGAATCAGGAAACTCGCCGTGGTCGCGGCACTCGTGACCATGGCGACCGGCGTCACGGCGGGAACCGCGGTGGCCGGTCCGGAGACCCCCGCCGGGGACGTCATCGACTTCACCGCCACCCAGACCGAAACCGCCGCGATCATCAGCACCGACGCGGGCTCGCTCGTCACCGAGGACGGCGCGCTGAAGATCAAGGCCGCGGACGGCACCGTGGTCGCGGGCACGCCGTTGAAGTTCCGGCTCGACGAGTTCGAGTTCCCGATCGCGGCGCAGATCTCGGATCGCACCGCGACGCTGACGCCGCAGCTCGATCTCGACCACGCGACCTACAAGCCGGTCGCGCTGCCGTTCGAGGACAAGGCGCCGTGGAAGTCCGAGTACGACCGTGAGGTCGCGGCCTGGAGCCGGTTGACCAGCACCATCAGCATGGGTGCCACGATCGGCACGCTGGTCGGCGGTCTCGGCGGTGCCGCGGTCGGCTGCGTGGTGGGCGGCATCCTCGGCGGCGCCGCCGTCGGCGGCACCATCGTCGGATTGTTCGGGCCCTTCTTGCCCGCGGCGGCCGTCGGCTGCCTCGCCGGTGCGGCCGCGGTCGGCGCGCTCGGCACCATCGCGGGCCAGATCTTCGTGACGGCGCCGGTCGCCATCGGCGCGGCCATCCAGTACTTCTCGACAGTCAACGCGCCGTTCAACGCGCCGACTCCGGCGAAGTAGTCCATTCCCGCTTCCTCGGTCGTCACCGCCGTGGAAACCCGCCCCGCCCAATGCCTTCGGCTTGGGCGGGGCTTTGGCGTGCCCGCCTGCGACCAGGCAAAACGCTGTGGCCTCGAGCACCGGGACTTGTGGATGCTTGGTGCGCCGGTGAATTCGGTGTTACCTTTTTTTGTATGTCCTCCAGCAGCCGCTCCGCCTTGCGGGTCACCTACGTGACCGCCGCGCTCGGCCTGCGGCTGCCGCTGACGCGGGAGCTGTGTCGCTCCCGTCGTTGCAGCTGAGCCGCCCTTTCGGCGTGCGCGCTGCCTCGTCGCCGCTCGTGTAGGCACGTCCCGTTCGACGGGACTTCAGCAAGGACTCTTCATATGTCGATCCCTACCCTGGAACGTCCCGCTTCGCGGGTTGCTACCGGTCGTGTCCGCGTACAGCGTCCCGTCGTTGCGCCGGAACTCCGCATCTCCGACAATCCGGCGGCCGCCGTGCTGCGCGCCGCCACCGGCGGGCCGATTTCTCGCGACAATGCCGCGCGCGCAACGGGTTTGAGCATCGCGACGGTCAACCGTCAGGTGTCTTCCCTGCTCAGCACTGGTCTGTTGCGGGAGCGGCCGGACCTGACCACGTCGGGCGCGGTGGGCCGCCCACGGGTGCCGTTCGAGGTCGACTACGACACCTACCTGACCCTCGGCATTCACATCGGCGCCGCCGCGACCAAGATCGTGGTCGCCGACCTGCGCGGCCGGATTCTCGGTGGGCTGGCGATCGCCACCCCGCAGACGGGCCAGGAATTCGCGACCACCACCGTGGCGCGCAGCGCGAAAGCCTTTCTGCAGCGCTGGCATCGGCGAAAACCGCTGTGGGCAGGCGTCGCGATCGGTGGCCGCGTCGACCCGCTGACCGGCATGGTCGATCACCCCAAACTGGAATGGAAGGGCGCTCAGATCGGCGCCGTGCTGGGTGAAGTGCTGGAGCTGCCGGTCTCGGTGGCGCCGCACGTCGAGGCGATGGCGGGCTCCGAATTGCTGCTGCCGACCGCGGAACCGCCCGAGGGGCAGCAGCGCGGCAGCAGCCTGTACTTCTACGTGCGCGAAACCGCGGGCATCGCGGTCACTCTCGACGGCCGGGTGCACACCCCGAGCAACGGTCCCGGTTCGATCGCGCATCTGCCCACCGGCTCCGACGTCGAGTGCACCTGCGGCAGGCGGGGTTGCTTGGAGGTCACCGTGGGTGACCGGGCGCTGCACGCACGGGCTGTCGGGCGCGGAATCATCCCGGCGTACAACGGGACCGCGGGGTCCACCATCGCGGACCTGTACCGGGCGGCCGCGGCCGGTTCGGTCCCGGCGCGCGAGCTGCTCGCGGAGCGGGCGGTCATGCTCGGCAGCACCGTCGCGCTGGTGCGCGACATGCTGAACCCGGATCGCGTCATCCTCGGCGGGCAGGCGTTCACCGGCTACCGGCCCGGCATCGCGCACGTCGCCGAGTCGTTCCGGCGGAGCTCCACCCTCCCGCCGACCGATATTCGCCTCAGCGGATTCGGCGGCAAGGTCCAGGAATTCGCCGCCGTGGTGGCCTCGCTCAGCGCGCTCTACGCCGATCCGCTCGCCGCCATGCGACGCACCACGTTCGCCGACTGACACCGAACTCGAAAACCTCGAAAGGCCGGGTCCTCCTCGGAGAACCCGGCCTTTCGACGTGTATTCGGTCAGCGGGCCGACGAACCGGCGAACAAACCCTCGAGCGCCGTGATGAAGAACGGGAAGTGGGCGGCGAAGCGGTGCAGGTTCTGGTCGCGTTCGAAGCTGCCGAACCAGTAGAGGCCCGGCTGGGCGTCGGCGGCCGGATTCAGGTCGCGGAACGCGCGGATCCAGTTGTCGGCGCGGCCGCCGATGACGGTGAACGGCAACGCGCGGGAGAACACCGTCTCTTGATCGGTCGGCGGAATCTGTTCGCGCCGAGTGGCATCGAGGCCGCGCTGCAAGGCGCGCACCTGGGAGGACAGCTTGCGGCCCGCCTGGGTGCGCAACGGTAGGTACTTGGGCATCAGCACGGTCGCCACGCCGGCCAGCAGGATCGCGACGCCGACCAACGCGGAGCCTGCGGTGACGGCCAGACCCACGGTGGCGGCGATGCCGGCCACGATGAGCGCGCCGCCCACCCAGACCGGCAGCCCGATGCGGGACCGGTCGGCGAAGGCGCCACGCCGCACCGCGTCGTCCACCATCGCCCGGCGGATCTGCTCGGCCTGCACCCGTCCTGGCGCGCGCAATTCGCCGACGGTGACCGAGTCGGCTCCCTCGGGCAGCAGCGCCGTGTACACCGCCTTCTCGTAGTCGCGCAGCTGATCGTCGGCGGCGTTCACCCGGTTGATGCGCCAGTCGCTGTCGCTGATCGGCGTCACCCAGATGTAGCGGCGCACCGCGAAATCGACCACGGTGGCGGCGATATCGATGGCGTCCGCGTGCTCGTCGAGCAGCAGACCCGCCTCACCGGGCAGGATGCCCTCGGGCGAGGTGAACTGCACCTGGTTGCCGTCGCGCAGCAGCGGGTCGACGGTATCGGAACCGGTTCCCGCCGCGGCGTTCTCGCGACGCGCGCGCAACACGAAGACGGCCAAGCCCGCCAGCGCGAGCAGCAGCACGCCGAAGGCGGCCAGCACCGGAGTGGTCACCGAGAACGGACCTGGCGCGCTCTCGTCATCGATGTCGGCGTTGGCGGGGACGGTGCCCGGCGGCAGCTGCAAAGTCAGGTCGATGGCGTCGCCCTTGTGCAGATCGGTCTGCTCCAGCCAGAGCACGCCGTCGGACTCGATACGGACGTCGGCGCACGGCCTCGTGTTGCCCGGCGGCCCGAGTTTGCAGTCCAGAATGGCCATTTCGTAGCTCGGGCTGATCACCGACGCGCTGATGGAGGCGATGTCGGTATTCATCACGCCGAGCCAGTGGAACACCTGGGTGCCGGGCGCTTCGCTGACAGTGTTGTGGATCGAGTACTTGTAGCTGGACTCACCGGGTTTGGCGTCGATGGTGAGCTGATCGTTGGCGACCGTCGCGGTGCCTGCGCCCTGCGCGTCGATATCGGTGACCTCGAAGCGCCGTTGCACGTCGTCGCGCAACTGAAGGCGCAGCGGCAGTGACATCTTGAACGATCCGCCGGGTGGCACGGTCACCGTCTCGTCGACTTCGAGCACGCCCTCGCGGCTGAGCTTCAGATCGGCGACGATGGTCACGCCCTCCGGCGTCGGTTCGCTCTGGGCACCCGGCGCGGTGGCCACCAATCCCGCGGCGGCGAGAATCAGCGCGCCAGCGGCGGCCCCCCGAAATGTCAGCATGAGTGCCTACTCTAGACAGGTTGCTATTCTTCGTCAGCGGCTGTCGACGATCACCAGAGGCGAGGGGGTACGGGGGAGTGACCCAACCACCGTACGGTTATGGACCGGTTCCACCTGGTGGACACCCTGTTCCGCCGCCCGGCTACGGCCCGCGTCCTGGTTACGGGCCCCCGCCCGGATACCCGCCGCCGCCCGGCTACGGGCCGCCGCCGGGATACGCGCAGCGTCCGGGATACGCCCCGCCGCCGGGCTATTCGGCCCCGCCCGGCTACGGTCAGCCGCCCGGCTACGGTCAGCCGCCCGGGTATCGCCCGCCGATGCCGCCTCCGATGCCATACGGCCCGCCGGGCCGTCCGCCGCAGCCGCCGCGCAAGGGTGGCGGAAGCAAGATCGTCTCGTTGCTGCTGGTCGTGGTGTTCCTGGTCGCCGGAGCGCTGGTGCGCACCGCGATTCGCAGCGACCGCAACGACCGCGCCTCCGGGCCGTCGTCGAGTTTCACCTACACACCCGACGGCTCCCAGGGCCCCGCGGAGACGGGTAACAACCCGCTGCTCACCGATCCGAACGCGACGCTGATCCCGGCCGACTGCAACTACACCCCGTGGAGCACGCAGGTCGAGACCGCGCGCAAGTTCTTCGAGACCGCGGCGGGCTGCCTGGAGTCGGCGTGGAAACCGGTGCTGCAGAAGGCGAATCTGCCGTTCACGCCGCCGACGCTGAACGTCAGCGCCTCCACCGCGGGCATCTCGACGCCGTGCACCGGCACCACCACCAACTTCGCCGCGTTCTACTGCCCGGCGAACAAGACCATCTACATGCCGATCAGCCAGTTGCAGACCGAACTGTTCAAGGACAACTGGGTGGTCTACCTGTCGGTGTTCGCGCACGAGTACGGCCACCACGTGCAGGCCGTGTCGGGGATTCTGCGCAAGGCCAACAGCGAGCGGGTGGACGCGGGCACGCGCAGCCAGCGCGGACTGGAGCTCTCGCGGCGAATCGAGTTGCAGGCGCAGTGCTTCAATGGCATGTTCCTCGGCTCCTCCGAGGACGGCGGATCGCTCACCACCACGCAGATCGGCGTGGCGCGGCGGGACGCGCACGGCCGCGGCGATGGACCGACCGACGCGCGCGACCACGGGTCATCGGAGAACAGCGGCGACTGGTTCGAAGAGGGCGTGGACAAGAACCGCACCAACCAGTGCAACACCTTCACCGCATCGGCAGGCAGGGTGAGCTGAGATGACGACGCCGCCTTACGGTTACGGACACCAGCCGCACTATCCGCCGCCGTACGGCCCGCCGCCGGGTTACGCGCCGCCGCCCGGATATCCGCCCCCGGGCTACCCGTACCCAGGGCACGCGCCCCCGCCCTACGGGCCGCCGCCGGGCTATGCGGTTCCGCCCTACGGCCCACCGGGTTACGGGCGTCCCTATCCGCCGCCTCGGCGCGGCGGCGGAGCCGGCGCTGTCTTCGGAGTGCTCGGGATCTTCCTCATGGTCGGCGCGCTGCTCGCCGCGGCGGTCGCGGTGGCGAGCACCGAGAACGAGAACGACCGCAGGACAACGGCGTACACGCCGAGCTACACCTATACGCCGACGATTCCCTCGTCGTCCGCGGCGACGACCACGTCGGCGGCCCGTCCGACCACCGCGGCGAGCAGTCCGGTCCGGACCACCTCGGCCACGCCGACCAGACCAGCCGGGCCGCAACCGGTCGCGAAGCTCGGCGATCATCCGCTGTTCACACACGCGGACACGGGGTTGAACAACATTCAGTGCACGTTCTCGCGCTGGGCTCCGAATGTGGCCGCGGCCCAGGCATTCTTCCAGTCGGCTTCCACGTGTCTCGGCCAGATGTGGAAAGCGCTGCTCGACTACGAGAAGCTGCCGTTCTCGCCGCCGAACATCAGCGTCCCGGCCCGTGGCGTCGACGCGGTCTCGCCGTGCACCAGCTCGGGCGGCAACTACGCGGCGTTCTACTGCTCGATGAACAACACCATCTATATGCCGCTGGACAAGATCCAGACCAACTTGTACGGCGACAACTGGGTCATCTACCTGATGGTGTTCGCGCACGAGTACGGCCACCATGTCGAGGCGATCACCGGTATCTCGAAGAGAACGCACGAGGAGCGATACAACGCGGGGCCGCGCAGCGCGCGGGGCCTCGAGTTGTCGCGCCGCCTGGAGTTGGGCGCGCAGTGCTTCGGCGGGATGTTCATCGGCTCGTCCGCCTATGTCGGCTCGGTCTCCGGGGCGCAGGGCGAGAACACGGTGCGGGACAACTACACCCGCGGCGACAACCCCGGTGACGCACGCGACCACGGATCCAAGCAGAACTACGGTCTCTGGTACGAGTACGGCTACCGGAACAACCGCGTCCAGAAATGCAATTCCTGGGCCGCCTCGGCCGACGCGGTGTCCTGAGCTGTACCGACGAGGTCCGGCCCGGCGGCGCCGGACCTGCTAGCCGGTCGCTCAGTCCGCGTCCCGATCGTGCGGTGTGTGTCCGCCGCCGATGCCGAAGTGTCCGCGCGGCGAATGTCCGTGCACCCCTTCGGCGTACGCGGTCTCCGCGTGCAGCGCGAAGTCGATGCCCGAGGTCTCGTCCTCCTTGCTGATCCGGAAGCCGATGACCCGGTCGATGCCCTTGCCGAGGGCGAACGAGACGCCGAAGGCGTATGCCGCGACCACCACCGCGCCGAGCAGCTGCTTGCCGAGCTGGGTGAGCCCGCCGCCGTACAGCAGACCTTCCACGCCGCCGGTCATCACCTGACTGGCGAGCAGGCCGATGAGCACCGTGCCGACCACGCCGCCGACGAAGTGCACGCCGACCACGTCGAGGGAGTCGTCGTAATTGGCCTTGAACTTCCAGCCGACCGCGAAGGAACACACCGTGCCCGCTGCGAGTCCGACGACGACCGCGCCGATGGTGTCGACGTAACCGCAGGACGGAGTGATCGCCACCAGGCCGGCGACGACGCCGGACGCGGCGCCGAAGGTGGTCGGGTGTCCGTCGCGTACGCGCTCGACCGCGAGCCAGCCGAGCATGCCGAGGCAGCCCGCGACCAGGGTGTTCAGGAACACGGCCGCCGCGAGACCGTTGGCGTTCAGCGCCGAGCCCGCGTTGAAGCCGAACCAGCCGAACCACAGCAGGCCCGCGCCGAGCAGCACGAACGGCAGGTTGTGCGGTCGCATCGCGTCCACCTTGAAGCCGATGCGCGGGCCGAGCACCAGCGCCAGCGCCAGCGCGGAGCCGCCGGAGGCGATCTCCACCACCAGGCCGCCCGCGTAGTCCAGCGCGCCGAACTTCGCCAGCCAGCCGTCCGGTCCCCACACCCAGTGCGCGATCGGCACGTACACGGCCAGCGTCCACAGCGGCACGAAAACCATCCAGCCGGAGAATTTGGCCCGGTCGGCGATTGCGCCGCTGACCAGCGCCGCGGTCAGGATGGCGAAGGTGAGCTGGAAGGTGGCGTAGAGCAGTTCCGGCACCGTGCCGCGCACCGTGGTCGGGTCGATGCCCGCCAGACCGACGTGCTCGAGCGTGCCGATCAGTCCGCCGCCCGCGTCGGGCCCGAAGGCCAGGCTGTAGCCGAACAACAGCCAGGTCACCGTGACGAGCGGGATGGCGATGAAGCTCATCATCAGCATGTTGAGCACGCCGGTGGAACGAACCATGCCGCCGTAGAAGATGGCCAGGCCGGGTGTCATCAGCAGCACCAAGGCGGTGCTGCCGAGCAGCCAGGCGGTGGCCGCGGGATCGATGGTCGGTGGCATGGGGTAACTCCTTCTACGCGCGCGTGCGTCGCGAAGAAGTTACCGAATGCTCACGAGGTCGTCCGCCATTGCGGGAGGTTTTCGTCCAGCCAGGCGTCGAGCTCGTCGGGGCTCGGCGAGCCGCCGATCACATTCAGCACGGTGTGCCCGAGGCAGGCCGCGCACATGATGCGATTCGCCATCTCCTCGTGATCGCCCCACGGCAGATGCGGTTTGGCGATCAGCAGGGAGGCGATGCCGTGTGCGACGGTCCACATGTCGAGCACGATGGGCAGCGGGTCGCCCGGCGCGATCGAGCCCTCCGCCATGCACTCGCGCACCGTCGCCGCGAAATGCTGGAACGCGCCGCTCGTGAGCACCTGGTCCACCGCGCCGCCGCTCTCGGTCGGCCCCGTCGCCAGCCGGTACTGCTCCGGGTGCTCCAGCGCGAAGCGCACGTAGGCCAAGCCCAGGTCGCGGAGCCGGGTCATCGGCGATACCGCGGGGTCGGCGGCCGCGCGCATGGCCTCGGCCAGATCCTCGAACGCCTTGGCCACCGCCGCCTCGATCAGCTCTTCCTTGTCGGCGAAGTGCCGGTAGATGGACGGTGCGCTCACCCCGACCAGCTTGCTCACCTCGCGGATCGACACCGCGTCGGCCCGTCCGGTGCGCGCGAGCAATTCCGCTGTGGCGGCGAGTATCTCGGTACGCAGTTGGGCGCCGGAACCGCGCGGTGATCGAGGTCGACGGGGAAGAGTCATGTCCGTCCCGCGTGTTCCGGTTCCGGTGTGATGGCGTGCTGCTCGACGTCCTCGGCCAGGCCGATCCGATCGTGCAGCCGGGCAAGGGGTTTCGGCGCCCACCAGTTGGCCGTCCCGAGCAGGCGCATCAACGCGGGCGCGAGCAGGGCGCGGATGATCGTCGCGTCGACCAGCACGGTCAGGGTCAGGCCGAGACCCATCAGCTGCATGAACGAGACGTTCGAGGTGATCATCGCGCCCAACACGATAGCCATCAGCACCGCGGCGGCGGTGAAGATCCGGCCGGTGCGGGCAACGCCGATGGCGACGGCGCGGTCGTTGTCGTGCGTGCGCAGCCACTCCTCGCGGATCCGCGAGAGCAGGAACACCTCGTAGTCCATGGACAAGCCGAAGGCCAGGCAGAACATCAGGATCGGCATGGTCGGCACCATGTAACCGACGGCGGTGAAGCCGAGCAGGTTCGACAGGTGCCCCTCCTGGAACACCCACACCATCGCGCCGAAGGCGGCCGCGAGCGAGAGGGTGTTGAGCGCCAATGCCTTGATCGGCAGCACGACGCTCCCGGTGAACAGGAACAGCACCACCAAGGTGGCCAGCACGATCAACATGGCCGCCAAGGGCAGTCGATCATTCAGGGCGGCAAGCGAATCCGCGTTGACCGCGGCGGCCCCGCCGTACAGCGCGGGCGCGGGGGCCTGCACCGCCTCGATCGCACGCAGCTGACGTTCGCCTTCGGGGGAGAAGGGGTCGACGTGACTGACGACGGTGAGGTAGGTCCCGGTGTCGTTGGCCATACCGGGCGGCGCCACTCCCACTCGCGCGCCGTTCACGAAGGTTCCCGCGCTGGACAGCACGGCAGGCACGCTCGGCAACTGGGAGAGCTGGGCGGCGTAGGCGCCGACGTCCGCGGTATCGCCGGTGTAGCCGTCCAGCACGATCGTGGTGCTCGCGCCCGGATCGGCCTGCGGGAAGCTCGCGCGCAGCTCGTCGCCGACCTGCCTGCTTGTCGAAGAGGTGGGCAGCACCCGGTCGTCGGGGTAGCCGAATTTCACCGACAGGAACGGCGCGCCGAGGACGAGCAGCAGCGCGATGATCACCACGGCAATCGGCGCCGCGTGCCGCATCACCACCGTGACCAGCCGGTACCAGCCGGACTGCTCCGGCGGCACCGGGCCGGCGGGCGGCGCGAGCCGGAACAGCCGCCGCAGCGGGACGCGCAGATCGAGCGCGTTGACGCGGTACCCGAGCAGCACCAGCGCGGCGGGCAGGATCACGATCGCCGCCGCGGCCGCCGCCGCGACCACCGCGACGCCCGCGTAGGCGAAGGACCGCAGGAAGTACAGGTTGAACACGCTCAGCGCGGCCAGCGACAGCGCGACGGTGAGCGCGGAGAACAGCACCGTGCGTCCCGCGGTCTGCACGGCCCGGATGGTGGCCGCCGTCGGATCGAGGCCGTTGCCCAGTTCCTCGCGGTACCGGCTGACGATGAAAAGGCTGTAGTCGATCGCCAGGGCCAGGCCGAGCGCGGTCGTCATGTTCAGCGCGTAGATGGACACGTCGGTGACGAACGTGAACAACCGCAGGATGGCCAGAGTCGCCGCGATCGCGAACAGACCGACGGCCAGCGGTAGCGACGCCGCGACCAGGCTGCCGAACACCAGGATGAGCACGATCATCGACAGCGGTACCGCGATGCCCTCGGCGATGGCCAGGTCGCGGGTGGTCTGCTCGTTGACGTCGTGATAGATCGCGGCGATGCCGCCCTGGCGCACGGTTATGCCGTCGCTGGCGCCGGTGAGCCGGTCGGTGAGTTCGCCCGCGATCTTCTGGACCTCGGTTTCGTCGCCTTCGAGGAAGGCGGCGATCAGCGCGCTCGACCCGCCGTCATTGCTGCGCAAGGCGGTCGAGAAGGGCAGCGGGGTGGTCCAGTAGGACTGCACGGCGGTCACGTCGGGGCGGGCGCGCAGTGCGTCGACGAGCCGGAGGCCGGTGGCGCGCGCGGCGGGACTGTCGACGCCGTCCTCGGCGCTCACCAGCAGGACGAAGTTGGGCGATGCCCCGCCGAAATTCTCCGAGAGGATCCGGTTGACCTGCGATGATTCGGCATCGTTCGAGACGAATCCGCCGGACTTCAGGTGCGCGGCCGCGGTGGCGCCGAAGAGTCCGCACCCGACTACCAAGGCCAGCGCGGTGATCAGGATGACGCGCGGGTATCGCGTGGTCGTCCGTGCGATCCGATAGAGCATCGCGGCTCCCCTCCATGAGTTAACGCGGTTAGCGTAACGCTGTTAACTCATCGATGTCGAGGGGCGAAAAGCAGTGGCCGGGAAATCACTCAGCTGCGGTTCTTGCGCGTCAACGCGCGCCGGCCGCGCCGACCGGGGATCAGCAGATCGTCCTCGACGACGACCCACTCGGCGGTGGTGAGCCACAGCTCCTGCGCTCGCGCGTCGGCGGTGTCGTGGAAGACGCGGCGGCCGCGGTCGTCGCGCAGGTCGTGCGCGATGCTCGACCAGCGCGGCGGACGGCCGTGCTCGTCGAGATGGGCGGCGAGATGTCCGGCGACCAGCGTTCCGATGGCGTTGACCGGCCGCAGCGAGACCCGGTTGCCGTATTTGGCGGCGTGGAAACGCCTTGCCGCGCAGAGGGACTGCGGATTCGCGTTGGACGCGATCCAGCCCGCTCGCTGGGCGCGCTCGATCAGCCACAGGTGTTTGACCGCGTTGGGTGCGATGACGCCGATGCGTTCCTCGAGCAGCGCCGTCACCGGTTCGGAGGAGAGGATGTCGCGGCGGATCGGACCGACGCCGTGCGTCATCCAGTGCTCGTGTGCGAGACGGGCGAGGACCCGGCCGAAGTCGTCGATGCTGCGCTGGGCGCGGCGGCCGAGCCGTTCGATGCGTTCGGCCTCGCGACGCATCTCGTTCTGCGCGGTGAGGGTGCGTATTGCGGCCATGGTCGGCACCTGGCCGCGTTCGAGCAGCTCCAGAATGGCCGAGGCGGTGGCGGGATCAGCGGCGGCGGTTACCGGCAGCGAATCGCGTTTGAGCGCGAATTCCTGGGGGCTGATGGCGCGGCTGAGCAGTCCGACGGCGGCTCGATCGCCCGCGAAGTCGGTATGGGAGAGCCAGGCGGCGGCGATGTCCTCACACGACGGCACGTAGAACGGTCCTCCGATATACGCGGTGGGGAGTTCGGCGATGTCGCACGGGGCCGAAAGATATTCAGGTTGTGCCCCGGCCGGGATGAGGGACCGGCCGGGGTCACCAACCTGATGAAGGTTTGGCTACCGAAGTTGCCAACAGCCACGGTAGCCAGCGGGCCGGGTAGCTGTCACCCGGATTGACTTATTCGTTACATCGGTAAAGAGGGCCATAACCGGGGCGTGAGTCGGTATTGCCGCTGGCGGGAAGCCGAACGGACTGGTTCGTCCGGTTTTGGATAACCGGTTGATACACGATTGCTGGCGCGTTGCCTGTTTGTGAGAGGAACGAAGTGCTGGAAGAAGTCTTCCAGAATCATGTGATATACATCACATCAGAAGGAGATTTTGTGACACACCCTGAGTGGGGCAACGGCCCGTTGGTGTTAGCTCCGGTCGCCGACCGCTTTGTCAGTGGTCGCCGGTAACCTCTGGCCGTGGCTCTGTACCGGAAGTACCGACCGGCAACGTTCGCTGAGGTGGTGGGTCAGGAGCACGTCACCGACCCGCTGAGCACCGCCCTGGACACCGGACGGATCAGTCATGCCTATCTGTTCTCCGGTCCGCGCGGCTGCGGCAAGACCTCGTCGGCGCGCATCCTCGCGCGCTCACTCAACTGCGTGCAGGGCCCGACATCGCGGCCGTGCGGCGTCTGCCCGTCCTGCGTCGCGCTCGGTCCTGGCGGACCGGGCAATCTCGACGTCATCGAACTCGACGCCGCGAGCCACGGCGGCGTCGACGACACCCGCGAGCTGCGCGACCGCGCCTTCTACGCGCCCGCTGAATCCCGGTACCGCGTCTTCATCGTCGACGAGGCGCACATGGTCACCACCGCGGGCTTCAACGCGCTGCTCAAGATCGTCGAGGAGCCGCCCGCCCACCTGATCTTCATCTTCGCCACCACCGAGCCGGACAAGGTGCTGCCGACCATCCGCTCGCGCACCCACCACTACCCGTTCCGGCTGCTGCCGCCCGCGACGATGCGCGGCCTGCTCGGCAAGATCTGCGAACAGGAAAACGTTCCGGTCGAGGAAGCGGTGTATCCGTTGGTGATTCGCGCGGGTGGCGGTTCCCCGCGCGACAGCCTCAGCGTGCTCGACCAGCTGCTCGCGGGCGCGGGGCCGGAGGGCGTCACCTACAACCGCGCGGTCGCGCTGCTCGGCGTCACCGATGTCGCGCTCATCGACGACGCGGTGGAGGCGCTGGCCGCCGACGACGGCGCGGCACTGTTCGGCACCGTGGACAGCGTCATGGAGGCTGGGCACGACCCGCGCCGTTTCGCCGTCGACCTGCTGGAGCGCTTCCGCGATCTGATCCTGTTGCGCGCGGTGCCCGACGCCGCCGACCGCGGCCTGGTCTCGGGACCGGGCGACGTGCTCGACCGCATGCGCGACCAAGCGCAGCGCATCGGCCCCGCCAGCCTGACCCGCTACGCCGAACTGCTGCACGAGGGCCTCGGCGAGATGCGGGGCGCGACCGCGCCGCGGTTGCTGCTCGAGGTCGTCTGCGCGCGCATGCTGCTGCCCTCGGTCTCCGACACCGAATCCGCCGCGCTGCAGCGCCTGGAACGTCTCGAACGCGGCTTCGCGGGCGGTGCGATCGCGCCGGCTCCCGCCGCTGAAACGGGCCCGAGCGCCGGGCACGCTCCAGCCCGCGTACCCGGTGAGCCCTCACGTCGCCGGGGCGCGGAGGCGCTCGCCGCGCTGCGTGAGAGCAAGTCGCGGGGTACGGATGCGGGCCAGAGCGGTGTCGAAAGCGGCTCGGTGGGAAGCGCTTCCGTCGAGCGGACGGGCCGAGATCTCGCCGAATCGCCCGCCGGTGGGCAGGTGGACGCATCTGTCGGCGGTCCGCAGGGCTCCGATGCCGTCGCCCCGGCTGCGCCCCCGGACGACCAGCATGAGGGTGTGAACGCGGCGGCCGCTACCGGGCGGGCTGGCTCCGATCGATCGAGCGGTGACCTGGGCGCTGCCGAGCATGGTGCTGCCGCGCATCCGAGCGCTGACTTTGCTGTTGGGGGGCGGGTTGGTGGCGCGGAGCCAAGTGCCGACTTTGCTGTTGGGAGGGGTGTTGGTGACGCCGGACCGGGTGCTGACTCGGTCGCTGGCGGGCGCGTTGCCGGGCCGGGCGCTTCCGAGTCCGCGGTGACCGAAGGTCATGTGGGGCGGACGGCGGCGGCGCAGAACGCTGAGGCCCCGCTCGAATCTTCGACTCGCGATCCCGGTCCCCGCGCCGAAGCCGAGTCGCGGGCCGCCGAGGTGCCGGGTTACCGAGCCGATGGTCGGTCCAGTGCTCCGGACGGGTCGGCCGCTCTTGCGCGACCGGATCGGTCCGTCGCACCCGATGCCGAAGCCGCGTCGGCTCGAGCGTCAGAGCGACCCGTGGGGCTCGGGCCCGTCGGCAGGGGAAGCGCGGCGGGTGAGCCCGCGTCGAGTGACTCGGCCGGTACGAGCCGTCCGACCGAACGTGCCGAGTTCTCGCGGGCGACGACCGGTCCGGCCGACGACAACGCTCGCCGTGAACCGGACGATCGCACGGGATATCAAGCGGCACAATCGGTTTCCGATCCAAGGCCGCCTTCGGAGCAAGCGGCCGGGGAATCGGCCGCGGGCCGTCGCGGCGGCTCGACGGCGGCCGAACGGCCCGCCGAGTTCTCGGAATCGATGGCGGCGGCGTTGCCCGGCGAGCCCGCGGGCGCGCAGGGCGCGGATCTGTTGCGGGCCGTCGAGGGGGCGTGGGCGGAGATCAGGGCCAAGGTCAGAGAGTTCGGTCCGACCGTGCAGGCGCTGCTGTCCGGCGCGTCGGTGGCGCGGGTCGACGGCACGGTCATCGTGTTCGCGCACCAGCACGCGCCGCTGGCGCAGCGGCTGTCGGAGGCGCGCAATGTCGACGCCGTGCGCGCGGCGGTGCGAGCCGTGCTCGGGAGCGACCACGAGATCCGCTGGGAAGCCGGTGGCGCGACCCCGCGTCCCCCAGCCCAGCAGGCGAAGGGTGCGCGGGGCGCGGGTTCGGGTGGCGCCGGGCGCGGCGCGGGCAATCAGGGCGGCCGCGAGGCGGGCCCGCCTCGGTTCTCGCGACCGAGTCAGGCCAGGGCGAACGCGGCGGGCGACGCGCCTGCTCGCGGGCAGCGGCCCGCTCCGCCCACGCGGTCCGGCGACGACGACATCCCGCCGCCCGACTATCCCGACCTACCCGACGACCCGGGCCCCGGCGACTACCCCCCGCCCGATCCGGGCGGGTACGAATCGTTCGCCGGTTCGGCCGGATCCGGCCCCGGCGGGGTACCGGGCCCGTCGACGCCGGAAGAGGAGCAGGAGATGCTGGCCGAAGCCGCCGAGCCGGTGGCGCCGGAGGCCCGCCACGACCCCGACGAGGTCGCCCTGGAATTGCTCCGCAGTGAGCTCGGTGCCACACGGCTGGATGGTTGACAACCACCGCCTCGAGGACGTTAAGTTAACCGGAGTTCGCACACGACGGTAGTATGAACGGGTGGCCGTGAGCTCCGGTGTGGCGGCGTTCTATGGTATGCCCAGGCGTACGGGCGTGTCCGGAACGTGCGTCCGCTGGTGCTCGCCGACTTTTGTACAGCGTTATGCGGTGCGAGCGACGGGCCCGGGGACGGAACCTTGCGTACCAACCCTTGGCCTCGTGAGCACGGCAAACTGAATACGGACGGTCGGTCTCATGGCCGGTCGGCGAGGTGACCCGCGGCCGTGCCGCACAACGCGGTGCAGGCGCACCCCAAGGAAGGAAACACTCCGATATGACCACAGAGGCCTACATTTACGAGGCCATCCGCACTCCGCGCGGCCGCGGCAAGAAGAACGGTTCGCTGCACTCGGTCAAGCCGATCGACCTGACTGTTGGTCTGATCCAGGAGCTGCGCAACCGCTTCCCCAACCTCGACGAGGACCGCATCTCCGATGTCGTGCTCGGTGTCGTCAGCCCGGTCGGTGACCAGGGCATGGACATCGCGCGCACCGCGGTGACCGTCGCGGGCCTGCCCGACACCGTCGGCGGCGTCCAGCTGAACCGCTTCTGCGCCTCGGGCCTCGAGGCCGTCAACATCGCCGCCCAGAAGGTGCGCTCCGGCTTCGACGACATGGTCATCGCCGGTGGCGTCGAGTCGATGTCGCGCGTCGCCATGGGCTCCGACGGTGGCGCATGGGCCCTCGACCCGGCCACCAACTACGACTCGTACTTCGTTCCGCAGGGTGTCTCCGCCGACCTGATCGCCACCATCGAGGGCTTCAGCCGCGACGACGTCGACGCCTACGCGGTGCGCTCGCAGGACCTGGCGGCCAAGGCCACCACCGGCGGCTACTTCGCCAAGTCCATCGTTCCGGTCAGGGACCAGAACGGCCTCGTCGTGCTGGACCGCGACGAGCACATGCGCCCCGGCACCACCTCCGAGGACCTCGCCAAGCTGCAGCCCTCCTTCGCCATGATCGGTGAGATGGGCGGCTTCGACGCGGTGGCGCTGCAGAAGTTCCACTTCGTGGAGAAGATCAACCACGTGCACCACGGCGGCAACAGCTCGGGCATCGTCGACGGCGCCGCGCTGGTGCTGATCGGCTCCGAGGAGGCAGGCAAGGCTTCGGGCCTGACCCCGCGTGCGCGCATCGTCGCGACCGCCACCAGCGGCGCCGACTCCACCATCATGCTGACCGGTCCCACCCCGGCCGCCAACAAGGCGCTGGCCAAGGCGGGGCTGACCCTCGACGACATCGACCTGGTCGAGATCAACGAGGCGTTCGCCTCCGTGGTGCTGAAGTTCCAGAAGGACCTGAACATCCCGGACGAGAAGCTGAACGTCAACGGCGGCGCCATCGCGATGGGCCACCCGCTGGGCGCCACCGGCGCGATGATCACCGGCACCATGGTCGACGAGCTGGAGCGCCGCAACGGCCGCTACGCGCTGATCACCCTGTGCATCGGCGGCGGCATGGGCGTCGCGACCATCATCGAGCGGGTCTGACCCCAACCGACAGCTGAGAATTCAAGGAGACACAGAGCTGTGAGCGAGACCAACATGATCGGTTGGGAGCAGGATTCGGACGGCATCGTCGTGCTGACGATGGACGACCCGAACCAGGGCGCCAACACGATGAACGAGCTGTACAAGAAGTCGATGACCGCGACCGTCGACCGACTCGAAGCCGAGAAGGACAGCATCACCGGTGTGGTGCTGACCTCGGCGAAGAAGACCTTCTTCGCGGGCGGCGACCTGAAGAACATGATGAAGGTCGGCCCGGAAGACGGCCAGGCCCTCATGGACGAGCTGGGCACCATCAAGGGTGCGCTGCGCCGCCTCGAGCAGCTGGGTAAGCCGGTCGTCGCCGCCATCAACGGCGCCGCGCTCGGCGGTGGCCTGGAGATCACCCTCGCGACCCACTACCGCATCGCGGCCGACGTGCCGGGTGTGCAGCTGGGTCTGCCCGAGGTCAGCCTGGGCCTGCTGCCCGCCGGTGGCGGTGTTACCCGCACCGTGCGCATGCTTGGCCTCCAGGGTGCGCTCATGCAGGTGCTGCTGCAGGGCCAGAAGTACCGCCCGGGCAAGGCCAAGGAGATCGGCCTGATCAACGAGGTCGTCGGCTCGATCGAGGAGCTGGTCCCCGCCGCCAAGGCGTGGATCAAGGCCAACCCCGAGGGCGGCGTGCAGCCGTGGGACAAGAAGGGCTTCAAGATCCCGGGCGGCACTCCGTCGACCCCGGCCTTCGCCGCCAACCTCCCGGCCTTCCCGGCCAACCTGCGCAAGCAGATCAAGGGCGCGAACATGCCCGCGCCGCGCGCCATCATGGCGGCCGCGGTCGAGGGTGCGCAGGTCGATATCGACAACGCCTCGCTGATCGAGTCGCGCTACTTCGTCCACCTGCTGACCGGCCCGGTCGCGAAGAACATGATCCAGGCGTTCTTCTTCGACCTGCAGTCGATCAACAACGGCGGCTCGCGTCCGAAGGACGTGCCGAAGAAGGAGATCAAGAAGGTCGGCGTGCTCGGCGCGGGCATGATGGGCGCGGGCATCGCGTACGTCTCCGCCAAGGCGGGCTACGAGGTCGTGCTGAAGGACGTCACCATCGAGGCGGCCGAGCGCGGCAAGAACTACTCCGAGAAGATCGAGGCCAAGGCCCTCTCCCGCGGCAAGACCACCGAGGAGAAGTCCAAGGCGCTGCTCGACCGGATCAAGCCGTCCGCCGATCCCAAGGACTTCGACGGCGTCGACTTCGTGATCGAGGCCGTCTTCGAGAACACCGAGCTCAAGCACAAGGTGTTCCAGGAGATCGAGGACATCGTCACCCCGGACGCGCTGCTCGGCTCGAACACCTCCACCCTGCCGATCACCGGTCTCGCGACCGGCGTGAAGCGCCAGGAGGACTTCATCGGCATCCACTTCTTCTCGCCGGTCGACAAGATGCCGCTGGTGGAGATCATCAAGGGTGAGAAGACCTCGCCCGAGGCGCTGGCCCGGGTGTTCGACTACACCCTCGCCATCAAGAAGACCCCGATCGTCGTCAACGACAGCCGCGGCTTCTTCACCTCGCGCGTGATCGGCACCTTCGTCAACGAGGCGATCGCCATGCTCGGCGAGGGCATCGACCCCTCGACCATCGAGCAGGCGGGCTCGCAGGCGGGCTACCCGGCCGCGCCGCTGCAGCTGTCGGACGAGCTGAACATGAAGCTCATGCTGAAGATCGCCAAGGAGACCGAAGAGGCCATCGCTCGCGGTGACGCCGCCATGGGCAAGACCCGGCACCCGGCCATCGACGTCATCGAGTACCTGGTGAACGAGGGTCGTCCGGGTCGCCTGGAGAAGGCCGGCTTCTACGAGTACGACGAGAACGGCAAGCGGACCGGCCTGTGGCCGGGCCTGCGCGAGCACTTCAAGTCGGTCACCGACTTCAACGTGCCGATCCAGGACCTGATCGACCGCATGCTGTTCATCGAGGCCATCGAGACCCAGAAGTGCTTCGACGAGGGTGTGCTCGAGACCACCGCCGACGCCAACATCGGCTCGATCTTCGGCATCGGCTACCCGGCCTGGACCGGTGGTGTGCACCAGTTCATCGTCGGCTACCCGGGCGGCCAGGAGGCCTTCGTGGCTCGCGCCGACGAGCTGAAGGCCAAGTACGGCGCCCGCTTCGAGGTGCCCGCCTCGCTGCGCAAGTAATCGCGCCGCGTAGGTAATCGCGCAACGGCGAAGCCCGCCACCGCTTTTCGCGGTGGCGGGCTTCCGTCGTCTCGGGCCGGTGTTCCGACTGCGTTCACCGCGCGGTTCGCGAGTGCCGCTACGGTGTGGCGCGTGGCAGTGCGCAGACGAACCGGATTCCCGCTCGCCCTCGCGATCGGCGTCGTCGCGCTGACCGCGGCGCCCGCGGCGCACGCCGAACCTGCCGTGCGGCTGCTCGGCGAGCGGATCCTGCCGCACGCGATGGACTTTCACGGCACCACGGTCGGCGGTCTGTCCGGCATCGACTATCGGCCTGGCACAGGCGAGTACGTACTGATCAGCGACGACCGCTCGGAGCGCGCAGCGGCCCGCGGTTACACCGCCCGCTTCACGGTCGACGCGAACGGCGTCGGCCCGGTGGCTTTCACCGGCACGTTTCCGCTGCGCACCGCCGCGGGCACGGTCTACCCCTCGAAATCGGTTGATCCCGAGGAGATTCGCGTCGATCCGTGGACGGGCGACTACTTCTGGACCCAGGAGGGCGAGCGCGCGGACGGCGTGCTCGCCGACCCGTCGGTGCGCGTCGCGCGGCCGGACGGGACGTTCGTCGCCGAACTGCCGATCCCGGACGACGAGCGGATGCGGCCGGACGCCGGGCCGCGCCGCAACGCCGCGCTGGAGGCGGCGACCTTCGCCGCGGGCGGTGCGCTGTTCGTGACGGCAGTCGAGGGCCCGTTGCTACAGGACGGGCCTGACGCGACGGTGACCTCGGGCGCGATATCCCGTATCACCGTGCAGGCGCGCTTCGGACCTTTGCTCGCGCAGTACGCGTATCCGATGGAGCCGGTGTTCGCCGAGTCGCGGCCGGAGCCGGGGCGCGGCGGCAACGGCGTCGCCTCGATTCTGGCCGCCGATCCGCTCGATCCGGCGAAGTTCCTGGTGCTGGAGCGCGCGTACGTCGAGGGCGTAGGCAACAAGATCCGCATCTACGAGGCCGACACCGCGGGCGCGACCAACGTGCTCGACGCTCCGATCGGCGACGCACGCCCGGTCGCCAAACGGCTGCTCGTCGACCTGGCCGATGTCGGGGTCACGGATATCGACAACCTCGAGGGCATGACCTGGGGGCCGCGGCTGCCCTCCGGTGAGCGGACGCTCGTGCTGGTGAGCGACGACAACTTCGCCGCGAATCAGATCACCCAGCTCATCGCGCTCGCGGTGCGCTGAGCTCAGTCGGCGCGAAGCTCTTCCGTCGCTTCGAAATACGCGTCGGCGGCGCGGCGGAAGTAGTCGAACAGCAGCTCGCGCTGCTCGGGCTGGTACCCGGCGATGATCTCGCCGATGCGCCGCCGGGCGGGTGCCAGCACGCGATTCAGTTCGGCGGGCGTTTCGACCAGTTCGACGGTGATCTTGCGCCGGTCGCCGGGGACCGGAACCCGCCGCACGTACCCGGCCTCCTCCAGCCGGTCGACCAGCCTGGTGGTCGGTCCGGTGGTGAGACCCGTGCGCGCGCCGAGTTCTCCCGGCGTCATCGCGCCGCTGAGTTCGAGGACGTTGAGCGCGTAGAGGTCGGTGGCGCCCAGGTCCACCGCCCGTGCTCCGGCTTGTCCGTGCAACATGAGCGCGCTCAGGTAACGGCGATAGATCGCACTCGCCTCCGATTGCGCCATCGCCTCTGAGTGCCCTGGCTCCGATGGCCCCGGGTCCGATCGCGCTGGATCCACTCGCCGTGGATCCGTTTGCGCCACGTCCGATCGCGCTGCGTTCGATCGCCCTGTTGACACGATTACCACCATTCCTTAATCTCTTCCTCAACGAAGAGAAATCTTCGACGAAGAAAGTGCTTCTAAGCAGAAATCTATCACGGAGGACGTCATGACCACCATCGATTCGGCCGCAACCAACACCGCGCACCCGCGTCGCCGCAAGGCGGTCCGCGTCCTCGCGGCGTCGGCACTCGTCCTCGGGCTCGCCGTCGGCGGCGGATACCTCTGGCTGGACAAGACCACCGAGGTGCGCAATGTTGGGAGCTCGGACTGCGCGGACGTCGTCCCGTCCGGTGCGGCCGCGACGCCGGAGGCCGTCGCGGAGATTTGCGCGGTCCTCGACCGGCTCACCGAGGCGTGGGCCGCGGGTGACGCCGACGCCTTCGGCAGCGTCTTCACCGAGGACGCCACGTACACCACCTACGTCGGCACCTACTACGAGGGCAAGGCCGATCTTGTAGAAGCGCATCGCACGCTGTTCGATGGTTTCCTGAAGGGCACCAAGCTCGCCGATTCCTACCTCGGCATCCGTTTCTACGGTCCCGACACGGCGGTGGTCACCAGCCGCGGCGACACCTACAAGGGCGAACGCAAGAGCGCCGACGAGCTGACCAAGACCCAGACCTACACCCTCGTCGAGCAGGACGGACGCTGGCTGATCGCGGCCTTCCACAACACCAAGCGCAGCAACGTCATGGAGCGGATCTCGTTCCTGTTCGCGCCCGATACCAGGCCGGCCGCCGAGCGCTGATCGCGCGGCCGTCGCGGGTGGGGAGGCTACTGCGGCAGATCTTCACCCAACCGGCCGTACACCGCGCTACGTTGGAGTATGCGCAGACGATTCGGGCACCGGGTGGTCGACGGTGCCCGACGTCGGCATGTTCCACGATCGCCGGTGACGCCGATTCGATGTGAATTCGAGGTGGTCACGTGAATCCACAGGCGGGTTCGGGCAAGGTGAGTCCCGGCGCGTCCCAGGCTGATTCGAACGCCCAGCGCGGGGTGGACCCGCGCGCCGCGGAAACGCAGCGCGTCGGGGAGACTCGACGCGGCACGGACACCCAGCGCACCGAGCCGATCGCCATCGCCGATGAGCTCGAGGTCATGGGGCTGTCCGGCGCCGTCGAGATCGGCCGGGGCGGATTCGGCGTGGTGTACCGCTGCCTGCAGACCGCGCTGGAACGGGTCGTCGCGGTGAAGGTGCTCTCCTCCGAGATCGACGTCGAGAGCCGCGAGCGCTTCCTGCGCGAGGAACAGGCCATGGGCAGGCTCTCCGGCCACCCGAACATCGTCGACATCCTGCAGGTCGACGTCACCGCCAGCGGGATGCCGATCATCGTGATGCCGTACTGCACGCACGGCTCGCTGGAACAGCTCATCCGCGAACGCGGCCCGCTCACCTGGGCCGATTCGCTGCGCGCCGGGGTGAAGCTTGCGGGCGCGATCGAGAGCGCGCACCGGGCGCAGATCCTGCATCGCGACGTCAAGCCAGCCAACGTGCTGCTCAGCGGCTACGGCGAGCCGCAGCTCACCGATTTCGGCATCGCCAGGATCCCCGGCGGCTTCCGCACCTCGAGCAGCATGATCACCGGCTCGCCCGCGTTCACCGCGCCGGAAGTGCTCAAGGGCGAGGAGCCGACCGTCCGCTCCGACATCTACGGTCTCGGCGCGACGCTGTTCGCGCTGCTCACCGGCCACGCCGCCTTCGAGAGGCAGGCGGGGGAGAAGGTGGTGGCGCAGTTCCTGCGGATCACCACCCAGCCGGTGCCGGATCTGCGCGAACAGGACATCCCGCCCGATGTGGCCGACGCGATCGAGCGGGCCATGGCGCCCGACCCGGCCGATCGGCCCGGGTCGGCGTTCGAATTCGGCATGCTGCTGCGCACGGTGCAGCGGGAGCACGAACAGCTGCCCGACGAGATGGCGTTGCTCGACACCATCGAGTCGCTCGAGGAACACGATGGCGAGCACCCCGTGGAAGCACAACCGTCCACGCGCACCCGCCACGCGGTCACGCGGCGCAGCTGGCCGCTGACGCTGCGTCCCGCCGTGTCGCGGCATCCGAGCGGGTCGGCCACCATGCCGCCGACGGCCGCGACGAAGTTCCACCCGCCCACTCCGGTTCTCGAACCGGTGCCGCGACCCCGCCTGCTGGATATTCTGCGTGGCGGCGGCCGTCGCAGGCTCGCGATGATCCATGCCCCCGCCGGGTTCGGCAAGAGCATGGTGGCCGCCCAGTGGCGCGCGGAGCTGGCGAGCGGCGGTGTGCCGGTCGCGTGGATCGGCGTCGACCAAGACGACGACAACGAGATCTGGTTCCTCGCCCACCTCATCCAGGCCATCCACCGGGTGCGTCCCGACATCGGCGCCGGTCTCGACCGAGTGCTGGAGGAACGCGCGGGCGATGCGGTCGCCTTCGTCATCACGACCCTCATCAACGAGATTCACGCGGGCGAGGAGACCATCGTGGTGGTGGTCGACGATTGGCATCGGGTCAGCGATCCAGGCACGCATCGCGTGATGGAGTCGCTGCTCGACAACGGCTGCCATCACCTGCGCTTCGTGGTGACCAGCAGGGAACAGTCCGGCCTGCCGACCAGTCGGATGCGGGTGCACGACGAACTGGTCGAGATCGGCTCGGCGGCGCTGCGGCTGACCATGGCCGAGACGAAGCAGATCCTGGTGGAGCGCAACGGTTTCGCGCTCACCGAGGCGCAGCTGGAGCAGATCCACGAGACGACCGATGGCTGGCCGGCCGCCATCCAGCTGATCAGCCTCTCGCTGCGCGGCAACGTCGACGCCGACCAGTTGATCGCAACGCTGTCGGAGGGCAGTCACGGCATCCGCGAATATCTCGCGGAGAACGTGCTCGACGCGCTCGAACCGAGAATGCTGGACTTCCTCACCGCGATCTCGGTGACCGAGCGCGTCTCGGCTCCGCTGGCCGCCGCGCTGTCCGACGACAGCGAAGCCGAGCTGCTGCTGGCCCAAGCCGAGCAACGCGAGCTGTTCCTGCGGCGCATCGAGCACGATCCGGAGTGGTACCGGATGCAGCCGCTGTTCGCCGAGCACCTGCGGGCGCGGCTGGAGCGGACCCAACCCGGCAAGCTGAAGTCGCTGCACCGCAAGGCCTCCCGCTGGTACGCCGAACATCAGCTGCTGCGCAAGTCGGTGGACCACGCGCTGGCCGCGGCGGATCTGAAGATGGCGCTCGACCTGCTCGAGGGCGGCGGCATGGATCTGATCGACGCCTCCCGGCTGGCCACCCTGCTCGGCACGGTGTCCAAACTGCCGGTGCAGCAGGTGGCTTCGCGATCGAAGCTGTTGATGGCGGTGGCAAGGGCGAACGTGAATCTGCAGCAGTCGAGCGCGGCGCGCAGTGCGCTCGGCAGGCTGTCGAACATGCTGGCCCGCGACTCGTCGGGCGACGCCGACGTAGTCCAGCAGCGGTGGGAGGCCACGGTGCTGTCCGCCGCCGACCAGGTCGCGCGGGACCACACCGAGGGCGTGCTGGAGCGGATCGAGGGATGCCTGGATCATGCCGACGAGCTGCCCGCATGGACGGTGTCCACCGCGGCGAACCTGATCTCGTTCGTGCGGCTGTGCGAGTTCGACTTCGACGGCACCCGATCGACCCAGGAGTGGGCGGCCGCGTACCACGCCGTCTCGAAGGATCCGCTCGGCGCGGTGTTCGGTCTGTGCGTGCAGGGCGCGGCGGCCTACGAGCAGCTCGATATCGCCACGGCCACCCAATGTTTCCAGCAGGCGTGGGAGACGGCCAGGCTCCGCTCGGGCCCGCGTACCGACGCGGTGCGGGTGGCCTCGGCGCTGCTCGGCGAATTGAACTATCGCCGAGGCGATCTCGACACCGCCGACCGGCTACTGGACGAAAGCCACCAGCTGGTCACTCGGGTCGGCCCGGTCGACTTCCTGATCTCGACGTTCGTCACCGGCGCCAGGGTGAAGGCGGTGCGCGGCGATCTCGCCACGGCGGCGGCCCGGCTGGACGAGGGCGCCCGCGTGGCCGCCGAGCAGCGGTTGGTCCGGCTGGCGGCGCACATTCGCGCCGAACGGCTGCGCCTCGGCCTGCCCGTCGAGGGCGGCGGCGACGGGCAGGCGGAAGCGCCCGGCGTCGTACATCACCGCTTGATCGGCTCCGCCGCGCTCACCGCCGAAGCCGAGGAGATCGCCGGTATTCGCGGCCTGCTCGCGCGCAAGGTCATGCACTCGGACGACACCGCCGTGCGCCGCGCCCGCGCCCTGCACGGCCGGATGCTCGAACAGGACCGTCCCCGTGCGGAATTGGACACCGCCCTGCTGCTCGCCGAATGCCTCGCCGCCTCCGGCTGGGTCGGCGAGGCCGCGGGCCTGCTGCTCCCCGCCGCCGCCACCTGCGCCGAATTGGGTTGGACCCGTCCGCTGCTGGACGCAGGACCGGGTGTGGTCGGCATCCTGCGCGTGCTGCGCACCGAGATGCACGCCACGCCCGATCAGCTCGAGGACGTGACGCTACCCGCCGTGTTCCTGGAAGAACTCCTGGACTGAGCGACGGGTAGCGCTACGGCGTTCCGCGCGCATCGGCAGGTACACGTCGACCGGCTGAGCGGAGCGATGCCGGTCGCGGACCAGCGTCCTACTTACGCCTCCCACCAAGGACGCAGCGGGACCGTCCACGATCCGTCGGCGGGCAGCTTGACGCCGAGCACCTGGTGCAGCTGAACCACGTTGCGCTGGAAGCCGAGCCGGCAGCCCGCCATGTACAGACCCCAGACCTTGGCGGTGCCCTCGCCGACCTCCTCGACGCAGGCGTCCCAGTTGGCGACCAGGTTCTTGCACCACTCGTGCAGGGTCAGCGCGTAGTGCTCGCGCAGGTTCTCCTCGTGCAGCACCTCGAGCCCGATGTTCTGGATCTCGGAGATGATGCGGCCGGAGCCGATCAGCTCACCGTCCGGGAACACGTACCGGTCGATGAAGTCGCCCGCCTTGGTGGTGCGGGTGTTGTCCGGCCGGGTGATGCAGTGGTTCAGGAACAGGCCGCCGTCGCGCAGCTTGCCCTTGATGAAATCGAAGTAGAACGGGTAGTTGTGCACGCCGATGTGCTCGGTGAGGCCGATGGAGGACACGGCGTCGAACTCGCCCTCCGGCACGTCGCGGTAGTCCGAGTGCCGCACCTCGGCGAGATCGGAGAGTCCTTCCTCGGCGATCTTGCGCTGCGCCCAGTCGGCCTGCTCCGCCGAGAGCGTCGCGCCGATGACCTTCACCCCGCGCCGCGCCGCGTAGCGCACCATGCCGCCCCAGCCGCAGCCGATGTCGAGCAGCCGGTCGCCTTCCTTCAGGCGCAACTTGTCGAAGACCAGGCGGTACTTGTTCTCCTGGGCCTGCTCCAGCGTCCAGTTCTCATCGCCGTAGGCCGCGCAGGTGTAGGTCATCGACGGGCCGAGGACGTGCTCGTAGAAGGCATTCGAGACGTCGTAGTGGTGGTGGATGGCCTCCGCGTCGCGAGTCTTGGAGTGACGCAGGCCCTCGAACGCGATCCGGCGCCAGCGCGGCAGCGTCTCCTGCGGCGGCGGCGCGACCGGCTTGAGTCGCTCCCAGCCGAGCGAGCGCGCGATGGTGACGAGCGCGAGTGCCGATGGCCGCCGGAACTTCAAGTCCTGTATCGCCTTCAGCAGGTCGTACGGGTCGCCGGGGTGGACGCCGGAGGCGGTCATGTCGCCCGCGATGTAGGCGCGCGCCATGCCGAGATCGCCGGGCGCGGTGGCCAGGTAGTTGATGCCGCGCGGCGTCTTGATGTCGAGGGTGTAGTCCGAATCCTCCGGCCCGGTCGCGCTGCCGTCGTAGGCGGTCAGGCGAATCGGGACCTCGCCGTCGACGAGGGTCTCGAAGATCTCGGCAATGCTCAGCTTGGTTCCCAGATCCGCGAACACGTCGGAACGGTCCTTGAAAGTCGTCATTTCCTTTGCACCGCCTTCGAATACAAATCCAGCAAGCGCTGGTCCGGGTCGTAGCGTTTCTTCAGTTCGGTGTAGGTCTCGCCGCCGTAGAGCGCCGCGAACTCGGCCTCGTCGTAAAAGGCGTCCGAGTACAGCGATTTGTGCCCGTCGAATTCGGTCACCGTGCGTTCGATGGCGCGGTTGGCCGCGCCCTCCTGCTGTCCGGGAACGGTGGGCACGGCCGACCAGAATCCCACGTTGACGTAGGTCCGGTCCGGCTCGATCGGGTAGAGCGGCCAGGCGCGTCCGCTCGTCGCGGCGGGCGCGCCCGTGTCCCGCAAACGCAGCGGGCACAGCCAGATCGGCTCGATCGGGATCTCGCGCAGGAACCACTCGACGAAATCCGCGGTGCGCTCCACCGGGACCTCGATGTCCTGCACCACCCGTTCCCGCGGCGGGTTGCCCTTGCGGGCCTCCAACTTGTCGCCGATGTCGTATTTATGGTCGAGGGCGACCAGCTTCCAGTAGAAACTGCTGCGCCGGTAGCGTTTCGGCCAGAACCGCCGGATCTTCGGGTTCTGCGTGCCGAATGCCCGCGAGCACCAGAACCAGTCGGTGTCCCAGCGCCACAGGTAGTCGTGGATAGTGAGACGATCGCGCTTGGGTTCGGCGGATCCGTGCTGGATCGAGCGGTAGTAGATGTCCATCCCGGTGTAATCGCTGACCGGGCCCGGCTCGTCGGTCTGCCTGCCGAGGGTCAGGTAGCTCTCGTCGGCGGTGAACACCACGCCGTCCAAGTAGTCGACTCGCTCGCCGTCGTAGGACTTCTCGTCCACGATCCGCGTGATCGCGGCCTCCAGCTCCCGCAGGTCGCGAAACCGCACGTGACGCAGCGCCACGTAGGGCTCGACCTGCTCGAGCTCGATCTTCAGCCGGACGGTATAGCCGAGCGTGCCGTAGGAATTGGGGAAGCCGCGGAACAGATCCGCGTGCTCGCCGTCCGGCCGCGCGGTGATCAGCTCACCCGCCCCGGTCAGCACGTCCATCTCCAGCACGGATTCGTGCGGGAGGCCGTTGCGGAACGAGGTGGACTCGATGCTGAGGCCGGTGACCGCGCCGCCGAGGGTGATGGTCTTGAGCTGCGGAACCACCAGCGGCGCCAGCCCGTACGGCAGGGTCGCGGCCACCAAGTCCTCGTAGGTGGTCATTCCCGCGACGTCGGCGGTTCGTGCGTCCCGGTCCACCGCGATGACCGAGGTCAGGCCCGAGACGTCCAGTCCGGGTGCGGTGTTCTTCGCCCTCGCCCGGAACAGGTTCGAGGTCTTCTTCGCCAGCCGCACGTTGGCGTTCGCGGGTATGGCGCGATAACTCGCCAAAAGGCGATCCACACCCGCTCGATGCGCGGCAAACCCTGATTCGCGTGCGGCCGGACCGTGACCGGCCTTCCCCAACAGACTCACTGCCACCCCTCGACGCTAGTACGCACCGTGACCTACAGCCACTGAGAATTGATCGAGCCGGGATAAATGTCACGGGAATGTTGCATCGGGAATACCCGGTGTTCGGCGCGCCAGTGGCGTGATCGAACACGGAGCGAAACGCCGTCGGGCTGGACGCCGTCCCTGCGGGGGCGCAGGGCAGGATAGGGGACGGTCGAGACACCGCACCCGGACAAGGAGCTCATTGTGGGACAGGTCAGCGCCAGCAGTTCGATTACCGTCGCCGCGGACCCGAAGCGCGCGCTGGAGGCCATCGCGGACTACGACACGGTGCGTCCGCGCATCCTGTCTCCGCACTACCGCGACTACAAGGTCGTCGAGGGCGGCAAAGGCGCGGGCACCGTGGCCGAATGGACCCTGCAGGCCACCGAAAAGCGCACGCGGAATGTGCACGCCGTCGTTTCCGTGTCGGATTCCATTGTCACCGAGCGTGATTCGAACTCCACCATGGTGAACACCTGGACCGTGACACCGGAGGGCGACAGCGCGCAAGTCACGCTGCGCACGACCTGGAAGGGCGCGGGCGGCATCTCGGGCATCTTCGAGGGCATCTTCGCACCGCTGGGCCTGAAGAAGATCCAGGCCGAGGTGCTGGAGAACCTGCGACGCGAATTGGCCTGAGCTCGAATCGCTTCGAGCGCGAGACGAGTCGAGCGTGACCGCGGCCGGTCCCAGGCGGGGCCGGCCGCGGTCGGCTGGCGGAGTCAGGGCCGATCCATCCTTCGTTCCGGCCCAGCGGCGTCCTCGGGCTCGTCGGCGTCGGCTATGCGGCACCGATATCGAAGAGGTTGCCCTCCGGGTCGGCCAGCGTTGCCCACTGCTGCCCGTATTCGTCGAAATCGGCGATGTGCTTCGCGCCGAGGGCGACCGCGCGCTCGGCCTGTTCGGGCCAATCCGGTGCGGCCAGGTCGAGGTGCACGACGTTCTTGCCCGGCGTCTTGTCCGGCACCTTGATGAACATCAGGACCGGCGAACGTCCCGAGGCTCGTCCGACGGTCGCGAAGAACTCACTGGCCTCGTCATCGACGGGCAGCTCGAGCAATTCCGCCCAGAATCCGGCGAGCGCGGCGGCGTTTTCGCAATCGAAGGTGACGTTGGCGATGGACAGCGTCATGGTCGTTCTCTCCTGTCTCAGCGTCCGCCGATGGGCCAGCAGACTTCGGTGATGTATTCGGTGGGGTCGTCGGTGTCGTTCGGGGCCACCAGGTAGAGCTCGCGCACCGGCTCGGGTAGCGCGGTGTCGTGTTCGGCGACATGGCTGCCCAGCGCGCCGTAGGTGCGGTCGAAGTCCTCGAAGGCGCCGCTGTGCACGGCGACGGCGAAGCGGCGCGCGGGAAGTTCGAGCACCGAAAATCCTTCGGGCGGTTCGATGTCCTCGCGCGTGGCGATCGGCACGAAGGCCACCACCTCGCCCGCATCGTCTTCGAAGAACTCCATCGCGTAGGTGGCGCCGCCGACTCCGGCGGGTGTCACGCCCGCGGCCGCCAAGGTCTCGTAGAGCAGCGTGAACGAACGACCGCACCACGAATCGATCCCGTCGCGCTCGACGAAGCCGGTGACGGCCAGTGCCGGAAATGCCGGAACCGAGCGGTAACTCACCGAGATCGGCGCCGCCTCGGTCAGCAGCGAACGCAGCGAGGCCACCACCGCACGCGTCCGCTGTAGTTCCGCCTCCATGCGCTCCAGATGCGCACGCAGCGCGCTGTCGCGTCCCGCGGTATCGGGCGCGGCCAGTACGGCCTTGATCTCGGGCAGCGGCATGTCGAGACGGCGCAGGCGCCGGATCAGATGAGCCTGCGCCACCTGTTCGGTGGAGTAGCGCCGGTAACCGGTGCCTTGGTCGACCGACACCGGCTCGAGCAGCGCGATGTCGTGGTAGTAGCGCAGCGTCTTCACGCTCAGATAGGTCAGCCTGGCGAACTCACCGATCGAGACGGTCGCGGTCATGCGCTCAGCGAACACCCTCCAGTGAGGGGAGAGTCAAGCGACCCGGTCAGGCCAGCGCGAAGGTCAGCAGCAAGGTGGTCTGCATCGCACCGCGCCACCACGAGTAGCCGAGCCACACGCCGGGGGTCACCTCGCGGATCTCGTCGTAGAGCGGCGGGGTCGGTGACGGGCTGTAGTTCAGCGCCCACGCCGGGCCGCCGTCCAGGATCGCGGGCGCGCGGTACACGTCGGCGCGCCAGGCTTCCACGCCCGCGCCGGTCAGCCGGTTCAGCAAGTAGCCGCCGTCGGGTCCGGTGTAGAAGGTCTTGCCGATCCACAGGCTGGGCGTGATGCCCTGGATGTACGCGGGACGGACCACCCAGCCGTTCGTGACGCCCATCGGCACCGCGCCGGGCGACGCGTCGTGGAAGATCGCGTCCTGCTGCTCGGGCGAGCAACGCAAGCGCAGCGAATCCAGGGTGGCCGCCTTGTCATCGGGATACAGCACGCAGCCGCCGCCGTAGTCGGCCGCCGCCGGGATCACCTCGGGATCCGCCGGGTCCACGCCGGAGTCCGCTGAGGCCACCGGAGGGACCGGACCGAGGAACAAGCTTGGAAAGAGGGCCGAAACCGCCATGGCGCCTGCGACAAGTACGCGGTTTGTGTTCATGCTGTCTCCAGAATCACCGAACCCGTATCCCGACCCACATCGAGGCTATGCGGGCCGGGGTTGGCTGTCTCGGCATATGCGGGAAGACTACGCTGAACCGTGACAATCTCCCCAGAGAGGACGAGCCGTGCAGCCTGAGGGTCAGTTCGACATGCAGCAGTTACTCGCCCAAGCTCAGCAGATGCAGCAGGCGGTGATGCAAGCGCAGGCCGAGATCGCGGCTTCCGAGGTGGAGGGACAGGCCGGCGGCGGTCTGGTCCAGGTGCGGATCAAGGCGACAGGCGAGGTGCTGTCGCTGACCATCGACCCGAAGGTGGTCGACCCCGACGACGTCGAGGGCCTGCAGGATCTGGTGATCGGCGCGGTCAACGACGCGATGAGCAATGCACAGCGGCTGGCGGCCGAGCGCCTCGGACCGCTCTCCGGTGGCGGTTCGCTGCCCGGGCTGCCGGATTTCTGATCGAGGACGGGACGGTTGTACGAGGGTCCGGTACAGGATCTGATCGACGAGCTGGGCAAGCTGCCCGGCGTCGGTCCGAAGAGCGCGCAGCGCATCGCATTTCATTTGCTTCAAGTGGAGCCACCGGAGATCGACCGGTTGCAGGCCGCGCTGCAGAAGGTGCGCGACGGCGTGCAGTTCTGCGTGGTGTGCGGCACCGTCTCCGACGGCGAGCTGTGCCGCATCTGCGCCGACCCTCGCCGCGATCGCAGCATGATCTGCGTGGTCGAGGAGCCCAAGGACGTCCAGGCGATCGAGCGCACCCGTGAATTCCGCGGCCGCTACCACGTGCTCGGCGGAGCGCTCGACCCGCTCAGCGGCGTCGGGCCCGACCAGCTGCGGATTCGGGAGCTGTTGGGGCGCATCGGCAATCAACAGGACGGCGTGGACGTCAGCGAGGTGATCATCGCGACCGACCCGAACACCGAGGGCGAGGCGACGGCCACCTACCTGGTGCGGATGCTGCGCGATTTCCCCGGTCTCGCGGTGACGCGGCTCGCCTCCGGTCTGCCGATGGGCGGCGATCTGGAATTCGCCGACGAATTGACCTTGGGCCGGGCCCTTTCCGGCAGGCGCGCGCTGTAAGCGCATCAGCGCCTTCTGCTCTGATCCCCTGCTTCGTCCGGTCGCGCGGATTACAGTGCGGGGGATGAGCATCGAGTTCTTGCTGACGACGCTCGTCATCGTCGCCACCCCCGGCACCGGCGTCCTGTTCACTCTCGCTGCCGGGCTTTCACGCGGGGTGCGCGCGAGCGTCGTCGCGGCCTTCGGCTGCACCCTCGGCATCATCCCGCACATGATCGCGGCGGTGACCGGTCTCGCGGCGCTGTTGAACGCCAGCGCCGTCGCCTTCCAGACGCTGAAGTACCTCGGCGTCGCCTACCTGCTGTACATGGCGTGGAACACGGTGCGGGACAAGGGTGCGCTCGCCATTCCCGACGCCGGAAACGATCGCGCCGCGCCGAGCGCCCGCCAGGTGATCACCTCGGCGGTGCTGCTCAACATCTTGAACCCGAAGCTGACGATCTTCTTCTTCGCGTTCCTGCCGCAGTTCGTGCCCGCGGGCGCGCCGAAGGCGCTGGCCCGCATGCTCGAGCTGAGCGGCATCTTCATGCTGGCCACGTTCGTGGTGTTCGCGGCTTACGGCGCGTGCGCCGCGGCGGTGCGCACGTATGTCATCGCGCGACCGATGGTGGTGACGTGGATGCGGCGGGTGTTCGGTGCGTCGTTCGTTGCGCTCGCGGGGCGGCTGGCCGTGCAGAACCAGTAGCCGGTCAGAACTCCACGCGGGTCCACGGGACGCGGGCGAGCGCGTCTCGCTCGCCGGTGGTCCACGCCCAGATCAGGTCCGCGACCGTGGCCGGGTCCTCGACGGTTGCGCCGTAGTGCCGATCGGGTCCGCCGTCGCGGTATTCGACCGTGTATTCGCCTGGCTTGCCGCGGTAGGTCTGGATGTAGTCGTGGTCGGCCCGCTCGACGATCAGGTATGGGTTCGGCGCCGTGAGCTCCGGAACCCACTGCCGCACAAGCGTTTCGGTGAGATACGGGAACGCGCCCGCGCCGCCGTGGGTGACGGCGACCGGCACGTGCCCCGCCGGGTCGATCAGCCAGGCCAGCTGCGGGTCGTAGATCGCGTAGTCCCGCGGCGTCGCGATGTCGAACAGCAGCTCGCGCACGTAGCCGATCGCGTCGTACGGGCACGCCACGTGCAGCACGGCGCCGTTCGCCGCCCCGCCCACCGACTCCTCGCTGAGGAAGCTGTCCTCCTCCGGCAGCTCCAGGTTCCGCTCGTTGATCTCCGCCGCCATCTCCGCGACCACCGCGGCCTCGGCCACCCCCTGCTGCCCGGTCAGATACGCCTCCACCTCGGTCGGGTTCGCGGCAACCCCGGACGGCAACAACACGTGGTCGTAGTTCACCCGGCCAGCGTACGGGGAGCTACCTGTCGGCTCTCCGCCCACCGGGGGACCGAGGATCGCGGGCTGACCTACGATTACTGCGACTACCAGCCTTAAGGACGGTCACCGTGTCGGAATTGTTCGACTGGTCTTCGCCGAAGACCTACATCCTGCCGGTAGATATGGACGACTACCTGGCGATGCCCGAAGAGATGGCGCGCGACGTCGAGGTCAAGGACGGGATGATCGTTCATTGTGAGTCGGCCTCGCCCAATCACAACGCGATCGCGCGCAACATCGAACGCGCATTGCTGGAAGGCCGGGCCAAACGCGATTCGGCCGAGCCCTGTCTAAGGGTGAATCGCGACATCGACATGCTCGTCTCCGAGGTCCCGCTGCACTACAAGCGCCCGGATGTCATCGTCTACCGCTGCATCGAACAGCCAAGAGGCAAGTGGAAGATGAAGCCGACCGTCGCCGATACCGTGCTGGTCGTCGAGGTCGTGTCGCCGACGACCGTCACCGCGGATCTGATCGACAAGCGCGCCGAATACGCCCGCTTCGGCATCCAGAACTACTGGATCGCCCGGATGGCGAACGACGACGGGCCAGCCCTCTCGATCGAAATGCTGACCCTGAACTCCGCGGGTGAGTACGTTTCGGCCGGGCACCGCAGCCGTGGTGGCAGCTCCGCGGCCATCGAGGCGGTCGTGCCGTTCGAAACGTATGCCACCTGGCAGGACTTGGACGACGGGATCGACTGATCCCGAGGCCGTCAGGCGCGGCGGCGGTTGGGGGTGTCGGTGGTGCAGGAGCAGCCGCCCGCTATGTCGCCGCAGTCGACGACGAAGGCGTGGCGGATGTGGGCGAAATCGGTGCAGCCGTTCTCGGTGCATTCGGGCATACGGCCCGCGTGGACGATCAGGGTTCCGTGGCAGTGGTCTACCGCGGATTCGCAGGATGTACAGGTCACGCGCATCGGACCTCCTGACGAGATCGGTTGGTGATTCGGTCTTAGCACTCGTCCGCGGCCGGTGGTGGGAGGCCGGGACGGGCGTGTCGTCGGATTTCGCGGTGTGCGGCATTGTGAAAATCGGTGCGCGCCAGACCCGGACGCCCCCGGCACGGGTCGGGCAATCGCATCGCAACCGCCGTGTCGAGAGGGGTTGACACACCGCGACTCGGGTTGATCGGGGGATTCACGTGCGAAGATGGCTGCGAGGTCGACCGGTATCTGTACGCACGGCATCCTGGATCCGCATCCTCCGGCGACCGGTCGGCGACCGGTGTGGTGCGGACCGGACGCCCGTGGGTCACGGCCGGCGCGCAACGTCTGACAGCGGAGGTGAGGTCGGCATGGTCGCCGATGCGGTGCCCCCGGCGGCGACTGCCGCCGACGTGCGAGAACAGATCGCCGAGCAGTTCGCGCGGTATCGGGCGGAGGGCGGGCACAGCGGCGGTTACGACGAATGCGGCAGGCCGACCGGCGGCTACTACGACGAACTGGTCGACGCGGACGGCGCGGTGCGGCCGATGTGGTCGGAGCTCTCGGCCGACTTCGTCGAGATCGGCATCGCCGGGCTTGGCAGGCTGGACACCCGCGTGCGCAGGCTGATCGAGGACGACGGCATCACCTACACGGAGGTGGTGCGGGCGGGCGAGGCCGCGATTCCGACGCCGTGGCGGCTCGACCCGATCCCGCTGCTGGTCTCGGCCGACGACTGGACCAGGCTGGAGGCCGGTCTCGTGCAGCGCTCCCGGGTACTGGACGAGGTGCTCACCGACGTCTACGGCTCGCGTCGCACCATCACCTCCGGTCTGCTGCCGCCCGAGGTGGTGTTCGGCAACGCGGGCTATGTCCGCGCCGCGCACGGCATCACGATTCCCGGACGGCACCAGCTGTTCCTGCATGCCTGCGACATCAGCCGGTGGAGCGACGGCGAATTCCGCGCCATCGCCGACTGGGCGCAGGCGCCGTCGGGCGCCGGTTACGCCCTGGCCGACCGGCGCGTGGTCTCGACCGCGATCCCGGAGGCGTTCGAGCACTCCAGCCCGCGCCCGCTCACGCCGTTCGCCAGGGCGATGCGGTTGCTGCTGATCGAGGCGGCGCCGGTGGCCGACGACGACCCGGTGGTGGTGGTGCTGAGCCCGGGCGTGCACTCCGAAACCGCTTTCGATCAGGCGTATCTCGCGTCGCGGCTGGGCTTTCCGCTGGTGGAGAGCGTCGACCTGGTGGTGCGCGACGGCGCGCTGTGGATGCGCTCGCTCGGCACGTTGCGGCGGGTGGACGTGGTGCTGCGGCGGGTGGACGCGGAATTCTCCGATCCGCTCGACCTGCGGCCCGATTCGCACCTCGGGGTGGTCGGCTTGGTCGAGGTGCTGCGCCGCGGCGCGGTGACCGTGGTGAACACGCTGGGCAGCGGATTGCTGGAAAACCCTGCGCTGGCGGCGTTTCTGCCGCGAATATCGCGCGCGCTGCTCGGCGAGGATCTATTGCTCGACAGCGCGCCCACGTACTGGGGCGGCGACCCGAGCGAGCGTTCGCATCTGCTCGCCAATCTGGAGAGGCTGATCATCCGGTCGACGGTGGACGGCGCCACGCTGTTCGGGCCGGATCTCACGGCCACCATGCGCGAGGAGTTGCGGCGGCGCATCGAGACGAGCGGCTGGCGATGGGTCGGTCAGGAACCGGCCCAGTTCTCGGTGGCCCCGGCCGTGCAGGGTTACGGCGGCTTGGCCGCGGCGCCGGTGGGCATGCGGCTGTTCTCGATGGCCCGCCGCGGCGGATACACCGCGATGGCGGGCGGCCTCGGTCAGCTGCGCCAGCGCACCCAGCCGGACCGGGTGGTGATCAAGATCGCGGCCAAGGATGTCTGGGTCCGCGCCGCGCCCGCCGCGACGACGGCCGTCAGCGCCGAGGCCCCGCAGGAGGCGCGCGAGCGGCGGACCGCGCCCGTCGTCGAGGCGATCAGCTCGCCCCGCGTGCTCAACGATCTGTTCTGGATGGGTCGCTACGGCGAACGGGCCGACGCGGCGGTGCGCCTGCTCATGGCGACCCACGACCGTTACCAGGACTTCCGCTACCGGCCGTGGATGGAGGGCGCGGAGGCGGTGACCGTGCTGATGTCGGCGCTGGCCGCGATCACCTGCACGAACGCGCCCGACGCGGTGGTCGACGACATGCGTCCACCGCATCCCGCGGACGCCGAATCGCACGGCGCAGCAACAGGTTTCCCTGCCGAAGCGCACCCACCCCCGGCGGAGGGCGCCGAGCACGGCAACGGCGGGGGCGCCGCGGTGGCGGGTGCGTCGCGCGAGGGACACGACTACCTCGAATCGTTGACCATCGATCGTGAACTGCCCGGATCGCTTGCGTTCGCGATCGATCGGTACGGCTCCTCGGCGCGCGCCGTTCGCGACCAGCTCTCGCAAGACACCTGGATGATCCTGAGCTCGATGGACCGTGCGCTCGCCGAATACCGTGGCAGCGGCGGCGATCAGGAGACGGCGCTCTCGGCGGTGCACGCGCAGACGCTCGCCGCCCTGCTCTCGCTGGCGGGCATCTGGTCCGAATCCGTGGTGCGCGACATCGGCTGGTACGTCACGGATATCGGCAAACGCGTCGAGCGCGGACTCGCCCTGACGGCGCTGCTGTCGGCGGCATTGATCGAGACCTACCCCGCGGAGGCTCAGCGCGTGGTCACCGAGGCGGTATTGCAGGCCGCCGAGTCCTCGGTGAGTTACCGTCGGCGGCACCGGGATTCGGTCCGTGTCTCAGCCGTGGCCGGGCTGCTGCTGTTCGACAGGAGCAACCCGCGGTCGCTGGTCTACCAACTCGAACGGCTCGAGAAGGATTTCGCCGCGCTGCCAGGCGCCTCGGGATCCTCACGGCCGCAACGATTGCTCGCCGACGCCCAGCGGATGCTGCGCCGCCTCGACCCGGACGAGCTGGAGGTCACCGACGAGAACGGAAGGCGCACCGAATTGGCCGACCTGCTCGAAGGCGTGCACCTGCGACTGTGCAAAGTCGCGGAATCCTTCGAGACGACGAAACTCTCGCTGCCGGTGGGCATTCAGCCGCTGTGGGGCAGCACCCGGGTGGTCGGATGATCGGCGGCGACGGTGCGACCAGGCGGTATCGGGTGGCGCATCGCACCACATACTCCTACTCCGAGCAGGTCACCAGCTCCTACGGGCGCGCCTATCTGACCCCGCGGGAGTTCCCTGGGCAGCGGCTGCTCGCGCACGACGTGCACATCGATCCGGCGCCGTCGGACCGGTCCATCGGCACCGACGTCTACGGCAACACCACCTGCTATTTTCACGTCACGGCCGAACATCGGGAGCTGGTCGTCAGCGCCGAGTCCACGGTCGAGGTCGATCCGCCCGCCGAACTGACGGACGGGCCGGCCCTGCTTCCGTGGGAGTCCGCCCGCCCCGGCCACGGAAACGGTCCGCTGGCCGTGGAATTCACCCTGGACCTGCACCCGCCGGAGATCGCCGACGAAGTCACGACGTACGCCGCGCAATCGCTGACGCCAGGCCGTCCGCTGCTCGCCGCGGTGAGCGAGCTGACCACCCGCATCCACCGCGACTTCGCCTACCGGTCCGGCTCGACGAACGTCTCCACCAGAGTCATCGACGTGTTCGCCGCGCGCACCGGCGTCTGCCAGGATTTCGCCAGAATCGGCGCGGCCTGCCTGCGGTCGCACGGGCTGGCCGTGCGGTACGTGTCCGGCTATCTGGCCACCGACCCGCCGCCGGGCAAGCAGCGCATGATCGGCGCGGACGCCACGCACGCCTGGGCGGCGGTGTGGATACCCGGGGAGAGCCCGGCCGAGCGCGCGGGTCGCTGGATCGGCTTCGACCCAACCAACGATCAGCTCGCCGACGAGCGCTACGTCGTCGCCGCGTGGGGTCGCGACTACGCGGACGTGCCGCCGTTGCGCGGCATCATCTACACCGAGGCCAAGGAAAGCACGATCACCGTGGCGGTGGACGTCGCTCCGGTCGAGGTGTGAAGTCCATGCCACCCCGTCCGACAGCGCGTCGATCAGGCGCGGAGGCGTTCGCGGCGCAGTTGGTCGACCTCGGGGAGGTTCAGTGTTTCCAGGGTGTCGACGCCGAGGGCTCGGGTGAGGAGCAGGTCGGCCAGCTCGGGGTTGCGGGCGAGGGCCGGGCCGTGCATGTAGGTGCCGATGACCGAGCCCTGGACCACGCCTTCGAGGCCGTCGCCGACTCCATTGCCGACGCCCCGGGTGACGCGCGCCAAGCCGCTCGCCTCGGGGCCGAGTTTCGTACCGCCACGGTGGTTTTCGAAGCCGGTGAGCGGCGCGGCGAGACCCGCGAGCATGGGGCTGGTGGTCACCTCGCCTATGGCGCGCTTGGCTTGCGGGGAAGTGGTCACATCGATGAGGCCCACGCCGTCGACACGCTCACCGGACGAGGTCTCGTACCAGTTGCCGAGCACCTGGATGGCGGCGCAGATGGCAAGCACCGGAGCGCCTTTCGCGGCCGCCTCCTGCAAGCCCGGATAGCGCTGCAGGTGCCGGGTGGCCAGCCGCTGCGCCGAATCCTCGGCGCCGCCAAGGGTGTAGATGTCCAGCGAGTTCGGAACCGGTTCGGAGAGTGTGATTTCCACGATCTCGGCGTCGTAGCCGCGCATGCGCAGGCGCTGGCGCAGCACGAGGGCGTTGCCGCCGTCGCCGTAGGTGCCCATCACATCGGGCAGTACCAGGCCGATCCGTACGGTCGAGTCACCCATGATTCTCCAAGTCGCGGTTGAGGTCGCGGAACGCGGTGTAATTGGCGAGCACCTCGACCTGGCCGGGCGGACAGGAAGCGATGGCGCGCAACGGATCCGGCACGGTGGTGTGCTCGACGCCCGCGTAGGTGAGGCGCACGGCGAGGTCGGTGGCGCGCTCGCCGGAGGCGACCACCTGCACGCCCTCGAAGTGCTCGAAACGCACGTCCCACAGCCAAGACAGGTCCTCGCCGTCGGGCACCTGCCCGTTCACCGCGATCACCAGTCCGGCCGCCGTCGGCTCGATCATCGACAGCGCTTCCTGCCAGCCCGCGGGGTTCTTGGCGAGCAGCAGTCGCGCGGAGTGCTCACCGACCTGCACGGTGCGGTAGCGCCCGGCGATCTCGCGCACCGTCCCGGCGGCCACGACGGCCTTGGCCGCTTCCGCGCCGAGCGCGACCGCGGCGGCCACCGCCTGCGCGGCATTGCCCCGGTTGGCCCGGCCGGGCAACGCCAGCTCGAGCAGGTGGCGTTCCCCGTCGGGGCCGACGAGGTCGTTTCCGTCCAGCCACCAATCCGGTTGCGGCCGTTCGAAATCCGCTCCGGTACTGCGCCAGTGCGTGCCCTCCCACACGATCGGCTCACCGGAGCGCGGACAGCTCGTCGCATCCATCGCCCAGCCGCTGCCCGCGGCGACCCACACCACGTTCGGGTGGTCGTAGGCGATGGAGGTGACCAGCACGTCGTCGCAGTTCGCGATCACCACGGTGTCCGGGTGGCTGGCCAGCCCGGCGCGCAGCTTGCGCTCGATCATGTTGATCTCGCCGACCCGGTCCAGCTGGTCGCGGCTGAGGTTCAGCAGTACCACGGCGGCCGGGTTCAGCGAATCGCTGACGTGCGGCAGATGCAGTTCGTCCACCTCGATGGCGGCCAGCGGCACACCCTGGTGCGTGCTCAGCGCGGCGACGATGCCCGCGTCCATATTGGCGCCGTCGGCCTGCGTGGCGACCTGACCGAGGGTGCTCAGCGCGGCGGTGGTCATCCGCGTCGTCGTCGACTTGCCATTGGTGCCGGTCACCAGCACCGTGCGCCTGCCGCGTCCGAGCTGATCCATGATGGTCGGATCGATCTTCAGCGCGATCAGGCCGCCGATCATCGAACCCTTGCCGCGTCCCGCCTTCTGCGAGGCCCACGACGCTGCCGCCGCGGCCCGCAGGGCGATCCGCCCACGCATCGATATCTTCGCCACGCCGAGAGTCTATGTGTGGGGTGTGGGGTGTGCGGCGACAGTGTCACCGGGGGTGTGCTCACTGTCACTTCAGGGGGTGCGAGGGGTGGTTTCGATTTTCCTGGGCGTTCGCGGGTCGGTTGTCGGTCTGCACTTCCCGCTCAGGGCATGCCTGGGTTCGTCCGGTGGGCGTTGGGGACGTGGTTCCTGGTGTGGGCTTGCTCTTCATGCGCGGTTGTCCCGGGTTTTCCTCGAACGGTGCTGGGCGCGTGGGGTGGGGTACCCGACCTACCTTCCGCTGTTGGGTGCGCGTTGCTGCGGTTCCGGCGTGGTCGACCGGCTGTGGTTGCGTTTTTGGTAGGTGGCGTCGGGTGGTTTCGTTCGGTCGGGTGTTGTGGGTGGGTTGGGGGACGGGGTTCCGGGTGTGCGCCAAGCTCTTGATGCGCGGTTGTCCCGGGTTTTCCTCGAACGGTGCTGGGCGCGTTGGGTGGGGTACCCGACCTACCTTCCGCTGTTGGGTGCGCGTTGCTGCGGTTCCGGCGTGGTCGACCGGCTGTGGTTGCGTCCTCCGGGTTGCATGGAGGATGCACGTCATTTCCGCTGCCACACACTTTTCGTACGCCTCACATAGGCACCGCCTATGTGAGGCGTGCACAGAGTGTGTGGGAACGTCATCGGTGGGGCTGTTGGGGGTCGTGGTGCTGGTGAGGCGCGGTTGGCCCTCCGCGGTGTTCGGCGCGGGGTTGGCTGGTGGCGCGGATCGACGGTAGTCAAATGGTGGTGGAAATCGACGGTAGTCAAATGGTGGCCAGTTGATCTTCAAATGCCGCTATTTGACTACCGTCGATCCGGCGCAACCACCATTTCTCTATCGACGGGAGAGAAATGGTGGTTGCGAGGTTGACAGCGGCGAGGGCCCTTTTTGAATGCCGCTCTCTAGACGCAACCACAGCCGGTCGACCGGGCTGGAATTCGACGTTGCGCTCTCAACTGCGGGAGGTAAGCCGGGTACCCCACCCAACGCGCCCAGCACCGTTCGAGGAATACCTGGGCAGGTGTACCACTGCGAACGGTGCGCACTGGGCACCGTCGACCAACCGCACGCGCCGCACGAAACCCAGCCGGGCTCAGAAAGAAACCCTGGACAGGCGCACTAACCGCGCGCTGGGCGACTAAACCGCCCCCGCCACACAACACCCCGGTAGCACACCGCCCGGAAGCCCTACTCCCGCCTCAGTCCCGGTACAACTTGGCCGCGTAATTCTCCGGCGAGTAGTACCGCTCCAACTCCTCGACCGTCTCCGTGACGTTCGCCTGCACCTCCTTGACCAGGCGCGCGGCGCTGGGCAAGGTATCGGCGGCCCACTCCTCCGGCTCCCACAGGTGGCTGCGGATGAACGCCTTGGCGCAGTGGAAGAAGATCTGCTCGACGGCGACCTCGACGGCGAGGATCGGGCGGTGGCCCTTGACAACCATGTCATCGAAGTACGCCGCATCGCGGACCAATCGGGCGCGGCCGTTGATGCGCAGGGTTTCATGTCGGCCAGGGATCAGGAACAGCAGGCCGACGTGCGAGTTCGACAGGATGTTGAGGTAGCCGTCGGCTCTGCGGTTACCCGGTCGCTCCGGGATGGCGATGGTGTGGTCGTCGAGGACCTTCACGAAACCCGCAGGGTCGCCCTTGGGGGAGGCGTCGCAGTTGCCGTCGGCGTCGCTGGTGCTCATCACCAGGAAAGGGGAGTTGGCGATCCATTCGCGGTCTCGCGGGTGCAGCGCGACGCGCTCCTTGGTCGCCGCGCGCGGCATCACCGCACCGAGCAGCGCGCGCAGGTCGGCCGGGTCGGTGATCTCCGTGGTGTCGCTCATCTTTCGATTGAAGCACCGCCGCAGCGGCCTGATCGATCGAATATCGATGTACGGCAGGGAGATCCATCACAATCCGGGTGGCCCATGGCACGGGCGTGACACGGCGGCGCCCGTGGCAAGCTCGCGCGGAGAAACGCTCAGAACTGCACGTCGAACAGGTTCGGCTGACCCGCCGCATAGCGGTCGGCGTCCATGCGCCGCAACGGTTCCAGCTCGGTGGCGCGGTACAGCGTGTACATCCGGCACCGCGGCGCGTCCGAGCCCGCCACGTCGAGCAGCGCGTTCACCGCGGCGCGCGCCGACTCGTTGGCGCCTTCCATGGTGGCCAGGTCGACGTTGGTGCGCACGTAATCGCCCGCGAGGAACAGGTTTTCCAGGTCGCCGTGCGGTTCGGGGCGGTGGTCCCACGAGCCCGCGGTGTTGATCAGCAGCGGGTCGGCGTTGGTGTTGCGGCGCAGGTCGGACTGCCAGACGATCGCTGGGTCGAGGAACCAGGAGTGCAGGTCGGCGTCGCGCAGCTCTTCGCCGTGGTCGTTGAGATGGGCCTGCAACTGCGCCCATACCTCGCGCGCGATCTCCTCGTGCGTGCACTCCTTGGCGGGTTTGCCGTACAGGATGCCGGGGGTGTTCCAGTCGGAGATGTCGACCGAGAGGCAGTCCTGCACGGTGCCGTCGCCGAATTCGGCGAGCTTCCGCGTCCACAGCTGGTTCTGGCTGATCGAGGTGAGCGACCACGGCGCGTCGATGTAGGCGGTGTGACCCTTGGATATGTCGGCCGGTCTGCGCAGGTAGAACTGCATGCCGGTCATCCAGTCCACGAACAGCCGGTCCATCGCGGCCAGCTCGGGGCGCACCGCGAGCACGTCGGGCGACCACAGCGCGCGGGCCTGCTCGGCGGCCAGCGCCACCACGAAGTAATCGGCCTCGACCGTGCGGCTGCCGCCGGCGTCGACGATGCGTGCGCCGGTGATGCGACGATCGCGCACCTCGAGCCCGCGCACCTCCGCACCCAGCGCGAACTCGACGCCGAGCTCGCGCAGGAGCGCCGTCCACGGGTCGATCCACGCCGAATTGGTCGGTCCGTTCAGCACCCGGTCCAGCGCGCCGTCGTTGCCGACCTCGAACGGATTGCCGAGGAACTGCTCGCCCATGTTGCCGATGGTGCGCACACTGGCGAGGTTGTCCTTGGCGGCGACCATGATGCTGGTCAGCGTGCGCGAGATGAGCGCGCGGAATTCGTGGGAACGCCGGTGGGCGCCGACGAAATCGCGCCAGGAGACCTGCTCCCACTGGCCGAAACGGCGTGCGTCGCAACTGGTGTTGAACACCAGCAGCCGGTTGGCGAAGAAAAGTCCTTCGGCGGGAGGCATTTTGAGCGCGGTCGCGATGGCGGCGCCGACGGTCTCGAGGAAGTCCTCCGGACTCGGACTGACAGGTTTGGCGCGGAAGCCGAGCGGAATGCGGAAGTCGTCACCGCCGCGGCGGGACATGCGCGCCTCGGGCATTCCGATCAGGTTGTTCCACACGCCATCGGCATTGCCCGCGAAGGGAATCCGGCGCATGGTGTCCGGAATGTGCTGGTAGAAGCCAGGAAAGAAGCGGAAGCCGTGCTCACCGGGCAGATCGGGACGTCCGCCGGATCCGGTGCCGGGCACCGGGATGCTGCGCGCCTTGCCGCCGAGCGCGCGTCTCTCGTAGACGGTGACCTGGAATCCGCGTTCGGCCAGCTCATGTGCCGCGGTGAGACCCGCGACCCCGCCTCCCAGCACCGCGACGCGTCTGCCGTTCGGAGCGCCCGATGCGGACCCGAGCCCACCGACCGTCAGCGCACCCGCCGTCGAAACCCCCATTGCCACCGTGCCGCGAAGCATCGTTCTTCGCGAGACGGCCCATCGCTTTTCTGCCATGCGCGAGTCTGCTGCCTAGCTTTCGGTCCCTACCTTCATCGCCGCACTCACTGTAAAGCGCCTGCTCGGGACCATCCCGCCCGCCCCTGCCGCCACCGGTATCGCACCTCGGCCGCGTCGAGTACAGCGCCCCGAGACTACCGCCGCCCGCGCGCGGTGCGAGCTACTTCCCGAAACTCGCAAACCGCAGACTCAATCCGGCGCACCCTCAGAGCGATACCGGTTCGGCGACCCGGTCCGGCGCGGCCGTCTTCCCGGCCCTCGGCGCGCGGCCGGCGGTGGTGGCGACGAACGCGCCCGCAATCACGATCGCACCGCCGATCAACTGCCATGCGGTGGGCGTCTCGTCCAGCAAAGCCCAGGCCGCGGCGATTCCGACGACCGGGACCAGCAGCGACAACGGCGCGACCGCACCCGCGGGGTAGCGGCTCATCAGGAAGGTCCACAGCCCCGAGCCCGCGACGGTGCCGAGCGCGACGATGTACGCCAAGCCGATCAGGGCGGGCCACCCGGTCGGCGACGCGATGCCGGTCAGCGCGCGCCATCCGGCCGCCGGTCCCTCGGTGAGCGCGGACAGGACGAACAGCGGCAGCGGCGGTACCACCGTCATCCACAGCGTCAGGTGCAGCGGGTTGACACCGCCGCCGGCCGCGGCCAGCCGGGAGCCGATATTGCCGAAGGCCCAGCCGAGCCCGCCCGCCAAAGTCAGCAGCAGCGGCAGCAGCGGAGCGACGTGCATGCGGTCGGCCCCGATCACCACGATCCCGGCCACCGCGACGAACAGGCCCCCCAGCTGGATCGGCCGTAGCCGCTCGCCGAGCAGCAGCGCGCCGAGCGCCACCGTGAACGGTGCGGAGGATTGCAGCACCAGCGAGGCGAGCCCGGTCGGCATGCCCGTGCGCATGGCGGTGAACAGGAACGCGAACTGAAGCACGCCGAAACCCGTCCCGTACAACAGCAACCAGCGGGGCGGCACGTTCGGGCGCGGCACGAACACGAGCACCGGCACGGCGAGCACCGCGAAGCGCAGGGCCGCGAAGAACAGCGGAGGGAAGTGGTCGAGGCCGACCCGGATGGCGATGAAGTTCAGGCCCCAGAGCAGGACGACGGTGAGGCCGAACAGGCGGTCGCGATTGGTCACGCTCACCATGGTCGAGCTCGAAAACCATCAGCACAATCGAATAAAACTGCACTGATACTGTAGAAATACTTCACTGTTCGGAAAGGGGTGCGCCGGTGCCGATCGAGCCGCAAGGGCCGCCGATGTCCGTGGACCGGCTACGGGTGCTGCGCGAATTCGCCGACCGCGGAACCATTTCGGCCGTGGCCGACGCGCTGTCCATGACGCCGTCGGCGGTCTCCCAGCAGCTCAAGACGCTGGCCAAGGAGGCGGGCGTCGCGCTGCTCGAGCCGGACGGCCGCCGCATCCGGCTCACCGACGCCGGGCAGGCGCTGGTGGTTCGCGCCGACGAGGTGCTCGCCGCCGTGGACCGGGCGGTGGCGGAGATGGCGCACTACCGCGGGTCCCCGCGCGGGCGGGTGCGCGTCGCGCTGTTTCCGTCCGGCGCCGCTCTGCTACTGCCGCTGGTGCTTCCGGCGCTGGCGGGCAGCGATGTCGACGTCGTCGCCCGCGACGAGGACGTGCCGCCGAGCGGCGTGCCCCGCCTGCTCGCCGACTACGACATCGTGCTCACCCACCGCGACGAGCGCTCCGGATCGGTCGCGGGGCCGCGCATCGCCTCGCGCTTCCTGATGCGCGAGCCCATCGACGTGGTGGTCGCGCCGACGCACCGGTTGGCCGGACAGCCCTCGGTCACCCCGGCCGAACTCGCCGAGGAGACCTGGCTGAGCGTGCGCGGCGGCTTCCCGGTGGACGATGTGCTCGAATCGATCGCCACCGTGACCGGGGTGCAGCCACGAATAGCGCAGCGGCTCAATGACTTCCGCGTCATCGAGACGCTGGTGGCGTCCGGCTACGGCGTCGCGCTGATGCCGCGCTTCGCGGTCGCGCACCCGGATCTCGTGATGCTGCGGCTCGCCGGGGTGCGAGCCGCCCGCAATTACGACCTGGTCACCCGCCCGCACGCCGAGCGTCGACCCGCCATCGCCACGGTGCTCGCGGCCTTCCGTGCCGCGGCGAAGCACGTCACCGCGGAGTAGTAGCCCGGGATTGCCGCTGACGGGTCGCGTCACCGGCCGCGCTGGTTCGCTTCGAGTTGTGCCGAGAAACGAACGCGGCCAGCGAGTCCGGTTGCCGGGCCGCGACTTTCGCTCAGTGCGCCCAACGTTCAGCGCACCCCATCGCTCGGCGCGGCCCCATCGTTCGGCGCGGCCCAACGTTCGGCGCACCCATCACTCGGCGCGGCCCCATCGTTCGGCGCGGCCCCGACGTTCAGCGCGGCCGCATCGCTCAGCGCAGACCCATCGGTCCCGGGTGCTGGTACTGCTGAGCGCCGATGTATCCGAAGTCGTCGGCGACCATCGCGGCCAGCTCCAGCAGGGCCCGCCGGGTCGGCTTGCTGACCAGCTCCAGGTCGATCTCCGCGCCCTCGGCGAGGTGATCGTCGAAGGGCACCACCTGCACCGCGCGGGTGCGGTCGAGGAACAGCTTGCGCAGCTGGTCCAGGTCGACGGTGGACGCGCCGCGCCGGGAGGCGTTGACCACCACCACGGTTCGCTCGACGAGCTTGCCGTAACCGTGGTGGTCGAGCCAGTCCAGCGTGGCCGAGGCGCTGCGCGCGCCGTCGATAGCGGGGGAGGTCACCAGCACCAGCGAGCTGGCCATGTCGAGCACGCCCGCCATCGCCGAGTGCATCAGACCGGTGCCGCAGTCGGTGAGGATGATGTTGTAGAACGACTGCAGGATGCCGATCGCCTTGCGGTAGTCGGCCTCGCTGAACGCCTCGGAGACGGCCGGATCCTGTTCGGAAGCAAGCACTTCCAGGCGGCTCGGGGCCTGCGAGGTGTGCGCCCTGACGTCGGAGTACCGCGAGATCTGCTGGTCTTCGAGCAGGTTGCGGACGGTGGAGCGGGTCTGCCGCGGTACGCGGTGCGCCAGCGTGCCGAGGTCGGGGTTGGCGTCGATCGCGATCACCCGGTCACCGCGCAGCGAGGAGAAGGTTGAGCCGAGGCCGACCGTGGTGGTGGTCTTGCCGACGCCGCCCTTGAGCGAGAGGATCGCGATCCGATAGTCGCCGCGCACCGGCTGATTCACCCGGTCGACGAGGTCGCGGAAGACGACGTCGGACGCGGATTCGCCCGGATTGATCATGCCGCCGGAGGCCTTGTGGACGGCGCGACGCCACCCGCTGCGCGGCGCCCGGCGGGCCCGCTTCAGCAGGTTGAGGTCGTTGACCGAGTGGCCGGGCTGGCCGGGTTGCGGCACGTGCTGCGGCTGGAACGGCTGATGCTGCGGCTGTTGCGGGGGCGGGCCGCCCTGCCACTGCTGGCCGGGGCCGGTCAGTCCGGTCGGCGTGTGGCCGGGACCGGGCGGTGTCTGGCCGGGGCCGGTGATCCCGGGCGGCGTCGGGCCGAGCGGGGGCTGGCCCATGGGCGCCTGCGGCTCCTGGTACATCGGCGGCTGCATCGGCTGGACCGGAGGGGGCGGCGGCGCCCAGCTGTAGATCGGGCCGTTCGGTTGATGCTGTGCCGCACCGGCTTCCGGCCCGCTGTCCTGCGGAACGCGCCGGACCAGGCCGTCCGGGCCGATCTCCTGGCGGTACTCGCCGTACGGCGCGCCCTGCTGTTCGGGACCGGGCGGCGGCGGAAGATGTTCGGGGCCGGGCTGATACGGCCCGCCCTGGTAGGGGCCTTGGCCCTGCTGCTGGAACTGGCCGGTGCTGAACGGGCCGTACGACTCCGGCGGCGCGGGTGGCGCGGGTGGCGCGAATCCCTCGACGGGACCGTAGCCGGGCGGGGCGACGGGCTGCGGATATACACCGGTGGGGTCGCTCGGCCCCACCGCGCCCGGATAGCCGGGGAGCTGCGCCGGTTCCGGCGCGGCGTCGGCCTGCTCTTCGGATTCCTTGCCCTCGGGGGCTTCCTGCGCTGCCGCGGCGCCCTTTTCGGGAGCTTCGGCGGGCATCTCGTTCGTTTCGTCTTGCGCCACATACGATCCGGTGGGTTCGGCAGTGACTGCGGCCGTATCCACCGAATGACTCTGCAGCCAGGGCGGAGAGGTCGGATTGTGGTCGTTGTGTGTCACAGTTCCCCCATCTGCTCGGGATCGAGCAGAGAGCTCGGCGCTTGAATGCAAACCAACGCTAGCAGGTGAGCAAACCTTCGCGCAGGCTGTGTCCAGCTCCCGCGGCGGCCCTACCCTGGCGCGATGATCTTCGAGGCGCCACTGCTACTGCGCTGCGACGGCAAACCTTTCGCCACGATCGTCCGGTACGGCTACGAGACGCCGTGGGCGACGGCGCAGCTGCGCGCGGACGATCCGGCCGAGCTCGACAGAGCGAACCGAGCGGCCGCGCTGGATCGGTGGGCGTGCGAGCAGGCCGAGCTGCTGACGGACGACGAGTACGACGCACAATACGAGCGAGAACGCGCCCGCCTCGAACTCTCCGACGCCGATGTGCGGCACTACGAATCGGCGGCATGGACGATCGTCACCGCGGATGGGACCGAGCGCCAGGCCTATTCCCTCGACTTCATCGACGAGCACATCCAATGGCGCTGGTGATGTGGCCGGGGCCGGTGCACCCCGGCCACATCGGACGCGTCAGCTCGCGGCGCGGTTGACCGCGGAGACGACCGCGCGCAGCGAGGCGGTGGTGATGGAGGTGGCGATGCCGACGCCCCAGACCACCTTGTCGCCGACCGCGCACTCCACGTAGGCGGCGGCCTGCGCGTCGTCGCCCGCCGACATGGCGTGCTCGGAGTAGTCCAGCACTCGCACGTCGAAGCCGATGGTGGAGATGGCGTCCACGAACGCGGCCAGCGGACCGTTACCGTTCCCGGTGACCTCGTGCTCGACGCCGTCGACCTTCACTGTCGCGGTGATGGAGTCGCCGCCGCCATCGGTCTCCGATGCGGTGACCCGCTGGCGAATCCGCTCCAGCGGCCGGATCGGGGCCAGGTACTCCTCGCTGAAGACGTCCCACATCTCCTTCGGCGTGACCTCGCCGCCCTCGCCGTCGGTGATCCGCTGGATCGCCTGGGAGAACTCGATCTGCAGGCGGCGCGGCAGCGCCAGGCCGTGATCGGTCTTCATGATGTAGGCGACGCCGCCCTTGCCGGACTGCGAGTTGACCCGGATGACCGCCTCGTACGTGCGCCCGACGTCCTTCGGGTCGATCGGCAGGTAGGGCACCTCCCACACGATGTCGGCGACATCGGCGTTCTGCGCGTCGGCCGCGGCCTTCATCGCGTCCAGGCCCTTGTTGATGGCGTCCTGGTGGCTGCCCGAGAACGCGGTGTAGACCAGGTCGCCGCCGTACGGGTGGCGCTCGTGCACCGGCAGCTGGTTGCAGTACTCGACGGTGCGGCGGATCTCGTCGATGTCGGCGAAGTTGATCTGCGGGTCGATGCCGCGGGAGAACATGTTCATGCCCAGCGTGACCAGGCAGACGTTGCCGGTGCGCTCACCGTTGCCGAACAGGCAGCCCTCGATGCGGTCGGCGCCCGCCTGGTAGCCCAGCTCGGCGGCCGCCACGGCGGTGCCGCGGTCGTTGTGCGGGTGCAGCGACAGCACGATCGACTCGCGACGGGCCAGGTTGCGGCTCATCCACTCGATCGAGTCGGCGTAGACGTTCGGCGTCGCCATCTCGACGGTGGCGGGCAGGTTGATGATCAGCGGCTTCTCGGGGGTCGGCGCGATGATCTCGGAGACCGCGTCGCACACCTCCAGCGCGTAGTCCAGCTCGGTGCCGGTGTAGGACTCCGGGCTGTACTCGTAGCGCCAGTTGGTGTCGGGGTAGCGCTGCTCGACCTCCAGGCACAGCTTCGCCGCGTCGGTGGCGATCTTCTTGACCGCGTCGCGCTCGGCGCGGAAGACCACCCTCCGCTGCAGGATGGAGGTGGAGTTGTAGAAGTGCACGATGACGTTGGTCGCGCCAGCGCATGCCTCGAAGGTGCGCTCGATCAGCTCGGGGCGACACTGCGTCAGCACCTGGATGGTGACGTCGTCCGGGATCGCGCCGTCCTCGATGATCTCGCGGACGAAGTCGAAGTCGGTCTGGCTGGCCGACGGGAAGCCGACCTCGATCTCCTTGTAGCCCATCCGCACCAGCAGGTCGAACATGCGGCGCTTGCGTGCCGGGCTCATCGGGTCGATCAGTGCCTGGTTGCCGTCCCGCAAATCGACGGCGCACCAGCCGGGCGCCCGGTCGATGATCTTGTCCGGCCAGGTGCGGTCGGGCAGCGTGATCGGCTCGACCTCCTCGGCGAAAGGACGGTACCGGAAGGACGGCATGGAGGAGTTCTTCTGCGCGTTCCACGCGGGCTGGTCGGCCGGCGCGGCCTTGCTCGGAGCGGTGATCGTGCGTGAGCCGGATACGAAGGCGTCAGCAGAGGACATGCGATTTCTCCAGGGTTTGGGGGTTCCCAGTTATGGGGCGACCGGCAGGCGAAACCCCGCGACGGGAGCCGGTCCGATCAGACCCCGTCGCGGCGGCCGAGAAGAAGTGCCCGCTGCATGATTGTCACGAGTTTACAGTCTGGCGGCGCGGCGCTGGAAGCCCGGTCCGATTGCGCGTGGTATGCGGGGATGCCGATAGCGTGCCTGACGAACTGAACGCTTGTACGGACCAGCGGGTCCGACGGGACGTAGAAGGAACGCATTCGGATGAGTTGGCTCGAACTAATTGCCGTCTTCGGGGCGGGCATCGCCGCTGGTGGGATCAACACCATCGTCGGCTCAGGCACCCTGATCACCTTCCCGGTCCTGCTGGCCTTCGGGCTGCCGCCGGTGACCGCGAACGTCTCGAACACCATCGGCCTGGTACCCGGTTCGATCAGCGGCGTGATCGGCTATCGGCGCGAGCTGGAGGGACAGCGCGCCCGGTTGCTCCAGCTCGGCACGGCCTCACTGCTCGGCGGCATCACCGGCGCTGTACTGCTGCTCGTCCTGCCCGCCGAAGCGTTCAAGACGATCGTGCCGGTGTTGATCATCATCGCGCTGATCCTGGTGGTGGTGCAGCCGCGGCTGGCGGCGTGGGTGAAGCGGCGGCGCGAGAACGGCGACGCGGCCGTGCCCGAGCACGGCGGACCGATCCTGCTGGCGGCGGTGTACGCGACCGGCATCTACGGCGGCTACTTCGGAGCCGCGCAGGGCGTGCTGCTCATCGGTCTGCTCGGCATCTTCGTGCACGATGACATCCAGCGGCTCAACGGCGTGAAGAACGTGCTCGCGCTGATCGTCAACGCGGTCTCCGCGGTGATCTTCATCGTGGTCGCCGAGGTGGACTGGCAGGCCGTGGCGATGATCGCGGTCGGCTCGATCATCGGCGGACAGCTCGGCGCGCGTGTCGGCAGACGGCTGTCGCCGAACGTGCTGCGCGCCGTCATCGTGCTGGTCGGCAGCATCGCGGTGGTGCGCTTGCTCACGTCGTGAACCATGTACACCCGCGCCCTCCGCGGCGCCGACGAACAGGAGAACCATGGCGCTGGAGATGCGGACCGCATGCGAGCGCTGTGGCGCTGCGCTCGTCGCGGACGGTCCCGCGGTGATCTGCAGCTACGAGTGCACGTTCTGCACGGCGTGCGGGCGCGCCATGGACGGCGCGTGCCCGAACTGCTCGGGTGAACTGGTGGCCAGGCCGCGGCGGACGGCCGGATGACCCGGCACCGACGGCCCGCGAGTCAGGGGGTCTCGGGGGCGAATTCGTCATTGAGGATGACGACGCGCGCACGGCTCGGGGCACAGGATGGTTGGCGTGCGTAGGTGGAAGTTCGTGCTGATCGTGCTCGCCACAGTGGCGCCGGTGCTGACCGGATGCACCGGAACCCAGCGGGCGCCTGCCGTCTCCGAGCTGGTCCAGCAGGCCGACGCGGCCCCGACGCCGCGCCTCGACTGGCAGCCGTGCGCTGACGCCGATCTGCGCGGTTTCGACTGCGCTACGGCCGCGGTGCCGCTGAACTACGCCGAGCCCGAGGGCAAGACCATCGAGCTCGCGGTGGTCAGGCAGCCCGCCACCGATCCCGAACAGCGGATCGGCACACTGTTCACCGCGGTCGGCGGACCGGGCGGATCCGGTCTCGACTGGGCGCGGCAAGGCGGGCTGCTGCCCGGCGAGCTCAGCGAGCGGTTCGACGTGGTGACCTTCGATCAGCGCGGCATCGGCCGCAGCGCGCCGGTGCGCTGCTTCGCCGACGACGAGCAACAGCGCCGTTTCTGGGACGCCACGCTGCTCCCGCCCGTGAACGCCGACGAGGAACGCAGCGCCGAGCAGGCCGCGCGGACCCTCGCGGAGGGCTGCGCGCAGCACAGCGGTGAACTGCTCGGACACCTCACCACGGTCGACGCGGCGAGGGACATGGACCTGCTGCGGCGCGCGGTCGGCGAGAAGAAGCTGACCTACACGGGCGGGTCCTACGCCAGCTATCTGGGGCAGGTGTACGGCGCGCTGTTCGGCGAGCGGGTGCGCGCACTCCAGCTGACCTCGTTGATCGACCCGAAGACCTACACCGGCGACGCCCGCGCCGAGGTCGTCGGCACGGCGGCGGGCACCGCGGAGGTGCGCGCGGAGTTTCTTCGGTTGTGCGCCGCGGCGGGAAAGGACAAGTGCGCCTTCGCCGGTAGCTCGGAGCGGTCCGACCTGACCGGGCCCGCGGCGCCGCAGGAACGGCCCGAGAAGGCGGGCAGCGCAGGCCCGGTCGACCAGTCCACCACCGCCCAGCCCGCCGAGAACGCGGCGGATCGGTTGCGCGCCAGGGACGACGCCCTGCTCGAGCGCCTGCGGCAGGGCCCGATCACGGTCGGCGCGGGCGAAAACGCATTGCCGGTGCGCTACAGCGAGGTCGTGCAGACGCACGCGATGATGCTCTACGACCCGGAGCGCGGCTGGCCCGCTCTCGCCGAGTTGCTCATCGAACTGGAACGCGGACCGGCGGGCGATCCGGCGAAGGTGCGCAAGGTCCTGAGCGCGGGAACGCCGGACTACGACTTCCTGGACTCCTTCACCGCGATCACCTGCGCCGACCAGAGCGCAGGCTGGCGGCCCGCCGACTGGCCCGCCATCGCGCGCGACGTCGCCGACGCCGCACCGCTTTTCGGCCCGTTCTGGCTGGCCATGCATCAGCCGTGCACGGCGTGGCCTGCTCCGGAAGACGGCTATCCGCAACGCCACACCGGCTCGTGGACGCTCGGCTCGGAAAAACCCGCGCTGTTGCTCAACAACCGCTTCGACCCGGTGACGCCGCTGACCTTCGCCAAGGACGCGCAGCAGGAATTGGTCAACGCCAGGTTGGTCGTGGTGGCCGACGGCTACGGTCACAACCCCGGCGGCTACTGCGTGCGGCATCTGCGCGAGCGATACCTCGTCGATCTGCAGCTGCCGGCACCGGGCGCGACCTGCACCGCCGATCGGCAGCCGTTCGTGTCCTGACCGCGCCGTCGCGCGCTGGGGCAGTGACGTTTCACAGTCGCGGGCTATCGACGGACTTCGTCCGGCAGCTCGACTGGACGTACTCCCGGTCGGGCGCGCTATTCTGCGCTCGGCCATGCGTGATGAGGGAGGTGGCCTGGTGCGCAGACGCGCCTTGTTCAAGGCGGCGGGTTTGGCAGCGCTTTTCGGCGCTGCGGGATCGACGCTCGACGCGCGGCCGGCGGCCGCGGACCCGGTCTGGCACACGATGTTCCGCGATTGGGTGCCGGAAATCTTTGCGCCCCTTCCTGATCCGCCCGAGCACTCGCCCGCGATCGTGATCGGCTCCGGCTTCGGCGCCGCCGTCACCGCGCTGCGGCTGGCCGAGGCCGGCGTCGTCAACACCGTGCTGGAGCGCGGATCGCGCTGGCCGAACGACCCCTGGCGGGAGATCTTCACCGGCGACGACCTGCCCGACGGGCGCGGCTTCTGGCACCGCACCGATTTCACGGGCGTCACCAAGGTGCCGATGCGTTTCGCCAAGTTCGGCGGCGTGCTCGACTGCACCGAGTATCCCGGCATCGACGTCTGGCGGGCCGCCGCGGTCGGCGGCGGCTCGGTGATCTTCTCCGGTGCGATGATCGCGCCGGAGCGGCGCTTCTTCGACGAGGTCTTCCGCGGCTCGGTCGCCTACGACGAGCTCGACCGGGTCTACTACCCGCGGGTGCGGCAGATGCTTCGGCTGGGCCCGATTCCGCCCGACATCTACAACTCCGCGCCGTTCGCACACTCGCGCGCCTGGGACGACCAGGTGCGCAAGGCCGGATACCAGCCCCAGCCCAATGATTCGATCTTCACCTGGGACATCCTGCGCGCCGAGCTGGCGGGCGCCATGCGGCCGTCGGCCACCATCGCGCGCAGCAACCTGGGCAACTCGAACGGCGCGAAGTTCGACCTCAACCAGAACTACCTGCGATACGCACAGGAGACCGGGAGGTCGGCGGTTTTCGCCGGGCACCGGGTCGATTCCATCGGCAAGGACGGCGGCCGCTACACGGTCGTCGTCAGCAAGCTCGCGCCGACCGGCGAGGTGCTCGGCACCCGCACGCTCACCTGCGACCGGCTGTTCCTCGGCGCTGGCTCGATCGGCACCTCCGAACTGCTGGTGCGGGCAAGGGCCACCGGCGCGCTGCCGGATCTCAACGAGCACATCGGCGAGGGCTGGGGCACCAACGGCGACGTGGTGCTCGCGCGCGGCGCCAGTTCGGTGGCCGGATTCGGCCAGGGCGTGCCGAGCGCGAGCCGCATCGTGGACGAATCGACCGTGCCGGTCACCCTGGAGAACTGGTACATCCCCGGCATCCCGTTCGAGACCGGCGCGCTCGGCTCGCTCGGCATGGTGCTCGACCCGGCGCGCTCCCGGTTCGGCTACGACCGGGCGAGCAACTCGGTCGGGCTGTCCTGGTCGACGCGCAATCGCGACGAGGTGGTCGCCGCCGCGCGCGCGGTCGATCGCCGCATCGCCGAACGCGCCGGCGCGCTCGTCGAATACGGCGCCCTCGGCTACGACGCGAACGCGCTGTTCACCGCGCACCCGTTGGGCGGTGTGGTGCTCGGGCGAGCGACCGACGGCTTCGGCCGGGTGCACGGCTGCCCGGGTCTGTACGTGATGGACGGCGCGGCGATGCCGGGCAGCGCGGGCGCGGTCAACCCCTCGCTGACCATCGCCGCGCTGGCCGAACGCAATATCGAGGAGATCATCCGTTCCGGTCGCTGATGGCGAGGATTCGCCGAGAACAGCGTCCGGTCGGCCGTTTTCGGGCGGCAAGCCGATTACGCTCGGCGGGACCGTCGGTGTCGAAGGGATGCATTCCGTGACTGTCCCCACCACCAGTTTCGAGCAGGCGCCTTACGCGGGCGAGTATCCGCGTAAACCGCCCGCGCTGTGGACCGATTTCGTGATGCTCGCGCTCGCGGTGGTCTCGGTGGCGCTGGTCGTGTGGATCACCTTTTTCACGGTGTCCGACCAGACCTACCGGGTCATCGTGCTGGTCGACTACACGATCTGCGCGGTGTTCGCCGTGGAGTTCCTGTGGCGCTGGCGCAGGGCGGGTTGGTCGTGGACGTTCCCGCTCGTCTACTGGTACGAGGTCGTCGGCATGATCCCGGTGAGCAGCCCGCTGTTCCGCGGGTTCCGGCTGCTGCGCATCGTGGTGATCGCGGTGCGGCTGGCGCGCGTCGCCGACCGTGTTTTCGGCGACCGGGTGACGGCGGCGGTGGTGAACCGTTTCGTCATGACCATCGTCGACGTGATCAAGCGGCCGATGACCGTCGCGGTGCTCGACGAGGTGGCCCACGTGCTGCGCACGGGGCACTACACCCGCAATATCGCCAGGGCGCTGGAGGAGAACCGCTCCGAGATGGACGAGATGATCTTGGAGCTGATCAAGAAGGATCCGCAGGCGGGGAAGGTTCGCTACCTCCCGTTCCACGACGACATCATCCGGCTGATCGCCGACACCAGCTTCCGCATCGTCTTCCAGGTGCTCGCCGATCCGCGCACCGACGAGCTGGTGTCGGACATGATCAGGGAGAACGTGGATCAGATTCGCCAAGCCGTGCGCGACGGCGTGCGCGTCGAGCCGACCGCCTACGGCCCGACGCCCCCCGAACGCACCCTGCGTTACCTGCTCGCCAACGACAAACCGCTGCCATGAGCGGCCGCGCGCGTCAGGCGACGTGCGCGCCGTGCCGGATCTCGTCGCGCGGCTGCGCGTAGCGGACGGTCTCCCAGAGGATCAGCCCGAGGAGCACCGTGCAGAGCAGGGCGAGCGAGGCGAGCGCGGGCAGCGCGCACGCCAACGGGGCAAGCGCGAGCAGCAGCGCCGCCGCGACCACCCGCGGCACGGTGACCGTGCGAGTCGCGTAGTGCTTGAAGCCGACCAGGGCGAGCAGATAGAGCACCACGCCGCCGTAGAGCGCGAACAACGGGATGCCGTACAGCGCGTCCGTCAGGGTGTGGTGGGAGGAGTCGCCGACGTAATAGAGCACTTTCTTCAGGCCGAGCGAGAGGGAGATGATGCCGACGACCATCGGAAAGTGCCAGTACGTATAGCAATTCCGGGCGATCTTGATCTGGCGCTCGCCGTCGGCGCGTTGCAGTTCGTGTTCCACCGAGATCGCCGTGGCGTCGAAGTAGGCCCACCACAGCAGGCCGGACACCGCGAGCCCGAGCATCGAGGCGAGCGCGATCGGCCAGGAGATCGGAAGCCCGGCCACGCCGATGCCGATGGAGACGATCGATTCGCCCAGCGCGACGATGATGATCAACCCGTGCCGTTCGGCGAAGTGGGCGGCCGAATTGACCCGCCAGTCCTCGCCGGCGAACATCGTCCACAGCATGTCGCCGACGATCGCCGCGATCCACAGCCCGATCTGTACCCGGCCGTCGGTCGTAGCCGCGATCACCAGCAGGGTGGTGCCGATGGTGATGGAGCCGAGCCCCCATTTCACCAGCTGTCCGCGCAGCTGAGAGTCCTCGGTGCTGGCCAGAAAGAACACGACGAGTTGCACCAGCCGCACCAGCAGGTAGGCGATCGCGAAGACCAGCGGGCCGAACCAGCCGCCGTCCATATCGCGGAACGCCTCCGGAATCGTCAATGCCGCGAGGAACGCGCCGCCCATCGCGACGAACATCGCGACCCTGGTGACGCCTTCGTCGGCGCGGACCACGTTGCCCAACCACGCGTAGGCGATCCACACCCACCACATGACGGCGAGCACGAGCAGTGCGCGCAGCACGTTCTTGGCGCTGGTGTCGTCGGCCACCAGGCCGGTCACCATGGTGAACGCGAAAACCAAGACAAGGTCGAAGAACAGCTCGAGCTGGGTTACCGTGGCGCCTTCGGCAACCGGTTGGAGCCGAACGCGTTTCGTACCGATCATGCTGCACATCGTCGCACTCATGCGGGTCCAGCGCGGCCCGGAAAGCGGGGGCGGGCGCGGGTTTCGCTCAGGGCGTCATCGGGTGGCGCGAATTATGCGTTATCGCTATACGCATTCATGCGCAATCGCTATATGGAATGAAAATTCTCGCGCTCTGGGTAGCTTTCCGCGAATTCGATGAAGTTCTGTACCACCGTTTCATTCCAGCGTTGCACGGTGCGCTTCATCAGCAAGCCGGGCAGCGGGATACGAGAATGCAACTCCGCGTGGTACCAGACGTTGGTGCCGTCCTCGTCCTCGGTGACCTCGAACCAGCCACCGCCGCCGATGCCGCGAGAGCTGTCCACCACCGTCCAGGACGTCCGGTTCTTCGTCCATTCGTATTCCAGCACCTGCAAATCGGAACTGCCGAGCACGTCGGCGGTCACGTAAACGCGGTGCGGCCGACCTGATTCGTCGCGGGTCGCCACGCGCGCGTCCTGGTACATCGACCATTCCGGGAGCATTTCGATTGCCGCTAGAGCGTCGAGAACGTGGGCCTTACTTGCCTCGACGGCGAAGCGGATATCGGTTTTCGTGCGCATGCAATACCTCCGCCCCCCGGTGGATCGACTCGCCGATTCTGCACAGCGCTCTTCCGATCCGTCAACAACGGGGTCTACGGTGTGAAAGCTACTGGCCAGTAGGCATTTGTGGGGCGGAAACGGGCTTTCGCGTCGGCCCGGATGACCGGCGACCGACGGGCTGCGCGGTGGTCGGCTCAGCGGCCCGCCGGGTTCGGCGGGCTGGCCCGTCGCCTCGGCGGGCGGTGTGGCTCCGGCGCCTCGACGAGACGAGGCGCCGGGCGATCACTTGATGTGCTCGATTACCGCGTCTGGGCCGGGATACACCAGGGATTCGTGTCCGTCGGTGAAGCGCACGACGTAGGGCGGCGCGCCTCCGTCTCCGCGGACCTCGACGATCTCGCCGTGGCGATCACCTTCCCCAACCACGTGTCCGTGCACGAGCAGTCGGTCTCCAACGTTCGCCTCCATCGGTCCATTATCGAATGGGCGTGACGGGAGTCACAAGGTTCCGGCGAATTCGCCAAATGTCAAGCGTTCTGAACGAGTCTTTCCACCGCCGTCTCGATCAGATGGGCGCTCTGCTCCTCGGTGAAGATGTCCGGCAGCGTCAGCCGGTCCACGATCAGCCAGTTCAGTGCCAGGTAGAGCAGGCGGACGGCGTCGGCGTCGCCTGGTTGGCCGGATTCCAGGTGGTTGCGCACGTTGAAGTCGAGGTCCTCGCGCACCCGCTCGGTGAGCACCGCGCGCAGTTCCGGCCTGCGGGTCGACTCGAGGCGCAGTTCGAGCATCGCGAGATAGCCGGTCCGGAACGCCTCGATGCGCGCGACGATCTCCTTCATCAGTTCGGTGATGTTGGCGCGGGTGCGCGGCCCTTCGGTCACCTTGGCCATCGTCTCCGCGCTCGGTTGCAGTCGCTCGTAGAACCTGCTGCCCACCTGGGTGAGCAGATCGTCGCGGCTGGCGAAGTAGTTCGAGGCCGTTCCGGCGGGTACCGCGGCCCGTTTGTCCACCGCGCGGAAGGTGAGTCCGCGGGCGCCCTCGTCGGCGAGTACCTCGATCGCCGCGTCGATGAGCGCCTGCCGCCGTTCCGGGTTCGTCCGCATCTTGACACCACTCCATTCGTAGTACTACATTTCAAATCACTACAGACAGAGTACAACGTGATTGGTGGTCTTGGAATGCGAAAGCTTGTGTACTACGTGGCCGTGTCTCTCGACGGCTACATCGCAGGCCCTGCCGGGGAGTACGACTTCTATCCGGTCGACGCCGAGATGATGGCCTCGATCAACGCGCAATATCCGGAGTTCGTCCCGTCCTTCCTGCGGTCGCAGGTGGGCATGCCGCAGGACGAACCCAACAAACGGTTCGACACCGTGCTGATGGGTCGCGGCACCTATGAGCCCGGGCTCTCCGCGGGCGTGACCAGCCCGTACGACCATCTGAAGCAGTACGTGGTGTCCACGACGCTCGGCCGCGTCGACAACCCGGCCGTCACGGTGGTCGAGTCCGATCCCGCCGGACTGGTCCGCCGCATGAAGGGCGAGCAGGGCGGCGACATCTGGCTGTGCGGCGGCGGCAAACTCGCGGCCCAGCTGGTCGACGAGATCGACGAACTGATCCTGAAGAGCTACCCGGTCGTCGCGGGCGGCGGCATCCCGGCCTTCGCCGGTCCGTTCACCCCGACGCTGTTCACCCCGACCCGGCGCATGGAATTCAGCAACAACGCCCAGGTGACTTGGTACAGCCGCGCCTGAATCGCCCGCCGACCGAACCTTCCCCCGAAAGCAGGATCCCCATGCGAAATCTCGTCTACTTCGTCGGCATGAGCCTCGACGGTTACATCGCCGGTCCGGACGGCGGCATCGAGTTCTTTCCCTTGGCGCCGGACTTCACCGGATGGCTCGCCGACGACTACCCGGAGACCCTTCCGACGCACGCGCGTCCGCATTTCGGTCTCGCGGCCGACGCGCCGTGCAAGAACTTCGACACTTTGGTGATGGGTCGCGGCACCTACGAACCCGCACTGAAGGTCGGTATCACCAGCCCCTACTCGCACATACGGCAGTACGTCGTATCCAGCACTCTCGGCCGGATCGAAGACCCCACCGTCGAGCTGGTCGACGGCGATCCGGTGGGTCTGGTCCGCCGGTTGAAGCAGGAGGACGGCATGGACATCTGGCTGGCCGGTGGCGGCAAGCTCGCGGGCGCGCTCGTCGAGGAGATCGATGAACTCGTCGTCAAGAGTTATCCGGTCACGGCCGGTGCGGGCGTCCGCGTGTTCGACGGGCCGTTCCGGCCGACGCTGTTCACCCCGACCCGGCGTCAGGAGTTCGGCAACGGCACCCAGGTCACCTGGTTGACCAAGGCGTGACGGTCAACTGGCGTCGGAAAGAAACGACAGCCGCACCTGTCGTTCCGGGTTGTCCACGTTCAGGTCGACCATGGCGATCGACTGCCAGGTGCCGAGCATCAGCTTCCCGCCGATGACCGGCACCGTGGCGTAGGGCGGGATCATCGCGGGCATCACGTGCGAGCGGCCGTGCCCGCGCGAACCGTGCGCGTGCTGCCACCGGTCGTCGGCGGGCAGCAGGTCGCCGAGCGCGGCGAGCAGGTCGTCGTCGCTGCCCGCGCCCAGCTCGATGATGGCGATACCGGCCGTCGCGTGCGGGACGAAGACGTGCAGCAGCCCGTCTCCGCCCGCCGCGGCGGCGAACTCCGCGCACTGCGGCGTGAGGTCGTGCACCACCTCGCGCCGCCCCGTCGTGACCGCGATCAGTGAGCTCTTCATGTGCCCCATCATTACCCCCTCGCGAGGGCGCGCGGACTCTCATTCGAGAGTGTCTGCGCGTGTGTGCTTTTGCACAGCTCTGGGAGGTAGCGACAAATCCCGTGGACGGCGGCCGGTAGTCTTGGTGGCTGTTACCAGCCGATTGTCGATCTTGGAGGACCCTGTCGTGGCTCTCGTTGTTCAGAAGTACGGAGGATCCTCGGTCGCTACCGCCGAGCGTATCCGGCGCGTCGCTGAACGGATCGTCGAGACCAAGAAGCAAGGCCACGACGTGGTGGTCGTCTGCTCGGCGATGGGCGACACGACCGACGAACTCCTCGACCTCGCTCAGCAGGTGGCGCCCGCGCCGCCCGCCCGCGAGATGGACATGCTGCTCACCTCCGGCGAGCGCATCTCCAACGCGCTGGTCGCCATGGCGATCCACTCGCTCGGCGCGGAGGCCCGCTCGTTCACCGGCTCGCAGGCGGGTGTCATCACCACCGGCGCGCACGGCAACGCGAAGATCATCGACGTCACCCCGAGCCGGCTGCGCGAGGCGCTCGACGCGGGCACCATCGTGCTGGTCGCCGGGTTCCAGGGCGTGAGCCAGGACAGCAAGGATGTCACCACGCTCGGTCGTGGCGGCTCCGACACCACCGCCGTCGCGCTGGCCGCGGCGCTGGAGGCCGACGTCTGCGAGATCTACACCGACGTGGACGGCGTCTTCACCGCAGACCCGCGGATCGTCTCCGACGCGCAGCGGCTCGATCAGGTCTCCTACGAGGAGATGCTGGAGATGGCGGCCTGCGGCTCCAAAGTGCTGATGCTGCGCTGCGTCGAGTACGCGCGCCGCTACAACGTGCCCGTGCATGTGCGCTCGTCCTACACCGACAAGCAGGGCACCTACGTTTACGGATCAATGGAGGACATCCCCTTGGAGAAAGCAATCCTCACTGGCGTCGCGCACGACCGCAGCGAGGCCAAGGTGACCGTGGTCGGGCTGTCGGACGAGCCGGGATTCGCCGCCAAGGTGTTCCGTGCCATCGCCGACGCCGAGATCAACATCGACATGGTCCTGCAGAACATCTCCAAGGTGGAGACCGGCAAGACCGACATCACGTTCACGCTGCCCAAGACCGAGGGCGCGCGCGCCGTCGAGATGCTGACCAAGCGCCAGGGCGAGATCGGCTTCTCTCAGGTGCTCTACGACGACCACATCGGCAAGGTGTCGCTGGTCGGCGCGGGCATGAAGAGCCACCCCGGCGTCACCGCGACGTTCTGCGAGGCGCTCGCCGACGCGGGCATCAACATCGACCTGATCTCCACCTCAGAGATCCGGATCTCGGTCCTGGTCAAGGACACCGAGTTGGACGACGCCGTGAAGGTGCTGCACCGCGCCTTCGATCTGGGCGGCGACGAGGTGGCCGTGGTGCACGCCGGAACGGGGCGATAGACATGGGTGTTCGAGTAGGAGTCGTGGGCGCGACCGGGCAGGTCGGCGCCGTCATGCGGAAGCTGCTGGAGGAGCGCGACTTCCCGGCCGACGAGGTGCGGTTCTTCGCGTCCGCGCGCTCGGCTGGCAAGACGCTGCCGTGGCGCGGCGGCGAGATCGTGGTCGAGGACACCGAGACCGCCGATCCGTCCGGACTGGACATCGCGCTGTTCTCGGCGGGCGCCACCATGTCCCGCGTGCAGGCCCCGCGATTCGCGGCGGCGGGCGTCACCGTGATCGACAATTCGTCGGCCTGGCGCAAGGACCCCGAGGTCCCGCTGGTGGTCAGCGAGGTCAACCCGGAGCAGACCCGCAACCTGGTCAAGGGCATCATCGCCAACCCCAACTGCACCACCATGGCCGCGATGCCGGTGCTCAAGCCGCTACACGACGAGGCGGGCCTGACCAGGCTGGTCGTCTCCAGCTACCAGGCGGTCTCCGGTTCCGGCCTGGCCGGCGTCGAGGAGCTGGCCTCGCAGGTGCGCGCGGTGATCGGCGACGCCGAGAAGCTGGTGCACGACGGCAGCGCCGTGGCGTTCCCCGCGCCGAACAAGTACGTCGCGCCGATCGCCTTCGACGTGATCCCGCTGGCCGGTTCGCTGGTCGACGACGAATCGGGCGAGACCGACGAGGATCAGAAGCTGCGCAACGAGAGCCGCAAGATCCTCGGCCTCCCCGAGCTGCTGGTGAGCGGCACCTGCGTGCGTGTTCCGGTCTTCACCGGGCACTCGCTGTCGATCAACGCCGAGTTCGCCAACCCGCTGTCGGTGGCGCGGGCCAAGGAACTGCTGGCCGACGCGCCCGGTGCGCGGCTGGTCGACGTGCCGACGCCGTTGCAGGCCGCTGGCGCCGACGAGTCGCTCGTCGGTCGCATCCGCCAGGATCACGGTGTGCCGGACGGTCGCGGTCTCGCGCTGTTCGTCTCCGGCGACAACCTGCGCAAGGGCGCGGCGCTGAACACCATTCAAATCGCCGAGGTGCTGCTCAGCGACCGCTGAGCCGTTTCGACGCAACCGGGCCGATCCGATCCGCCACTGGATCGGATCGGCCCGGCTGTCGTATCAGGGGCTGGCACAATCGCTTCGATAAGCGGGTTCGGCGTGGAAAGGTGTGACCGGTGGGTTCGTATGTCGCCGTGCACATCGCGGATTGGCCGCGCCTGGCGCGGACGGTGTCCGAACGGGCAACGCGGCGGTTCGCCGACCTGGAGTGGCCCGACGAGGACCACCGCCAGCAGTACCCGATCGGCCTGCGCTGGCTGGATCGCACCGAGCGCTGGATCGCCGAGTACCGTTTCCACGCCTACAGTTCCGCCGCGCTGCACTCCGAATTCGAAGCGGTGTGGCGCGATGCCCGCCTCTTCGTGCCGTGGGACGCTCCGCCCGAGACCGCCGAGCTGATCGCCGACACCGATCTGTTCCTCCGCGGCCTCTACGGCGGCGACCTCCCTGTCGAACCCGTCGCCCACCAGCCGTGGAGTGCGCACAGCGACACCATCCGGCCCACGGCATGGCTCGCCCACTCCCCGGCGCATCTGTCCACCTTGGCCAATCTGTGGGGCCGCATCGCCCTGCGTATCTCCGATCTGCACCCGCATCTCGACCGCGAAACCACCAACCGCCACCGCATCACCACCCCCGCGATCTTCGAACGCCTGCTCCGCGACTGGGGCGAGGTGGTCCACGAAGCCGACACCCGCCGCTGGGGACTGCTCATCGACATGTGGTGAGCGCGCCACAGCAGGTCCGCACCCGATATGGCGGCGGACGGTTTGTGGCCGGGGTCAGTGGATGCCCGGGGTGCGCGGATCGTGCCCGAGGCAGACGACGATGAAGCAGCCGGGGGCGATATCCGCGAACGGGGGCGCGAGCTGGTAGTTCAAGCAGGAGAAGACATTGCAGCCCGGATACGCGGCCGGGCCGATGCCGAAGACCGCGAGCAACAGGTTCGCATCCACGAATCGGCGCGGGTCCAACCGCACCGGCGGCTCGACGTACGGCCCGGGATCGGGGATGGGGTTCTCGGGCATGGCGGCGAAGAGCATGCGGAAGAACTCGTACGGCAGTTCGTCGGCGTTCTGCACGACGCCGGAGACGCCCTGGCTGCTGACGTTGCCGAAGACGCCGGTCCACATCACCATCAGATCGAGCGAGGGCAGCACGAAAACGTTCTGCAAACCGAGCCCGGACATCATGTACATGTCCGGCGGCATGAACGTGGGCGATTCCGCGCAGTCGGGGCCGAGCCAGAAGAGGTAGCCGTAGCACGGGTTCTTCGACGGGGTCAGCGCCATCCGTAGATACCGTTCGGACACGAGTTGGTCTGCGCCCCAGCGGCCTTCGTTGCTCACCAGCAGGCCGAGCTTGGCGAGATCGTTCGGCGGGATCATCAGATGCGCGTAGCCGTAGGTGTTTCCGGCGCGATCCTTGGCCCAGTAGTAGTCGCTGCGGAGAATGCCGAGCGGGTCGAACAGCTCCCGCTGCGCGAATTGCTGAAACGGCTCGCCGATGGCCAGTTCGATGACGAACGTCAGCAGGTCGACGTTGCGCTGGCTGTAGCTGAAGACGGTGCCAGGCGGATTGTCCAGCGGCACAGCGAGCGCCTGTACCGCGCTGTGTGGATCGATGGGGACGACTCCGGTGATGCCTTCGGTGAGCACGCCCACCGTCATGCCGGAGGTCTCGGTGAGCAGATCCCGGACCCGGATGGCGCGGTGCTCCGCGTTGCCGAGGCCCGGTGGCAGGTATTTGTCGATCGGGGCGTCCAGGTCGAGCAGGCCGCGGTCCCACGCGATGCCCGCGAGCAGCGAGACCACGCTCTTGGTCACGCTCCACACATTCCACGCGACGTTGCCGCTCTTCGCGTTGTTCGGTCCCTCGCCGATCAGGCAGTTGTGGCGAAAGACTTGGACGTTGAAGCGGTTTCGGTGACTGGCGAACTCCAATGCGTCGGCGAGCAGTTCGGCGTCGAATCCGGCCTGTTCCGGAGCGGCGCGCTGCGCTTCCCGGCCGGAGCTGACCTCGCAGCGAGCCTGTTGCGCGGTGGCGGCCGGGGCCGCGTGCGCGGTCGCGCCGAAGAGACTTCCCGCGACAAGCGACACCGCCGCGATTCCAGCGAGGAAACCACAGAAACGCCCCATGGGCATGAGGCTAGCGTGCCGGGCCCGTGCGCACCGGCCAACAAGCGGCGGCGCGCGGCACGAACATCGCGGCGGCTCAGCGTGCCCGACGAGTCACGGCGTAGAGCGCGGCGCCGAGCGCGAGGACCCCGGCTCCGACGAGCACCGACGCCAGCGGCAGCGCCGCCGCGACGATCACACATCCGAATGCTCCCACCACCGGAATCCAGCGGGCGGGCTGGTCCTCCGCCGCGGTGAGCGTGCCCGCCGAGACATTGGCGACGAGGTAATAGACCAGCACGGTGAACGACGAGAAGCCAATGGCCGCACGCAGATCGAAGCTCGCCGCGACCACGGCCACCACCGCGCCGACGACCAGCTCCGCCCGGTGCGGCACGCCGAAGCGTGGGTGCACGGCGGCGAGCGCGTGCGGCAGGTAGCGGTCGCGGGCCATGGCCAGCGTCGTGCGCGAGACACCGAGCACGAGCGCGAGCAGCGAGCCCGCCGCCGCGACCACCGCGCCGACCCGCACCACCGGCGCCAGCGCCGGTGCGCCCGCCTCGGCGACGACCCTGGCCAGCGGATCGGTCGCCGTGGCGAGCCCGGACGAGCCGAGCACCGCGAGCGCGGCGGCCGCGACAACGGCGTAGAGCACGAGCGCGATGGCCAGCGCGAGCATGATCGCGCGCGGAATGGTGCGTCGCGGATCGCGCACTTCCTCGCCGAGGGTGGCGATCCGCGCGTATCCGGCGAAGGCGAAGAACAGCAGCCCGGCCGCTTCCAGCACGTCGCGCGGACCGATCCGGTCCGGCAACGCCGTCGCGGCGGCATGGGTGCCGGAGAAACCGACCACCGCCACCATCACCAGCACGGCGAGCACGATCGCGACGATGATCCGGGTGGCCAGCGCGGATTTCTGCACGCCTGTGTAGTTGATCGCGGTGATCGCGAGCACCGCGGCGACCGCGACCGGGCGGGACTGCTCGGGCCACGCGTAGTGGCCGACGGTCAGCGCCATCGCGGCGCACGAGGCCGTCTTGCCCACGACGAACGCCCACCCGGCCAGATACCCCCAGAACGGGCCGAGCCGTTCCCGGCCGTACACGTACGTGCCGCCCGAGACCGGGTAGCGCGCGGCCAACCGGGCCGACGACATCGCGTTGCAGTAGGCGAGCAGCGCGGCGACGGCCAGCGCGAGCAGCAGCCACGAGCCCGCGGCCCCGGCTGCCGGTGCGAGCGCGGCGAAGATCCCGGCGCCGATCATCGAGCCGAGACCGATCAGCACCGAGTCGGTGAGTCCGAGCCTGCGGTGAAGTGCCGAACCGTGCGAGGCCGAGTCGCGCGAGGCCGAACCGTGCGAGGTCATAGCAGCATCTTGGACCGTTCAGGTGAACGGCGCCCGCTACGCGAAACGCCGCCAGGTCGGGGGGTAACCTGGCGGCGCCGCTGAGTCACCGGACGCCACGCCAGCGTCACGGCTCGGGTGCCGACGTCCCACAAGCGCCTCTCGGCGAGTGGTCGCTCGAAGCGACGAAGGGTGCGGCCCGGGGCTGTCCGGACGCCGACAGTGACCTTCAACGGGCTCCGGGATGGAACTATTCCGGCGCCGAATTGTGGTGTGCATCACGTGCGGCGCGCGGCATCGGGTGAGCGCGCGACGCGATGTTTCTGGACAGTAACCGTTTAGGATCGTCGGGGTATTCGTGTGTCGAACGGGGGACTGCCGTGACCGATGATCCGGTGCTGGTCGAAATGCTTGCCGCGCTGGACCGCAGCCCTGACGTGCTCGCTCTGCGGTTGCGGGTGATCGAACTGCTCGCCGAGCGCGGCCGCCACGTCGAGGCACTCGCCCAGTGCGGCGCCGCGCTCAGCCAGGAGCCCGGGAACGCGAGGGCAGTGGAATTGCTCCAGCAGTGCACCGCCGCGCTCGCGGGCGGCGCCGAACCCGCCACGCAGTCCGTTGCCCCGCCGCCTGCCGGAGCGTCGACCGGTGTCGGCGCACCCGGCCTCGCCGAGCCTGGCGCCCACGTGCCGGACGCATCAGCGTCAATCGCATCCGAAGGCTTTGCGCCCGACGACGTTTCGGACGCGGCGGCCGTGCCCGATGCCCGTTCACGCGCCGTCCCGGCGCCCGACGAGACCGGATCGGATGTCGAACCAGCACCGCCAGAGCCCACCGCGGCATCGGACTACGACTGGGACGCCGCAGAAGACCAGGTCTCCGACATCATCGCCCCGGCCTTTATCGACTCGGGTCCAACGGAATACGCCGCCGCCTCCGACGCCGGACTGTTCTCCCGCACTCGGGTGACGCTGGCCGATGTCGGCGGCATGGAGGAGGTCAAGCGCCAGCTCGACCTGGCCCTGCTCGGCCCGTTGCGAAACCCCGAGCTGGCCAAGGCGTTCGGCACCTCCGCGCGCGGCGGTCTGCTGCTGTACGGGCCGCCCGGCTGCGGCAAGACCTTCATCGCCTCGGCGGTGGCGGGCGAGCTCGGCGCGAATTTCTATCCGATCGAGATCGCCGACATCCTCGACATCTACACCGGCGCGAGTGAACGCAACCTGCACAGCGTGTTCGAGGTGGCCCGCCGCAACGCGCCGTGCGTGCTCTTCCTGGACGAGGTGGACGCGCTGGGCCACAAGCGCAGCCAGATGTCCGGCTCGGCGACCATGCGCACCGTGGTGAATCAGCTGCTGAACGAGATGGATTCGGCCACGGTCGACAACGAGGGTGTCTACATCCTCGGCGCGACCAACCACCCGTGGGACATCGATGTCGCGCTGCGCAGGCCGGGGCGCTTCGACCGGATGATCCTGGTCGCGCTGCCGGATCTCGCCGCGCGCAAGTCGATCCTGCACTATCACCTGCGCGAGCGTCCGGTGGCCGGCATCGACCTCGGCGCGATCGCCGCGCGCACCGAGGGTTTCTCGGGAGCCGACATGGCGCACGTCTGCACCTCGGCCACCCAGCTGGCCATGGCGGAATCGATCCGCACCGGCACCGTCCGCCCGATCGGCATGGCGGATCTGGAGGCCGCGATGGCCGAGATCAAGCCGAGCGCGGGCGCGTGGTTCGAATCCGCCCGCAACGTGGTCGAATTCGCCAACAGCGACGGCAGCTACGACGAACTCGCCCTGTACATGAAGCGAATGAAGATGCGCTGAAAAACCCGGTCGCATGACTACTTTCGCGCACGACGAGGTCGTGCGGGCCAAGGTCCTCATCGACTTCGGCAGGATCGACGCGGCGCGGGTGAAGCTGGGCGCGGTGCTCGCCGCCGATCCCGACAACGCCGACGCGCTGATGTTGATGGGGTACGCGTGGTTTCGCGTCGGTGAGTACGAGAAGTCCGTCGGCTTCAGCGCCGCCGCGCTGGCCGCCTTCCCCGACTATCAGTCCGCGCTGCGGGTGCTGGCGCTGGCCGAACAGGAACTGGCGCACCTGGCCGAGGACGATTCCGCCGAACGACAACGGCATTACGACCGCGCGCTGGCCGCGGCCACCCCGCAGCGCGGAACTGGACCCGGAGTACGTCGAGAACCTGCGCCTGCTCGCGGGGGTCCAGTCGGCGACGGACCCGGCCGCCGCGCTGGCGACCATCGACCGGGCCATCGAGATCGACCCCGCCCACGCCGATCTGCACCGCGTCCGCGGTTCGATCCTGCGGCGTGGCGGGATCTCCGTGCCGGGCGCGGAAGCGGCGCTGCGCGAGGCGCTTCGGCTGCAACCCGAGCACGTCGACGCCACCCAGGAGCTCGCGCTGCTCGACCTGGACCGCGGCGAGCGCGAAGCGGGCGAGCGCGGCTTGCGCCTTGTCGCGCAGTGGGATCCGAGCCGCGCCGACTTCGTGCGCGCGACCCTGGCCGCAGTGGAAGAGCAGGCCGAATCGCCGGCACGTCCCGAGCCCGCGTCCCAGTACATGCCACCGCCGCCGGAAGTGCGGTACCTGCCGGAGACGCCGCGTCCGAACTGGCGAGTCTGGGCGGCGTTGGTGTTCGGCGCCATTGTGGTGCTGCGCCTGATTTTCACCGCCGCGAGCATGCCGCCCGAACCGGCTCCGCCGCGCCCGTTGCCGTCGCGGCATTTTCCGACGCCGATTGTCCCGCCGTATTTGCCGTCGGCGCCCTATCTGCCGCCGACGCTGCGCCCTTGGCCTACGGATTTCCCCCGGCCTGGCCTGACACCGCCGCGTGCGCCGTTCCGCACGCCCCCGATGACAGTGCCGCCGCGGGTGACGCTGCCGCCGGAGACGCCCTGAGCGCCGCGCTGCGTCCACGTGCAGGCGCATTCACGGCGCTCGGCTCGGCCGCCCGTCAGGAAACCGCTGCCCGCACCGGCGCGAACAACGCGCCGAGCGCCGAGGTGATCTGCCCGACGGCACGCTCGACCGGGCCGAGCGGCTGGAAGAGGTGACTGAGGGTGAGCCGGATGGCGGTCTCGATACGCGCCGCGAGCTCGTCGTCCGATAGTCCGGCGAGCTCGTACCGGGCGCGCACCGCGCCGGTGACCGCGCCGAGCGCGCGGCCGAGAACGGGCTCGGGATCGGTCATCAGGGTCGGCAGCAAGGCGGTGTTGGTGGTCGAACGCCCGGACAACACGGCCCCGAGCAGTGCGTTGCCGGAGGCGGCGCGCAGCGTGTAGGTGACCGCGGCGGTAAGGCCCGCGATCACGTCCTCTGGATGCCCGGCCAGGCTGTCGTCGATGCCGACCAGGAAGGTCTCCAGCTCGTGCCGGATGACCAGGTCGGCGAGGTCCTGTTTGGTGCCGACCTCCTTGTAGAGGACCGGGCGGCTGACGCCGACCTCCTTGGCTACGCGCGACATGTTCACCGCACCCCAGCCCTCGGTGCACACGAGTTCGCGCACGGTCTCGATGACGCGCTCACGGAGCAGTAACCGCATCCGGGTGTGAAAACGCGCTTCAGGCACGTCATCCATCGTACACATTGGCCGTATTTGTCCGAGCTATTGACACTCAAGCGCAAGTTGTATTCCAATTGTACAAGCGAGCGACTTTGTAAAGTTCTCCACACCACATCGAAGGCGCGAGTGCTTACGGTCCGGGTGCCGCCAGCTGCTGCCCGGCCCGCGCGCAACCCCGAGGAGATCGAAAGTGACGACATCCCGAACCGATGCGCCCGCGCAGGCGCTGCAATGGCGCGACCAGAAGCGCTACCTGTGGCTGTTCGGCCTGGTGGCGCCCACCGCCGTGTTCCTCGCGACGTGGCTGGTGTGGGTGTTCAACGAACTCGGCTTGCCGCAGGTGTCGCCGGTGTGGTGGTGGATCGGCCCGCTGCTGGTCTACGTGCTGCTGCCGATCCTGGACCGATTCTTCGGGCCCGACGGGCAGAACCCGCCCGAAGAAGTGATGGAGCAGCTGGAGAACGACAAGTACTACCGGTACTGCACCTACGCCTATATTCCGCTGCAACTGATGAGCCTGGTGTTCGCCTGCTACCTGTGGACGGCGACGGACCTGTCCTGGCTCGGCATCGACGGCGGCCTCGGCCTGATCTCGAAGATCGGTCTCGCGCTGAGCATCGGCACGATGGGCGGCGTCGGCATCAACACCGCGCACGAACTCGGCCACAAGAAGGACGAGCTGGAACGCTGGCTGTCCAAGATCACCCTCGCCCAGACGTTCTACGGCCACTTCTACATCGAGCACAACCGCGGCCACCACGTGCGCGTCGCGACACCGGAGGACCCGGCGAGCGCGCGTTTCGCCGAGACGTTCTGGGCCTTCCTGCCGCGCAGCGTGTGGGGCAGCCTGCGCTCGTCCTGGGAGCTGGAGAAGACCCGGTTGCAGCGAATGGGCAAGAGCCCGTGGACCATTGACAACGACGTGCTCAACGCCTGGCTGATGTCGGTGGTGCTGTGGGGCGCGCTGGTCGCGGTGTTCGGCCCGGTCGTACTGCCGTACCTGATCATTCAGGCGGTCTACGGTTTCTCGCTGCTGGAGACCGTGAACTACCTGGAGCACTACGGCCTGCTGCGGCAGCGGACCGCGTCGGGCCGTTACGAGCGGTGCACGCCGGAGCACAGCTGGAACTCCGACCACATCGTCACCAATATCTTCCTGTACCACCTGCAGCGGCACAGCGATCATCACGCCAACCCGACCCGGCGCTATCAGACCCTGCGCAGCATGGACGGCGCGCCGAACCTGCCGAGCGGTTACGCCAGCATGATCGGCCTGGCCTATCTGCCGCCGTTGTGGCGCAAGGTGATGGATCACCGCGTGCTCGCGCACTACGACGGTGACATCACCCGGGTGAACATCCAGCCGAGCGAGCGGGAGCGCGTGCTGGCGAAGTACGGGGTGCGGTGATGGCCGTCTATATCCCTCACTACAGCAGGACACGAACGATGAGCACCGATTACAAACTCTTCCGATGCGCGCAGTGCGGCTTCGAATACGACGAAGCGCTCGGCTGGCCGGAGGACGGCATCGAGCCGGGCACCCGCTGGGACGACATCCCCGACGACTGGTCCTGCCCCGATTGCGGCGCGGCCACAGCGGATTTCGAGATGGTCGAGGTCAGTCGCGCATGACCGAACGGATCGTGATCGTCGGCGCGGGGGTCGCGGGCGCCACCGCAGCCAAGACCCTTCGCGCCGAGGGATATTCGGGACGCATCGTGCTGCTCGGTGCCGAAGACGGCCTGCCGTATCGGCGTCCCATGGTTTCGAAGGAAATGCTGGCGGGCGTCGCGGTCGAACGAAGGGCGCTGATCGAATCCGCGGAGTCCTGGCGTGACAAGGACATCGAGCTCCGCACCGGCGTCACGGTGGAAGAGATCGACACCGAGCGCAGGCAGGTGCGACTGGCGACTGGCGAGGCGCTCGGCTACGACCGTCTGCTGCTGGCGACCGGTGCGCGCGCCCGCAGTCTGCCCGCTCCGCAGCGCAATGTGCACACCCTGCGCGGCGTCGCCGATGTCGGGCCGCTGCGCACGGCGATCGGCGCGGGCAAATCGCTGTTGATCGTCGGCGGCGGCCTGATCGGCTGCGAGGTCGCCGCGACCGCGCGGTCACTCGGCGCCGAAGTGACCGTCGTGCACGCCGGATCGGCGCCGCTCGACCGGGTCGCCCCGCCCTCGGTCGGCTCGTTCTATCGAAAGCTGCACGCCGACAATGGCGTCGAGATCTTGGACGAGGTGACGCTGACCCGCCTGGAGGGCCACGAGGACGGCGTCACCGCGACCGCACGCGACGGCCGGACGTGGGCGGCGGGCGTAGCGCTGATCGCCATCGGCTCGGTTCCCGACACCGAGCTCGCCGAGGCGGCCGGGCTGGCCGTCGACAACGGCATCCTCGTCGACGAGCACTACCGCACCTCCGCACCGGGGGTCTACGCGGCGGGCGACGCGGCCAACCGATTCGATCCCGGCCTCGGCGTGCACGAACGCACCGAACACTGGAACAGCGCGCTGGCCCAGGGGGCGGCCGCCGCGAAAGCGATGCTCGGCAAACCGGTCGCCCGCCAAGACGTCTCGTGGGGATGGTCTACCCAGTACGGGATCAACCTGCAATTCGCGGGTCGGCTGCGGCACGACGACGATTTCGTGCTGCGCGGCACGCTCGCCGAGCCGAATTTCACCGTTCTCGCCCTGCGCTGTCGTCGCTTGGTCGGCGCGGTCGCCATCGCGAGGCCGTCGGACATTCGCGCGGCGCGCGAGCTGATCGGTCACGGCGCGGTTCTCGACCTCGTCGCGTGGTCCGACGAATCGCTGGACCTGGCCGAACTCGTCTCCCGGCACCGCGTCGGCGCCGCGCGGGGCTGAGCCATCTCCATCGCGCTGAGCTGGTCGTCCTATCAAAACTGGAAGAGATCATTTTCTTGACTAATTCAAGAAAAGCTTCCATCATGGGTTCATGCACACCGACGACGCCGACCCTTGCGCCTGGCTGCGATCGGCGGGCTTGCGGATAACCGCCCCGCGGGTCGCGGTGCTGAACGCGGTTGCCGCCCGACCGCATTCGGACGCCGATCTGGTGGCTGCCACGGTCAGGGAGACCCTGGGCTCGGTGTCCACACAGGCCGTCTACGACGTGCTGCACGCCTGTGTGCGGGCCGGGATCTTGCGGCGCATCGAACCCGCAGGCTCACCCGCGCTGTACGAGACCAGGATCGGCGACAACCACCACCACCTGGTGTGCCGGAACTGCGGCACGGTCGTCGACGTGGACTGTGTCGTCGGCAGTGCCCCGTGCCTGGAACCGCTGACCGATCACGGATTCGTGGTCGACGAAGCCGAGGTCGTGTTCTGGGGCCTGTGCCCGACCTGCCGCTCGCCCGAGCGGCGCCCGGACGGGGTGGATTGATCCCCGCTCACTTCGACAGCCCGGGTCAGCCCGTTCCCGGGGACGTTGCTCAGCCACGAAGGAGGCTTCGAATGACCAAGCCGACCACAACGAACACCGGAACGCCCGTCGAAAGCGACGACGAATCGCTCACCGCGGGTACACAGGGCCCGATCCTGCTGCACGACCACTACCTGATCGAGAAGCTCGCCCAGTTCAACAGGGAACGGGTGCCGGAGCGCATCGTGCACGCCAAGGGCGCCGGCGCCTACGGTGAACTGGTCGTCACCAACGACGTCAGCGAGTACACGAAGGCCAAGCTGTTCCAGCCCGGCGCGCGCACCGAATCGCTGGTCCGGTTCTCCACCGTCGCGGGCGAGCAGGGCAGTCCCGACACCTGGCGCGACCCGCGCGGTTTCGCGGTGAAGTTCTACACCGAGGACGGCAACTACGACCTCGTCGGCAACAACACCCCGATTTTCTTCATCAAGGACCCGATCAAGTTCCCCGACTTCATCCGCTCGCAGAAGCGGTTGCCGGGCAACGGGCTTCGCGATCACAACATGCAGTGGGACTTCTGGACCCTGCGTCCGGAGACCGCGCACCAGGTGACCTGGCTGATGGGCGATCGCGGCATCCCGAAGACGTACCGGCACATGAACGGCTACGGCTCGCACACCTACCAGTGGATCAACGCCGCCGGTGAGCGCTTCTGGGTGAAGTACCACTTCAAGACCGATCAGGGCATCGAGTACCTGACCCAGGCCGAGGCCGACCGGATCGCGGGTGCCGACGCCGATAACCACCGCAAGGACCTGTGGGAGGCGATCGAGCGCGGCGAGTTCCCGAGCTGGACGGTGTACGTGCAGGTGATGCCGGTCGCCGAGGCGGAGGGCTACCGCTTCAACCCGTTCGACCTGACCAAGGTGTGGTCGCACGAGGACTACCCGCTGATCGAGGTCGGCAAGTGGACCCTGAACCGTAACCCGGCGAACTACTTCGTCGACATCGAGCAGGCCGCCTTCGAGCCGTCGAATGTCGTTCCCGGCATCGGCTTCTCGCCGGACAAGATGCTGCTCGGCCGCGTATTCGCTTACGCGGACGCGCACCGCTACCGGATCGGGACCAACTACGCGCAGCTCCCGCCGAACCGGGCGCGGGCCGCGGAGGTGAACTCCTACTCCAAGGAGGGCGCCATGCGGTACCACTACAACGACGCGAGTGTGCCTGTGTACGCGCCCAATTCGTTCGGTGGCCCGCACGCCGACCCGGAACGTGCTGGAGACGCAGGCATCTGGGACTTCGATCCGACCATCGTGCGCGCCGGGTACGTCCAGCACGCGGAGGACGGCGACTTCACCCAGGCGGGCACCCTCGTCCGTGAGGTGCTGAACGACGACCAGCGGAACCGGTTGGTGGACAACATCGTCGGGCACGTGCTCGGCGGCGTCCGCGAGCCGGTGCTTTCCCGGGTCTTCGAGTACTGGAAGAACGTCGACGCGGAGCTCGGCAAGCGCGTCGAGGAGGGCGTGCGTGCCGGATCGAACGGTTCCACCCCGCGGGGCTGACGTTCGCGAACAGCAAAGGTGCGCACCGAAACAGGTGCGCACCTTTTGCGTTCTCTCACAGCGGTTCTCGCGATAGCCACCCTCGAACGCGTTCGCGGAACGCGGGATCCAAGCCGTCGACCCGATGGCCGTTGCGGTGCTTGCTTTCAACGGGCTCGGCGCCACCATGGCGGGCAAGCTCGGCAACCGCAGCATCACCGCCTTCGGCCTGACGGTGACCGCCGCGGGCTTCGGTCTGCTCACCCTGCTGGAACCCACCTCCGAGTTCTGGCTGCCCGCGCTCGCCATGGCCGTCATGGGCAGCGGCTTCGGTCTGGCGATGCCCGCGACGATCGGCGCGCTGATGGGCGCGGTGCCCGGCGAGCACGCCGGCGTCCGCTCCGCGCTCAACGACACCATCCAGCAGGCGGGCGCCGCCCTCGGCGTCGCGGTGCTCGGCGCGGTGCTGTCCACCACCTACTCCGACGCGATGCCCGCCGACGCACCGGAATCCGGCCGCGAGTCCATCTCCGACGCCCTCACCATCAGCACCGCCACCGGCGACACCGGCTTGGCCGCGGCCGCCAGAGACGCCTTCACCTCCGGCATGTCGACCACCTTCATCGTCGCCGCCTGCTCGGTGCTCTGCGCAGCCGCGCTGTCGTTGGTGCTGCTGCGCGAACGTAAGTCGGACACCGACGCGCCGGTTCCCGACTCGGACGAATCCGCCGAGGTCCTCGCCGAATCACGCTGAGCGACAGAAGAACCGGCATCGGTGCGCACCCGAACGGGTGCGCACCTTTCGCAACGTATTTCTGCACGGCGTCCACTTTCGGTTCGCCGCGTGTCTCACTGCCGCGTTGTTCGCACAGGAGCACCAGGCTCGGCATTACGTCGACGCTGTCACGGTGGTGTTGGCGGATAGCGACGGCCTACCGCGCCTGCCTTGTGAACGCCTGTACTTGGAGCCACAAGCACGAATCATCGTGCCGAACGGAGGACCGGCCCGGGGCACGGTTTTCGGTCTTCGGGCGGCGTGCACGGCGCGCCCGAAGCGGAGTGCAGATCGCCGCCGGGCGGCGGATCGACCCTGATGGATGGACCTGGCCGGGTGTACGGCCAGGTGCACTTCGCTACAGCAGACCCCACCAGTACAGCACTGTGGCAAGGATCCAGACCACCACGGTTTCCATCGTCGCTCCAATCATCGATCACACCGATTCCATCATCGCTCGCGCGGCGGGAAAGTGTTAGCGAACCCGAATCTACCTGCGGATTCGTCCATGCAAGGTGTTCTTAAGGGCGCGCCAAGACGCGGGCCGCATTGTTTGTGACAACACCGGATCGACCGGAACCACGGACCTGACGAAGGACGCACAGACGATGATCGGCAAGCTGACCACCGCCCTCGCTCTCTCGACGACCACCGCCGCCCTGATGTTCGGCGCCGGCGCCGCGACGGCGGACACCGGCGTCCCCGGTGTCGCCCTCACCGGCCAGGCCACCTGCACCCACAAGGACGACCGGATCGAGATCGAGATCGCCGCCCCGGTCGTCTACGCCCAGCCCGGCTACCGCCCCGGCGAACACCAGCAGATCCGCTACCGCACCGTCGTCTACGACGCCGCCCAGCACACGCTGGCCAGCGCGGGGGAGTGGGAGAAGGGCAAGGCCACCGACACCAAGCCCGCCGAGATGGACGACACCAAAGTGAAGGTGCTGCGCAACGACCCGAACGCCTATCGGGTCGTGCAGCAGGTCGAGTGGCTGGCGCCGGACGGGGAGAACCCGGTCGCCAGCACCGATCTCGCCGCCACCGGCTACCTGATCAAGGACGGCCGCACCGTACTCGGCACCTTCGAGTACTGCCAGTAACCAGGGGGAAGGGGGGGGACAAGCCACCACCGGGGGTGGGAACCGGGCGCGACCTGTCCACGAGGGGTGACAGGTCGGGCCCCGGGGATAACCCGGCCGGGTCGGTCCGACGAGGGGTGACCGACCCGGCCGGATCCCTCCGGCGGCGCCATCGACGGCTCTTCCTGGAGCTGGTGGGCGAAGGAGGATCGCCCCCTGCCGAAGGTAACCGTCCGGTCGCAGGCCAGGAGTTCCGCCCCAAGGTATGGGCGGGCCGGTTCACGAGGGGTAACCGGCCCGCCCCATCGTTGTCACCTCGGTGAATCGCGTTCACGGTAAGTTCGTTTGCGGCGTCGAACATGCGGCTGTCACGCTGGATGGATGGAACGCTCAGTCCTGCCGACCGGGCCTGCCTATCGCCTGTTGGCTCTCGATCACGAGACGCAGTTGCGCCTCGCCGAAAAGCGGCTGCTCGACGAGTTCGCCACCATGTTCGCGCCCGAAATCGTTGTCGGTTACCTCTTTTCGTCGTACGAGGCGTTCGTCGAGCGGGCCTCGGTGACGCTGTACCTGCCGACGCTCGCGGAACGATTCGCCCGCCAGCAGCTGGAAGCCAGGGCGAAGGTGGAAGGCAAAGTGGCGCAACCGCGTCCGACGGTCTTGTTCCTGTGCACCCACAACGCGGGCCGCTCTCAGATCGCGCACGGCTTCTTCGCGCACTTCGCTCGCGGCCGGGCGGTGGCCTGGTCGGGCGGCTCGGAGCCGAGCGCGCAACTCAATCCCGCTGCGATCGCCGCAATGGCCGAGATCGGCATCGATATCGCGGGCGAATATCCGAAACCCTGGACCGACGAGATCATTCGCGCCGCCGACGTGATCGTCACGATGGGCTGCGGAGACACCTGCCCGCTGGTGCCTGGCCCGCGCTATCTGGAGTGGATCATCGAGGACCCGGCCGGACTGGAGGTCGAGCAGGTGCGGCCCATCCGCGACGACATCGGGCAGCGGGTCGAGGGCCTGCTCGCGGAACTCGGTGTGCGGGTGGGCGATAGCCGCCGCGCTCAGGCGACCGGCCGCGCCGAGTAATCGGGCAGTTCGTAGGACTCGGTCGCGGTGAGCATCCGCATCATCAGTGGTTTCATCGCTTTGGTCGTCATCAAGCGGGACACCGCCTGCCCCACTCGGATGCCGAACCGGGTCTTCGGGGTCATCGCCCGCAGGCCGCCGGGCGGCAGCTCCTGTGCCTTGGCGACGAAGGGGCGAAGCACTTCCTGGTAGCGGGTCAGCGCGCGCTCCGGATCCGTTGCGTGCGCGGCGATTTCACCCGCCAGCACGTAGGCCCCCACCAGGGCCATCGCGGTGCCCTGTCCGGTCAGCGGCGAACCGCAGTATCCGGCGTCGCCGAGCAGGGCGACCCGGCCGCTGACCCAGCTCGGCATGTCGATGCGGGCCAGTTCGTCGAAGTAGAAGTCCTCGGCCTCGGTCATCGCGGCGCTGATCACGGCCGAATGCCAGCCGCCACCCGCGAGGCGCTCCCTGATGAACTGCTGCTGCGCCTCGACATCGCGGCGCAGCGCCGGATCGGCGGCGGCGCGCAGCATGACAATGGCCTTGGAGGTCACCGGATCGGCGTCCGGGCGCAGTCCGATGCCGGTCGCGCCGACCAGCGAGTGCATCGAGAACCAGTGCGGCTCGGTGCCTTTCGGGGTCGGCATGGTGAAGAAGGACATGTAGCCGCCGAGGTAGGTGGCGAAGTCCTCTTCCGGGCCGAACACCAATCGCCTTGTCGCGGAGTGCAGTCCGTCGGCGCCGATGAGGATGTCGAAGCGTTCGACGGCGCCGGAGGCGAAGGTGACCTCCACGCCCGCCGCGTCCTGTCCGACATCGGTGATCCACTCGCCGTAGCGGTAGTCGGCCCCGCCCTCCTTCGCCAGCGCGTCGAGCAGAACCTCGTTCAGATCGCCCCTGGTGATCTCGATTTCGGCGACGCCGCCCTTGCCGTCGAACAGCTCGGCGGGCATGCGCAGGGTCTCGCGACCCTCGGTGTCGACGTAGAGCATGCCGCGCTCGTCCAGCTGCCGGGCTCGGATGCCGGGCATCAGGCCCATGCGCTCGGCGACGTCCCGGCTCGGTCCGCGCAGGTCGACCGCCTGTCCGCCGGGCCGCGGCACGGCGGCGCGCTCGACGACGGTGGTCTCGATGCCCGCGCGAATCAGTTGCAGCGCGACGGCATTGCCGCCGATGCCACCACCGCTGATCAGCACGCGCGGGGAGTTCGGGGTGGGGGAGATGCTCATGACCGGTTCCTCGTTAGATCGAATGTCTAAGACAAATGTCTAACAGAAGGATTGCACGTTTGTCTAGTACAAATGTCTGAAACTGTGCTGAACAGGACTTATGCACACCGATGGCCCGGCAGTGCGGAGCTGCCGGGCCATCGGGCACGGAATCAGTTGGCGGCGTTCAGGTACGCCTTCCAGCCGCCGAATTCGGTGATATCGGCGGCGGTCAGCGCCGCGTCGTACGTGCAGGCGAAACCGACCACCGATCGGCCGTCATCGAGCTCGATGCTGGTCAATGCCATCGGCGCGGGCAGTTCCGCGAGGAAGCCGCCGAGTCCGGCGCGCGAGACGCTGAACAACTCGCCGAGGATCGGCGCGCCGAGGCCCGCGCCGTGCCGGACCAGCCCCGGCTTGGCGGGCACGGTGTCGAGAGCAGTGAGCCGATAGGCATCGCTGGTGCGGATCTCCCCGGCGAACCGTGCGCCGATCCGCTCGAGCTGCCAGTGCAGCGGCTGGCCGCGCAGATGCGCGCCGAACACGGCTAGTTCGACGCCGCCCCCGACCAGCAGCGGCGCCTGCACGAGGCCACCCATGCGGGCGGCGATATCGATTGCGACCTGATCGCCGAAGGCGGGCGTCATCACCATCACGCCGAAGGGAGCGCCCGCCGCGGTCGGCGTGCCTGGCACGGCGACCGCGGCCATGTCGAGCAGGTTGCAGAAGTTGGTGTAGGTGCCCATGCGCCGGTTGATGGCGATCGGATCCGCCTGCACCGCGGCGATACTCGGGTGCTCGGTGGTGGTCGGAAGCAGCAGCGCGTCGCAGTCCCGTAGCAGTAGCGCCGCAGCGGCGCGCGCACGGGTCAGCGCGTCGAGGTCGGCGGCGAAGGCGGGACCGGTGGTGGACGCGGCCGCGCCGATGATGGCCGCCACCGTGGGGTCCGCGCCCGCCGGACGGGTCGCCAGGAATTCGCCCACCGCCGCGTAGCGTTCCGCGACGATCGCGCCGTCGTAAAGCAGGCGGGCGGCTGCCAGCAGCGGCGAAATATCCAGCTCGACCGTCTCGATGCCGGAATCGACCACGGCGGCAACGGTTCTGGTGAAGGCGTCGCGGTAGTCGTCGGTCAGCACGGCGAGGTCGGCGGCGCGCGGCACCGCCAGCCGCGGGGTTCGCGGCGCGGCGAACCGCACGTCGGCGGGCCAGGCGCGGCTGCGCGGGTCGCCCGCATCGGCCCCCGCCATCACGGCCGCGGCGGCTACCGCCCCGTCGAGATCCTTCGCGAACACCGTGACGGCGTCGTAGTCGGCGCAGGCCGGGACGAGCCCGTGCGCGGGGATGATCCCCAGCGTGGCTTTGATGCCGACGATGCCGTGCAGCGCCGCGGGCACCCGCCCCGACCCCGCGGTGTCGGTGCCGACGCCGACGTCGACGAGTCCGAGCGCGACCGCGACCGCCGAGCCCGACGACGAGCCGCCGGAGATCAGCTCGAGACGATCGGCGTGCCGGACCGCGCCGTACGGGCTCCTGGTGCCGACCAGGCCGGTGGCGAACTGGTCCAGGTTCGTCTTGCCGAGCACGATCGCCCCGGCCGCTTGCAGCCGTGCGACGGCGGCCGCGGTAACCGTTGCCGGATAGGCGAATTCGGGACAGGCAGCGGTGGTGGGCAAGCCGGCCACGTCGATGTTGTCCTTGACCGCGACCAGCTGTCCGGCCAGCGGCAGCGTCTCGCCCGCGGCCAGCCGCCGCTCCACCTCGGCCGCGTCGGCGACGGCCTCGTGCTCCGGTCGCAGCGTGATCCACACCTCGGGGCGATCCACCTCGGCGATGCGGCGATAGGCGGCCGCGACCCGCGCGGTGGGCGAGTCCCGATGGGCGGTCGCGCCGAGAACGCCTGCGGTCATTCAGTCCACTCCGATCACTGCTAGCGGGGTACCCGGCGCCACCTTGGCGCCCGGTGCGGTCAGCACCCTGAGTACCGTGCCCGCGCCCGGGCTGTGCACCGGCAGCTCGAGTTTCATCGCCTCCAGGATGGCGACCGGCGCACCGGCATCGAGCCGCTGGCCCTCCTCGACCTCGACGCGCCACACATTGCCGATCATCGGCGCCGTCACCACGGTCGCATCGGCGGGCAGCCCGGCCAAGGGATCGGCGACGGGTTCCGGCGGGGCGGGTGCGGTCGGAGTGCGCTCGAACTCGCCCGCCGCGTGCCACGCGCGCTTCTCTGCTTCGAATGCGGCCGTCTGCCGCTTCTCGAATTCTGCTATTGCGTCCGCATTTTCGGCGAGCAAGCGCAGGTGGTCGGCCAGTGCGAAGGTGCCGTCGCCGACCTCGGCGTCGAAGCGGCCGGCGGCAGCCGCCGCACGGTGCTCGAGCAATTCCTCAGGGCTCACCGGCTCCCAGACGATCCGGTCGAAGAACCGGAACAGCCACGGGGTGCCCCGCTCGAAAGGCGCGGACTGCCGGTAACTGGACCAGATCGGCACGGTGCGGCCGATCAGCTGGTAACCGCCGGGCGAGGCCATCCCGTACACGCACAGGTACTTCCCGCCGATGCCGACCGCGTCCGATGGCGTCCAGGTGCGCGCCGGGTTGTACTTGGTGGTCACCAGGCGGTGTCGCGGATCGAGCGGAACGGCCAGCGGCGCACCGAGATACACGTCGCCGAGGCCGAGCACCAGGTATTCCGCGTCGAACACCGTGTCGCGCACTTGCTCGACGCTGTCGAGTCCGTTGATGCGCCTGATGAATTCGGTGTTCGAGGGCAGCCACGGCGCGGTGTCGCGCACGCCGCTGCGGTAGCGGTCGATCGCCTCGGCGATGGAGGGATCGTCGAACGAGAGCGGCAGGCGGATGGTCCGGCTCGGCACCACCAGGTCGTGGGTGGCGGGCAGCTCCGCCTCCAGCTCGGCAAGCGTGCCGAGCAGCCGGTGCTGGGCGAGCACGTCCGGATCGAAGTGGATGTGCAGTGAGCGCACGCCGGGAGTGACGTCGACGATGCCGGGCAGGTTTGCCGCGGCCAGCGCCTCGGCGAGCGCGTGCACCCGCATGCGCAGGCCCAGATCCAGCACCATCTCGCCGTATTCGACGAGGATGTTGTCGTCGCCGCCGCGCAGGTACGTCACCCGAGGCCGGTCGGCATCGCCGGGCGTCGCGCCGAGGACGCCGCGATCGCCGATGGCGTCGCGGGCGCGGGACACCGTCGCCTTCGCGCGCCGATCGTCGGAGCGGCGTAGCGCGGTGGCCTCGGCGTCGTCGACGGGCACGAACCGGACAGTGTCGCCTGGACGCAGCTGTCCGAGCTTCCACCGGTGCGCCGAGACCACGGTGAGCGGGCAGGCGAAACCGCCGAGGCTCGGTCCGTCCGGACCGAGCAGAATCGGGGTGTCGCCGGAGACGTTGAGCGCGCCGACGCTGTAGGGGTTGTCGTGCAGGTTGGACGGGTGCAGTCCGGCCTCGCCGCCGTCGGCCCGCGACCACGTCGGCTTGGGGCCCTCCAGCCGGATGCCGGTGCGGTTGGCGTGGCTGCCCACCCGCCACGGGTGCGCCGCGAATTGCGCCATGTCCGCGTCGGTGAAATAGGCGGGTGCGGTTTGCGGGCCGATGCCGACCGCCAGTTGCCACTCGTGGGTGAATTCGGGTCGTACCGGCGTCGCGGCGGGTTCGCCCAACGCTGTGCCGGATGCGCCCGGCGTCGTCGTGGGTTCGATCGGTGCCGCGGCGGGTTCGCAAAGTCCGGTGGCGGATTCGCCCGGCGCCGCAGCAGATTCGCCCGGTGCCGTCGCGGGTTCCATCACCTCCACGCGGTCAGTGACGACGTGCAGGACATCGCCCGCCGCAACGGCTTTGCCTGTGGTCCCGCCGAATCCGCCGAGGGTGAAGGTGGACGCGCTGCCGTGGTAGAGCGGGGCGTCGAGGCCGCCGCGCACGGCGAGGTAGGTGCGCAGGCCGGTGTCGGTGGGTGCGCCGATGTCGAGTACCGCGCCCGCGGGGACCGTGATCGGTTCCCACATCGGCGCGGGGGTGTCATCGATGGTGATCGGTGCGTCCGCGCCGGTCACGCAGACCACCGTGGTGGCGGCGAAGCGCAGACGCGGGCCCTGGAGCGTGCACTCCAGCGCGGGCAGGCGCGGCGGATTGCCGACGGCGACATTGGCGCCGGTGAACGAGAGGTCGTCCATCGGGCCGGACGGCGGAATGCCGACCTCCCACAGGCCGATTCGACCGGGAAGGTCCTGGATGGTGGTCATTGTTCCGCCGCGCAGCACGTCGATGCGCGTCGCCGCGGGGTGGATGTCGGCCAGCGTGCCGGTGTCGTGTGCCGCGTCGCGAACTCGAGGATCCGTTGCCGCAGAGCGCAATTGGGCGATATTCGTCTGAACGCCGTGGATCCGGGTCGCGGCGAGCGCGTCCGCCAGGCTGTCCAGGGCGGCGTCGCGGGTCGGCGCCGCGGCGATCACCTTGGCCAGCAGCGGGTCGTAGTACGGGCTCACCTCGGTGCCGGTGCCGACCCAGGTGTCGACGCGCACGTCGGAGGGGAACTCGGCGGCCGTGACAAGCCCGGCGCTCGGCCGGTAGTCCTGGCCGGGATCCTCGGCGTAGACCCGGGCCTCGACGGCACAGCCGGACTGTGCCGGACCGGTCTCCGGCACGCCGTCCAGCACGGTGGCGTCCCCGCCCGCCAGGCGCAGCATCCATTCGACCAGGTCGACGCCGGTGATCGCCTCGGTCACCGGGTGTTCCACCTGGAGCCGGGTGTTCATCTCGAGGAACGAGGCCGCGCCGCGCTCGGAGTCGTAGACGAATTCCACGGTGCCCGCCGAGCGGTAGCCGACCGATCTGGCCAGCTCTCTGGACGTGGTGAGCAATTGTTCGGTCAGCTCCTCGCCGAGCCCCGGCGCGGGCGCTTCCTCGATCACCTTCTGGTTGCGCCGCTGCAACGAGCAGTCCCTGGTGCCGAGGCTGACCACCCGGCCGACCCCATCGCCGAACAGCTGCACCTCGACGTGCCTGGCGCGCGCCACGAAACGCTCCAGGAAGACGCCCGCCGACGAGAAGTTCGTCGCGGCAAGGCGCTGCACCCGGAGATAAGCCGTGCGGAGTTCGTCTGCGGTGAAACAGCTCTGCATGCCGATGCCGCCACCGCCGCCGACGGCCTTGAGCATCACCGGGAAACCGATCCGCTCCGCCTCGGCCACCGCGTGCTCGGCCGAATCCAGCAGACCGCTGCCGGGAATCAGCGGAACGCCGACTCGTCTCGCGGCCTCGCGAGCGGTGTGCTTGTCACCGAAGATGCGCAGCTGCGCCGGTGTCGGGCCGACGAACGCGATGCCCGCTTCGGCCACGGCTGTCGCGAAATCAGCGTTCTCCGAGAGGAATCCGTAGCCGGGGTGGATCGCTCCCGCGCCGGTCGCCAGCGCCGCCTCGATCACCATGTCGGCGCGCAGATAAGACTCGGCGGCCTGCGCCGGGCCCAGACGCACCGCGGCATCGGCGAATTCGACGTGCGGTGCGGCGGCATCCGCATCGGAGTAGACGGCGACGGTCTTCAGGCCGAGCGCTTTCGCGGTGCGCAGCACCCGGACCGCGATCTCGCCGCGATTGGCGACGAGCACAGTATCGAACTCCACCGTGGGGCTCCCTATTCAGTTGCCAGCGACATCGCCGTGATGGCGCGGGTGACCCGCTCCAGGACGACGTCCAGTGATTCCCCGATATGGGTGTGCAGCAGGCGATAAGCCAGCGGCAGGTCCTCGGCCAGCACCGCGTCGAGGATCGCGAGGTGCTCGGTGATGGTGGTTTCGATCCGGTTGTTGACCATGAAGTCGTACATGCGCACGTGCCGGATCCGGGAGTTCACCGATTTCAGCGCGCGCACCAGTTCGGCGTTGCCCGCGGCGGTCAGCAGCGTGACGTGGAATTCCTCGTCGCGCACCACGAAACCCGGCTCCTGCTCCGGCGGATCGGCCTGCAACTCGAGCCAGCTCGAGCGCTCGGCCTCCAGCAGCTCTCGGTCGTGTCGCACCTCGGGATTGCCGATGGCACGCTGAATCCCGCCCATTTCCAAGGTGATTCGCAACTCGTAGAGGTCGCGAATCAACGGGATGCTCGGCCGCACCGGGCTGAAGCCGTACTCCTCCCTGCGCAACAGCCCGTCCGAACACAGCACGGTGAGCGCTTCGCGGATCGGCGTGCGCGAAATACCGAAGCGCGCGGACAGTTTCGGCTCGGTGAGCCGCTCCCCGAACTTGATGTCACCGTTCATCAGCTCATCGCGCAACGTCGTATACACCACGTCCCGCAACGGCCGCCCCGATGCATCGGCCAGCGTGGTCACCCGTGTCGACATGCGTGTATACGCTATGGACCTCGCGTTTCCACCATGTGTCCGCAAGTTATCAAGCGGTAAGCGTCTCCTCACCGCCCCCTTCGCCCACCCTACCGCCGCTCACCCTCGTACCAGCTCCACCCGCAACCGATCCGCCGCGATACACATCTCGAGAACCCTTGTCGGGCAGGCACACCGCATCGAGAGTGGAGTTCACCGTGTGTGGAGGTGGGGTGGGAGAAGACTGCAACAGCGGGCTACACGGGGTTTGGTTGGTCGTCATATCGGGCGGTGATGCTTGGAGGCAGCCCCGGTACCGGGACGGTGCTGTCCCTCATCGGCATGCCGGCCGTGTGCGCCTTCGGCCTGCGGTCCCGGTGTCGGGGTGCCGACCTGTTGCCGCTGGGAGGAAGCCATGGATGCCTCCGTGTTCTTCGCATTGCTGGCGCTGGTGTGCGGGCTGCTCGCGGTGATCGCCGCGACCGTCTGGTGGCCGGTGCCGGGCCGACCGCCAGACGACTCACCGGAGCGACGCGCCGATCAATCCGGACATTCCTCGGGACACGCTGTACGACAGGACGTTTGACCGATCGCATCGCTCAGTGTGTGCACACCTCCCGTCGAGGGGCGGTGGACTCAGGTCCAGACACCGCGCCCAGAAGGGAGGTGGTGGGGGAATGGCGAAGCATCGCCGGAAGAAGAGCAAGGCCCCGGTCGATTACGGCATCCTGTTGTTGGTAGTTGCCGTGACCGCCGGGGCGCTCATGCTGGTCCATCGAGTACGGGCTAGTTGACCCACCGGGTGGGGCGTCGTCGCAAGCGGCGCTCCACCCTCTCGACATCACCGAAGTGACGCCACGAACTATACCGCCTGGGCGCCGCCCCTGTCTCGAAAGCGATTCCGGCGAAATCCGTGTCACCGCCCGGTGAGCCCCGCGAGTAGATCGCGCATCAGATCCACGGCTTGCGGGCGCCCACCGTCCACTTCGGTGAGCGTGAGCGAAAGTTCGGTGAGAGCTCCGTACAGTGCGCTGGCGAGCAGTTCGGCGGGGTAGGGCTTGATCAAGTCGTCTGCGAGCAGCGTGCGGGCGGCGTCGAGGACCAGGCCGCCGAGATGCTGCCGGTCCAGCTCGCGCCAGCGCTGCCAGCCGAGCGCGATGGGGCCGTCCATCAGCACGATCTTGCGGTAGTCGGCGTCGGCGCACACATCGAGGAACTCCTCGATACCGCGCTCGGCCTGTTCCATCGGATCCGAGCCCGTCGCCGTCGCCTCGCGTATCCGTTGCGCCGCTTGGCTTTCCAGTTCGTCGAAGACCGCTTCGAACAGGCCGCGCTTGCCGTCGAAGTGGTGGTACAGCGCGCCGCGGGTGAGGCCGGCGGCCCGGACCAGCTCCTCTGCCGACAGCTTGGCGTAGTCCCGCTCGACGAATAGGCGCCGCGCGGTGTCGAGCAGCGTCTGGCGGGTGTTCTCGGCGTATTTGTCCCGCATCGTCTTGACAGTCTCCATGCAACAGGCATATCACATACGTAGTGAATCTCGCATACACGTTGTATGAAAGCAGGTCGTAATGAGTGAATCGACGGACGTCGTTGTCGTCGGCGCGGGAGTGGCGGGGTTGGTGGCCGCTCGCGAGCTGGTCCGCGCCGGAAAGGAGGTGCTGGTCCTGGAGGCGCGGAAACGAGTGGGCGGACGGCTGCTCAGCGAAGACCTGCTGGAAGGCGTGCCGATCGAGATGGGCGGACAGTGGGTCGGCCCAGGACAGGACCGAGTGCTCGGCTTGATCGCCGAACTGGGACTCTCGACGTTCCCCACATATGTCGCCGGGCAGAACATCGGTGAGTTCGGTGGGACCCGTTCCATCTACACCGGCCGAATCCCCAAGCTGAACCCGCTCGCCCTCGCCGACATCGGGCAGGCGCAACTGCGGTTGGACCGGGTGGCGCGCGCCGTCGCCGAACGCGACCCGTGGCTCGCGCGCCACGCCGACCAGCTGGACGGGCAGACCTTCGCGACCTGGATGCGGCGGCATACCTACACGCCGACCGGCCGCGCCTTCCTTCGGATGGTCACCGAGGCGGTGTTCGCCGCCGAGCCGGAGGATATGTCCGCGCTGTGGGCGGCGTTCTACGTCGGCGCGGCGGGCGGGCTGGACGCGCTGATCGACACCGAGGGCGGCGCGCAGCAGGACCGCGTGGTCGGCGGCAGCCAGCGGATCGCGCTGACGCTCGCCGAGCAGCTCGGCGAGCGCGTTCTGCTCGACGCTCCGGTGACGGAACTGACCTGGAGCGACGGCGAGCTTCACGTATCGGCCGGGCGCACGGAGGTGTCGGCGCGACGCGCGGTGATCGCGGTCCCGCCGCCGCTGGCGTCCAGGATTCGCTACCTGCCCGGCCTCCCCGGCGGGCGCGATCAGCTCGTGCAGCGCATGCCGATGGGACGCGTCATCAAGATCAATGTCGCCTACTCGGAACCGTTTTGGCGCGCGCGGGGCTTCAGCGGACAGGCCAACAGCGATCGGCGGCCGCTCGGCACGGTCTTCGACAACACTCCGCAGGACGGCGCGCCGGGCGTGCTGGTCGGCTTCTTCGAAGGCAAGCACGCCGACGCCATGTCCCGGCTGACGCCCGCGGCGCGGCGAGCGCAGGTGCTGAACGACCTCGTCGGCTATTTCGGTCCTGCGGCGGCCGAGCCGATCGCCTACCTCGAACGCGACTGGGCCGAGGAAGAGTACAGCCGCGGCTGCTACGGCGCTTTCGCGACACCGTCCACCCTCACCCGTTTCGGCTCGGCGCTGCGCGCACCGATCGGACCGCTGCACTGGGCGGGCACCGAGACCGCCACCCGCTGGGCGGGATACATCGATGGTGCGGTGGAATCCGGCGAGCGGGCCGCGCGCGAGGTGCTCGCCGCGCTGGAGGGGCGGAACCGCGCGGCAGTGGACTGACCCGGTCGCGCAGCCGACGGGACCGCGCATTCGACCGGATAAAAGAAAGGGCCCCTGACCGAAATATCGGTCAGGGGCCCTGTCGTGTCTCAACCACACGAGTCGGGGTGACAGGATTTGAACCTGCGACCTCTTCGTCCCGAACGAAGCGCGCTACCAAGCTGCGCCACACCCCGTGAAGCGAACCTGCAGTAGCTTACAACAGGGAAGGTCCAGACGTTAAACCCGCAGGTCAATCAGCTTTCAAAGGAGCGGACGCTGCGGAAGATCCGCTTCGCGGACTCCGGGTCGACCGCGTTCGGGACGCCGGTGTCGGCGGCGATAACCATGACGAAGCTGCCGATGTCGGCGGAGGTGGCGAAGGTGTACACCGAGTATTCGGTGGCGCAGCCCGGCTTGGCGTCGGTGATGGCGCCCCTGGTCTCCACGAACGTGCCGTGCTGGGCTCCGTCGAGGGATTCCAGCGGCTGCGGGGCGCCGGGAACGCCGCCGCCCGGCGAGTTGGAGTAGGCGATCTTGGCCGTCTTCGTGCCGAGTTCGGTTGCGGCGCTCGCGGTATCGGTGTTGTCGGAGCCGGTGACGAATGCCACGGTGCGCGTCGATCCCGGGCAGTAGTCCTTGCCTTCGGTGGCGTATCCCTTGCCGCCGACGGTGTTGGGCGGCTTGCCGAACCCGCCCGAGGCTCCTGAATCGCCGACGGTCCAGTCGGCGGGCACGTCGTACGCGGCGCCGCTGTCGGGCACGACCACCACCTGGTACCCCGGCACCACCGGCGGACCCGCCTGTGCCGCCTGCCGCCGCGCCGGCGCCTTCGTTCCGGCGGAGGTGGTCAACGCGCTCACCATCGACGGCGTCCCGTCCGCACTGGCCTCGTCCGTGCCTCCCGCCACCGCCACTGCCACCGCGCCCGCGATCAATACCGTCGTCGCGACTCCGATACCGAGCCACGCCCGCCCGCCCGCCGCACGGGGCGGGTCCATTAGTCGCGGTTCGATCCAGAAGTCCCCGGGCGCGCCAGCGACCGCTCCCAGCGGCTGCGCCCACTCGTTGGACGCGCTGTAGTTCTGATTCGCCGAGGCTACCCCACCGAGCTGCTGAGTGCCGTGCCCGGTCAGGTCCAGCGGGACGTGCGATCCGGTTCCGTAGCCGCCCTGCGCCATGCCTCTGACGCCGGGCGAAAGTTGTGCGGCGGCTGGGGGATTCGGTGCGGCCGTGCCGTGGAACTCCGGAGCGGCGGCGCGCACCGGTGTGCCGGGCATGCCGCTGGCGGCGGGTTCGGTGCGTGGTTCGTCGAATCCTCTGCTCAAAGCCGTCCCCTGGTCGACCGATTCAAGTTTCGGCACGCGACCCTACCGGGTCGGCGAAGCACGGTCCGCGCCCGGTAAGGGCGGACAAGCCTTGCGCCGGTTGGCGTGTGGAGCTAGGGGAGCGCCGCGGCGGCGGCGCTCAGCGAGCGACGGTCTCCGAAGTCGAAAGCCCGTGGTTGTTCTCGGCGGCCGGACGCTTCGGGGGCGCGGCGACGAGGGTCAGCAGGGTCGCTTCGGGGCGGCAGCAGAACCGGTACGGCGCCCACGGCGAGGTGCCGATGCCTGCGGAGACGTGCAGCTGGGTGTGCTCGCCCCACTTCGACGGGCCCTTCACGCGCGACTTGTCGATGCCGCAGTTGGTGACCAGAGCGCCGTAGCCGGGCAGCACCAGCTGGCCGCCATGGGTGTGACCGGCGAGCACCAGGTCGTAGCCATCGGCGGCGAAGCGGTCGAGCACCCGGGGTTCGGGGGAGTGGGTGAGGCCGACGCGCAGGTCGGCCAGCGGGTTCGGGGCGCCCGCCACCGTGTCGTACCGATCGCGCTGCAGGTGCGGGTCGTCGACACCCGCGGTGGCGATCCGCACGCCCGCCACCTCGAGATCGCGGCGCACGTGGGTGAGATCGAGCCAGCCGCGTTCGGTGAACGCCGCCCGCAGGTCCTTCCACGGCAGCGGCGCGCCGTAGACGCGGCGGTGGTCCTTCTTGAAGTACTTCATCGGGTTCTTCGGCACCGGCGCGAAGTAGTCGTTGCTGCCGAAAACGAAAAGACCCGGGCGGGAAAGCAATCCGCCGAGGGCCTGAACCACCGCGGGCACCGACTTCTGGTGCGAGAGGTTGTCGCCGGTGTTGACGACCAGATCGGGCTCCAGCCGATCCAGCTCGCGCAGCCACTGCTGCTTGAGCTTCTGGCCGGGCATCATGTGCAGATCGCTGATGTGCAGCACGCGTAGGCTCGACGCACCGGGCGGCAGCACCGGCATGGTCGCCTCGCGCAGGACGAACGCGTTGCGTTCGATCAGCGAGGCATAGCCGATTCCGGCTACCGCGGCCCCGGTGGCTCCCAGCGCGGCTCGGCGGACAGCGGAGGTCGAGATTACGGGCATTTGCCCAGCATAGGTGAGGCTGCCTCAGAACGCCGAGTGTGTTTCCGCACAGGCCATCGGGCTCGGTCGCGCCGACCGGCGCCGAATCGTCCGAGAGGGTCCGCGAGCTGCGATCTTCCCCGTTCGCCTGCGCGACGCCGCGGCGAAATGTGATGGGCCACGGGACGGCGACCGGCTACCGTGTGCCTCATGTCGGAACTCAAAGATCGGCTGCGGACGGACATGACCGCCGCGATGAAAGCCAAGGACACGCTGCGGCTCGCGACGTTGCGCATGCTGCTGGCCGCGATCCAGAACGCCGAGGTAGCGGGCGCGGAGGCGCGTGCACTCTCCGACGCCGAGGTGATCGCGGTGCTGCAGAAGGAAGCGAAGAAGCGCAACGAGTCGGCCGAGGTCTACACCCAGGCCGGTCGCGGCGAGCTCGCCGCCAATGAACACGCCGAGGCAAGGATCATCGACGAGTACCTGCCGACCCAGCTGACCGAGGCCGAGATCGCCGACCTCGCCGACACCGCCATCGCCCAGGTCGCCGAGGAACTGGGCGAACGCCCCGGCATGCGCCAGATGGGACAGGTCATGAAGATCGCCACCGCCCTCGCCGAGGGCAAGGCCGATGGCTCGCGGATCTCCGCGGCCGTGAAAGCCCGGCTCTGAACCCTGCCCGAAACCAGAACCGCCGACCGAGCGCCGTAGCGCCGGTCGGCGGTTCTTCGTTCATTGCCTAGTGCTTACCTGGGCCACCACGGCGGCAGCGGGAAGCCGGGCGGCAGCGCCGGTGGCGGCGGCAGCGGCCCCGGTCCGGCAGGCGGCGGGGCCTGGCGCTGGGTGCCGTCGCTGATGTAGATCGTGATCACCGAACCGGGGATCGCCGATCCGTTCGGCGCGGTGCTCATCACGCTGCCCTTGGGCGGCGGGCCGGATCCGTTGATGGCCGAGACCTGGAAGCCCGCGGCGATCAGCGCGGTGGTCGCCTCGCCCTGCGACATGCCGACCACGTCGGGCACCTGCGAGTTGTTCGCGCCGCGGACGTACTTGTCGTCCAGCGGCGGCAGCGCCGGTGGCGGGAAGTTGCCGACCACCGGCTTGATCGCGTTGAACCAGGTGCGGGCGGGTTCGTTACCGCCGAACAGGTTTCCGTCGCCGCAGTTGCGCAGCGGGAACGAGCAGATCTCGCCGGGGGTCGGGCTGTCGCCGTAGACGTAGACCGCGGCGGCCAGCGAGTTGGTGAACCCGAGGAAGGCCGAGGAGCGGTGGCTTTCGGTGGTCCCCGTCTTGCCCGCCATCGGCAGGTTCCAGCCGGTCGCCTGGGCCGCGCCCGTCGCGGTGCCCGCCGTGTCGTCCTTGCTCATGGCGTTGGCCAGCGTGTTGGCCAAGCCGGGATCGACGACCTGCTCGCAGGCCTGCTGGGTGAGCGGAACCTGCTTGCCGCTGCGGTCGATGACCTCCCTGATCGGGGAGGGCGGGCACCAGCGTCCGCCCGAGGCCAGCGTCGCGGCGACGTTGGAGAGCTCGAGCGGGTTGATCGCGACCGGACCGAGGGTGAACGAGCCCAGGTTCTGGTCCTTGATCATGTCGGCCAGGCTCTGGTTGCCGTGCCCGGAGCTGCCCGGGTTGGTGAACGAGCGCATGCCGAGCCGCACCGCCATGTCGACGGTCGGGGTGACGCCGACGGCCTGGATCAGCTTGACGAACGCGGTGTTCGGCGAGGTGGCCAGCGCCTCGGTCACCGACATCGGCGACTTGTAGCGGCCGGCGTTCTCGACGCAGTAGGTGGCGGGCGGGCAGCCCCGCGCGCCGCCGTTGCCCATGCCCTTCGCGTCGAAGCGGCCCGGCACGTCGAGCTCGGAGCTGATGCCGAGGCCCTTCTCCATGGCCGCGGCGGTGGTGAAGACCTTGAAGACCGAGCCGGCGCCGTCGCCGACCATCGAGAACGGCTGCGGCTGCACAGTCTCGTTGACGTCGCGGTTGAGGCCGTAGGTGCGGCTGCTCGCCATGGCGACCACGTCGTGCGATTCCTGGCCGGGCGCGACCACCGACATCACCTCGGCGATGTCGTCGAGGTTCGGGTTGGCCGCCTCGCTGACCGCGCGCTTGACCGAGTCCTGCACGGCCGGATCGAGGGTGGTCTTGATCAGGTAGCCGCCCTTGTCGATCTGCTCGCGGCTGATGCCCGATTCGGCCAGGTACTGCACCGCGTAGTCGCAGAAGAAGCCGCGGTCCTGTGCGGCGATGCAGCCGCGCGGCAGGCCCTTCGGCTCGGGCAGCACGCCGAGCGGCTCCGACTTGGCCTTGCGGAACTCCTCGGCGCGGGCCGGGATGTTCTGGATCATCGTGTCCAGCACGGTGTTCCGGCGGGCCAGCACGCCCTGTGTGTTGGTGTAGGGGTTCAGCTTGGAGCTGGACTGCACCATGCCGGCGAGCATCGCCGCCTGCGGGACGTTCAGGTCGGCGGCGTCGACGCCGAAGTAGGTCTGCGCCGCGTCCTGGATGCCGTAGGACGAATTGCCGAAGGGGACGAGGTTCAGGTACCTGGTGAGGATCTCGTCCTTGGTGAGTTCCTTGTCCAGGGTCAGCGCCATGCGGATCTCGCGGATCTTGCGCGCCGGGGTGGTCTCGATGGCCGCGCGGCGTTCGGCGTCGGTCTTGGCGACCACGAGCAGCTGGAAGTTCTTCACATACTGCTGGTCGAGGGTGGACGCGCCCTGCTGCACCTCGCCGCTGGTGGTGTTGGTGAGAAACGCACGCATCGTGCCCTGCCAGTCGACGCCGTCGTGGTCGGCGAAGCGGCGGTCCTCGATGGAGATGATCGCCAACTTCATGTTGTTGGAGATCCGCTCGCTCGGCACCTCGAACCTGCGCTGCTCGTAGAGCCAGGCGATGGGTGAACCGTTCTTGTCCACCATCGTCGAGACCGCGGGGACGGTGCCCTCGACCAGTTCCGAGGAGACGTTGTCCACCGCGTCGGCGGCTCGGTTGGAGACGAATCCGAATCCACCGGCGAGCGGGAAGAGCAGCCCGGCGACGAGTACTGCGGCCAGCGCGCAGCTGCCCGCCAGCTTCGCGAGCGTATGTGTGATCGGCACGTTCGACACGTTCCCAAGGGTACGGGGTGTGGTTCTCGCCCTCTCGGGTGTGTTTGCCGGAGCGCGAGATCCGGTGCTCGTCCCGGCTTGTTGGGCGTGTCGTTCAGGCGTGTCCGGCGTGTCGTTCATGGGCGCGTCGCGAATCGACCCGACTGCCCGGTTCTCTATCACGTTTGCATGGACGGGCGTACCAAAAAATCTCGAGACGGTCTTGCGCTCGAGCCATACCTTTACCTAGATTGAGAACCCAGTGTGATGGAGCTAACACTCAAAGTGGAATGTGGTTCAGAGCGCAGCGGGGTTCGGGTTGCTGCGATCTGGCACGCGATTCTGGAGCGCCGTTGACCCGGTGTTCGGACTGCAAAGGGGCACACCAAATGCATATGACAACCCCCATCGCTCGATTGGACGTGGAGCAGGCCGAAGCGCGAATCGCCTGGGTATCCCAGGCTCGATGCAAGGAAGTAGATCCCGATCAGTTGTTCGTCCGCGGCGCGGCGCAGCGCAAAGCGGCGACGATCTGCAGGCACTGTCCGGTGCTCATGCAATGTGGAGCCGATGCCCTCGACAATCGAGTGGAATTCGGCGTGTGGGGAGGGATGACCGAACGGCAGCGGAGGGCGCTGCTGAAACAGCATCCCGAGGTGACCTCCTGGGCCGACTTCTTCCAGGCCCAGCGTCAGCATCAGGTGGCGATGTAGTCGAACGAAAGAGAAGCCGAGCCCGCGATTGCGGGCTCGGTTTCGTTTGAGCCTATAGCGATTCCGACTCAATACCGAACGTTATGGTCTGGTTGCGAGGATCGTTCCGGTCAGTTGATCGCCCACCGCGCGCAGCGCCTCGAGGTCGGACACCTCGAACGGCAGCGCAGTGACCGAGACCATCGCCACCCGCGGGTGCGCGCCGGTGAATCGGTGCAGCAGGTGCTGCTCACGCTTGGCCGTCGCGACCCGTTCGGCGTGGATGCGCAGCACCGCGGTGGTCAGCGGGTCGGATTCGGCCAGCTGGTCTGCGGCGGTGAGGGCGTGGTCGGCGGGCAGATCGCTCAGCGCCGGATGTGTCCGGTTGAGCACGAGGCCCGAGAGCGGCATCTGCTCGGTGGAGAGCCGGTCGACGAAGAACGACGCCTCACGCAGGGCATCCGGTTCCGCCGCGGCCACCACCAGGAAATGCGTGCCCGGCTTGGACAGCAGCGCGTAAGTGCGGTCGGCGCGGTCCTGGAAACCGCCGAACAGCGATTCCAGCGACTGCAGGAAGACGGACGCGTCCTTGAGCATCTGCCCGCCGATGACGGTGGACACGCCGCGCATGGCCAGGCTCATCGCGCCGGTGACGAACCGGCCGACGCCGCGCCCCGGCGCCATGATGAGCCGGATCATCTTGCCGTTCAGGAAGTTTCCGAGACGCTTCGGCGCGTCGAGGAAATCGAGCGCGTTGCGCGACGGCGGGGTGTCGACCACGATCAGGTCCCATTCCCGCTTGTTCGCGAGCTGCCCGAGCTTCTCCATCGCCATGTACTCCTGCGTGCCGCCGAAGGAGGACGCGACCGTCTGATAGATCGGATTGGCGAAGATCTGCTCGGCCTTCTCGGTGGTGGTGTGCTCGAGCACCATGTCATCGAACGTCCGACGCATGTTCAGCATCATCGCGTACAGCTCGCCCTTGACCTCCGGGTCGAGCGCCACCCGCTGCGGATAGTTGTCCAGATCGGCGATGCCGAGTGACTGAGCCAGTCGGCGGGCAGGGTCGATCGTGAGCACCACGACCTTGCGGCCGAGCTCGGCCGCGCGCAGCGCGATCGCGGCCGCCGTGGTGGTCTTGCCGACGCCGCCGGAGCCGCAGCACACCACGACCCGCGCGGTGGGATCGGCGATGATCTTCGAAATGTCCAGCGTGTTCATCGGACTCCCTGCGCGGTCAGATGTTCGGCCAGCTCGTACAGCCCGCCGAGGTCCATGCCGTCGGCCAGTGTCGGCAGGTACAGCTGCGACACGTCGACCTTGTTCAGCTCGGCCGAACTCGCGTCCTGGGCCTGCAGCCGGGCCGAGTGTTCGAAGGTCTCGGTGATCAATCCCTCGAAATCGTCTTCGGACAAGGTGATTCCGGCGCCTTCGAGGCCGGCGCGGACGGCGTCGCGATCGATGTCGCCCGCGGCGGCGCGATTACGCACGTCGGTGGGCAGGAAGCCCTCGCCGGCGCGGTTCACGATGACGGTACCGATGCGCAGGTCGTTGGCGGTGAGCTCGGCGACGGCGTCGGCGGTCTCCTGCACCGGCAGCGCCTCCAGCAGGGTGACCAGGTGGATCATCGTCTGATCCGAATGCAGCAGCCGGGACACGCCTTCGGCCTGCGAGGCGATCGGGCCGCCCTTGGCGATCTCGACCATCGCGGTGGTGACGTCGAGGAAGCTGGCGATCCGGCCGGTCGGGGGCGCGTCGACCACGATCTCGTCGTAGACCCGCTTGCCCGTCTGGTCCACGCGGACCGCGCATTCCTTGATCTTGCCGGTCAGGATGACGTCGCGCAGACCCGGCGCGATCGTGGTGACGAACTCGATCGCGCCCATCCGGCGCATCGCCCGCCCCGCGAAGCCCAGGTTGTAGAACATGTCGAGGTATTCGAGGAAGGCGTGCTCGATGTCGAGCGCCAGTGCGACCACTTCACCGCCGCCGTCGGCGGTGGCGATCCTGGTCTCGGTCGGCGGCAGCGGCGGCAGATCGAACAGCTGCGCGATGGACTGTCTGCTCTCCACCTCGACCAGCAGTACGCGGCGCCCGCCCGCGGCAAGTGCCAGCGCCAGTGCGCCAGCGACCGTCGACTTGCCCGTTCCCCCTTTGCCGGAGACGTAGTGCAAGCGGGCCATTTCCGCGCGCTTCGGCCAACCCGTTTCGAGCCCCGGCTCCACCGAAATAGGCACTGCTGTTGGTACTCCCACGTTCGCGAGCCTATAACCCGTTCTGCGATCACGCCCTAGGGATACGGTCACACTGCCGATTTTCGGACCTTCTGTACCAGACAGTCTTGCCGATCGCTATCATCCGCCGCCGGCCGCGCGCGGAAACGCAACAAGCAAGCCCGGAACGCGCAGCGTCGGGGGCTCGCCCATAAACTCACCGCATGAGTGATGTGACCCTGTGGGAGTACGCGACCGTTCCGCTGCTGACGCATGCGACCAAGCAAATTCTCGACCAGTGGGGCAACGACGGGTGGGAGCTGGTGTCGGTGCTGCCCGGCCCGACCGGCGAGCAGCACGTCGCCTACCTGAAGCGTCCGAGGCAGTAGGCGATGGCGGTCGACGCGGCCACTCCGTGGCGGAAGAACCTGGAGCGACTCGGGCTGACCGTGCCCGCGGTGGCCGCGCCCGTCGCGGCCTACATTCCCGCGGTGCGCACCGGTTCGCTGGTCTACACCTCGGGTCAGCTGCCTTTCGTGAACGGTGAGCTGTCGGCGACCGGCAAGGTTGGCGCCGAGGTATCGCTCGAGGCAGCCGCCGAGGCGGCGCGGTTGTGTGCGCTCAACGCGCTGGCCGCAGTGCACGACCTGGTCGGCCTCGACGAGGTGGTGCGGATCGTCAAGGTGGTCGGTTTCGTCGCCTCCGCGCCGGGATTCACCGATCAGCCGCTGGTGATCAACGGCGCCTCGGACCTCCTCGGTGAGGTCTTCGGCGATGCGGGCGTGCACGCGCGTTCGGCCGTCGGCGTCTCCGAATTGCCGAAGAACACCCCGGTCGAGGTCGAACTCATCGCCGAGGTCCGTTAGACAGGTTGCCGGACAACGACTCCGAACGACCGAGGTAATGCGATGACGCTGACTCATCCCGCGTACGGGCAATTGCGCCAGGTGACGCCGACGGCGGCGGTGCTGCTCGCGGACAATCCCGGCCAGATGACCCTGGACGGCACCAACACCTGGATCCTGCGCGCGCCGGACGCCTCGGAGTACGTCGTGGTGGACCCGGGACCGAAGGACAAGAAGCACAGCGAGGCCATAGCCAGGGTCACCGAAGGCAGGATCGCGCTGACCTTGATCACGCACCGTCACCACGACCACACCGGCGGCATCGATCGGCTGGTGAAGCTGACCGGCACGCCGGTGCGCGCCACGGACCCCGAGTTCCTGCGTGGCGCGGACACACCGCTGGCCGACGGCGAGCTGATCGAGGCGGCCGGGCTGCGGATCGGCGTGCTGGCGACGCCGGGGCACACCGGTGATTCGGTGAGTTTCGTGCTCGACGACGCGGTGCTCACCGGCGACACCATTCTCGGCAGCGGGACCACCGTGCTGGATTCCAGCGACGGCACCCTCGCCGATTACCTCGCTTCGCTGGACCGGCTGGTCGAGGTCGGCGCGGGCAAGGCGCTGCTGCCCGCGCACGGCCCTGACAACCCGGATCTGGAGCCGGTCGGGCGGTACTACATCAAGCACCGGCAGGAGCGGCTCGATCAGGTGCGGGCCGCGCTCCGCGAGCTGGGCCCGAACGCGGGCGCCATGGCGGTGGTGCGCGAGGTGTACGCCGATGTGGACAAGCGGCTCTGGCCCGCCGCGCGCAGCTCGGTGCAGGCCCAGCTGGAGTACCTGCGCGCCGAGCGATAGGCCACGGAAGAACGACGGCCCGCCGAATCCAGTGGAGCGCTGGATTCGGCGGGCCTTGCCGTCTTCAGGAGCGGGTCAGCGGGCGCGCCGCGCCAGCCGCTCGGAGTCGGAGATGAGCACGCTCTTGCCCTCCAGCCGCAGCCAGCCGCGGTGCGCGAAGTCGGCGAGCGCCTTGTTGACGGTCTCGCGGGACGCGCCGACGAGCTGGGCGATCTCCTCCTGGGTCAGGTCGTGGGTGACCCGGAGGGCGCCCGCTTCCTGGGTGCCGAACCGCTGCGCGAGCTGCAGCAGCGCCTTGGCCACGCGACCGGGAACGTCGGTGAAGATCAGGTCGGCGAGGTTGTTGTTGGTGCGCCGCAGACGGCGGGCGAGCACGCGGAGCAGCTGCTCGGCGATCTCGGGCCGCTGGTCGATCCAGGACTTGAGGGCGTCGCGATCCATCGTGACGGCGCGGACCTCGGTGACCGTGGTCGCGGTCGAGGTGCGCGGGCCCGGGTCGAAGATCGACAGCTCGCCGAACATGTCCGACGGGCCCATGATGGTGAGCAGGTTCTCCCGGCCGTCCGGGGAACGTCGGCCGATCTTCACTTTGCCCGAGGTGATGATATACAGCCGATCGCCGGGTTCGCCCTCGTTGAAAATGACATGGCCGCGCGGGAAATCGACGGGCTGCAGTTGTTTGGCGAGTGCCGCCACCGCGGTGGGCTCTACGCCTTGGAAGATGCCTGCTCTGGCGAGGGCCTCGTCCACGAATGTGCTCCTTATGGGAAATGGCTCTGGGCTGGACCGAAGCGAATCGGCCAACAGCGCAGTCTACGCGGCATCGTGGCGGCGTAGTGACAGACACCACGTAACGAGTGGATTGCGCGGCGTCCAGGAAGTGGTTTCAGCTCGCTCGAGCGACGTTCAGGTCGTCGTTGCGGGACCGGCGCTTGCGCATTCGGGCCACCGCGGCGGGCAGCCCGGCTTTCGTCAACTCCTTGACCTCGGCGTTGCTTGCCCTGTCCAGGTACTGCTGAACCTCGGGGTCGGGTTCGAGAAGTTTGCGGAGCCGATTCTCGACCCGCTCCATCAGCAGTGCGAACAGCATCAACACCACTGGGAAGAGCACCACAGCGAGTCCTTGCATATCGAGGAGTAAACACGCTGAAGGTCTCAGATGGAACACGGCAGTGGATCTGAGCGGGCAACTTGTCGGAGCAGTTCCGTATGGTGGACGCGTGCGTGCCTCCCCGTCTGTGACCGATCTGAACGGCTCTTCTGCTGTCGATGGGGCGACCGGTCCGCTACCCGCCGCGGCGACCGTTCCGAAACGGAAAACCCGCGCGCGACAGGCGGAAACGAAGCTGGGGCTTGTGCGAAGGGCACGCCGCATGAACCGCACCCTCGCCGCCGCTTTCCCCGACGCGCACTGTGAGCTGGATTTCACCACGCCGCTCGAATTGGCGGTCGCGACAATCCTTTCCGCGCAGTGCACCGACGAGCGGGTGAATCTCACCACGCCCGCCATCTTCGCGAAGTACCGCAGCGCGCGCGATTACGCCGAGGCGAACCGCGCGGAGCTGGAGGAATACATCCGGCCGACGGGGTTCTACCGGAACAAGACGAACTCTCTGATCGGGCTCGGGCAAACGCTGGTGACCGAGCACGATGGTGAATTACCTCACACTCTCGAAGAACTGGTGAAGTTGCCCGGCATCGGGCGCAAGACTGCCAACGTCATCCTCGGCAACGCGTTCGACGTGCCAGGAATCACGGTCGACACCCACTTCGGCAGGCTGGTGCGCCGCTGGAAGTGGACCGCCGAGGAAGACCCGGTCAAAGTCGAGCACGCCGTCGGCGAACTCGTCGAGCGCAAGGAATGGACGATGCTGTCCCATCGCGTGATCTTTCACGGGCGACGGGTGTGTCATGCCAGGAAGCCGGCGTGCGGCGCGTGCGTGCTGGCCGGCGACTGCCCCTCGTTCGGTGCGGGGCCGACCGAGCCGGAGCTCGCGGCCAAGTTGGTGAAGGGTCCGGAGCGCGAACACCTGCTCGGGATGGTCGGCCTGTGAGATTGCGGGCCGCGGACGAGACGTCGCGGGAGGAACGACCCGGCAGGGCGAGATCTCACTCCGCGGTGCGCTGGGCGCTGGTCGGCCTGATCGTTGCGGTCGCCGCGGTGATCGCGCTGTGGCCGCGCGGTGGCGAGGACACCACGTCCGGTCCGCGCACCCCGTCCGGCGAGCGGCAGGTTCCCGCACAGGTGCGTGCGGATGCCGCGCTCGCGGCATGCCCGCGACCCGCACCGAGCGCGACGGGCGCGGGTCCGCTGGCGGGCATCACGCTGACCTGCCTCGCCGACGGCGCACCGGTCGACCTCGCCGCGGCGCTCGCGGGCAAACCCGCGTTGCTCAACCTCTGGGCTTACTGGTGCGGTCCATGCGCCGAGGAGTTGCCGTACCTGCGGCAGTTCGCGGCACGCGCGGGCGACGCCGTCACGGTGCTGACCGTGCACAGCGATCCCGACGAGACCAAGGCGCTGCTGCGCCTGACCGGTCTGGACGTGCATTTGCCCGGCGTGCTCGACGCCGAGGCGAAGGTGCGCGGCGCGGTCGGCGCGCCTGCCGTGCTGCCGATTTCGGTGCTGGTTCGCCCGGATGGTTCCCTTGCGCAAGTCGTGGTGCGTACGTTTACCGGGGTCGACGATATTGCCGATACGGTGGCCGCGGCGCTGGGCGTACGAACGTGACTGCGCGGCGGTCGTGTGAGCGGCCTCCGGAGGCGCCGTGAGAAGGTCTACACCGCAAGACATCTCGCAGCGTCTTCTGCGGGCGGACAGAACGGTTGTGGAGGTGGTGGTGCGCAGGTTCACCGGGGGAGCGGCATGACGGTTCCGCTTCCCACCGATATTCCGCATTGGCTGCGCAGGGCCGTCGAGCCCGGCCACGCCGAGGCGACCGACACGTTGACGATCGCACGCGCCCTGCGCCGAGCTATGACCATGACCGGCGAGCCGCGCCAAGCCGCGGTGCTCGTGCTGTTCAGCGGCTCGACGGAGGACGATCCGACGGCCCCCGGCGGGCTCCCCGCCGACGCCGACGTGCTGCTCACCCAGCGCGCGTCGACGCTGCGCCAGCATCGGGGACAGGTCGCATTCCCCGGCGGCGCGGTCGATCCCGAGGACGAGGGGCCGATCGACACGGCGCTGCGCGAGGCGTGTGAGGAGACCGGCGTCCTGCGCGAGCACGTCGAACCGCTCGCGGTGCTGCCGAAGCTCTTCGTGCCGCCGTCGCGTTTCGACGTGACCCCGGTGGTGGCCTACTGGCGCACGCCGGGTGAGGTGCGGGTGGTGAACCAGAGCGAGACCGAGCGGGTGGTGCGAGTGCCGCTCTCCGAGATGCTCGACCCGGCCAATCGTTTCCTCGTCCGTGGCAGCCTCGGCTACCAGAGCCCGGCCTTCCAGGTCGACGGCATGCTGGTCTGGGGACTCACCGGCGGGATACTTGCGGGCATCTTCCAGTCCGCGGGCTGGGAACTGGAATGGGATCGCGACGACGTGCGCGACCTGGAAACGGCGCTAGCCGCAGTGGGGATGACTTTATGAGTTCCTCGGCCTGGCTCGACATCATCGTGGTGCTACTCGCGTTGGCCGCTGCCGCGTCCGGGTGGCGGCAGGGCGCGGTGGCCTCGGCGCTGGCCTTCCTCGGCGTCGTGCTCGGCGCCGTGGCGGGCATCCTCATCGCGCCGCACATCCTGGTGCACGTGGACGAGGGGCGGACCAGGGTGCTCACCGGCGTGCTGCTGATCGTGCTGCTGGTGATCGTCGGCGAGGTCGCGGGTATGGTGCTCGGCCGTGCCGCGCGCAGCGGGATGCGGCATCCGTTCACCCGCAGCGTGGACAGCGTGGTGGGCGCGGTGTTGCAGGCGGTGGCGGTGCTTGTCACCGCATGGCTGCTCGCGCTGCCGTTGGCGACCTCGTCGCAGCCCGCGATCGCGACCGCGATCAACGGCTCGCGGGTGCTGGCCGACGTCAACGACGTCGCGCCGAACTGGCTGCGCAAGGTCCCGAACGAATTCTCCAAGCTGCTCAACACTTCCGGCCTGCCGGACGTGATCGGCCCGTTCGGTCGCGCGCCCATCGCCGCGGTCGAGCCGCCGGATCCGAGCGTGCTCGCCAGCCCCGTCGCGGCGTCGCTGCAGCAGAGCGTGCTGCGCATCCGCGGCGTGGCGCCGAGCTGCCAGCGCGCGCTGGAGGGTTCGGGCTTCGTCATCGCGCCGGAACGGGTGATGACCAACGCCCACGTGGTCGCGGGCACCACCAGCGTCGCGGTGGATACCGCGCGCGGCCCGCTGGACGCCACGGTGGTGCTGTTCGATCCGTCCAAGGACATCGCGGTGCTCGCGGTGCCCGGCCTGACCTCGCCGGTGGTGCCGCAGGCCCCCGCCGCCGCCCGCTCCGGCGACAGCGCGATCGTGCTCGGCTACCCGGGCGGCGGACCGTACACGGCGAGCGCGGCCCGCGTCCGGGAGACACTCGACCTCACCGGCCCGACGATCTATCGCAACGGCACAGTCGAGCGCGAGGTCTACACCGTGCGCGGCCTGGTGCGCGCGGGCAACTCGGGCGGTCCGCTGGTCGATACCGAAGGCCAGGTGCTGGGCGTCGTGTTCGGCGCCGCGGTGACCGACGACGACACCGGGTATGTGCTCACCCTCGACGAGGTCCGCTCAGACCTCGACAAGGCCACCGGCGCGCACCTCCCGGTCGACACCGGAGCCTGCGTGCTCAGCTGAGTGCGACGGCCGCCGACCGGGTCACACTGGTCGGCGGCCGTGTCGCTGTCAGGGCGGTCCGGCCCGGTGTGGGACGTCGGATGCCCAACGGAACACCGTCGCCGTCGGCTGGCCGAGCCAGGGTCGTGCGGCGCCGGGTCGATCGCGGCGTCTGCGAAGAGCTCGTCCGGCCCCACGCGCGAGCCGCATTGCTCGACTGGGTTGTGATCGGGTTGCGCGTGCGTGCGGACGTCAGCCGAGGAACTTCGCCAGTTCCGCCGTCACCACGTCCGGGTTCTCTTGGTGCGCGAAGTGTCCCGCGCTCGGGACGGTGACGAGTCTGCGGCGCGGCGACCACTGCTCGCCGCCGCGGATGGTGCTCGGCAGCAGGTAGTCGTCGAACTCGCCGCGTAGCGCGAGCACGGGGATGCCGATGGGCACACGGACGGTGGCCATGAAGCGGCGGCCGTCCGGTCGCCATTGGCTGCGGAACGCCCAGCGCTGATATTCCAGCGCGCAGTGCGCGGCGCCGGGGATCTGGATGGCCGAGCGCATGCGCCGCGCCGCGTCGACGAATTCGGCGCTGCCCGACCAGGACTCGGTGACCCGCTGGCGCAGCAGCCGCTCCACCTCGTACCCGTCGCCGGTGGTCAGCCGGTGTTCGGGATAGCGGGGCAGCTGGTAACGCAGGAAGTTCGGCAGCCAGGCGCGGCGCTGGCGCGAGTCGCGCAGCACGGCCTTCTTCAGCGCGGCCGGGTGCGGCGAGCCGACCAGCGCGATGGCGCGCACCAGCCGCGGGTGCAGCACGGCGGTGGCCCAGCAGACCAGCCCGCCCTCGGCGTGACCGACCAGGGCCGCCTCGGTGTGGCCCAGCGCGCGAATGAGTCCGGCGATATCACCCGCCAGCGTCCAGCCGTCGTAGCCGCGTGGGGGTTTGTCGCTGTCGCCGTAGCCACGCAGATCGACCGCGACCGCACGGAAACCGAGCTCGGTGAGCCCGGTCAGCTGATGCCGCCACGACCACCAGAAGTCCGCGAACCCGTGCAGCAGTACCACCAGCGGCGCTTCGGTGCGCTCGGGCTCGGCCTCGACGATGTGGAATCGAATGCCGTTGGCATGAACGTCCCGGTGCGTCCACGGACCGTCGTAACGGACGCTGGACGGATCCGGAAAGAAGTTCGACGACACGCCGACCGAGCCTAGTGGTCGCCGTGCATCGCCGCGACCACGACCCGCACGGTCAGCTGACGCGCTTCTCCAGCGCCAGGTGCTCGTCGTGCGTGCCGCCGAAGCCGCTCGGCAGTACGGCGCGGGCCTGCTTCAGCGAATCGATGGTCTTCTCGGGCGCGCGCAGCTTCTTCACCCTGCGATAACCGAGGAACGCAAGTACCGCGGTCGCGGCGACCATCAGCAGGAACACGATCAGGAAGGCGGCCCACCTGGCCAGCCACACGTCGAGCAGCTCGCCGAGGAAGAAGAAAAAGAAGAAGGTGCTGAACAGCAGTACGGTCAGCGCGAGGATGAAGTAGACGCTGCCCTGCAAGCCCTTCTTGATCTCGCCGGTAACCTCGGCCTTGGCCAGCTCGACCTCGGCGCGCACCAGCGTCGACATCTGTTCGGCCGCGTCGCGGACCAGGGTGCCGAAACTGGCGGAGCCGATCGGGTTGGCATCGGTCAGCGGAATGGACGTGACCGTGCGCCCGCTGTGCGCGTCGTTCCCGTTACCGCCCTGGGTGAAACTCACTTGGTCGACCCTTCTCCCTGTCCCGGCACTGCTTTCAGCTCCGTTCGATGCGCGGCGCTTCCGCGTCCGCCATCGTCACGCAGGCTACCGCCTGCGGGCCCGTCGCTCATGCCTGCGCCTCGCTGGCGCTCGGCTCCGGCATGCGCGAAGGCGCGCTGGCACATGATTCGCTGCGTTCGCTCATGCCTGCCTCACTCCGGTTCCAACGCACGCGCCTCGCGCCGAGCTTGGTGGACACGCCCACGTCGCAACAGTAGCGCCGAACCGGCGAGCGATGCCGCCATGGAGGTCACCAACACCGCGGCCTTCGCCAATTCGACGGACGAGCCGTCGCCGACGTCGTCCAGCGCGAGTTCTGCCACGAGAAGGCTAACCGTGAAGCCGATCGCGCCGAGCACCGACAGGGCGAACATGTCGCGGTAGCCGAGGTTCGCCGGTTTCTTGGCGACGCCGAACCGGATTGCCAGCCAGGTGATTCCGAAGATGCCGATGGTCTTGCCGAGCAGCAGCCCGAGAATGATGGCCAGCGAGAGCCGGTTCGTGAACAGCTCGCCGAAGACCTTGCTGTCCAGCGGAACTCCGGAGGCGAACAACGCGAACAGCGGCACGCACAGCCCCGCCGAGATGGGCTGGAACCGATGCTCCCACCGGGTCGCGGGCGCCTCGTCCTCGTCGGGGTCCGTGCGCACCCTGGTGAGCAGGCCGAGCGCGACACCCGCCAGCGTCGGATGGATGCCCGCCTCGTGCAGCGCGTACCAGGAGACCAGAGCCAGCGGCACGTACACCACCGGCGTGGTGACCCGCCGGTGCTGGGCCAGCGCCCATGCCGCGAAGCAGGCCGCGGCGGCGAGCAGCCACACCAGCGCGAGCCCGGTGGTGAACAGCACCGCGATCAGGATGATGGCCATCAGATCGTCCACGACGGCCAGGCTGAGGAGGAACACCCGCGCGCCTGCCGGGATGCGCGAACCGGTCATGGCGAGCACGGCCAGCGCGAAGGCGATGTCGGTGGCCACCGGGATGGCCCAGCCGCGATCCATGCCCTCGATGCCGTACCCGACGACCGCCGCGATCAGCGCGGGAGTGACCACGCCGCCGATCGCGGCGATGATCGGCAGCGCGGCGCGTTTGCGGTCGGCGAGCTCACCCACCACGAGCTCGCGTTTGAGCTCGAGCCCCGCGACGAAGAAGAAGACCGCGAGCAGACCGTCTTTGGTCCAATCGGCGAGCGTCAGCTCCAGGTGCAGCGGCTTTATCGCCAGCACCGTCTCGGTCATCGTGACGTAGCTGTCGCCCCACGGCGAGTTCACCCACAGCAATGCGATCGCGGCGGCGATGAGAAGCAGTGCGCCACCCACGGTTTCGGTCCGCAGATACCGAGTCAGCTCGGAGCGCACCTGATTCATCACGAAAAACCTCTCGGCCGGGGCGGGCAACCGCGGACCCGCGGCCCCGCCGTTCCGGCTCGAACCACTTGCCCGCACGCCGACCAGACTTCCCGGCACACCTGACGCAATTCTAACGGGTACGGCCGGCGACAAGATCGGTCACCGGCCGTATTATGCGCCAGCTCGAGTCCTCGCAGAGCTGCCACACGCTTCGCAACGAATGCACCCGCCGCGAGGCGTGCGGAGCTTCGCGAGGGACCCGTCAGGCGCGGCTGGCTCGGATAGCCTCGAAGACGTTCGGGTCGACGAGGGTGGAGGTGTCGCCGAGTTCGCGGCCTTCGGCGACGTCGCGGAGCAGGCGGCGCATGATTTTGCCGCTGCGGGTTTTGGGGAGTTCGGGGACGATGTGGATTTCGCGTGGTTTGGCGATGGGGCTGATTTCGCGGGCGACTTCGGTTTTGAGTTCGTCGATGAGTGTGTCGCCGGTGTTTTTGGTTTCGGCGGTGAGGATGACGAAGGCGACGATGCCTTGGCCGGTGGTGGTGTCGGTGGCGCCGACGACGGCGGCTTCGGCGACGCCGGAGTGTCCGACGAGGGCGGATTCGACTTCGGCGGTGGAGATGCGGTGGCCGGAGACGTTCATGACGTCGTCGACCCGGCCGAGCACCCACAGGTCGCCGTCGGTGTCGAGCTTGGCGCCGTCACCGGCGAAGTACCAGCCCTGTTCGGCGTAGCGTTCCCAGTAGGTGGCCCGGTACCGCTGCATGTCGCCCCAGATGCCGCGCAGCATGGACGGCCACGGCTGGTCGAGCACCAGGTAGCCGTTGGCCTCGGTCTCCCCGCGTTGCACGGGCTTGCCCTCTTCGTCGACGACTTGCGCGGAGATGCCGGGCAGCGGTGTCATCGCGGCGCCGGGTTTGGCGGCGGTGACTCCGGGCAGTGGGGAGATCATGATCGCGCCGGTCTCGGTCTGCCACCAGGTGTCCACGATGGGAGTGGCGTTCGTGCCGACGACCTCGCGGTACCAGCGCCACGCCTCCGGGTTGATCGGCTCACCGACCGAGCCGAGCAGCCGGATGCTGGATAGGTCGTGCGCGGCGGGGATCTCCCGGCCCCATTTCATGAATGTGCGGACGAGGGTGGGGGCGGTGTAATAGGTGGTGACGCGGTATTTTT
>NZ_JBFAHG010000003.1:0-878068 GCF_040654065.1 Nocardia sp. NPDC050793
TCGTGACGATTCCGTCGACGTCGCGCCGGTTTGGCTGCCCTTGTCGGTCGCGCCCCCCCCCCACGACGGGGTCGGCGTATCACTGTTCGGCGATCGCCACCGTTTCCAGATCGAGGTCACGGAAGGGCGTGACGGTCACGTTCCGCAAGCGCTCCGACCAGCCGGTCTGCACGCCGGGGATCACCAGCGGAACGGCGGGCATGTCCCGGAGGACGAGGCGTTCGGCCTCCTGATAGAGAGCCCAGGATTCCTGCTCGTTCGCCGTGGCGTCGGCACGGGCGAGCAGCGCGTCGACCTGCTGGTTGCTGTAACGGCCGGTGTTGGACGAACCGCCGGTCCGGTAGAGGGGGTTCAGGAAGTTCTCGATCGAGGGATAGTCGGCGACCCAGCCGGTGCGGTAGATCGTCTGCATCTGGTACGCGTTGATCTGCCGCCGGAACTCGCCGAGCGTCGGTACCGGCCGGAACAGGCACTCGCGGCCGAGGGCGGCGGTGATCGACGAGCAGACCGCGGTGAGCCACTTCTCGTTGGCCGAATCGACATTGGACGCGATCTCGATCGGTCCCTGGAATCCCGTGCTGTCGAACAACTCCCGCGCCTGCTGCGGCCGATGCTCGCACAGTGTTCCGCACTGGCCGGTGGTGCCGCCGCGCACGGTGGCAGGCACGAGTCCGCCTGCCGGGGTGCGATCACCGGTGAACACCGTGTCGATGACGTGCTGCCGGTCGATCGACATCGAAATCGCCTGGCGTACACGCGGATCGGCGAAACGCGGGTCGTACAGCGGGAATGTGATCGTCTGCAATCCCGTTCCGGCGCGGGTGAAGTGGCGGCCGGGCAGATCCTGCTTGTAGCGCCCGCCGACCAGCGCGTCGCCGGGCAGCACCTCGAGGAAGTCGAGCCGGTTGTTCACCACGTCCGCGTAGGCCGCTTCCAGGGTCGCGTTGAAACGGAATTCCGCGCGTTCGATGGACGGCTTGTTCGGTCCGGAGTAGTCGTCGTCGCGCTGGATCGTCAGATTCGAACCCGGTGTGCGGCCCACGAATTCGAAGGGCCCGTTGCCGATCGGGTGGGCCAGGTATCCGGCCCGGTCGGTGAAGAACTTCCGCGGCAGCGGCGCGAAGGCGAGGTAGCCGAGGCGATTGAGGAAGCTCGGCAGCGGCGCGGCGAGCGTGATCGTGAACTGGTGGTCGTCGACGACGCGCAGACCACTCATCGTGCGCGTAGCGGGGTCACCCGAGTGCGCGGCGGGTGCGGCGCCCGGGTCCGCCGCGTTGACCGCGTCGAAACCCTCGATCACGGAGAGGAACCCTGCGCCCTGCTGCTGATTGGGCGCGTACGCGGTGTAGTTCCAGGCATCGACGAAGCTCTGAGCGGTGACCGGTGTTCCGTCGTGGAAGGTCCACCCGTGCTTCAGCCGCACGGTGAACACACGAGAGTCGTCGGTCTGGATGGATTCGGCGACGGCATTGCGGGGCGCGGCGGTGCGCGGATCGTAGTCGACCAAGCCCTTGAACATCGTACGAAGGATCTTCGATCCACCGGCGTCGGTGGTGTCGCCGGGAACCAGCGGGTTCTCCGGCTCGGTCGTGTTGAGAGTGAGAAGACCGGCGTCTCGGCCGGTGGAGTTCGTGTCCGTGCCGCAACTCACCGCACCGAGAGCCGTGAGACAGGCGGTGGCAACGCTTAGCGCGAGTAGAGATTTTCGCATCGGGTACTGCCTTTCCTGCGTGATGCCGGGCGCGGGATCGGTGCGTGTCGTCGATTGCGCCCCCGTTCAGTGCAGCAGCGCCGTGCGTTGACCGTAATACGCTGTGCGGCAGGACAATCAAAACCGATCAATTGTTCAGGACTGCGTCGCGGTGAAGCCGATCCACATCGCGCACCACCAACATCCCTGGGAGACCAGGGCGGTCACCGCGCCGCGCAGGACGAGCGCGACGCCGAGCCGCGGGCCCGCCGCGACCATGCGCCGTTCGAGCGCCATCGCCTGTATCCCGTTGACGAGCAGAATCGCGACCAGAGCCAGTTTCACCCTGGTCGCGAACACCTCGAATTGGGGTTCGAGCAGCATCCCGCTGCCCACCAACCCCGCGAGGCCGGCCCAGATCGGCAGGTGCAACCGGCCGATGTCGCGCAGCATCTGCGCCGTGCTCGCCCGCCCGGTCAGCCACAGCAGGGCCGAATAGTCGCCGACCAGCACCGCGCCGAGCCCGACGACCAGCGCCGCCAAGTGCACGAACAACGCGACGCGATGCAGCTCCGGACTCACCTCCACGCGGCTCGACACCCAGATCGCTGTCGCGAGAAACCCGCCCGCCGACAGCGCCGCGAGCGCGAGCGCCACCGCACCGCCGCTACGAGTCGCTACAGCTGCTTTCCCGACGTCGGTGGACATGACGCCCCGTCCTCTCTGCAGGCAGACCACATGTCAGCCAGTGGACCAGGCATCGCGATTGACCTCCGCTCCTTCGGTCAACCGTCCGTCAATCAATCCAAGCCGTCGAGGAATTCGCGCACGTCCTCGGCGTCGGGGACATGCAGCGCCCGCCACCCCGCAAGGGCCCGCCGGGCATGGTGGCGGGCGCGGACGGTGTCGCCGAGAGCATGGTGGGTGCGCGCCAGGCCCTCCTCCGCCCGCGCCTGCTCGGACCGGTTGCCGTGCTCCTCGGCCAGCCGCAGCGCGGCGGTGTGCTCGGTCAGCGCCCGGAGCGGATCGCCTGCCGCCCTGGCGGTTTCGCCGAGGCCATTGATCGCGGCCGCGCGATCGTGGTGGTCGCCGAGCTCGGCGTACAGTTCCGCGGCCCGGCGGTGGTGGTCGAAGGCAGGGCCGGTCCGGCCGTCGCGGCGATGCAGCAGGCCGATGTGGTCGAGGACCAGAGCTTCCCCGCGCCGGTTGCCCAGTTCGCGATGCAGGGCGAGGGCCATGCTCAGGTGGTCGGCGGCCGCCTCCGGCTCGCCGCAGTGATCGAGGACGTCGCCGAGGTTGCCAAGCACGTGCGCCTCACCGACCCGGTTGCCCGCCGCGTGGGTCAGTTCGAGCGCGCGACCGAAAAGTTCTCTGGCCGACGCGAAGTCACGGCGACGTGCCGCAACGTTGCCCAGGGTGTTGTAGGCGCGGGCCTCTTCGTAGGCGATGCCGGTCGCCCGGCACAGCTCGGCCGCCTGCCGGGACAGCGCTTCGGCGTCGCCGTAATCGCCGCGGCGCCAGGCGGTCCAGCCGAGATCGGTCAGCGCCCGTGCTTCGCCCGTCCGGTCGCCGACGCGGCGGCTGGCCTGGAGGGCGGCGCCGTGCAGGATCACCGCATCGGAGTGCCGGGAGTTGGCGTCCAGGTAGGGCCGCAGGGTGGTCGCCACATCGGAGACCCGCATCGGCCACGTGCATCGGGCGGCGGTGGCGGCGGCCGCGACGAGGTTCTCGCGCTCGGCGTCGAGCCACCGGGCCGCCGCCGTCTCGTCCGGGAAGCCCGTGATCGCGCGGGCGGGCTGCGGCAGTTCCGGGCGCTGGTCGGCGCCGTAAGGGAACAGCAGGTCGACGGCGGCGCGGGCGTGATACAGGTAGTGCTCGAAGAGCCTGGCGGTGGCGGCCCGCCGCGCGTCGGTATCCTCCGCGATCGTCGCTGTGCCGTGGGCGAATTCGCGCAGCAGATCGTGGAAGGTGTAGCGGCCCGCTTCGTGCTGGGCGAGCATGTGCGCGTCCAGCAGGTCTTCCAGGTGGTCTTCCGCCTCGTACACCGAGATGTCGGCGAGCGCGGCAGCGGCGTGTGGCTCGACATCGCGTCCTGGATGCAGACCGAGCAGGCGGAACATCCGCTGCTTGGCTGGGGTGAGCTGTTCGTAGGAGAGCGTGAACGCCGCCGCCACGCCGCGGTCGGCGGTGGCGAGTTCGGCGAGCCTGCGCCGCTCGTCACGCAATCTGTCCGCCAGATACTCGACGCTCCAGCGCGGCCGGTGGTGCAGCCGCGCGGCGGCGATGCGCACGGCGAGCGGCAGAAAACCGCACAGCTGGAGCACATCGAGAACGGCGACCGGTTCCGCGTCGGCTCGCGCCCCGACAATCCGGCCGAACAGGACCACGGCGTCCCCGGCGGGCAGCGGGTCCAGCGAAATGGATCGGGCGCCATCGAGATCGACGAGCCTGCGCCTGCTGGTGATCAGCAGCAGGCTCGGCGAGGCGCCTGGCAGCAGCGGCCGGATCTGGTCGGCGTCGACGGCGTTGTCCAGCACAACGACCACGGCGCGGGCGGCGAGCTCGGCCCGCCACAGCGCGCCCCGCTCCGCGTCGGGCATCGGGATGCGCTCGGCGGGAACGCCGAGCTGGCGCAGGAGGATTTCCAGCGCCGCACCCGGCTCGACCGGATGGCCGCCCGGTGTACGGCCTTGCAGGTCGATGAAGAGTCGTCCGTCGGGGCAGCGGTCGCCGAGCCGATGTGCGGTGTGAATGGCCAAGGTGGTCTTGCCGATTCCGGCCATGCCGTCGAGCACCACGATGTTCACGAGCGGTCCGTCGCCCGGGCCCCGGCCGATGAGTTGGTCGAGTTCGTCGGCGCGTCCGGCGAAGTCGGGGATGTCGTAGGGGAGGAAGTCCGGCCGATGCGAGCCAAGCGACGGAGTCTCCGCGCGATGGAGCTCGATCGTGTTGCCGCCGTGCGGTGATACGTCGACGGGCCGTCGGATGTCCGCGCCGACCGGTTCGGCCGGTATCCCGGCGGCGCGTGATTCCGCGGGGGTGACCGGCAGCATCGGGGGGAGTGACAATCCCGGATCGTCCTGTAGCACAGCCTGTTCCAGCGCGACGAAAGTGCGGCCTGGGTCCAGACCCTGCCCGTCGGCGAGTGCGACCCGGAAGGCGCGGGCGGCGCCCAGCGCGTCCGCCTGCCGACCGGATCGGTACAGGGCGAGGACCAGGTGGGCGTGCAGTCGCTCGCGCAGCGGTTCGGCCGCCGCGTTGGCGACGAGTTCGTCGAGGATCTCCTCGTGCCTGCCGAGTGCCAACTCCAGCTCGAACAGGCGCTCCATGGCACCGAGTCGCTTCTCGTGCAGTCGAATTCGGGCGCTCGTCACGTAATCTGCGCTGACATCCGCGAACGCTTCGCCCTGCCACAGCGCCAACGCGGCGCGCAGCGTCCGCACCGCCTCCCGCGGGTCCATGGCCACGTCCGCTTGGCCAAGCGCGACCGAATCGGTGAACTCGGTGAGATCGAGCTGACCCGCACCGGGGCTCAGCACGTAGCCCGCGGCGCCTCGCGTCTGGAGCAGTTCCGCCGCCCCGGCCTGGCGCAAAACCCGGCGAATGGCGGTGATCGCGGCGTGAATCTGCGAACGCGCGGTGTCCGGCGGGTGCGCGCCCCACATGGCATCGGTGATCCGCTCGGCGCTGAGCACCTGGCCGGCGTGGAGCAGGAGATAGCCGAGGACGGCGCGGTGCCGGGGCGCGGCGCCGGTCAGCGCAACGCCGTTCACGGTGATCTCGACCGCACCGAGAACCCTGAACCGCATACCCTTCTCCCGCCTCCTATCGAGCACCCATAGCGGAGGCATCGCGAATCTATCAACTCGGCGGCACAGAGTAGTCGTCATGCCAGGACTTCCCCTCATCGAACCGGAGATCGCCCCCGGCCCGACCGCCGCGTTGTTCGACGCGGCTCAGCAGCTGTGCGGCCTCACGCCCAACCTGATCAAGACGATCGGCAACAGCCCGGCCGCCCTGCGCGGTTACGTCGACCTGGCGAAAGCGTTGCGCGACAGCGCTGTCGCCGAGACCACCAGGGCCAGGATCGCGGTGCTCGTCGCCCAGGAGAACCGCTGCGACTACATGTTGTCCGCGCACAGTTTTCTGGGCACCCGGGTGAGCGGTCTCACCGACCGGGAGGCCGCCGCCGCGCGGGACGGCGTCGCCGACGATCCGAAAGAGGCGGCGGTGCTGGCATTCGCCGGCGCCGTGCTCCGTGGTCGCGGCGCCGTCACCGACGACGAACTCGCCACCGCGCGAATCACCCTGACCGCGGCCGAGATCGTCGAGGTGGTCGCGCAGGTCGCGCTCGGCGTCTTCGGCAACTACGTGGCGTTGGTCGGACGGGTCGCCAACGACTGGCCGCTCGTTCGCCACGACATCCGGCCGGACGAGTCCTGAGCCGCGGCTTCCCGCCCTTGTCACAGTCTTCCGCCCGCCGTCGTCATAGCGGTACCGGGCGGCCACCCACCGAAAGATAATTCGAAAGGAACACCGACCATGAACACACACGTCGTGACCCCGTCCGCGCTGCCCGCCGCGACTCCGGCACACCGCGTGCGGAGCCTGATCGACTCCGTGGCAGGCCGCACCGCGGCATCGCGAACCAAGTTCGCCGTCTTCGCCGCGACCACCGGCCTGGTGCTGACCGAGTCGGTGGTGGGCGCGTACTGGGACCTCGCGCGCATCCCGTACGTCGAAGAGACCTTCGCCGAGCTGCGCTACCCGATGTACTTCGCGACGATCCTCGGCGTGGCCAAGGTGGCCGCGGTCGCCGCCGTGGTGACGCCCGGATTCCCGCGACTGAAGGAATGGGCCTACGCCGGACTGTTCTTCGTCTACGCCGGTGCGGCAGCCTCGCATCTCGCGGTCGGCGATCCGACCGCCAACGTGGTGTCCCCGTTGGTCTTCGCGGGACTCACGCTGGCCTCGTGGGCGTTGCGCGCGCCGGCCCAGCGCGACCCGAAGCCGTTGTCCCTCGCGCTGAAGTTCCGGCGCGCCTAGTTCTGGTTGGCCCGCGCCACCGATCTCTTGTCTACGACTGAAAGTTAGGAAACAACAATGTCTTTCGAAGTTCTTCGCGACGCGGTGCGTGGCCGGGTGCTGCTGCCGGGTGATGAGGGATTCGACGGAGCCGCCCGGCCGTGGAATGTGACGGTCGCCCAGCCTGTGGCCGCGGTGGTGGAGGCCGCCGACGCCGACGACGTGGCCGCCGTGGTCACCCATGCGGCACGGGCGGGCGTGCCGGTGGTGGCGCAGCCGACCGGACACGGTGCGGCCGGGGGGATTTCGGAGGCGATCCTGCTGCGCACCGGGCGGCTCGACGGCATCGAGATCGACGCCGGACAGCGGATCGCGAAGGTCGGCGCGGGCGCGCAGTGGGGCGCGGTGCAGGCCGCGGCCGGTGCGCACGGTCTCACCGGACTCGCGGGCAGCAATCCGGTGGTCGGGGTGACCGGCTACACGCTCGGCGGCGGTCTGAGCTGGTTCGGGCGCAAGTACGGCTGGGCCTCGGACGCGGTGCGCGCCTTCGATATCGTCGACGCGACCGGCGCTCCGGCGCGGGTGACGGCCGAAAACGATCCGGAGCTGTTCTGGGCGCTGCGCGGCGGCGGCGGTGATTTCGCCGTGGTGACCGGCATGGAGTTCGACCTCTTCCCGGCGCCCGGACTCTACGGCGGCCGGGTGATGTGGCCGGGAGCCCGCACGGCGGAGGTGTTCGAGCTGTTCCAGCGCCTCACCTCGGACGCGCCCGCGGAATTGTCGGTGTGGTTCCACCGTTTCCAGTTCCCGGATGCGCCGCCGATGGTCGCGTTGGACGCCGCTTACCTGGGCGATCCGGAGGCGGGCCGGGAACTGCTCGCCGCACTCGACGCGATCGGCGGCCCCATCACGGACACGCGCGGTGCGCTGGCGGTGGCCGACCTCGGCGCCATCACCGCCGAACCCACCGACCCGAGCCCCTCGCTGTCCCGCGGCGAACTGCTCACCGCCCTCGACGACGCGGTCGTCAAGACCGTGCTGGAAGGGCCGGTCGCCCCGCTGGTCGACATCCAGATCCGCCACTTGGGTGGCTCTTTGGCCGAAACCCGTCCCGGCGGTGGCGCCTGCGGACCCGTCGCGGAGCCTTACCTGCTGTATCTGCTCGGTCTCGGCCTTCCGCACCTGGCCGACGCGGTCAAGGGGCGCCGCCGCGAGATCGTCGACGCGCTCGGCGGCAGCATCAGTGGCCGCAAGCCCTACACCTTCCTCACCCCGGAGGAGACCGCGGTGAGCGCGTTCGACGCGGGGACGCTTGCGCGGCTGGGCGAGATCAAGCGGGCGCGAGATCCGCAGGGGGTGATTCGGGCGAACTACCCGGTGCTGGGATAGGAATCGGCCGCGCCGCCGCGCCGGGCGAGCACAGGCCGCGGACCCTCGTTGTTCCGCGGCCCGTGAGCGTCCGGCCGCTCGGTCTTAAGGTGAATCGCATGCTCAACCCGACCTTCCGCGACGTCCAGGCCGCCGCGGACCGCGTCACCGGCGTCGTCCGGCCGCTCACCGTCATCGCCGCCGACCGGGACCTGGTGCCGGGAGCGCAGGCCTACCTGGCCCTCGAATTCCTCCAGTACACCGGATCGTTCAAGGCGCGCGCCGCGGTCAATCTGGTTGCCACGCTCGTGCATTCGCGCGCCGTGCCCGCAGCCGGAATCGTCGCCGCGACCGGACGCAACGCTGATCTCGGGTTCGCGTGGGCTGCAAAGCAATTCGGCGTTCCGGCGACCGTATTCCTGGCGGCGGGCACGTCGGCGGTGAAAGTGGCCAGGCTGCGCGGCTACGGAGCGCGGGTCCGGGTCGGCGGAGCCGGTCAGGCCGACGCGCAACGGGCGGCGCGCACCTTCATGACGCGGACCGGCGCGATCGACGCCTACACCCACGACGACCTGCTCACTTCCGCGGGCGCGGGCACGATCCTGCTCGAACTCGCCGCCGCCGTCCCCGATCTGGACACCGTGGTCGTCGCGGTGGGCGCGGGCGGCATGTTCTCCGGCATCACCGCCGCCGCCGATCGGCTCGGCATCCGCGTCGTCGGCGCCGAACCCGATGGCAGCAGGGCGCTGCACGCCGCGCTGGCCGCGGGCGCGGTGCTGGACGTCGACATCGACTCCGTCGCCGCCGATTCCCTCGGCGCGCTCCGGGTCTGCGGCGCGGCGCTGGCGTGGGCCCGAGCCGCCGACGTGCACTCCGTCGTCGTCGACGACCCCGCCATCATCGCCGCCCGCCGCCTGCTCTGGGACCGCCACCGCATCGCTGTCGAACACGGCGCGGCCACGGGTCTCGCGGCCGTCCGCGCGGGCGGCTACCGCCCGCGACCCGCCGAACGTATCGCGTTCGTCCTCTGCGGCGCCAACACCGACCCCGCCGACCTCATGGCGACGGTGTGATGGCCCCGGGCCTCTGCGCCCGACGCGCGGTCGGCGCGTCGCCGGGCGTCACCCGTCTGACCGGCCGTTCGGGCGCAGCATCGGCTGCCCCGCCGGTGGAACAGCGAGGCGCTGAAAGGCCTTGGGCAAGATTTCATTACGCTCATGGGCGGTTCATGCCGGAGTCGGCAGGATGGCTGGGCACCCACCGGGAGGAAGAGACGTGAGCATCGAGCAGGACCGGGCGCGGGGTGCGGGAGCCGGGTGGAAGCGCTTCGATCCGAAGCGGGCTGTTGTGGCAGTAGCGGCGACACTGACCGTCCTCGTGTCCGGCTGCTCCACCGGAAACTCCGGTACGGCAACAGCTCCCACGGCGACGACCACACAGGCGCCCGCAGCACCGGCTGCCGCGGCGACCCCCACCACAAGCGCGAAGCCGGCCGATACCGCCGAATATCGCCAAGACGACGACGGATTCGGACGAGCAGGCTATTTCTTCACCTCGCCCAGCGGCGCGTTCTCCTGCGCCATCTTCGACGCATCGGTGAGCGCCTACGGCATGCCTGTCGGAGCGGCATGTCAGGGCCGTGCCGCCACGCCCGCCGGGGCGCAGGACTGCGCGAAACCCGAAGGGCTGCAAGCTCCCGTCCCTGGATTGGGAGTGGGTCCGTCGGGGACGACCTTCTACTGCAATGTGGGTTCACCACTGTTCACGACCACCAGCACGGTGCTGCCCTACGGCTCGTCGCTGACCGCCAACGGGTACACCTGCCATTCCGCCCAGAGCGGCGTGAGCTGCCAGGAGAACCTGAACGGCAAGGGATTCCGAGTCGCACGCGAATCGAGCGCTCTCACCCTGGATGGCTCACAACGGGAGGGCGCCTCGGTCACGGTGCCCGATGTGCGCGGTGAGCGGCCCGCCGCGGCGGAGAGTCTGCTGACGAACGCCGGTCTGACGGCGAAGGTCCAGGGCGGCACCGGCCGCGGACCGCGCGGCGGCCAGTGCGTTGTCGCCGAACAGGAGCCCGCGGCAGGCACGAAAGTCGCGACAGGGGCGCTGATCACGCTGACGACCCGTGAGATCGGCTACGAGGCCGGGATCTGCTGAATTCTCCATCCACTGCGACAGGTTCGGACAGCGCGGCCGTCGTCTCGAACACCGGTAAGCGTTTTGGGCCACCCGTAACGCAGCGCTCTGCCGAGCGAGTGTCAGCGGTGCATCTGGGATTCGGCGGCCTCGGCGCTGAGGTCGGACAGCGAGAGCGGATGGGCGGGGGGACCGTCGAGGATCGTGGTGCGGTGGACGCGCAGTTCTCCGTCGACGTGGAGGAGTTCGCCGGAGGGCACGAGTTTCCAGTCGGCATCGTCGTCCATCGGCTCGCTGGCCACCACCACGGTCGGGGTATGCGCCGGATCGGTCGAATGGACCCGGACAGTTCCCTTGCTGCCCTTGTGCGCCAAGTGCTCACCGGGTTCACGTTCCAGTACATAGAGGTCGTGGGTACCGGGGTAGCGCAGCGCCCACAGTTCGGTCGCGGTGGTCAGCAGCAGGTTGATCGCGAAGATCGGCAGCTGATCGGCGATCCAGCGCGCGGCGTCGGTGATTCCGGCGGTGACGTCCCCGCCGTGCGCGTCGATGTGTTTGGTGATCAGCGCGAAGAAGCGTTCCGAATCGGTGTCGCCGTTCACCAGGTCGCGATACCGGCCGAGTTCCTCGTCGAGGCGGGAAAGCTCCTCGATGACGCCGTTGTGCGCGAAGATTCGCCCGTGCTCGGTGAACGGGTGGGTGTTGTTCGGGGTGCGGGCGCCGGTCGACGCGTGCCTGACGTGCGCCAGGAAGGTCGCGGACTCGCGGTGCTTGGCTTCCACCGCGAACTGCCGGTCCTCGTAGGCGGCCAGCGGTTGTTTCTCGACCAGCGGTCGCCCCGCGGTGTCGAAGGTGCCGAGCCCGGTCCCGTCCGGATTGGTCTCGCTCTGCAGATCCAGGCTGTCGGACGCGTCGAGAAGCCAGAAGGTCGCCTTGACCCGCTGTGGCGCGGCGGTCATTCCGAAAAGTCGACACATGCTGGCCTCGTCCCTGCACCGGTCGCATCGAATGATCTTGCCCGTGACGAGTCGAGCCTAGCGCGCGGGCGCGGCCGGATCGGGTCGGATCGGCGTGACCGTTGCCGATGGATTGCTGCCGGGAACGCGGAACGCCGGGCAGAGCCGCTGCTCCGCCCGGCGTCCGAGACAAGGCCTAGCGCTGGGCCAGTCCGACCAGACGCTGGCGCAACCAGGTGAGCGGAGTCGCGCCTCCGGGGGCGATCCGGTAGGACGGATAGCTCTGGTGGGCGCCGGATGCGAGGAAGTCGTCGATCTGCCGCTTGCGCTCCTCGTAGGCGGAGTTGTTGAGCTGGTCGTGCAGGAGTCCGAGACCGCCCGCGGCGAGGGCATCGTCGATGAGTTCGCCCGCCTGCTGCTGATAGTTGCCGAACAGGGCGGGATCCGGATTGGAGACCTGGGCGAAGAACCCGGCGATCCGGGCGGCGAAGTCACCGTCCGGAGTCGCGCAGTACAGGTCGCCGGGGACGCAGAAGGTGTAGGTGTGCGGGGTGAGCCAGCCGAACCCGCCCAGGCGCGGACCGCCCGCTCCTGCGCCAGGCACCGGGGGACCGATGAGGGTGTCGGTGGGGGAGCGCCGTGGGTCGGCGATCAGCCCGACGAGGTCGACCCGGTCGGGCGGTACCACGCCGAGTCCGGTGCCGATCTCCGCGGCGAGATCGCCCGCGGCATCGGCGCCTTGGCTGTAGCCGAGCAGTGCGAATCGCGTCGACGCGCAGCGCTGGGCCGTCTCCGCGATGAGCGAGCGGGCGCCGTCGACGGCTTCGCGCTTGGACCGGCCGTACACCTCTCCTTCCCAGGGGAACGCGGTCGCGGTGTAGGCGACGTAGTCGGTCCGGACGTCGCCGGGCAGATCGTCGGCGACGGCGGCCAACATCCCCTTGCCCGGTTCGGATTTCGAGGTCTCCCAGGTGCCCGGAACAGCTACGACTTGGACGTCCGGGCAATTCGGTGGCGTCGCTTGCGCTGTGGTGGCGGCGGCGCCGGAGGACAGCACGGCGGCGACTGTCGCCGCCGCGCAGGCGGCAGTGTTCGTCCATCGAGGAAACATGGCGTACTCCGTGTGTTCGCTGCGGGCGAGGACGATGGCGCTCGGTGCGAGCGCCGGGTGTCTTTTGTCTTTCAGGTAGGCACGAGTTCGTCGGAAAACGTCCGGGGCGGACAGACAATATTGTGGCGGAAAATTTCGGATGTGCACGGCGATGCTCGACGATTGCCGGGCCGTGTCGAACGGAGCGCCCGAAACGGGCAGGCAGGACGCGCAGCGCGGTCCGCAGTGAGCTCGCCCTCGGCCCGGCGACGGCCGCACGTCGGGCCGAGCGCGGGCGGCCGGGTTTCGGGCAGACTGAGCCCGGGAATCCGATGAGCGATTTCCGGACCGGGCGCGGGAAGCACGATCGCGAACAGGAGCGCAGGCGATGACCGACGGCGTTCGCACGCTCGAGCGGGTGCGGCCGGTCGAGCCGGTGCGGCAACGAAGTTTCCCGCCGCGAACGATCGACGGGTGGGCGCGCCGGTTGCGTACGGTGCCGACCGCCACCCCGCGCGCCGTGCTCTTCGCGGCTTGCTGCCTCGTCGTCGCCCAGCTGGCGCTGCGCGGCTGGATCGCCGGTCGCGGCTACTTCTACTGGGACGACCTCGTCCTGGTCGGGCGCGCGGGCCGCTACGAGCTGCTGTCCGCGGACCTGCTGCTCTACGACCACGACGGTCATTTCATGCCGTTGGCGTTCGCGACGGCGTGGCTGGTGACCAGAGCGGCGCCGCTGGTGTGGGCGGGTCCGGTGATCTCGCTGATCGTCCTGCAACTGGCGGCCTCGCTCGCGGTGTTGCGGATGCTGATCGTCGTGGCGGGCAAGCGTCGCGCGATCCTGGTGCCGCTGGCGCTCTATCTGGTGTGTCCGTTGACATTGCCCGCGTTCGCGTGGTGGTCGGCGGCGCTCAACGCGCTGCCCTTGCAGTTCGCCCTCGCCTGGGTGGCCGGTGACGCGGTGCTGCTGGTGCGGACCGGCCGTCGCCGGTACGCGGTGTCCGGGATCGTCGTGCTGGTCGTCGCGTTGCTGTTCTTCGAGAAGTCGGTGGTGGTTCCGTTCGTCGCGTTCGCGGCCGCCGCGCTGACACAGCACGTGGACGGTCAGCGCGGTGTCGTCGGGGCGGTCGCCCGGCGCGGTGCGGCGCTGTGGGTCGGTTCCGGTGTCGTGCTGGCGGCCTGGCTCGCCGTCTATCTCAGCGTCATCGACGTCGCGGCCGTCCACGGCAGCGGACACGATGTGGGGGAGCTGTTGCGCAGCGCCACGTCGCTCGGTGTCGTGCCCGCGCTGTCGGGCGGGCCGTGGATGTGGGAACGGTGGCTGCCCGCCACTCCATGGGCGGCGCCGCCGGGCTGGGCGGTGGCCGCGGCGTGGGTCGTACTCGGCGCGCTGGCGGTGATCGCGCTGGCGGTGCGCCGACGGGTGGCGGTGGTCTTGGTGACGGTCGCGGTCTACGTGGTGGTGGCGCAGCTGCCGCTGGCGGTGATTCGCAGCGGTCCGCACACCGCCACCGAGATCATGCAATCCCTGCGATATCTGGCCGATGTCGCGGTGGTGATGGCCATGGCCGGTGCGCTGGTGATCCGCGCGCGTCCTCGCGAATCCACTCCGTATTTCTCGATGTTTCGGCCTGGATCGCGGCGGTTCGCCGCGCCCGCGCTGGCGGGCCTCACGGTGGCGTTCGTCGTGAGCAGCCTGTGGTCCTCGTCGACCTTCGCGCGGTCGTGGGCGGTGAGCCCGACCCGGACCTACCTCACCAACGTCACCGCCGCGCTCGGTGCACAGGACGCGCCGCTGCTGGAGCAGGAGGTGCCGTGGGAAGTCCTGGCGCCCTACGCCTATCCGCGGAATCTCGCCGATCGAGTACTCGCGCCCGTCGCGCCGTCCGGCGCGTTCGCCGACTCGACTCCCCGGCTCCGCATGATCACCGACACCGGCGAGATCGTGGACGCGGTCGTTTGGTGGAACCGGCACATCCGTCCCGGACCCACACCCGCGTGCGATTACCGGATCGCAGGCTCGACGCCGGTGGAACTCCCGCTCGACGGCCCCATGCTCGACAACAACTGGACCGCGCAGCTGAACTATCTCGCCGACCGCGACGGCCACATCACGGTCGGCCTCGAGCACGGTCGCCCGGTGGTGGTCCCGGTCGAAGCCGGGCAACACACCGTGTACGTGCGCGTCGTCGGCGGCGGATCGGTCCTCCGAATAGGTTCCTACACAACGGGTCTCGGGCTGTGCGTCGGCGTGGGTCCGGTCGGCGTCGCCTCCTACGACCGCTGAGATTCTCGCTTTCGGCGAAGTGCTCGAGTCTTTCTCTTCATTGCCGCATTCGGTTGCGGCGGAACCGCTCGTCATCAGAGACGATCACGTCCGTTGGCCGCGATAGCCGTTCGTTGCGGTCGAGCGTGGAACAGGAGGCGGTTCGGCGTGGTCGCCGCCGGAATCGGGGTGGAGCGGGGATGATGGGGAATCGTGTCCGAGAATTCGAAGGTCTCCGATCTGAAGCCGCGTAGCCGTGACGTCACCGACGGCCTGGAGAAGTCCGCCGCGCGCGGGATGCTGCGGGCGGTCGGCATGGGTGATGAGGACTGGGAGAAGCCGCAGGTGGGGGTGGCGTCCTCGTGGAACGAGATCACACCGTGCAATCTGTCGCTGGAGCGGCTCGCCAGGGGGTGCAAGGACGGTGTGTTCTCCGGTGGCGGCTTTCCGATGCAGTTCGGCACCATCTCGGTGTCCGACGGTATCTCCATGGGACACGAGGGGATGCATTTCTCCCTGGTCTCGCGGGAGGTGATCGCCGACAGCGTCGAGACCGTGATGCAGGCCGAGCGGCTGGACGGCTCGGTGCTGCTGGCCGGCTGCGACAAGTCGCTGCCCGGAATGCTGATGGCGGCGGCCCGGCTGAACCTGGCGAGCGTGTTCCTGTACGCGGGGTCGATCCTGCCGGGGATCGCGAAACTCTCCGACGGCAGCGAGCGCGAGGTGACGATCATCGACGCGTTCGAAGCGGTCGGCGCGTGCGCGCGCGGGTTGATGAGCCGCGAGGACGTGGACGCCATCGAACGCGCGATCTGTCCCGGCGAGGGCGCCTGCGGCGGCATGTACACCGCCAACACCATGGCAAGCGCGGCCGAGGCGCTGGGCATGTCGCTGCCGGGCAGCGCGGCCCCGCCCGCGACCGACCGCCGCCGCGACGGTTACGCGCGACGCAGCGGCGAGGCGGTGGTGGAGTTGATCCGGCAGGGCATCACCCCCGCCGACATCCTCACCAAACCTGCCTTCGAGAACGCCATCGCGGTCGTCATGGCCTTCGGCGGCTCCACCAATGCCGTGCTGCACCTGCTGGCCATCGCGCACGAGGCGAACGTCGATCTGACGCTGGACGATTTCGCCCGCGTCGGCCGCCGGGTGCCGCACCTGGCCGACGTGAAACCGTTCGGCAGGCACGTGATGACCGACGTGGACCGGATCGGCGGCGTGCCGGTGATGATGAAGGCGCTGCTCGACGCCGGGTTGCTGCACGGTGACTGCCTGACCGTGACGGGGCGGACGGTGGCGGAAAACCTGGCCGAGATCACCCCGCCGGACCCCGACGGCAAGGTGATCCGCGCGATGGCCGCGCCGATCCATCCCACCGGCGGCATCACCATCCTCAGGGGGACCCTCGCTCCCGAGGGCGCCGTGGTCAAGTCGGCGGGCTTCGAATCCGACGTATTCACCGGCACAGCAAGGGTTTTCGACCGCGAACGGTCCGCGATGGACGCGCTGGAGGACGGCACGATCACGGCGGGGGACGTGGTCGTCATCCGGTACGAGGGCCCGAAGGGCGGTCCGGGGATGCGCGAGATGCTGGCCATCACCGCCGCCATCAAGGGCGCGGGCCTCGGCAAGGACGTGCTGCTGCTGACCGACGGGCGGTTCTCGGGTGGCACCACGGGTCTGTGCGTCGGGCACGTCGCCCCGGAAGCCGTCGACGGCGGGCCCATCGCGTTCGTGCAGGACGGCGACCGCATCCGCCTCGACGTCGGCGCGGGCACTCTGGACGTACTGGTCGACGACGGCGAACTCACCCGCCGCCGTGCGGGCTGGAAGCCGTTGCCGCCCCGCTACACCCGCGGTGTGCTGGCGAAGTACACGAAGCTGGTCGGCTCGGCGTCGGGCGGCGCGGTCTGCGATTGACGGGGCGGATGTACTGCCGGTCGAAATGACCGGACCGTCTAGCTGCTCAGGTTGCGTTGCCTGGCGAGTGACTCGATCAGTTCGAGTGGCGCGGGCAGCGGGATCGCGCCTTCCTCGGCGGGGGCGTTGAGGCGGGACGCGGCGACCCGCTCGTGGAGGTGTTCCATCCGCATGTCGAGCCGGTTCGCGGCGTCCGCGGCGTCGGTGAGTTCGGCGAGCAATTCCTCCGGAATGTCACCGCCGTATTTGTAATAGATCTTGTGCTCGAGGCTGGCCCAGAAATCCATGGCGATGGTGCGGATCTGGAGTTCGGCGGGCACGTGCTCGACGCGGTCGCTCATGTACACCGGCAGCTCCAGCAGAATGTGCAGGCTCTTGTAACCGTTGGGCTTCGGGTCGGCGATGTAGTCGCGCACCTCGGTGACGGTGACGTCGGACTGGCTGGTGAGCATGTCCGCGATCCGATAGGTGTCCTGGATGAAGCTGCAGGTGATGCGCACACCGGCGATGTCGACGATGTTCTTCCTGATGTCGGGCAGCGTCACCGGTATGTTCTTGCGCTGCAGCTTGTGCAGAATGCTCTCCGGGGACTTCAGCCGCGACCGGACGTGCTCGATCGGGCTGTAGTTGTGGATGTAGGTGAATTCGTCTTTCAAGATATTGATCTTGGTCATCAACTCGGAAATGACGAATTGGTACGACATCATGAAGCGGGAGAATTCGGTGCGAAAATGAGCCAGGTCGTCGTCACGCACAATGTTCGGTGAATCCATCACATCCGCATCCCGCTGATTCGAAGCTGTCGTCTCTACCGACAGTGTGCCACCGAGGGCTGAGACGTAGCTGAGCGGTGACCCCGCCTCAGGCGGCGGAGTCGCCCCGCGGCAGCGCGTCCAGCGACGGCAGCGGTCGCGCGCAGATCTCGCGCGCTTCGTCGGCGGGCAGGCCGAACATCCGGAGCAGGTCCTCGGTCACCTGGTCGGCGGCCTCGGCGTCGTCGCGTTCGGGGCGGTCGTGCAGTAGCTGGCCGAGGCACAGCGCGGCGCCGGCCACGATCGTCATCGCCAGCTCCGGATCGCTGGTGTGGAAGCGGCCCGCGTGGACGGCCGCTTCGATGTCGCGACGGGCTCGCGGCGCGAGACCCCTGCTCGAGCTCGCGAGGTTCAGTCCGTCGTTGAGCAGGACCTTGCTCAGGGTGGGGTTGCGCCGGTGCAGGCGGCCGGTGAGCCGGAAGCTCTGCGCGAACACCTGGGCCGGGTCGTCCAGGTCCTCGCACAGCAGGTCGAGCAGTGCGCCGTGCCGGTCGAGCGCCTCCTCGATGGCGGCTCGGTACAGCTCCTCCCTGCTCTGGAAGTGGTTGTAGAACGACCCCATGCCCACGTCGGCCGCCTGGGTGATCTCGAGGATCGGCACGTTGAGCTTCCCCTCCGCCAGCAGTGACTGTGCCGCGCTCACGAGCGCCGCGCGGGTCCGCGCCTTGCGGCGCTCCAGGCGGTTGGGTTCCGGGCCGTTCTGCGCGGTCATCGCTGTTCCTCCCTGACGTCTTCGCACGCCATCGTAGCGCCCCGGTCAGTGTTGACGAATTTGTCAGAACCTCTTGACTGACTACTCGCTCGCGAGTGACGATATCGTCAGTAACTGGAAGGGGGTGGTCGATGAGCGGCCATCACGATGTGCACAGTGGTCTGCACAGCGAGCGCGGCGCGTTGGCGGGCGAGCACCCCGGCCGCGCGGGCAATCCGGTGGTGAAGGTGCTCGATCTGGCCTGGCTCGAGTTCGCGAAGCCGGACCTGGAACGCGCCGAAACTTTCGCGAACGCTTTCGGTTTCACGACGGCGCGCCGCACCGCCGACGAGGTGGAGTTGCGTGGCAGCGACCCCGGCTCGCCCTGTGTGCTCGTCCGCCGCGGCCCTCGTTCGCGCTTCCTCGGTCCGGCCTTCCTGGCCGCCGATTCCGCCGACCTGTTGCGGCTGGCGGAGGCCACTGGCTCGCGGGTGAGGCCGCTGCCGGAATCGCTGGGCGGGCTCGGGGTCGAGCTGGCCGACCCGAGCGGGCTGCGCGTTCGGGTGGTCGCCGAGACACACGAGCTGCCCGCGCTGCCGCCGCAGGAGCCGCATGTGTACAACCTCGGACACGACATGAGGCGCGTCAACGGGACCCAGCGCCCGCCCCGGGCGCCCGCGCGGGTGCAGCGGCTCGGACACGTCGTCGTGCAGACGACCAAGTATCGGGAAACGCTCGACTGGTACCTGCGCAACCTCGGCATGATCGTCAGCGACTTCCTCTACTACCCCGGCCAGCGGGAGCGCGGGCCGGTGATGAGCTTCATCCGCTGCGACCGGGGCGCCACCCCGGCCGATCACCACACGCTCGCGCTGACGCTGGGACCGTCCAACCGGTACGTGCACTCGGCGTACCAGGTCGCCGATCTGGACGCGCTGGCCGCGGGCGGCGAATTCCTGCGCGAGTGCGGCTACCGCCGGTCGTGGGGGATCGGCCGCCACATCCAGGGCAGCCAGATCTTCGACTATTGGCGCGATCCGGACGGCTTCATGGTCGAGCACTTCAGCGACGGCGACATGTTCGACTGCACCCTCGAGCCGGGCTGGGCGCCGATGAGCGCCTCCGGTCTGGCGCAGTGGGGTCCGCCCGCCACCAAAGACTTCCTCGGTCTGACTCCAGGGGCCGAATCGCTGCGGGAACTGCGCGCGATCGCAGGCGCGCTGCGGGAGGACAACGAATTCGATCTCCGCCGCTTGGGCGGCCTGTTGAAAGTAGCCAAGTCATGACCTTTTCCGTCCTGCGCACCGCCGACGCCTGGTGGGTGCGCACGCCCGCCGGTGCGGCCCGTATCGAAACAGCCGCGACGACCACCCGGGAGCTGCTCGCCGACCGCGATGCGATCGCCGCGGCGGCGGCTGGCTCGGAGGTTGTTGCGGTGGAAAGTCTTTCGTTGATCTCGCCGGTGACCGCGCCATGCCGGGTGGTGGCGCAGATGACGAACTTCGCCTCCCACGTGAAGGACTCCGGCATGGATCCGGAGACCGTGCCGCTGACGTTCTTCCGCAAGACCTCCGGATCGATCAGCGGCCCGCACGACGACGTCGTCCGGCCCGCGCACGTGCGTCTGCTCGACTACGAAGTGGAGATCGGCCTCGTCTTCGGCCGCGAGATGCCGGTCGGCTCGGAGATCGACGCGGAGAACCTCGCCGACTACATCGTGGGTCTCGTGGTCACGAACGACATCTCGGCCCGTGATGTCCAGTTGCCGAAAACCCAGTTCTACGAGGCGAAGTCGTATCCGACGTTCACCCCGGTCGGACCGGCGCTGGTGCTGCTGGACGCCGACGAGCTGAAGCGGTTCACCGATCTGCGGCTGCGGCTGTGGGTCAACGGTGAAGTGCGGCAGGACATGACGGTCGCCGACATGATCTACCGGCCGGTTGAGACGCTGCGCGAGCTGACACGCTTCCAGCGGATGGACGCGGGCGACCTGCTGCTCACCGGAACGCCGATCGGCACGGCTATCAGCGCCCCGCCCAAGACGGTGCAATTCATCGCCAACTTCCTGCCGCCAGCGGTCAAGTGGAAGATGTTCTTCCAAGGTCAGGCCAAGAATCCGAAGTACCTGAAGGACGGCGACGTGGTCGAGGCCGCGATCGGCACCGACGACGGCGCCATCGATCTCGGCCGCCAGCGCACCGTCGTGAGGTACGCCCGGTGACCGAGACGACGCTCGCGGCCGACGACCTGCTCTGGCCTCGCTACGCCGGTCCGGAGGACTTGGCCGCCATCGAATCCGTGCCCTTGGCGGCGCGCGGTCTGCCCGAGTCGACCTATGCCCTGCTCGTCCGCGCGGCGACGCGGTGGCCGGAACGCAACGCGCTCACGGTGCTGCCGGAAGCCGCGCGTTGGCGGGAACCGTTGCGGCGCAGTTACGCCGAACTGCTCGCCGACGTGCACCGGTATGCGAACCTGCTGCACGAACTCGGCGTGCGACGCCGCGACGCGGTCGCGATCGTCGCGCCCAACTGCGCCGAGCTGATCCCCGCCACCCTCGCCGCGCAGCTGGCGGGCATCGCCGCGCCGATCAACGGCGGTCTCTCGCGCGATCACATCGCGAAGTTGCTCGGCCGCTCCGGGGCACGGATCCTGATCGTCGCCGGACCCGAACTCGCCGCAGACAGTTGGGCATCCGCGCGAGAGCTGGCCGCGCGAGGGCTCGTGGACGCCCTGCTGGTGCTGCGCCCCACCGCCGCGGCGGACCAGGCGCCTGAGCTGCCCGTAATCGCCGGTGTCCGGATCGGATACCTCGATCTCCTTGCCGGAGAACAGGATTCGTCCCGATTCGTCGGCGCGCCGCCCGCGGCATCGGATCTCGCTGCCCTGTTCCACACCGGCGGCACTACCGGCGTACCGAAGCTGGCCGCGCACCGGCACTCCGGCGAGGTCGCCAACGCGTGGATGATCGCCGCCAACTCCATGCTCGACGAGGACTCGGTCGTCTTCGCCGCGCTGCCGCTGTTCCACGTCAACGCCCTCGTCGTGACGCTGCTCGCGCCGATGTTTCGCGGTCAGTCGGTGGTGTGGGCCGGACCGCTCGGCTACCGGGACTTCATCCTCTACGCGGAGTTCTGGAACATCGTGGCGCACTACGGGATCGCCGCCATGAGCGCGGTGCCGACCGTGTACGCCGTGCTCGCGCAGTGCCCGATCGGCGCGGACATCTCCAGCCTGCGCTACGCGATGGTCGGCGCGTCACCGCTGCCGCGCGCGGTGCGCGAGAACTTCCAGGCGCACACCGGAGTGACCCTGGTGGAGGGCTACGGACTCACCGAAGCGACCTGCGCGTCGGCGCGCAGCTTCCCGGATCTGCCGCGACCGGGTGCGGTGGGACAGCGCATGCCCTATCAACGCGTCGAGATCGTCCGTAGCACCGTGGACGGGTCGTGGGTGAAGCTGCCCGCGGGTGCGATCGGTGTCCTGGTGATCAGCGGCCCAACGGTTTTCGCCGGTTACGTGACCGGGTGGGACGAGCACGGCCACGTCATCGACGGGCTGGGCACCCTGGCCGACGGGTGGCTGGACACCGGCGATCTGGCCCACATCGACGAGGACGGCTTCATCCACCTGCACGGTCGCGCCAAGGACCTGATCATCCGTGGCGGCCACAACATCGACCCCGCGACCATCGAGGACGCCCTGCTGGCTCACCCGCAGGTCGCCGCCGCCGGTGCGGTCGGACGCCCGGACGTGCACGCCGGTGAGGTCCCGGTCGCCTACGTCGTCCTCTCGGCAGATGCGGACGTCACCGAATCGGAGTTGGTGCGGTGGGCCGCCGACCGGGTGCACGAGCGCGCCGCCGCACCCAAGACGGTCACCGTCCTCGACGCGCTACCGGTCACCGACGTCGGCAAGCCCTACAAGCTCGGCCTGCGCGCCGACGCCACCCACCGCGAACTGCTCGAGGTGCTCGCCGAGACCGCCGGAGTGCGCGGCGTCACGGCGGAGGTCGCGGACGGCGCGGTCGTGGCGACGGTCGAACTCGAATCCGCCGCCGACGAGCGAGAAGTGGAGACCGTCCTCGGCCGCTACGCGATCACCTGGAAAGTCGTGGTGGCGCAATGACAATCGTCTCGACGGTACTCGCGGGGCTGACGCTGCTGATGGCGGGCGTCGTCGTCGCCCATCTGCGCAACGGCGACGGCATATCCGAGATGGCGCCCGCGGCCGTGACCGCGCTTGCCGCCGTCGGCTATGTGGTCACCCTTGCCGGGGTTTCCCCGTGAGCGCGCAGACGATTCCGGTCGTGCTCATCGGAGCGGGTCCGGCCGGACTCACCGCGGCCACCTTGCTGGCGCAGTACGGGATCGAGTCGCTGATCCTGGAACGGTGGGAGGGCGTGTATCCGCAGCCGCGCGCGGTCCACCTCGACGGCGAGATCCGCCGGATCGTCGACCGGCTCGGCGTCGGCGACGAATTCGACGCGATCTCCCGGCCCGCGCTGGGTCTGCGGTTGCTCGATCCCGATCGGCGGGTACTGGCGCAGTTCGATCGCGATCCGGCCGGTGATCGCAACGGGCACCCGGAGGCGAACCTGTTCGACCAGCCGGAATTGGAAGCGATCCTACGCGCCAACCTGCGCCGCTATCCGGAGGCGACACTGCGGAGCAACGCCGAGGTCACCGCCGTGACCGAGGAAAGCGATTACGTCCGAGTCGATTTCACCGAGAGGGAAACGGGGCGAGCCGAATCGGTGCGCGCCCGGTACCTATTGGGCTGCGACGGGGCCAACAGTCTCGTTCGCGGCGCGATCGGGGCGCGGATGCGGGATCTGCGATTCGAACAGCGTTGGCTGGTCGTGGACATCGCCATGACGGCCGACCTCGGCCACTGGGAAGGCGTCCACCAGATCTGCGACCCGACGCGCGCCGCCACCTATATGCGTATCGGAAAAACGCGCTACCGGTGGGAATTTCGGCTTCGCTCCGGCGAGACCGCCGCCGATTTCCGCGACCTGTCCCAGCTGCGGCCGCTGCTCGCGCCGTGGGTCGGCACCGTAACGCCCGAGCGCCTCGAGCTGGTGCGGATCGCCGAATACACCTTCCGTGCCCAGCTCGCCGATCGCTGGCGCGCGGGCCGGGTCTTCCTGCTCGGCGACGCCGCCCACCTGACGCCGCCGTTCATCGGCCAAGGCATGGGCGCGGGTCTGCGCGACGCCGCGAATCTCACCTGGAAACTGGCCGGGGTGCTGCGCGGTGAGCTTCCGGACAGTGTGCTCGACACCTACGAGACCGAGCGAAAACCGCACGCGCGAGCGATGATCCGGCTGGCGAAAGTCATCGGCGTGACCATGACCGAGGGCGGCGAACTCGGCAACCACCTGCGCGGTCTGATCGCACCGGGGCTATCTCGGGTGCCCGGCCTCGCCCGCATGGTGACCAGCGGCGAATCCCCGCCGCTGCGCCGCTCCGGCCTGGTGGTCGCTCCGCTGCTGCGCCGCGGCCTGGCCGGTCGGCTGCCCCCGAACGATCGCCTCCCCGACGGGCGACGGGTCGACGACCTCATCGCGGGGCGGTTCGCGATCATCACGATGGTTGACGTGCCGCGGGCCGACAAGAAGCGGATCGAGCAGCACGGGGGTGTCGTGCTTCGCGCGGCGCCGGGGACGGTGCTGCACCGCTGGCTTCGGCACGGTCGTGCGTCGGCGGTCCTGGTCCGGCCGGACGGAGCCGTGCAGAGCTGGGGAGCGAACGCGTCCGCCCTGTGCGCGTCGGTGCCGGGGTTCGGGCCCGGCGAAGGCGCGCAGGCCACAGGAGAATGATTGCTGACCATTGCTACGGTTTTGAGGAAATCATCACTTTTTGTGATATCGTGCCAGCGGTGCGCTTGTCGCTCGTCGCATGGTGGCCCGGTGAGAGGATCCGCATGTCTCGGTATCTGTTCGCGCTCGGGCGCGTCGTAGCTCGTCGTCGCTGGTGGGTGCTGGCGATCTGGATCGTGCTGCTGATCGGCGCGGTCGGCTTCGCAGCCGGAACCGGCGGCAAAACGAACGACAACTTCACCGTTCCCGGCACCGAATCGCAGGATGCTGTGTCGTTGCTGAAGCAGCGGATGCCGGCGTTCAGCGGCGCGCAGATGCAGGTGGCCTTCGCCACGCCCGGCCTGGCCAAGGTGACCGACCAGCAGGTCGCCGCTGAGATCGAGCAGGTGATGGCGGGGTTGAGCGGACTCCCGCAGGTCGCGGCGGTCGTCGACCCGTTCCAGGCCAAGGCGGTGTCGCCGGATCAGCGCGCCGCGCTGGGCAGTGTGCAGTTCTCGGTGTCGGCGGGGGAGGTCGGCGAGGACACGCTCGAAGGAGTCGACCGCGTCGCGGATCCGGCGCGGGAAGCGGGGCTCGATGTGGAGTTCTCCGGCGCGGTCTATCCGGGCTTCACCGCCGAAATCCCGCATACGCCAGAGCTTCTCGGCGTCATCGCGGCATTGATCATCCTACTGGTCACCTTCGGCGCCGCGGTCGCGGCCGGTCTGCCCATCGTCACCGCGCTGGTCGGCGTCGGTATCGGGCTCACCGGGATTCTCGGGGTCGCCGCTTTCGTCGACGTGCCCTCGGCGGCGACGTCACTGGCCTTGATGCTCGGTTTGTCCTGCGGCATCGATTACGCGCTGTTCGTCCTGTCGCGGCACCGGCACCACATCGTGCTGGGAATGGCGGCGGCGGAATCGATTCCACTCGCCGTCGGGACCGCGGGCAGTTCGGTGGTGTTCGCGGCGGTCACCGTGATCATCGCGCTGTGCGGACTGACGGTGGCGAACATCCCGTTCCTCACCGTCATGGGTCTGACCGCGGCGGGCGCGGTGCTGGTGGCCATGCTCGTGGCCCTGACGCTGCTACCCGCGCTGCTCATGTTCGCCGGTGACACCGTCGCCAAGTTCATCTCGCCGCCGCTGCATCCGGGATGGCCGGAGGAAATCGCGCGCATCGCCGCCTACGAGCCCGAGCGCACGTTCGGGCACTCGTGGGGGCGCTTCGTCACGAGATTCCGCATCCCGCTGTTGATCCTCGGCGTCGCGCTGCTCGTCGTCCTGGCCATCCCCGTCACCCGCATGGAACTCGGATTGCCCAGCGGCGCGATACAACCGGACACGAGCACCGCGCACAAGGCCTACGACCTGGTCGACGAGTCGTTCGGCCCCGGCTTCAACGGGCCGCTGCTGCTGGCGACCGACCTGTCGAGAGCCACCGGCCCGGACGCGGCGCAAACGCTCATGGGCAGGCTGCGACAGGAACCCGGCGTGGCCGTGGTGCAGCCCGCGGGCACCGGGGACGGTCTGATGCTGATCCAGGTCGTCCCCGAAACCGGCCCCGACGACCCGGCCACCGCCGATCTGGTCAACCGGCTGCGTGACGACCGCGCCGCGATCGAAAGCGGCACCGGGGCAACGTATCTGGTCGGCGGCACGACGGCCGCCAACATCGACACCTCGAACCGGCTCGCCGAGGCGCTGCCGATCTTCCTCGCGGTCGTCGTCGGCCTGGCGCTGGTGTTGCTGACCATCGCGTTCCGCACGATCCTGGTGCCGCTGTTTTCGATCGCAGGCTTCATCCTCTCGGTCTTCGCCGCCCTTGGCGCGCAGGTCGCGGTGTTCCAATGGGGCTGGGGCGCCGAACTTTTCGACGTCACCAAGGCGCAGACGCTGAGCTTCCTCCCGATCATCACCCTCGCCATCATCTTCGGCCTGTCCAGCGACTACCAGATCTTCGTCGTCTCCCGGATCAAGGAGGAACACACCCGCACCGCCGACGCGGTCACCTCGGTGCAGAACGGCGTCGCGCACTCCGCCCGCGTCGTCACCGCCGCCGCGCTGATCATGTTCGCGGTGTTCGTCGCCTTCGCCACCGTCGACAACCCCATCGTCAAACCGCTGGCGTTCACCCTCGCCGTCGGCGTCCTGCTCGACGCCTTCGTCGTCCGCCTGACCCTGGTGCCCGCCGTCATGGCCCTGGTCGGCAACCGCATGTGGTATCACCCGCGCTGGTTCGCCCGCTACGTCCCCGATCTCGACATCGAAGGCGCCGAACTCGAGCACCGCATGGCTCCTCACGTGGAACCAGAGGCCGCACCCGCACGATAGGACGTTCGGTCCGGTTGCTGGGTGAACGCGGCGCGATACGCGCTGGGGGTCAGTCCGGTCCGTCGCGAAAGATGTTGGCGCAGTGAGTCTGTCGTGGCGAGGCCGCTGAGGCGGGCGACCTGGTCCATCGGCAGGTCGGTCGTTTCCAGCAGCTCCTGGGCGCGGATGACGCGCTGATGGAGGAGCCATTGGAGCGGGCTGAGGCCGGTTTCCGCGTGGAACTTGCGGGTCAAGGTGCGAATGCTGGTGCGGGCATGATTCGCGAGGGCGGCGCGGGTGAGTGGCTCGTGCAGGCGGCCGAGCGCCCAGCTGCGGGTCGCCGCCAGCGACGTACCGGTCTCGGGCGGAAGGGGCGTCCGAATGAACTGCGCTTGTCCGCCCGGTCGGACGGGCGCCGCCACGACGAGGCGGGCGACCGCGTTGGCTGTCGCGGCGCCGTAGTCGGTGCGCACCAGATGCAGGCACAGATCGATGCCCGCGGACAGTCCGGCGGAGGTCAGGATGTTGCCGTCTTCGACGTATAGCACGTCGGGGCGAAGTTCCACCGCGGGGAAACGGCGGGAGAATTCGTCGGACTTGGCCCAATAGGTGGTGGCGCGGCGCCCGTCGAGCAATCCGGCCTGGGCGAGGACGAAAGCTCCGGTGCAGATCGAGGCTATCCGCTTGCCCGCGGCCGCGGAGTGGCGCAGCACCGCGAGGATGCGCGGATCGACGTCGTCGCGGGCGCCGGTGCCGGTCACGATGACCGTATCGGCGTCGTCGACGGCCTCCAGACCGTGCGGAACGGTGATCTCCAGGCTGCCGTTGGTGGCGACCGGGCCGGGGTACGCGGTGCAAATGCGTACCCGATAGCCGGGGGCGCCGTCGACCAGCATTTCGCCGAGCACCAACTCGGGAATGGACAGATCGAACGTCGTGGCCGGTGGGACGGCGACGACAGCCACTCGGTGCATGGCCCGAACCTCCGGATCTTTGGCATGTGGGCCACTATCGTACGGATCTCCTGTGACGGAGGCTGATTGGCACGGCGGCGCGGTCGTTGCGCCGACTGCCGTTCACACCGAACCAGGAGAGCAGACATGTCCTTGTACGTCGTCATCGGAGGCGGAGCCACCGGCTCGGCCACCGCCCGTTTGCTCGCCGAAGCAGGCGAGCGGGTTCGGCTCGTCACCCGCGGCGGCAGCGGGCCGGTGCACGCGCGGATCGAGCGAATTGCCGCCGATGCCACCGATATCGCGCGGCTCACCGAACTGACGCGCGGCGCGGCCACCCTGTTCAACTGCGCCGCGCCGCCCTACGATCGCTGGCCGACCGACTTTCCTCCGCTGGCCGCCGCCCTGCTGGCGGCAGTCGAGCGCACCGGCGCCGACTATGTCATGCTCGGCAACACCTACGGCTACGGCCCGGTGGACGGCCCCGTGACCGCGGAGCTTCCCCTGGCGCCAACGAGTGTGAAAGGCCGTGTGCGGGCCCGAATGTGGCACGAAGCGCGAGCCGCATACGAGGCGGGCCGGGTGCGGGTGACCGAGGTCAGGGCCAACGACTTCCTTGGCGCACACGCGATTTCGCCCTTTACGCTCATGGTCGGTGCGCATGTGCTGGCTGGATCGCCCGCTTCTTACCCCGGCGATCTCGACGCCCCGCACAGTTGGACCTACACCGGCGATGCGGCGCGCACACTCGTCGCCGCGGCGCGGCACGAGCAGTCCTGGGGCCGCGCCTGGCACGTGCCGTCCAGCTCCGACGAGTCGGTGCGCGAACTGGCGGCGCACCTCGCCGCGGCGGCCCGCGCGCCGGAGCCGCGCCTGAATCACATGACGAGGGCCGAGCTCGAGGAAATCGGTCGGTCGGACTCGGTCATGGCGGAGTTCCCGGAGATGCTGTACCTGTACGACCGGCCCAACATCCTCGATGCGTCATCGACCGCGACGACATTGCCTCTCACACCGACTCCGATCGATGAGGTCTTGGCCGAGATGGCGGCGGTGTCGGTAGGGCCCTGATTGCCGTCCTTCCGTCGATAGGGGAGCGATACCCTTGAGGTCTGCGGAAAGGAGCAAATGTGGGGCAACTGGAAGGAAAGGCCGCACCGCACGTAGCCCGCCGCGTGATCGCCCCGCGCTGACCTCGAGCTACCGATGTACGAGCCGATCGACCTGGTCGATTCAGCCGAACGGACCCGCACCGCGCTCGCCACCGCCGCGGCGCGGTTCTCCGAGGCTTGGGCCTCCGGGTCCCCGCCCGACCTGTCGGCCTATCTACCGCGTGAACCGGCCGCGCGGCGGACGGTACTGATCGAACTGATCAAGATCGACCTGGAATATCGCTGGCTGCGTCACCACTTTCCCAAACGACTGGCCGAATACCGCGCGGAGTTCGCCGAGCTGCGCGAGGGGCCGCTCCCGGCCGAGCTCGTCTACGAGGAATTCCACGCCCGGCGCCGCGGCGGGCAGGTGGCCGAGACGGCGGCCGCTGCCACCGCCGCGGCGGACTCGGAGCTCGCGCAGATCGACGGCGACTACCGCAGCACGATGATCGCCCGTCCAGGAGCCCAGGTGCTGCTCGACGCCATCGACGTCGGCGACCGGGTCGACGATTTCGACCTGCTGATGCGGATCGGAGCGGGCGCCTTCGCCCAGGTGTATCTCGCCAGGCAGCAATCCATGCAGCGACTGGTCGCGGTCAAGATCTCGCACAACCACGGCATCGAGCCGCAGACCCTCGCCCAGCTCGACCACGAGTACATCGTGCGCATCTTCGACCAGCGCCTCATCGGCGACGGCGAGCTGAAGCTGCTCTACATGCAGTACCTCCCCGGCGGAACGCTGCTCGACGTGCTGCGTTTGCGGCGCTCGACACCGGAGGAGCGCCTCGGCGGGCAACTGCTGCTCGACGCGGTCGACGACGTGCTTGCCGAAAAGGGAGAGGTGCGGCCGGCGGAATCGGCCGTTCGCGAACGGACCGCTGCGCTGACCTGGCCGGAGACCGTCGCCTGGCTGGGCCGCCGACTCGCGGAAGCCTTGCAGCACGCGTCGGAACGCGGGGTGTTGCATCGCGACATCAAACCCGCGAACGTATTGCTCAGCGCCGAGGGCATCCCGAAGCTGGCCGATTTCAACGTCAGCTTCAGCAAACGCGTCAAGGGTGCGAGTCCGCTCGCGTACTTCGGCGGATCGCTGGCGTACATGTCGCCCGAACAGCTCGAGGCCTGTCATCCTGAGCTGGCCACGACCGCCGCTGACCTCGACACGCGAAGCGACATCTTCGCGCTGGCCGTCATGCTGTGGGAACTGCTGACCGGGCGGCGTCCCTTCGCGGACGAAACATCCGCGGGCGAGTCGGAGACGTCGCTGGCACGCATGCTCGAGCTGCGGCGCCGACCCATCGACTCGACGTTCCTGTCCGATCTACCGCCGGACTGCCCCGCGGCCCTGCGCCAAGTGCTGCTGAAGTGCCTGTCGCCCGACCGTGCTGACCGCTATTCATGCGGCTCGGAATTGGCCCAGCAGCTCGACCTGTGCCTCGAGGCCAGGGCCCGCGACCTCGTCTATCCGCCGCCGAACAGTTGGCGGGCGCGCCTTTCGCGGTGGCCGACCCCGATCCTCTGGTTGTCTTCGCTGTTCGGAATCGGCCTGGCTACGGCCTACCTGGCCACACACGCCCAAAAGCTGATCAGAGAGCGAGTGCCCGACGCCGTCAACGCACAGATGGACAAGGGCGTGATCGCTTGCATCCTCGGCGTCTTGCCGTTGGCCATCCTCATCTACGTGTACATATCGCGTGATTTGCTCGCGGTTTCACGCGGCTTGCGCGATGGCAGGCGCTACGACGAGGCGACGCTCGCGCGGGTGCGGTCGCGAACGTTGCTGTGGGGCGACCTGTGTGCGCTGAACACCCTGCTCGCCGCGGTTATCGCAACCGTGACAGGCGTGATGTTGCTGCGCTGGTTCACCGACCTTTCGCTGCGGATACAGATCCACGCGGCGATGACCGTGCTGGTGGCGGGCACCATATCGGTCGCCTACACGTTCTTCCTCTCCACCTTCTATATCGTTCGTTGCGTCTATCCCATCCATCTGCGCCACGGCCGCACGACGGAGCACGACTCGGCCGATCTGCATTGGCTGCGTCGAAGAACCACGGTCTATCTCGCGATCACCGCGTCGGTGCCGGTGATCGGAGTGCTGGCGGGATTCAGCGCCCTCGAATCGGACGAGCTTGCGCTCGTGCGCGATTCGGTGCTGGGATTGTGCGCGGGCGGCGGCCTCGCCTTCGTCGCCGTGTATTGGCTCTTCCGTAAGCTCGACGCCGACCTGCGCGCGCTGGACCGCGTGATCTCCGTTCCCGCACTCGACGACCGCCCCGATCGCGCGGGTCGCGCGAAATGATCTCGGAAGTGATCGCGCCTCAGTGAGCCGCGTCGCCCGTCGGATCGTCGGCGGGCGGGTGCGGATTCGGGATATCGATGATGGCGAGGAACGCGGTCGCGGCGGGCGTGCGACTGAAGCGGTTCCAGACGACGTACTCGACGCGGGCGGGCGCGTCGTCGATCGCGAGGGTGACCACGCCGGTGAGCTGCGGCGCGTAGGCGGCGGGAAGCATGGCCACACACAGGTCCTCCCCGACGAGCCGGGTGATGTAGTCCGCGGTGGTCACTTCGAAGGCGACGTCACGGTCCAGGCCCGCGGCCGCGAAAGCTTGGTCGGATTGGGCGCGTCCCGCGGTCCCGGCAGGCAGGTCGACGAATACCTCGGACGATAGCCTGCGCAGGTCGACCGTGGATTCGCCCGCGAGCGGATGGTCCGGCGCGACCACGGCGACGAGCCGGTCACGGGCGAGTTCACGGGTGGCGACACCGCGCGGGCGCGAGGTGGTCGGAAGCCCGAGGAATGCCACGTCGATGGCTCCCTGCGCGACCTGCTCGACAAGATCCTCGCTCGCACCGACCCGCAGGCAGATGCGCACATGTGGGTGCCGCCTGCGGAATTCGCGCAGCGCGCCGGGTACGTCGACCGCGGCGACGGTGGGGATCAGGCCGACCGCGAGCCGCCCGCGCACCTCGCCGACGGCCGCGGCGACCTCGGCGGCCGCGCGCTCGGCGGCGTCCAGGCACTGGCGGGCGGCCGGGAGGAACGCCGCTCCGGCGGGAGTCAGCCGCACCCGGCGGCTGGTGCGCTCGAACAGGCGCGCGCCGAGTTCCCTTTCCAGGCGTGCGATTTGGTGGCTGAGGGCGGACTGGACGACCAGACACCGTTCGGCGGCGCGGGTGAAGCTGTTCGTCTCGGCGACGGCGACGACGTAGCGCAGCTGTTGAAGCTCCATGGATCAATCGTGAATCACGATCGATGGAGTGACAAACATGTGTTGGATTCATCAATGGATCTCCGATGAGATCGTGAGTATGAAAAGTCCAGCAGCGCAGTGGCTTCCCGACCCCGAAGGCGGTGGCGCGCTGTCTCGCACCGCATCGACCGCGCTCGCTCCCGCGGCGTGGGGCACGACCTATGTCGTCATCACCGAGCTTCTCCCGCACGGACATCCACTGTTCGCCGGACTCCTGCGCGCGTTGCCCGCTGGCCTGATCGCGCTGGCGCTCACCCGGACGCTGCCGCGTGGCGCGTGGTGGGGGAAAGCCGCGGTGCTCGGTGTATTGAACATCGGCCTGCTCACCGCACTGCTGTTCGTTTCGGCCGAACGCCTGCCCGGCGGCGTCGCCGCCACCTTGGCGGCGGCTCAGCCGCTCGTCGTCGCGGTGCTGGCGGTGGCCGTTCTACGCGAGCGTCCGTCCGCTCGGCGCTTCGCTTGGGGAGCGATCGGCGTGGTCGGCGTCGGCTTGGTGGTACTCGGGCCGAACGCGGCCCTCGACAGCACAGGGGTCGTGGCCGGCCTCGGCAGCGCGGCTTCGCTGGCGCTCGGGCTGACCCTCACCAAGCGCTGGGGCCGCCCCGCCCAAGTCGGTCCCACCGCCTTCGCCGGCTGGCAACTCACCGCGGGCGGCCTATTCCTGGTGCCCGTCACGTTTTTCGTCGAGGGGCCGCCTCCCGCCATCGACGCGACCGCCGCCCTCGGCTACCTTTGGCTGAGTCTGGTCGGCGGTCTGCTCGCCTATGCGCTGTGGTTCCGCGGCGTCGCCGCCTTGCCCGTCACCTCGGTCGCGGTGCTCGTCCTGCTCTCGCCCCTGGTCGCGGCGGTGCTCGGCGCCGTCCTGCTCGATCAGACGCTCCGCCCGATCCAGCTCGCGGGGTTCGCGCTCGCGCTCGCCGCGATCGTCGCCGGTCAGCTGCCCACACCCACCCGCTCACCCGATCCTGCCGCACCCCCTGGAAAGGACATCTCGATGAAGACAGCCGTTTTCGGAGCCACGGAAGAGAGGGCGATGAGATGAAGCGTGCACTCGGTACTTTGGCCGCGCTGGCCTGTCTCGGCGGGGTGGTGCTGGCACCCGCTATCCCGGCAACGGCGGACAGCCCGGTGTTCCCGGCCACCATCGTGCTGCCCGACGGATTCCGTCCGGAAGGTGTCGCCATCGATACGCTGCCGGTGGCCTACTTCGGCTCCATGGCAGACGGTTCCATCTACCGCGTCGACCTGGTGACCGGGCACGGTGACCTGCTGAGCCGTGGCCCAGGTACGCAGGCGCTCGGCCTGCGGATCGATGACCGCGGACGATTGTTCGTCGCGGGCGGCACCGGCGGCGATGTCCGCGTCCTGGATATTTGGACGGGCGCGGTGCTGGCGACCTACCAACTGGCAACTCCGCCGGACACTTTCGTCAACGATGTCGTGTTCACTCCGTCGGGCGCGTGGTTCACCGACTCGCGCGCACCCGTGCTGTACCACTTGCCGATCGGGCCGGACGGTAGATTGCCCGCGCCCGAGGAGGTGGCCAGAATCCCGCTCACCGGTGACCTCGCCTACGTGCCGAATGCGTTCAATGCCAACGGCATCGCGCGCACGCCGGACGGCGCCGGCCTGATCGTCGTGCAATCGGTGACCGGCCGCCTGTTCCGCGTCGATCCCGCGACGGGCGCGACGCGCGTCATCGACCTCGGCGGCGAGGAACTGCCCGACGGCGACGGGCTGCTCCTGGACGGCAGCACACTGTATGTCGTGCAGAACCGGCGCAACGCGATCGCCGTGATCTCCCTCGACGCTGCGGGCACGACGGGCACGCTCGTGCGGCGAATCACCGACCCGCGCTTCGACGTGCCGAGCACCGTCGCCGCGTACGCGGGGCGGTTGTACCTGCCGAACGCTCGCTTCGACACCCCGACCGAGCCGACCACGCCCTACACCGCCGTCGCGGTCGAGCTACCCCGATGAGCGGCGGGGGAGTCGTGTGCCGGGCCGCGACGAGTTCGGCGTCGCGATAGGGTCGCGGCCCGTCACGGGGATCCTCCCGGATGCCCTGCGGCCCAGTGCAATACGTAGCTCAGTGCAATACGTACCGGCTGGTGGGCACGACGTCGATATCGCGATCGGCGCCGAACGCGGCCACGCTGGTCATCATGCGCTCGATCCGCCTGCTCAGCTCGGCGGGGTCGCCGCCGCTGCCGTAGAAGGCGTGCGGGTCGCGCAGCGCCGCCAGCGGGAACAGTTCCTCGACCACCGCGGCAAGGTCCGGTGCGGTGTCGGTGACGGCCTCGAGCACGCGATTCTGTACGTACCCGAAGGTGGCCTGGGTGGCGATGGCGACCTCGGTGTGGCGGTTGCGCCAATGATCGAGCCATTCGTCGTACGGCTGTTCCGGCGGTCTGCGCAGAAACGCGACGTTGGCCAGCCCGGGAGTGCGCTCGCCGATCGCGACCGGAGGCGGCGGAAGGGGCGTCCTGACTTCGACCCGCCACCCCTCGTAGCGCTCGGCGACGTCACCGAGCGCCGCGAGCACGGCGGCGCGGTCGCAGCCGGTCGGCGACGAGAGGGTGAGCACCGCGTCGATCGGCGCGTCGAAGGTCGTCAACCGGAGCATCGCGTCGGCCACGTCGGCGTCGGAGATGTTCAGCCGCACGGATTCGACGCCCGCCGCGACCAGCCGCCGCGTCGAACCCGCGTCCCGCAGGTCGCCGACACCCCAGAGCGCGAAGATCAGGTCTTCCTGCACAGCACCACCACCTTGTAGAACAGGTTCTAGGCGAGTGTAGGCGGCGCGCGGGCTCAGCGCGGCAGCAGGGTGATGCGGGCGTTCTCGGCCGGGCTGAGACCGGTGTGGTAGCGGCGTGGCGGTTCGATGGGGCCCGGCGCAGCCTGGATGCGACGCTGCTCGAGCACAGTGCGGAACAGGATGCGGGCCTCCACGAGTGCGAACTGCGCGCCCAGGCAACGATGCGCGCCTGCGCCGAAAGTCAGCCAGGTCTGGCCGTTCGGTCGCTCGTCGAGGAAACGTTCGGGGCGGAAGACCATCGGATCGGCGTAATGCCGGGGTGATTCGTGAATGAGCAGGATCGGCACGATGACGATGGCGCCCTTGGGAATGCGGATGCCGTTGAGCACGGTGTCGCGGAGGGCCCGCCGCCCGGTGAACGGGGAGACCGGGCGCAACCGCATCGTCTCGGCGACCACGGCGTCGAGGTACGCGTCGAGCCGTTTCCCGTCGCCCGCGTCGGCCGCCGCGTCCAGCTCGGCCATGGCCTGCGGATGGCCCGCGAGCATGGCGGCGATCCAGCCGAGCGTGATGGCGGTGGTCTCGTAGGCGCCCAGCAGGACGCCGCGCATATTGCGGGCCAGCGCGGCGTCGTCGTGCTGATCGAGTTCGGTGCCGACGTACCGGGACAGCACGTCTTTCCGGTCGCTCCGGTCGCCGGGTTCGGCGCGGCGCGCGGCGATCTCCTCGATGATCACGGCGTCGACCTCGGCTTGGCGGCGACGCAGCGGCGGGTAGGGCAGCGTGTAGCCGCCGATCAGCGGCGTGAGCAAGGTGACGGCGAGGAAACCGCGACTCTCGATCTCGCCGAACCATTGGCTCACGGCCTGTTTCAGCCGATCCCGGCGGGCAGGCGCCACGTCACCGAAGACGACCGCGAGCAGCACGCCGATGGCCAGGTCGTAGCCCGCCTTCAGGAACTCGAACGGCTCACCGACCGGCCAGGTGGGCAGCTCGCGCTCGACCACCTCCACCATGAGCTCTTCGTAGGATCGAAGCGCCTTGCTCTGGAACGGCGGAGCGAACAGCCTGCGTTCGCGGCGGTGCTCGTCGCCGTCGAGGAAGATCAACGTCTGCTTGCCGAACATCGCGTCGTGGCTGGAGAACCGGCTCAGCACCTGCCCGACCGAGAAGTCGTCGTGGTTGGCGAAAAGCTCTCGCACGTCGTCCATATCGTGGGTGACCAGCATGTCCGGGAATCCCGGCGGCGAGACGACGAACCGTTCCCCGAGTTCCAGCAAGGGGGAACGCTGGGTGCCGGGTCGCATCAGTCCACCGATTTGCCCGAGGTGGCGGGTACGTAGCAAAGGGAGTTCACGCAGCGATAGCGGAGTGTGCGACACGCAGCCATCCTGATCGCTCTCCCCGCGAGATGCAAACATGAAATAGTCGCGGCCGCAAAGAGAGTCGAGCAGACCGTGCCCCCATTTTTCGGGGCCCGGCCCGCTGGATTCGATCTTGATAGCCTCGGCTCGATGAACCACGACCGCTATATTGTTGCCGCTGTCGGTCACACAACGCGCCGCCCGCCGCTCCTGGTCCCGGGGTAGCGGAATCGGCTGACAACTCGGGTTTCATCACCGTTAGAGGAAGTAGTTCGTGTTAAACACTTTCGTCGAGACACTGTTCGCTCAGGTCGGGAATCGGCCGGGTGATGTGGTGTATCGATTCCTGGACAGCGGTGATGTCGACGGTGTCGTCCGCGAAATGTCCTACGCCGACCTGGGTGTCCGCGCGCGGGCGATCGGCGCCGCACTCCAGGATTCGATGCCGCGGCGCGCGTTGTTGCTGTACCCGGCGGGGCCGGAGTTCGCCGAGGCGTTCTTCGGGTGCCTCGCGGCGGGCGTGGTCGCGGTCCCCGCGCCGCTGCCCGAATGGGAGAACCGGTCGCTGCGCAGGCTGCGGCGGATGGTGGCGCACGCCGAGGTCGATGTGGTGCTGGCGCCGCGGCGGGTCGTCGCCGATGCGGCCGCGCTCGGCGCGGAGATTCCCGAGCTGGCGGGCGTGCGATGGCTGGCCACCGACGAGGTCGAGGGCGATCTGGCAACGCGGTGGCGGGAGCCGGATCTCGGACCGGATTCGGTCGCGTTCATCCAGTACACCTCCGGCTCGACGAGCGCGCCGCGCGGCGTGCTGCTCACCCACGGGAATCTGCTGCACAACCAGGCGGCGATCGCCGCGGGACTCGGCCACGACCGTGCGTTGGCCGAGTCGTGGGACGGCGCGCTGTTCGCCAGCTGGCTGCCGATGTACCACGACATGGGACTGATCGCGCCGCTGCTGCACACGGTCTACCTCGGCGGTAATTCGGTGCTGATGTCGCCGCTGCACTTCTTGCAGCGCCCCGAACGGTGGCTGCAAGCGATCTCGACCTACCGCGCCCACACCAGCGGCGGCCCCAATTTCGCCTACGAACTGTGTGTGCGCCGGATCGCGCCGGAGCAGATCGATCGGCTCGACCTGAGCCGGTGGCGGGTGGCGTTCAACGGTTCCGAACCGGTGCGGGCCGCGACGGTGCGGCGCTTCACCGAAACCTTCGGCCGCGCCGGGTTCCGCGCCGAAGCGCACCAGCCGGTCTACGGATTGGCCGAGGCCACCCTGATCGTGACCGCGCCCGCCATCGCGACGCCGCCCGTATTCCTCGATGTCGCGGGCCGTGCCGCCGACGGAAACCACACTCGTGCAACGGAGTTGGTCGGCGTCGGGCAGGCATCCGAGGGGATCTCGATCGCGGTCGTCGATCCCGAGAGCGGCGCCGAACGCGCCGCAGGGGAGGAAGGCGAGATCTGGGTCGCCGGGGGCAGTGTGGCCGCCGGATACTTCCGCGACGAACAGGCCACCGCCGAGGTGTTCGGGGCGCGGCTGCCCGCCGACGACCGCCGTTTCCTGCGCACCGGGGACCTCGGATTCCTCTCCGGTGGAGAGCTTTTCGTCACCGGTCGGCGCAAGGATCTGTTGATCGTCGACGGTCGCAACCACTATCCGCAGGACATCGAGGAGACCGTCGAATCGGCGCACGACGCTGTCCGTGCCGGATGCGTCGCAGCGTTCTCCGTGGACGTCGGGCTGGACGGGGAACAGCCGGTGGTCGTCGCCGAGGTGCGCGGCGAGGATCCCGGCGAGCTGGCCGCGATCGAGGGCGCCGTCCGCGCCGCGGTGGCGGCCGATCACGGTATCGGCCTCGCGGCGGTGCTGCTGATTCGGCCCGGAACCATCTTCAAGACCAGTAGCGGGAAGATTCAGCGTTCGGCCTGCCGGGCGGCCTATCTGTCCGGCGAATTGCTCGCGCTGCTCGCGGGCCCGGTGCGGTCGCCGGAGGACGAACTGGACGACTACGAGACGGAGCCGCGGACCGTGCAGCCGGACACCGCCGAGTCCGCGGCGCAGCCGTCGGCGGAGGCGATCCGATCCTGGCTGGTGACGGCGATCGCCCGGCACGCGGCGCTGGATCCGGAACGCATCGACGTGCACCGGCCGATGGTCGAATTCGGTTTGGGCTCGGCCGATCTGGTCGAGATGGTGATCGACCTGTCGGATTTCGTCGGGCGCTTCCTCGACACCAACCTGTTGTTCGACCATCCCACGATCGACGGCGTGGCCGCGGCGCTGGCCCCCGCCGCGCCGGACGAGCCGGGCGCGGCCGACGCCGCGGAGCCCGAAGCCGCTCCCGGCGACGACGCCGACGACGACGCGATCGCCATCCTCTCGATGTCCTGCCGGTTCCCCGGCGCCGCCGACTCGCCCGAGGCGCTGTGGCGGCTGTTGGACGGCAACGGTGACGCGCTCACCGAGGTGCCCGCGGGCCGCTGGGACATCGACGGGCTGTACGACCCGGACACCTCAGCGCCCGGCAAGGCCTACACCTTCCGTGGCGGATACGTCGACGGCATAGATCGTTTCGACGCCGCCTTCTTCGGCATCGGCCCGCGCGAAGCGGCGGTGATGGATCCGCAGCAGCGCGTCATGTTGCAGCTCGCCTGGGAGGCGATCGAGCGGTCGGGTCGCGATCCACGCACCCTGCACGGCAGCGAAACCGGCGTCTATCTCGGCGTCTACAGCACCGGCTATCTGGCCGACGTCGCGCCGGAACAGCTGAACGGCCAAGTCGGAACGGGACTTTCGCCGAGCGTCGCGTCCGGGCGGATCGCCTACACGCTCGGCTTGCACGGCCCGGCGGTCACCTTGGACACGGCCTGCTCCTCGTCGATCGTCGCGGTGCATCTGGCGATGCAGGCACTACGCGCGGGGGAGTGCGATCTGGCCTTGGCGGGCGGCGCCACGCTGCTGATGTCACCGACCGCCCACATCGAGCTGAGCAGGCTCGGCGTGCTGTCGCCGACGGGCCGGTGCGCGCCGTTCTCCGCCGACGGCGACGGGACGGTGTGGGCGGAGGGCGCCGGTCTGCTGCTGTTGAAGCGTCTCGGGGACGCCCGCCGCGACGGGGACCGGGTGCTCGCGGTCATTCGCGGTTCCGCCGTCAACCAGGACGGCCGTAGCCAGGGTTTGAGCGCGCCGAACGGCGCGGCACAGGAACAGGTGCTGCGCTCGGCGCTGCGGGTCGCGGGTCTGGCGCCGCACGACATCGACTATGTCGAAGCGCACGGCACGGGGACGGCGCTCGGCGACCCGATCGAAGCGCGCGCACTGGCGCGGGTGTTCGGGCCCGGTCGTGATCCGCTGCGACCGCTCGGCATCGGATCGCTGAAATCCAATGTGGGGCACACCCAGGCCGCCGCGGGCGTGGGCAGCATCGTCAAACTCGTACTGGCGCTGCACCACGAGCGCATCCCGGCCACGTTGAACGTGGGAGTGCCTTCACCGCAGGTCGATTGGGCGACCAGCGGTCTGGCGGTGCAGGCCGAGCCGATGCCGTGGCGGCACGGTGACCGGCCGCGCCGGGCCGGGGTGAGCGCCTTCGGGCTCAGCGGAACGAACGCGCACCTGATCCTCGAGGAGGCGCCACCCGAGCCCGCGGCCGAGCCGAACCCGGCGAGCGAGGACCGGAGGGTGTCGCTGCTGCCGATATCGGCCCGCAGTCAGGCGTCGCTGCACGGTCAGGCCGAACGGCTGCTCGACCTGGCGCTCGCCGATCCACGCTTGCGGCCGGGGCCGGTCGCTCGCGCACTGGCGTTGCAGCGCACCCAGTTCGAGCGGCGTGCCGTCGTGGTGGCGGGCGACCGGGACGAGATGATCGGCGCGCTACGCGATCTGGTGGACGGCCGGTCGTCGGCGAACACCGTCGTCGGCTCCGGTCCGGTACTCACCAACGCCAAGACCGCGTTCGTCTTCCCAGGGCAGGGCACGCAGTGGGTGGGCATGGCGCGCGACATGCTCGTCGCCTCCGCGGAGTTCCGCGCCGAATTCGAGCAGTGCGACAAGGCTTTCGGCACACACGTCGGCTGGTCGCTGGTGGACAGGCTGGACACCATGACCGCCGCCGACCTCGCCGACTTCCCCGTCGTGCAGCCGCTGCTGTTCGCGACCATGGCCGCGCTCGCGGCCACGTGGCGGGCGGCCGGCGTCACCCCGGACGCGGTGGTCGGCCACAGCCAGGGCGAGATCGCCGCCGCCTACTGCGCCGGTGTCATCGAATTGAGCGATGCCGCACGGATCGTCGTCACGCGCAGCCGCCTGATGCAGGCCATCACCGCACCGGGCGCGATGGCGATGATCGGCCTGCCCGAGGCCGAGGTGCGCGAGCGGCTGGCGGATTTCGACGGCCGGGTGTCGATCGCGGCGGTCAACGTGCCGCGCTCCACGATCGTGGCGGGCGAGCAGCCGGCGGTGGAGGAACTGCTCGCCGACCTGGACCGCGCGGGAATCTACACCCGGCTCGGCGCCGCCGGTCCCGGCTTCGCGGGACACTGCGGGCTGATCGAGTCCATCCGCGATCCGCTGACCGCCGCGCTGGCCGACCTCACCGCGGATTCGCCTGCCACGCCGTGGTATTCGACGGTAACGGGCGAGCCGATGACGGCCGAGCCGATCGGACCCGGCTACTGGTACCGGAACGCGCGCGAGACCGTGCGGTTCGCGACCACGATCGAGCGGATGATCGCCGACGGGTTCCGGTACTTCGTCGAACTCGGCGTGCATCCCTCGTTGACCGCGGCGGTGCGGACGGTGTCGGAGGAGCTCGGGCGCGAAGTGGTGGCCGTGGGTTCGCTGGTGCGGGACCAGGACGGACCCACCTCCCTCGCCAGGGCGCAGGCCGAACTCTACGTCGCGGGCCACGAACTCGACTGGACCCGGCTGGTGCCCGACCACGGCCGGGTCGACCTGCCCACCTACGCCTTCGACGAACGGCGGTTCTGGACCGAACCCGTCCATCGCGACTCCGGGTCGCTCGGCCTCCAGGACGTCTCCCATCCCATTCTGGGTGCCGGTGTGCCGCAGCCGGATTCGGACGGACTCACGCTGACCGGGCGGCTTTCGCGCAGGCAGCATCCGTGGGTGGTCGATCACGCGGGACCGAACGCGGTGCTCGTGCCCGGCGCCGCACTGGTCGAATTGGCCGTTCGCGCCGGTGACGAGGCGGGCAGCCCGGTGCTGCGCGAGCTGGTGTTGCGCGCGCCGATGCTCGTCCCCGAGCGCGGTGCCTTGCAGATCCAGACCGTCGTCGGCGGCGCCGACGCCGACGACCGCCGCACCGTGCGCGTCTACGCCCGCGCCGAGCACGACCCGGATGCCCAGTGGACGCTCCATGCCGACGGCGCGCTGGCCGCGGAATCCGAACCCGCTCCCGCGCAGGCCGATTCGTCGGCGTGGCCGCCCGCGGACGCGGTCCGCGTCGATGTCGACGACCTGTACGCGAAGCTGTTCGCGCGCGGACATCACTACGGTCCGCTGTTCCGCGCGGTGCGGGCGGCATGGCGACGCGATGACGACATCTTCGTGGAGGTCGAACTCGCCGAATCCGCGCACGGCGATGCCGCGAAATTCGGCATCCATCCGGCACTGCTGGACGCCGCGTTGCACGCGACCGCCCTGTTCGCCGCCGACGGCGCGAATGCCCTGCTGCCCTTCGTGTGGACCGATGTCACGCTGTGGGCCTCCGCCGCGACCGCGCTGCGCGTCCGGCTCACCCGGTCGGGACCCGACGCCGTCAGCGTGTTCGCGACCGACCGGACCGGACAGCCGGTGGTGTCGGTGGGTTCGGTGCTGTCGCGTCCGGTCGCCGCCGCGCAGTGGGACGCCGCCGCGCTCGCGCCCGCGTACCGTCGGCTGTTCCGGATGGAGTGGTCGGAGCTACCCTTGCCCGCACCGGACCGGACGCTCACGCTGGGCGAGTGGAATCCCGCCGATCCGGTGGTTCGCGACGTGATCGTGCTGCGGGTCCCTGAAGGCGATGCGCCGGGCCAGGTGCACGACACTGCTCAGCACATCCTGTCCGCGCTGCAAACGCTGTTGTCCGACAGTCGATTCGAGCGGACACGGCTGGTTGTGCGCACGCACCGAGCGGTGGCGCTGCTCGGTGCGGACAACCCGGACCCGGCGGGCGCGGTCGTGTGCGGGTTGGTGCGCTCCGCGCAGTCGGAGAATCCCGGCCGGATCACGCTGATCGATGCGGTCGACGGCGAGGTGGACATCGTCGCGCTCCTCGCCGCGGACGAGCCGCAGCTGGCCGTGCGCGACGGCGTGGCCTTCGCGCCGCGCCTGACTCGGCTGCCGGAGGCGGCAGGGCGGGCGCCGGAAGGACGGGTGTCGCTCGGGGACGGGGCCGTGCTGATCACCGGCGCGCCCGGTCGGCTCGGGTCCGCGCTGGCGCGGCACCTGGCCGACGCCTACGACGCCAGAGACCTGGTGCTGGTCAGCCGTCGCGGTATCGACGGCCCCGGCGGTGTCGCGCTGCGGGACGAGCTGGAAAGCCGCGGCGTGCGTGTGCGATTCGCGCGCTGCGATATCGCCGACCGGTCGGCGCTGGCGCGGCTGCTGGACGGTCTGCCGCTGGCCGGTGTGGTGCACGCGGCGTGCGTCCTCGACGACAGCACCTTCGGCGCGTTGACCGCCGAGCAGCTCGACGCGGCGCTGCGTCCGAAAGTCGATGCGGCACACCATCTGCACGAGCTGACGGCCGACCGGGAGCTGTCGATGTTCGTGTTGTTCTCCGCCGCGGGCGGCCTGTTCGGCACGCCGGGCCAAGCCAATTACGCGGCGGCCAACGCCTATCTCGACGCGCTGGCGCTGCGTCGCCGCGCGCTCGGACTCCCGGCGCAGTCCCTGGCCTGGGGCGCGTGGGAGGTCGACATGCACGACCACATGGCGCAGGCAGACATCCGGCGGATCGCGCGCGCGGGCGTCCGCGCGTTCTCGGTGCCCGAGGGCATGGCCTGCTTCGACGCCGCGCTGCGGGTCGGTGACCCGCTGCTGGTGCCCTTGCTGCTCGACACCGACGTGCTGCGCCGTGCGCCCGCCGTTCCGCCGCTGCTGCGCGGACTCGTGCGCCGCGCGCCCCGGCGGGCGGTGGCCGACCGTGCGAGCGTCGACGCCACGGCGGGCTCGCGTTTCGCCGAACGGCTGCGTGCGGTGCCCCGCGCCGAGGCCACCGCGCTGGCCCTCGCCGCGCTCGCCGAGTGGACCGGGGAGGTCCTCGGCCACGCGGGCGGCGAAAAGGTCGCGGCCGAGCAGACCTTCCAGAGCCTCGGACTCGACTCGCTGATGGCGGTGGAACTGCGCAACAAGGTGCGCGAGCACTCCGGAATCTCGGTGCCGCTCGGCACGATCCTCGCCGAGCAGAGTCTCGCCGACCTCGCCGGTCACCTCGTCGGCGAGGTGATGCGGCAGGCCGATGCCGAGGGCTCCGCCGCGGTGGCGGCCGAGGTGCCCGAGGTGGAAGTGCTTCCGGTCACCCGGGAGATGATGCGCCTGTTGCGCACCGAGCAACTCGGCATCCCGAGCGCCGCGCAGACCGGCGGCGTCGCCGTGCGGCTGACGGCGCGGGTGACCCGGCCGCGGTTGGAGGAAGCGCTGGCGCGGCTGGCCCGCCGGCATGCGGCGTTGCGCACCACCATCCGGTCGAGTGACGAGCACGGTCGCCAGCTGGAGATCCGTCGCGAGCCAGGCGCACTGGCCGGATGGCGCGACCTCGACCGGCTCGACGACACCGTGGTGCAGCAGCGGTTCGCGGAGCTGATGGCGCGGCCGTTCGACCTGGCGACCGGCCCGCTGTGGCGCTTCGAACTGCTGAATGCCGAATCCGGCGATCAGGCACTGCTTTTCGGCGGGCACCACAGCATGAGCGATGTGCAGTCGATGCTGCTGGTCGCGGGTGAGCTGGCCGCGGAACTGTCCGGCGCGGAGCTCGACGACGCCGTCACCAACCGCGACATGCATCAGCTGCTCGCCGCGCAGTCGGGCGGTCGCGATGACGCCGCCGAGAGCGCGAAAACCCGGTGGCGCGAGGCGTTCTCCGGATCGCGCAGGCTCGAGCTGACCCTGGCGCATCCACGTCCGTCCGGCCGCAGCTACGGCGCGGGGTCGATCGCGCTCGACCTGCCCGCCGGACTGCACGACCGGGTCGCGGACCGCGCCCGCGACCTCGGCATCACCCCGGCCGCGGTGTTCCTCGGGGCGCTGACCATCCTGCTGGCCCGGCGTCAGCAGGTCGATCGGTTCGCGCTCGCGGTTCCGGTGGACACCCGCATGCACGCCGACGCGACCGCCGCCGTCGGATATTTCGGTGTGCCCGTGCCGTTCCCCGCGGCCGCGGCGGCCGGTGACCTCGTCGCCGACGTGCTGCGGAGCACCGGCGAGCGACTGCGGAACCTGCTCGCGCCCGGCGCGGGTTTCGCCGATGTGCTCGCCGCGCTGGCCGCCGAGGGCCTCTACCGCGACAACGCGCCGATGATCGAGGTGTACTTCAACTACCTGCGCGCCAACTCCGCCGTCGCGCCGGCCGCGCTCGTTCCGGTGAGCACGGGCTACTCCGACCTGGACCTCATGGTCGCGGTGCTGCCCGACACCGGCCAGGTGTGGTTCACCTACAACAGCGACATCATCGACGCGCGCACCTGCGCCGAGTTCGGCATGGAATACCTCGCGACTGTCGCCGCCGCCATCGCCGACCCCGGAGCCGCTGCTCGCCCCGAAACCATTGGACAGCAGCAGGTTTCCGGCTTCCGCGCGGCGCTTGGCGCCACGTTCGCGCTCGGCAGGCTGCCCGAGCTGATGACGGCGGCGTCGTCCGATGCCACGCCGATCACCGTCGCGGAAGCGCCCTACCACCATGTGCTGTCCTGCCTGCGCGACCCGTCGGGAGTGTTCGCGCAGCCGTCGACGGATTTGGGCATCGTGCTGCTGCGCGCGTCGGACTTGGAACGCTTCGGCGCGCTCTCCGACGACCAGCTCGCCGAACTGGCCGCCGCATTCCCCGCGGCCGTGCTCGACGTAGTCGAACGGACACGTCGTCCGGTCATCGTCGGCATCCTGCCCTCGGCGCGCGCGGAGGAACGGTTGCTCGAGTGGGAGCGGCTGGTCGCCGAACGCCTGCGCGACCGGCCCGGCGTGGCGGTGCTGGAGTCGGGGGAGTGGACGCGCCGTCATCCGGTGGACCAGCCCTTCGACGACCGGACCGAGATCCTGGCGCATCTGCCCTTCACGGCCGAATTCCAGGCGGCGGTGGCGCTGACCCTGGCCGCGACCGCGGCCGCCGTGACGGAGCCCGCGCCGAAGGTGATCGCCGTGGACGGCGACGACACCCTGTGGAGCGGAACGGCGGGCGAGATCGGGTCCGCCGCTGTGACTTTCGACGCGCCGCGGCTGGCGTTGGCCCGGCGGCTGCTGCACTGGCGCGACGCAGGAACACTGCTGGTGCTGCTGACCAACAACGACGCCGACATCGTCGACGCGATCCTGGACCGGCCCGAAAGCCCGTTGGGCCGCGAGCATTTCGCCGCGGTCTCCGCGGGGTGGGACGGCAAGCCGGAGCGGCTGGAGGAGGTCGCGCACGCTGTGCGGCTCGGCCTCGACAGCTTCTGCTACCTCGACGACAACCCGGTCGAAGTGGCGCGTATGCGCGCGCGGCTGCCCGAGGTGCTGTCGGTGACGTGCCCGCCCGGCGGGGAACTGGAGTCGTTCCTCGCGCGGCTGTGGCCGATGGTTCCGATCGCGGCGACGGTGGAGGACCGCCAGCGGGCCGACTTCTACCGCCAGGATCGCGAGCGCGACAAGGAGAGGGCGTCAGCGGAATTCGCCGACTTCCTGGCGGGACTGAATCTCGAGGTCGCCATCGAGCCGCTTTCCGACGCCACCGCGGTGCGCGCCGAACAGCTCGTCCGGCGGACCAATCAGTTCACCCTCGCCGCGGTCACCCGTGACGATCTCGCCAGGTGGTGCGACGAGGGCGAGGTGTGGACGGCGACGGCGCGCGACCGCTTCGGCGACTACGGCCTGATCTCGGTGCTCGCGCTGCGCGCGGATGCGGAGAGCCTCTGGATTCGCGGCTGGCAGCTCAGCTGCCGCGCCCTCGGCCGCGGCGTCGAGGAGCGGCTGCTGGGTTGGGTGGCGGACCGGGCCGACGCCCTCGGCTGCTCGACGGTGCGGATGTCTGTCGAGCACACCGGCCGCAACGAACCCGCTCGCCGATTGGCCGCGCGGCTGGGCGGCGGCGGGGATGCGCGGCTGGAAGTGTCCGCGACACCGGATCGCTTGCGGGAGTTCAGGTCCTGGGAAACCACGGCGGCTCATGGAGAAGAGGAGATGACCCGGTGACCGGTGCTGACGAACGGACGACGGTGCGCAACCCGGCCGTCGACCGTCGCGTGCGCGGCGAAGCCCTCGAACGAGGCGCCGCGGGGCTGGACGTCGCCGCCCTGCTGGCGCGCACCGGCAGTGCGCCGCCGGTCGAATCCGGACGCGGCGTGCCACCGATGGACGCCGACGCGGCCGGAGGCGGTGGCGCCGCACCGCAGGCCGACATCGGACGCGGGACGCCACCCGTGGACGCCGAGGCGTTGACCGCGGCCGTCACCGCCGTGGCGAATCGATTCACCGCGACGCCACTCGACGCCGACGCCGATTTCTTCGACGCGGGCGGCACCTCCCTCGCGGCGGTGGAATTCGTCGCGGCGCTGGCCCGCGAGCTGAACATCCACCTGGACCTCGACACAGTGTTCTTCGACGCGCGCCCCCGCAGGCTGGTGCAGCGCTGGCTGGCGGATCATCCGGAAGCCACGCTGCCGCAACAGAATCCAGAGACCGACACCGACGACCTCGCCCAGATCTTCGCCGATCTCGCGGGCGCCGACCGGTTGCCGCTCGTCGCGGCGCCGGAGCGGGTCGCACCGCGCCGCATCCTGCTGACCGGGGCCACCGGCTTCCTCGGCAGTCACCTGCTGCTCGATCTGTTGCGCCACAGCCAAGCCCACGTGGTGTGCCTGGTCCGTGCCGAGGACGACCACGACGCCGCTCGACGACTCGAGGACGCCGTCCGGCGCTTCGCGCTGCCCTGGTCCCGGGAGATACTTCGGCGTGTGACCCCGCTGGCGGGCGACCTGCGCCTGCCCCGGCTCGGCCTGTCGGACGATCGATGGAAAACCCTTGCCGCGGAGGTGGATTCCATCGTGAACGCGGGTGCCGCGGTGGACTTCCTGCGCGGCTATCCGTCGCTGCGCCGGACCAATGTGCTCGGCCCGCTGACCCTCGCCGAACTGGCGTGCACCGACCGGCCCAAACCGCTGCACCACATCTCATCGCTGGCGGTGTTCAACGGAACGGAAGCCGCCACGCTGAACGAGGACGATCCGACCGCCCACGTCGCCGCGCTACCCATCGGATACGACCGATCCAAGTGGGCCGCCGAGGCCGTGCTGCGCAGGGCGGGCGAACACGGACTCGTGGTGACAATCCTGCGCCCCGGTGGCATCGGCAGCCATCCGGAGACCGGCGCACACAATCCGCGTGACCTCAACGCCGGAATCACGGCGGCGCTGCTGCGCTTTCGCACCGCGCCGGGCTTCCGGCATCTCAACTCCGCGCCGGTGGACTGGGTCAGCCGGGTGGCCGCGGAGATCGTCGGCACGCCGAGCGCCTGGGGCCGCACCTATCACCTCACGGGCGCGCCCACCTCGCTCGATCAGGTGGTCGCCGAAACCACGCTGGGCGGCATGGGTATTCGTGTGCAGCACTGGGAGCAGTGGTGCGACGACGTGGTCCGCGCGATCCGCGAAGAACCCGTACCGGAACTGGAATCGCTGGCGCAGGTGCTGCAAAGCCCCGTCGCCCGGCGTCAGCTGGCGGCGATGGTGACAGCGCCGCCCGCGTCGGCCGCCCGCACCGAGGCGTTCGTCGCCGCCAACGGCCTGCCCGCGCCCGCCGCGTCCGGCGCGGCGCGCGGCCGGATGCTCGCGGCCATGGCGAGCTTCGGCCCGCAGCCGGGCGACGAACCCTATTTGCGCTTCGACGAAACACTCACCGGCACAGTAGGTCCCGTCGGTGAAGACGCCGATGTTCCGTGCGATCTGCGGCTGACCCTGTCCGTCGCGAGCGGCGCGCAGGTGTTCACCGCGCGCACGCTCGACGTCACCGGCGAGCTCGCCTGTGCTCGGTTGCACGAGGAGCCGCTCGCCGTCGAGGGGACGGCGACCGTCCGGCCGCACGACGGGATTCCGCTGCGTCACGAAGTGCGGCATCCGCTCATGCACTACCGCCTGACGCTGCGTGATTCGTCCGGCGGCGAGTGGTGGCTGGAGGGGTACAAGTTCGCCGCGGCGCGCAGGCGCTTCGTCCGGCAGCTCGGTACCCAGGTGATCGAGATCGGACGCGCCGGAGAGCCCGCGTCGTATCGCGGCGAAGTCGCCGTACCCATGCACACCTACTTGCCCGACCAGATCGACGGCATCCGGATCGATCCCCGGCTGCCCGAACGCCAGCAGCGGCTGGCGAAACTGCTGTGGCTCAGCTGGTTCGGCGGCCAGCTCGGTAAAGGGCTGATGGAACCGATACTCCGGGTCGGGATCGACCTGCTGGATCTGCGCCGAGCCGCGCGTAAGGAGCACCGCCGATGACCGACCTGCGATCCGCCGCGCCGGAATCCGATGCGGCGGAAGTCGTTTCCTTCCGCACCGCCGACGGCGTCGACCTAGCCCTGCGCCCCGTCGGTCCCGCGGACGGTCCCGCGGTGCTGCTGGTGCACGGGCACGGGGTGTCGTCGGAGATGTTCGCGCTCCCCGAGATCCGGAACGTCACCGACGTCCTTGCCGATGCCGGCTACCAGTCGTGGCTGCTCGACTGGCGCGGCAGTTGCCGCCTGCCGTACAACGAATCGGGCCAGCCCTACACCTTCGACGATGTCGCGCTCTACGACCTGCCCGCGGCGGTCGCGCAGATCAGGGCGCGAATCGGGGACCGTCCGCTGTTCGTCGTCGCGCACTGCATCGGTGCGCTTGCCCTTTCGCTGAGCATGACGGCCGGATTGCTGCCGGGACTCGCGGGCGTCGTCGCGCAGGGTGTCTTCCTGACGCCCAAGGTCAGCACGTCGGCGCGGGTGCGGGTGCTGCTCGGCAGCGAACTGCTCGGCTCGCGCGTCGGCCACATCGAATCCGACTTCCGCAAGGTCGGGCTCTGGTCCCGGCGCACCTTGCTGTACGCCGCGCTGTCCCGCAAAGGCGACTGCCCCGACCCGACTTGCCGCATGGTGCAGCACGGCTGGGGGATGGGCGCCAAGCTGTTCGAGCACGACCATCTGAATCCGCGCACGCACGACCGGCTGGCCGAATTGTTCGGCGCGATACCGCTTTCGGTGCTGCCCCACCTGCGGCAGATGGAGCTGGCGCACGCGGTGGTCCGGTGGAACGTCGACGACGACCGCTATGCGGCGCTGCCGGAGAACGCGCTCGACCACGCAGGCCGCATCGACTGCCCGGTGCTGCTGCTGTCCGGCAGCCGCAACGAGGCGTGGCTCGATTCCAACAAGCTGTGCTACGAGGTGCTTGCGGCGCGCAATCCGGGAATCGATGTCCGCTACACCGAGATTCCCTCCTACGGCCACCTCGACACGTTCATCGGGCGCGGCGCGGCCTTGGACGTGTTCGGGCACATCGTCGATTTCCTCGACGAGACCTCAGCTCGGTTGGCGTAGTGGCAGGCCCGCGGTCCGGTAGATGGCATCGATGACGGTCATGGTGGCGACGGCGTCGCTCGGTGCGGTGGCCACTGGTTCGCCGCGCAGCACCGCGGCGGCGAAGGCGTCGAGTTGATAGTCGTAGGAGGTCCGATGCGCGAAACGACGCACCCGCCTGCCGCGCTCCGAGCGAACCGAGAGCAGATGTCCCATATGCGGCAGCACCGGATTGACCAGCCGCATCCGGCCGCGATCCCCGACGACGGTGGCGCCGACGCGCAACACGTCGGCCGACCACATCGAGCACCGGATATGTCCGGTGTGCCCGGAAGGGAAGCGCAGGTCGGCGGTCATCGCCCGGTCGATCCGCGATTCGCGCAGCTTCGCCCGCGCCGCGACCACCTCCGGGTCCTCGCCGCCCAGCACGCGGGCCATGTGCACGGCGTAGCAGCCCGCGTCCATCAGGGCGCCACCCGCCAGGGCGTAGTCGTAGCGGATGTCGGAGAACTTGGGCAGCGGAAAGCACAGCGCGGCCTCCACCCGCCGCAGCGTCCCCAGTTCGCCGGAGGCGATGATCTCTTCGGCGGCCGACATCAGCGGGTGGTAGCGGTAGTGGAACGCCTCCATCACGACGCGATCGGAATCGCTTGCCAGCGCGGCGATCTCACGCGCCTCGGCGGCGTTTGCGGTGAACGGCTTCTCGCACAGCACGTGTTTTCCCGCCGCTACCGCGGCGCGCGTCCAGCGACCGTGCAGGCCGTTCGGCAGCGGAATGTAGACCGCGTCGAGATCGGGCGCCTCGATCAGCGCCTGATAGCTGTCGTAGACCTGGGGAATGCCGTGCTTGCGCGCGAACCGCTCCGCGCGCGGCCGATCCCGCGCGGCGACCGCTGCGACGACAACTTCCGAGCTGCGCGCCGCCGGTGCGATCAGGGACGCGGGCGCGATGCCGGCCGCGCCGAGGATGCCGATGCGGAGCCCGGACTGCAGGTGGTCGGTCACCAGCAGACACTAACATCGGCACCGCACCGCGACTGCCGGGCGAATTCCGAATGCGGACGAACGACAGCTGAGCACGAACGAAAGTCGAGAGTATGCGTATCGCGTTGTTGACGGCAGGGACCCGGGGCGATCATCAGCCGTATCTGGCGTTGGCGGACGAATTCCGTTCGCGCGGGCACGATGTCGAGATAACGGCCACCGAGAACTACGCCGCAGTGGTGCGGCGCTCGGGCTTCGAGCCGCACGTCATCCCGTTCAACTCCGCGGAACTGCTGGAATCGCCCGCCGCCAAACGCGCGCTGTCCTCCGGTAAGACGCTGCCGTTCGTCCGGATCATGCTGGACACGGTCAAGATCATGGCGGGCGAGCGCGGGGAGCGGATGCACGAGGCGCTCAGCGGCGCGTGCGAATCGGCGGAGGTGATCGTCTCGTGCGCCTCGACCCTGCCATGGGCGATGGAGCGCGGGGAGAAGTACGGACAGACCGTGGTGGGTTGTCTGCCGTATCCGCTCGAGCGCACCGCGGAGTTCCCGTCGTCGTTCATGGTCAAGCAGATGATCTCGTCGCCGCGACTGCGGTTGGCCAGCTACTCGGCCTTCGAAATGGCCTACGGCCTGGCCTATCGTCGCGTGGATCGGCGGGTGCGCGCGATGATGGAGTTGCCTGGCAAACCACGAAATCCGTTCCGGCGCATGCGCGAGGACGGTATTCCGCTGGTGCACATGGTGAGTCCGGTGCTGTTGCCGAAACCCGATGACTGGACCGACCGTTCGACCGTGGTCGGCGCGCCGATCCTGCCCGCCCGGCTGCGCGAGGCATGGGGCGAGGCGGTGGTCGATCCGGCGCTGTCCGCGTGGCTCGACGAGGGCGAGCCGCCGATCTACTTCTGTATGACCGGCATGCCGATCCTCGACCCCGCAGGATGCTGCGAGCTGATCGCCGCCGTCTGCCGCAGGCTGGGGGCACGTGCCCTGGTGACCGTGCGCGGGGAGGGTTTTCCGCGCGGCATCGGAGACGACCGGAGGCTGTTCGTGCTGGATTCCTTCGACTACGACCGCGTCCTGCCGCGGTGTCGCGCGGTCGTGCACCACGGTGGCAGCGGCAACACCCATGACGTGTTGCGCGCGGGCCTGCCCGCGGTGGTGATCGGCGTGCACAGCGACCAGTTCTTCTACGGCTGGCGTATTTCGGCGCTCGGCATCGGGGCCGACTTCCCGTATCCGTCGCTGACCGAGGACCGGCTGCACGACGCACTCGTCACGGCATTGACACCCGAAGCGGGCAGGCGGGCAGCGGAACTCGGCCGCACAGTCTCCGCCGAGAACGGTGTCCGCGCCGCGGCGGACGCGGTGGAACGCCTGGTCGTCTCGGCATCGGCCTGAGTCGGGGCGATTCCGTGCACGTCGCGATCTTCACCGACTTCCACCCGGCCACACTCGGCGGCGTCCAGACCGCGATGCGGTCGCTCTGCGACGGCCTGCGGCGGCTCGGTCATCGGGTGACCGTATTCTGCCCTCCCGCACCGGGATCCGTGACCTCGGACGCCGAGACGGTGGTGCTCGGCGCGCTGCCGGTCGCGATGTCGAACGGGCTGCCGGTCGTCCTGCCGACCCGGGGTAATCAGCGCAGGATCGATGCCGCCTTCGCCGAGCGCGGCCCGATCGACATCGTGCACGCGCTGACGACCTACGGGTGCGGTATCTCCGGTGCACGTGCCGCACGCAGGCACGGCATTCCGATCGTCCAGACCATGCAGAGCCGTGACGACACGGTGATCGCGCAGTATTCGCCCGCGCCGTATCTGTCCGCGTTGACCATGCGTCTGGTGCACGGCTGGTTCGTGCCGTTGCGCGGGCGACCGCCGTCCGATGGCGACGGCCGCATCGCCCGGCTCGCCTGGCGTCCGCTGATCGCACAGGCGCAGGCGGCCGATCGAGTGATCGTGCCGACCCGGCACTTCGCCCACCGCGTCGCCGCGCACGGCGTGGACCGGCCGATTCACGTGGTGTCCAACGGAATCGACGACGAACTGCTGGATCGCGTCCGCGGCGCTGACGACGAGGCGACGAAGACGGAAACGCCGCCGCGAAGGCTGGACGCGGAAACGCCGCTGCGAGCGCGGGACATCCAAGCGCCGCTTCGGGCTCTGTGGTGCGGTCGCCTGTCGGCGGAGAAGCGTCCGCTCGAGGCGATCGAGGTGGCGCGCCTGGTGCAGGATTGCACGCTGGACGTCTACGGCGGCGGCCCGCTGGCCGACCGGGTTCGCTCGGCGGTCGCCGAGGCGGATCTCGGCGGACGTGTGCGCCTGCACGGCGAGGCCGGTCAGGCCGACTGCCTGCGCGCCATGCGCGGTCACGACGTGCTGCTGCTCACCTCCGACTGCGATACCCAGGGCATGGTGCTGCTGGAGGCGATGGCGATGGGTCTGCCGGTCGTGTATTGCGATCCCGAACTGTCCGAAACCGTGCCAGCCGATGGCGGCGTTCGCGCCGACGACCGGTCGGTGGAATCGTTCGCCGCGGTGCTGAAAGACCTGGCGGGCAACCGAATCCGCCTGCAAGCCATGCGCAGGACGCTCGCGGACCATGCCGACGAACCGCGCCAATCGCGGCACATCGAAGCGATCCTGTCGGTCTACGCCGAAGCGCTCGACGCCCCGAATGTCAGCGGGGGAGTGGTCAGAACTCCGCGATGCGGCGGGCGGAATCGATGACGGCCGCGAGGTAGTGCTCGCGCTCCGCGGGGGTGAAAGCTCAGGATGCGAGGATCCTGGCTTTCTCGGCTTCGAACTCGGCGTCGGTCAGCACGCCCTGCGCCCGGAGCTCGGCGAGCTCTTTCAACGCGGTGACCCGTTCCGTGCCCGCGCCGCCACCAGGTGCGGGCTGCGGCGCGGCGGGCTGCGCCGCATAGCTCGGAGGCGGGGCGTACTGCTGTTCCTCCGCCGCCCAGCGCTCTCCCTGGCGCCGGGAAACGCGATTGGAGACAGCGGTCGCGGTTCCGGAGATGATCGCGGTGCGGGCGACGCCGCGCAGCAGTCCTGGCATGACAATTCTCCTCAACGATTTTCCGCTTCGAGGGCGTCGAGGGACGCCAATATGCTCTGCACCGGAATGCGTCCGGACGCCACGAGTTCGGCGCCGTTACGACGCAACGCGGAGGCGAAAGGCGCCGCCCAGGTGTTCTCGTAAACCAAGATCGCGGCCGAACGTCCCGGTTCGAGCGCCGCACCGGCTTCCGTGCGGTCGGCGTCGTCGAGCAAGCCCGATCCCGCCTCCGCGAACAGGGTTATATCGATCTCCCCGCCGAATCCCACGTCGGCGATATCGATTCCGGTCAGCGAACCGTCGAGGTCTTTTCGGATGAACGCCAGGTCGAGCACCCGGACGATGCCGCGCTCGACGAGGTCGCGCAAGAGGGGCAATGCCGAACCGTCCGGCTGCCGGTCGGGAGGAAATTCGATCACGAGATAGTCGATGGGGCCGATCATGTCGATGTCGGAATCGGTCACTGTATCTCCTCTTTCCGTAGCGAGAAAGAGACATATCGCCCTGACATAGCACTGAACAACTGTCGAAGCATGGCTTTTTATGCGACGGGTGGCGGTGGTTCCGAGAAAGAATCTACGCTCTGCCGACGTCGCCGATGTTAATGTCGATCATAGCGCACGCCCTCATCGGCGGCGGCTGTGAAACTGTGATCCGGGGCAGGCCCGCGTGGCCGGGCCCGCAGTTCGACATAGTGTGCACCGGTCCTGCATCGAAAGGGACCGCCGAAGTCGGCGAATTGCCGTCGCATCGCCCGAATTCGTTCCTGGAGTGAGGGATTCCCATGAATTCCGGACCGCCCGAGGATCTGCCCGCCGACTCGCTGAGCCCGGGCGAACGCGTCGAGCTCGAGAGGCTTCGCGCCGAGGTGGCGGCGCTGCGCGCGGAGGTGCGCGCAGCGCCGCCGGTCGCGGCCGCTCGACCGCCGCGGCACTCGTGGCGATGGACCGCGGTGGCGGTGCTGGTCGTGCTGGTCGCCGTCCTGTCCGTCGCGACGGTGATGTCGCGGTACGTGCGGAGCCAGATTCTCGACACCGATCGGTACCTGACCACGGTGGCCCCGCTGGGAACGGATCCGGTCCTGCAGAACGAGATCGCGAACACGATCACCGACGAGATCTTCACGCGCGTCGATATCGAGGGGCTGACCGCCGACGCGCTGGCCGCGCTGACCGAAGCGGTCCCGGCGACCGAGGACCGGCCGCGGCTGGATCGCGCGGTCGAGGGGCTTGCGCCGGTGATCACCGTGCAGGCGCGCAACTTCGTCAACGAGACGGTGCTGACGTTCGTACGCAGCGAGAAGTTCGAGGACCTGTGGCTGCAAGCCAACCGTGTGGCCCACACGGCGCTGGTCGCGGTGGTGACCGGGCAGGTCGGACCGACATCGGTGACCGTCGACGAGAACGGGACGGTCACCCTCTCGCTCGGCACGGTGCTCGACAACGTGAAGGCACGGCTGCTCGACCGCGGCTTCACCTTCGTCGAGAAGATCCCGCCGGTCGACAAGCAGTTCGTCCTGTTCAGGTCCCCGGAGCTGGTCCGGGCGCAGCGGGCGGTCGACGCGCTCGACAAGGCCGCGAACGTGCTGCCGTGGTTGACGATCGCGGCCGCGGTGTCGGCGATCGCCGCGGCGCCGCCCGGCCGCCGACGTCGTGCCCTGGTCTTCGTCGGGCTCGCGCTGGTGGTGGGCATGCTGATCCTGGCGATCGCGCTGATCATCGCCCGAGCGCTGTATCTGGACCGGATGCCGCCCGACATACTGTCGCCGGACGCGGCCACCGCGATCGTCGACACGGTGCTGGTGCCGCTGCGCACCGCGCTACGCGGAGTCGCCGTGCTCGGCATCGTGATCGCGATCGCCGCCTTCCTCACCGGAAGCGCGGGCTCGGCCGTCGCCGTCCGCCGCGGCTTCGGGCAGGGCTTGGACGCGGTGCAGCAGCTCAGGCGTTCGCGACCACCGAATCCGGTGGAGGTGTGGGCGTTCCGTCTGCGCGTGGCGCTGCGCTGGGCGATCGTCGGGGTCGCCGCGCTCCTGCTGATCTTCTGGCGTTACCCCACCGGGCTGGTGGTGGTGTGGATCGTGCTCGGCGCGCTGCTGGCATTGGTCGCGCTGGAGATCCTGATTCGTCCCGCGCGCGGCCAGGAGGAAGCTGTCCCACCCGAGCCGAAGAACGGTGCGGGCACCCCAGCTCGGGCAGGCGCTTGACCCGGCGATCGAAGGCGTCCGTCGGATGGACGGAATCCGGCTGCGCCGCATCGTCGTCGGGCTACGGGCGCCTCCGTCTCCCGGGACGTGCCCGCGCCCGTGCCTGGCCGACCTGAGATGTTGCCGAAAAATTGCTAGCAAACTATCTCGATGCCGGTTCGTTGCACGGAAATGCAACCGTCTAGAAGTATTTTCCCGATACTCTCTCCTCGAATCTCGAGAACGGCCAGGCAGTCGGCGTCGCCTTCGGCATCGTCCACATCGAAGAAGGGCGTGTTCCATGAACTTCGGGAAGAGTCGCGAACACCGCGAGTTTGCCGCACTATCGCGCAGGTCCGCGCTCGGACTGAGGCTAACCGCCGTCCCGATCCTCGGAATGGCCGCGTGCGGCGACCCCGACAGCGGTGCGACGGCGACGTCCATGAGCGCGGCCGCCGAGGACGCCAAGGCCATCGCCACCGACGCCTACGTCTTCGGCTATCCCCTGGTCCTCATGGACGTCGTCCGGGAGAACGGCGCCCCGCCCAACCGCTTCCAGCACAGCGACCCGCCGACCCCGGAGAACAAACAGGTGGTGCGCCTCAACCTCGACACGCTCTATTCGCAGGCGTGGCTCGACGTGCGCACCGAACCGATGATCCTGCGGGTGCCCGCGATGGAGCCGACCCGGTACTGGCTCATGCAGATCATGGACGCGTGGTCCAACACCGTCCACGATCCCAGCAGCGTGGATCCGCAGGTGAAGCCGGGCACGGCAACGCCGCCGTTCACGTACGCCGTCACCGGGCCCGGCTGGTCGGGGGACCTGCCAGAGGGAGTGACCCGGCTCGCCGTGCCCACCGGCACCGCCTGGCTGATCGGCCGGCTCCAGTTCGACGGCGCCGCCGACGTCGACCGGGTCCGCGAGCTGCAACGGCAGCTGGAGCTGGTGCCGCTGAGCGAATGGGTGAAGGACCCGAACGCGCCCCACGGCGACCCCGGCGCGCAACCCGCGAGCGCGGCCGATCCGGCCGCGATCGTCGCAGCGATGGACGGGCCCACCTTTTTCGAGCGGATGGGTGAGGTCATGGCGCTCAACCCGCCCGCGGCCGCTGATGCCGACGCCATGCGTCGATTCGCGGCCATCGGCATCATCCCCGGCGGCAGCCCGAAAGGAGTCCCACGCGACGTGCTGAACGCCGCGGCCGGCGACGCGAAGAAGCGGATCCCGAACTATCGCAACCCTTACGCCGAGGACGTCAACGGCTGGACCTTCGATCCGAGCCTCGGCGCCTACGGCACCAACTACGACGTTCGCGCGATCGTTGCCATGAAAGGGCTCGGTGCCAACCTCGCCAGAGACGCCATCTACCCGACCGTCGACGCCGTCGCCGACGACGACGGAGTGCCGCGCCGCTTCCGAATCCGTTTCGCCGCGGGACAATTGCCGCCGGTCGACGCGTTCTGGTCGCTGACCGCCTACGACGCGGCAAGCCACTTCGTCGACAACCCCGCGGGCATCTACGCTATCGGTCATCACACCCCGGTCGTTCCCGGCGCGGACGGCTCGGTCGAGCTGGTCGTGCAGAACGCCGATCCCGGCGCGGGCGTACCGCAAGGGAACTGGCTGCCCATCCCCGCCACCGGAGCGTTCTCCCTGACCCTGCGCCTCTACGCCCCGAAACCCGAAGCGGTCGACGGCGCCTGGCAGATGCCGAAGCTCGAGCAGGTCGACTGACGGCGGGTCAGCGTCCGCTGGTAACCATCGACGTCCGGGCACGCTGCGGACCGACCGCCGCACCGACCGGGATGCGCGCGGCGGGCGTGGCGCCGCGCAGCCGTGCACGACGGATCGCGCTCTCGGCTTCGATGACGATCGGGACGAGCAGCGACCAGCCGAGGCAGGCGAGCCACTGGCCGCCGGTCAGCGAGGTCGTCATGAGCAGGTCTTGCAGGAACCCGGTCTCCACGGCGAACACCGTGACGACGACCGGGATCGACAGGATCTTGAGCGCGCCGAGAATCGGTGGCGTCAGGCCGGATTCGGGGTCGCGGCGCATGACCAGCCCGCTCAGGATGGAACCGAACGACAGCACGACGAACGCCGTGGTCATCGGGACGTTCGCCTCGGTGGTGCTCATCTCGCCGGGCGCGAGGAGCATCGCGGCGAGCGTGACAGCGAACTGCAAGACACCGTAGGCGAGCCACTGCACGAACGAATTCCGGTTGGCGATCGGCTTGGCGGGGTCGCGGGGTGGCTTGTTCATCAGATTCGGCGGCGGGGGATCGAGCATGATCACCGCGACCGGGAACAGCGTGATGAAGAAGTGCTGGAAGAGCACCATCAGCGGAGTCAGCGCGACGCCGTCGTTGATGTCGAAGATGCTCGCGACCAGGAATAGCAGCACCAGCGAGAACAGCTTGGACATCTGATAGCGGATGTAGGACACGATTTTGTCGTAGATGCTGCGGCCCAGGCGGATCGCGGTGATCAGGGTGCCGAAGTTGTCGTCGGTGAGCACCATCTTGCCCGCCTGTTTGGTGACCTCGCTGCCCGATCCCATCGCCACGCCGATATCGGCTTTCTTCAGCGCGGCCGCGTCGTTGACGGCATCGCCGGTCATCGCCACCACCGCGCCGCCGCGCTGCATGATGTCGGCGAGGCGCAGCTTGTCCTGCGGGGTGACGCGCCCGAACACATGCAGATTCGGCAGGGCGGCCGCCAGCTCGTCGTCGGTCATGGCCTGGAGTTCGGCGCCGCCGATCGCGCCGGGGCCGAGCCCGAGTTCGGCGCCGATCGCGGAGGCGGTGATCGCGTGATCGCCGGTGATCATCCGGACGTCTATGCCCGCTTCGTGAGCCGTGCGCACCGCGTCGATCGCTTCGGAGCGCAGCGGGTCGATGATGCCGACCATGCCGACGAAGGTGAGGTCATCGACGAACGCCATCGGATCGGCCGCGACGGCCTCCTCCCGCCCGTCGATCACGCGCGCCGCAAATGCCAGTACGCGCAAACCCTTTTCCGACATGGCGCGATTCGCGGCCACGATCTCGTCGCGCATGTCGTCGATCGGCACCGCCCGGCGCCCCGGCCGGTACGCGGTCGCGCACCGGTCGAGGACGACGTCGGGCCCGCCCTTGACCAATTCGACGAACCGGGTGAGCTCGTCCACTTCGAGGTGGTGGAACGTGGCCATGAACTTGTACGCCGAATCGAACGGCACCTCGGCGACACGGGGATACGTCCGGCGCGTGAGCGGCGCGTCGACGCCGAGCTTGGCCGCCAGCACCACCAGCGCGGCCTCGGTCGGATCGCCGACGACCTCACCGGTGTCGGAGACGGTGGCGTCGCTGTCGAGGCACAGCCCGTAGGCCAGCAGGGTGAAGTCCGGGACGGCCTCGCCCGCGATCTGGGTGATCTTGCCCGACTTGTCGTAGCCCTGGCCCTCGACCAGGTACTGCCTGCCGTGGAAGTACAACGACCGCACGGTCATCTGGTTCATGGTCAGCGTGCCGGTCTTGTCCGAGTTGATGGCGCTCGTGGCGCCGAGCGTCTCGACATCGGTGAGGTTCTTGACGACGGCCTTGGCGTCGGCCAGCTGGCGCGCACCGTAGGCCAGCATCGCCTGCACGAAGGTGGGCAGGCCGGTCGGAATCGCGGACACGCCCATCGAGATGCCGAGCAGCAGCAGGGTCGTGACGCTCTGCCCGCGGATCACCCCGATGATCACGATGATCGCCACCGCGGTCCATGCGATCACGCCGAGCACCTTGGTCAGCGCGTTCAATTCCCGTTGCAGCGGAGACTTGCTCGGCGCGACGGCCGAGAGCATCGAGGCGATCCGGCCCATCTCGGTGTTCTGGCCGGTTTCGGTGACCACCATGCTCGCGGTCCCGCGGGTGACCGAGGTGTTCTGGAAGACCATATTGCTGCGATCGCCGAGGGCGACCTCGGTGGTGGCGAGTGTCCGAGCGTCCTTGGCGACGGGTGCGCTTTCGCCCGTCAGCGCGGCTTCCTGCGTCTCGAGGGTCGCGGATTTCAACAGCCGTCCGTCCGCGGGGACGATGTCGCCCGCCTCGAGTTCGATGATGTCGCCCGGTACGAGTTCGGTGGCGTCGAGCTGGGTCAGCGCTCCGTCGCGGATCACGCGCGCCTGCGGCGTCTGCATCTTGGCCAGGGCGTCCACGCTGGCGCGCGCCTTGACCTCCTGCTGGGTGCCCAGCACGATGTTGAGCCCCACCAGCACACCGACGACGATCGCGGTCGGTATCTCGCCGATGATCACGCTGACCACGGCGACCGCGACCAGCATGAGGTTCATCGGATCCTTCAGCTGCGCCAGCGCGATCGCCCAGACCGACGGCGCGGGCTCGGAGGCGATCTCGTTGGGCCCGTATCGTTCTCGGCGCTCCGCGACGTCGCCCGCCGTCAGGCCGGACCGCTCGTCCGAGCCGAAGGCGGACAGCGCGACGGACGAGTCACGCGCGTACCAGACCGGGCGAGCGTCCCCGGCGCCCGCCGGGCTCGGCGCCGATTCCATCGTTGCCATGACGCTCGTCCTTTCCGGGCCGGACTCTCAGAAGGGGGTCGGGATCCAGTGCAGGGGCTGCGTCGGTGGCTGGTAGCCCGCCGGGCTCTGCCGATCCGGCAATGTGACTTTCGGATGGTCCGGATGCTCGTAGGGGATCTGGCTCAGCATGTGGCTGATGATGTTTAGCCGCCCACGCCTCTTGTCGTCGTTGTACGCGACATACCATGGCGCCCAGCCGGTGTCGGTGTGGCGGAACATCTCGTCGCGCGCTCGCGAGTAGTCGTACCAGCGGCTGTAGGACTGCAGGTCGAGGTCGGACAGCTTCCAGAATTTGCGCGGGTCGTCGATCCGGCTCTGCAGCCGCAAGGTCTGCTGCTCCTCGCTCACCTCGAGCCAGTACTTCAGCAGGATGACGCCGGATTCGACGATCGACTTCTCGACCGTCGGGATGGCCTCGAGGAAGCGCTGGGCCTCCTCCTCGGTGCAGAATCCCATCACGCGTTCGACACCGGCGCGGTTGTACCAGCTGCGATCGAAGATGACGACTTCACCGCCCGCGGGAAGATGGGGCAGGTAGCGCTGCACATACATCTGCGACTTCTCGCGTTCCGTCGGCGCGGGCAGCGCGACCACCCGGAACACCCGCGGGCTGACCCGCTCGGTGATCGCCTTGATGACACCGCCTTTTCCCGCGGTGTCGCGCCCCTCGAACAGGACACAGATCTTCGCCCCGGACGACCTCACCCACGCCTGCAACGCGACGAGTTCGGCGTGCAGGAGCGCGAGATGCCGGTAGTACTCCTTTTTCGTCATCGGTGGCGGCTGCGCCGGAGCGGAAGGCTCGATCAACTCACCCGAGGCCGACTCGGCCGAGACCTCAGGCTGTTCTCTCGGCGCGTGCTTACCGGCACCACCCTTCTTGCCTTTGGTTTTGCCGTGTCCGGCTTTCTTTCCCATGATGTGCGGGCCCGGATCAGATGCGGTCGGGCTGCCACGTCGTCACGGCCCAGATCACGACGACATTCAAGCTGATGATCACGATCGACCACCACGGGTAGTAGGGCAGCCACAGGAAGTTCGCCAGGATGGACAGCGCCGCGAGGAAGACCGCGACCACGCGCGCCCACATTGCTCCTGCCATCAGCGCGGCCGCCGCGATCACCAGCAGAATCCCGAGAATCAGATGGATCCAACCCCAGCTGGTGGCGCTGAGCTGGTAGGCGTAGTTGGGCCCGGTCACCAGAATGTCGTCCTTGGCGATGGCCGAGATGCCCTCGAAGATCGAGAGAATGCCGAGGGCCATCAACAGGATCGCGGCGCCGATCGACGTCCCCGCCGCCACCGCCTGCTTGACGGAATGCTCATCAGTTGCTGACATCGCGAGTCACCTCTAATCATTCGTGACGGTTTCGATCGATCAATCGCCTCATCGCTCGAACCGGATGGGGCAAGGCGAGAACGGCCGCAGGGCACCGTCTGCCGAGAAAGACGCTGGATCAGCGCAGGAAAACGCTGGTTGATGCCACGGGAGGGCGGACCGTGCCGCCCCGTTCGAGGTCGGCTTCGACGCCCGGACTTCAGCGAGACGTGACGCCCGCATCGCGGCCGCTGGCACCGATGACGGCACTCGCCTCACTTCGCCAGCATATCTCCAGCGACACTTTCACCGGAGTCGAATCGCGACCGCGCAAGCCTGTCGCAACATCGCGGTGACCTACCCGGCCGGGAGGAAGTGCCGGGTGGTGGGTCCCACCGCTCGGGTGTGCGACGAACACGCCCGTTACGGCGAGATCGGTTGGAAGGGGCGAATTTCGTCGTGGCCGGGCTGGACGACGCCGGCCGAGGATTCCGGGACTTCGTTCCACGCCCCCGAGAGATCGCGCAGCGGCTCGGAGACCACGAACCGCGCCTCCTCGCTGAGCAGACCGAGCGACTCGACCTCCGGATGCAGCGCGCGCAGTTTTGCTATATCCGTCGAGTAGAACAGTGTCCGCGTGTGCTGTTCGCTGGAGTACCGGAAGAACCACATCGACTCGCCGTCGGTGGTGGCGACACTCATCTGGACCGGGTGCGTCACGTCGTGCGCGCGGCCGACCTCTTCGACGAAACCGGCGGCACGGGCGACCGCGCCGAACGGATCGTCGGTGAGGCCGAAGGTGAGCGCGAGGAAGAACAGGAGTTCGGAATCGGTGGACCCCTCGATCTCGGTGAACAGAGCCGGATCCACCGCGGTCAGCAGATCCCGTTTCATCGCACGGAAACCGTTGAGCGCCCCGTTGTGCATCCACAGCCACCCGTCGTGCCGGAAGGGGTGGCAGTTGCTGCGCTGGACGGCGGTCCCGGTCGACGCGCGCACGTGCGCGAAGAACAGCGGAGTCCGCACGGCGCCCGCGATCTCGCGCAGGTTCTGATCGTTCCACGCGGGTTCGATGTTCTTGAACACCGCCGGTCGTGAACCTTCGCCGTACCAGCCGATCCCGAAGCCGTCACCGTTCGTCGTCGTCGCGCCGAGCCGCGAGTGCATGCTCTGGTCGATCAGCGAATGCACCGGCCGGAACAGCAGGTCCTCGGCCAGGATCGGTTTCCCCGAGTAAGCCATCCACCTGCACATATATCGATTCAAGCAGACTGGTGGAAGACTCGGAACGAAAATCGCATTCCGTCGACCGGCGGCCACCCGACTCAGTGGGTGAGCACCACCTTGACGATCACGACGGTCGCGGCGACCGCGGTCAGCAGGACGGCGCCGTACACGGACTCCCGCGTCGGGCGCTCGCCTTTCAGCCGTGCGATGACGAAGACGATGCCTCCGATGCGGACCAGCATGGCGAGTTCGGCGAGGATCTGCGCGGTCCTCGGCTCCAGCCATCCCAGCCACCCGGTGGCGAGGATCGCGCACGGCAGCACAGCGGAGCTCAGAATGGGGATGGAATTGCGCAATTCGCGCACCTGTTCCGACCAAGTCAGCGGACTTCGTTGCCGCACAGTATGTCCGACTGCTTCGGCGAAGGAGTGAGCGACGAACGTCGACAGGGCGGTGCCGAGGACGACCAGGATGCCGACGTGCTTGTCCGCCGCGACGAACGGCACCAGCGCCGCCAGCACCAGCACATTGCCGTAGATGTAGGCGCTGATGCGGCTCGCCGCATTGTCGCGATCCAACGGTCTGCTGCGGGAGAACAGCGGACCGTGCAACAGCGCGTGCGTGTCGACGCCCATCGGATCAGGTGGCCTGGATTCGGCCGGATTGTCCGGGCAGAAATGCCGCGGCGATCAGTCCGGCGCCGCCGAGCGCGGCCAGTGTGATCATCGCGGCGGCGTAGGCGTGACCGGTCAGTCCTGCGGCCAGGATGGTGCCCGCGATGGCGGTGCCCATCGAGGAGCCGAGATTCGACACGCAGCGCGACAGACCGGAGATCTCACCCTGCTGTTCCTCGCCGAAGGCGGACTGAACGATATTGACCGCCGGGGTGAGCATCACGCCGAGCCCCACGCCGATCAGCAGCAATCCCGGGACGAAAGCCCAGAGATTCTCGGAGCGTCCGGTCATGACGATCAGCACGACGATGCCGACGACGGTGACGAGAAAACCCGCCATGATCAGCGTGCGCTGGGCGCGCCTGCGGGCCAGGCGCGCGGCGGCCAGCGACGACACCAGCAGCCCGAGGGTGGCCGCGGTGAAGATCACGCCGGTCTCGATCGCGTTGTAGCCCCGCACAACTTGCAGATACGCCGCGACGACGAACGACGTTCCCATCAGCAGCAGCCATTGCAGGTTCTGGGTGACCAGGCCGAGGTTCGAGGTGCGGTTACGGAACAGGCTCGTCGAGATCAGCGGCTCGTCACCGGCCCGCTCCCGCGCGCGAATCCACAGGAAGAACCACGCCAGCATCGCCGCGCCCGCCGCGAGCAGCGCGATCATCAGCCGAACATCGTCGTCGGCGGCCAGGATTCCCATCACGAGCAGTACCAGCCCGATCGCCGAGAGCGCCGAGCCGGGAATGTCGAACGACTTCGTCGGATCGGCGGGGAGTGGGTCGACGACGCGCAGGCTGAGCAACACGATCACCGCGACCACCAGCGCTTGGAAACCGAACGCCGCGCGCCAGCCGAGGCCCGAGGTGATGAGTCCGCCGAGCAAGGGTCCGGCGGCGGCGCCGATACCACCCATGGCCATGATCACGCCGAATGCCCGTGCGCGGGAAGTCGTTTCGGTGAAGAACAGGGTGGTCAGGATGTAGACCGGCGGGATCAGCATCGCCGTGCCGACGCCCTCCAGTATCGAGTTGCCCAGGATCAGCACACCGAGTCCGGGCGCGAGCGCGCTCAGCACGGCGCCGATGCCGTACAGGACCAGGCCCGCGATGAAACAGCGTTTGCGCCCGTATCGGTCGGTCAGCTTCCCGCCTGGGATCATCAGCGCCGCCATGACCAACAGGAAGGTCGTGATGACGATCTGCACGCCTTGTACGGTGGTGTCCAGGTCGCGGCTGATGTCGTTGATCATCACGTTCATATTCGAACCGGCGAAGCTGCAGATGAACTGCGCGAGTGCCAGCGGAACGAGCACCGCGCGCGGTGGGCTGGAGACGCCTGTGTCGGTCATCGGCCCATCGATCTATCCGGAGGATTCCGGCCGCGCCTCGGCGCGGTCGAGTTGCTCGTCGAGGGCCATGGCAGCCGCGACCAGAGCCAGGTGGGTGAACGCCTGCGGGAAGTTGCCCAGCTGCTCACCGGAGGGGCCGATCTCCTCGGCGAACAGTCCCACGTGATTGGCATAGGTGAGCATCTTGTCGAAGGCGTAGCGGGCCTGCGTGAGACGACCCGCCCGGGCCAGCGCTTCCACGTACAAGAAGCTGCACAGGTTGAAGGTGCCCTCGACCCCGCGCAGACCGTCCGGGGATGCCTCTGGGTCGTACCGGTAGACCAGGCTGTCGCTGACCAGCTCCTCGTCCATGGCGTCCAGCGTGCTCAGCCACGCCGGGTCCAGCGGTGACAGGAAACCCATTCGGGGCATCAGCAGCAGCGACGCGTCCAGCACGTCGGTGGCGTAATGCTGCACGAACGCCTGTCGCTTCACGCTCCAGCCGCGCTCGACGATCTGGGTGAACACTTCGTCACGCGCGCGCGTCCACCGCGCCACGTCCGCGGGCCGCGAGTACTTGGTGGCCATGCGAATACCGCGATCGAACGCCACCCAGGTCATCAGCCTGCTGTAGGTGAACTCCTGTCTGCCGCCGCGAGTTTCCCAGATGCCCTCGTCCGACCGGTCCCAGTTGCCGGCCAGCCAGTCGGTCAGTTTCGCGAACGCGCGCCACCCCTCGATGCCGCCGATGTCGCGAGCCTGCGCCAGCGCGTCGGCGGCCTCGCCGTAGATATCGAGCTGGATCTGGTCCGCCGCCGCGTTGCCGACCCGGACCGGCGCGGAACCGCGGTAGCCCTCCAGGTGCGTGAGCACCTCCTCCTCCAGCAGCGGGTCGCCGTCGATCCGGTACATGATCTGCAGCGGCTCACCCGAGGCGGTGCCGCCCGCGTCGAGACGGTCACGCAGCCACCGCCGGAATGCGTAGGCCTCCTCGGTGAAACCGAGGTCGATCAGCGCGCGTACCGACAGGGAGGCGTCCCGGATCCACGTGTAGCGGTAGTCCCAGTTGCGCTCGCCGCCCACCTGCTCCGGCAGTCCCATGGTGGCCGCGGCGATCGGCGCGCCCGTCGGCGCATAGGTGAGCAGCTTCAACGTGATCGCGGAGCGGTTGACCATGTCCCGCCAGCGTCCCTGGTAGGTGGACGAACGCAGCCAGGACTGCCAGTAGTCCCGGCACCGCTCGAAGTCGGCGAGGATGTTGTCGCGACTCGGATGCTCGGGCGCGGGGCTCTCGCTCGCCGCGCTGGTCAGCACCACGACGGCGGTCTCGCCTTGGGAGAGCGTGAAATGTGCTGTGACGTCATCGTTTTCGGCCCGCAGCGTGACCGGTTCGATGGTCCGCAGGTGCAGGTCCGTGCCGGGGCCGTGGAAGACCACCGCGTGGTCGTCGATCTGCTCCAGGGTGTGCTCGGCGCGCCCGTAGTCGAATCGCGGCTTGCAGGTCAGCGTGAAGGACAGACTCCCGCGCACCACCCGGGCCACTCGCACCAGCCGATGCCGATCGGTGGGTGTGGTGCCCCGGATGGGATCCATGAAGTCCCCGACCTCGCCGACCCCGTCCGGTCCAAGGAACCGGGTGACGAGAATCGCCGTGTCCGGCATGTACAGCTGGCGGATCGACACTTCGTCGTCGGTGGAATCCACGGCCAGCCGGCAGAAGCCGCCGCGCTCGCTGTCCAGCAGGGAAGCGAAGATGCTCGGCGAATCGAACCTCGGCGTGCACCACCAGTCGATCGTGCCCGCCGACGACACCAGGGCCGTGGTTTGCAGGTCGCCGACGATGCCGTGCTCGGCAATCGGTGGGTACTTGTTCACGAGCGCTCCTTCACTCCCGTGCAATTGGCCATAGCGGAAACGAGATGCGGAGGGCCTTCTTCCTGCTCGCTCGAAACCTGTTGACGCCCAAGACGAATTGCGGATGCTTCATGCGGGAGCGGTCAGCGGCGTCCAGCCGAGCCGCGGCGAGATTCGGTCGACAGTGGTGATCGCACTCGACGCGGCGCTGATCTGGGCCGTGACCGCCCGGGAGCCGAATCGCACCTGATCCGGGCTCCCAGGGCGGTGTCGCGTGGCAATACCGAAGCGCACCGGGGCGGCGTTCGCCGTCACCGCTTTACGCGGAGGGTGTCTGTCCCAGTGCCCGACCCTTGAGCTGTTCGAATTCCGCCGCGGTGATCACACCGGAGTCCAGCAGCGACTTCGCTTCGGTGATCTGCTCGGTGGGAGACTTGCCCGCCACCTGCCGGATGTACTCGTCGGTGCTCTGCTTGGCCTCGAGTTGCATCTGCCGCGCCCGCTCGGCCATGCCGCGGCCCCGGACGATCAGGTAGACGAACGCACTGAGGTAAGGCACCAGTATCAGCGCGATCACCCACAGGGTCTTGCCGAGGCCCGAGACCGTGTGGTCACGGAACAGGTCGAGCAAGATCTGGAACAGGACGATCAGGTACGCCACGAAGGCGAACACGATGATCGTGTACCACAACAGGTCCCAGAACGAATCCAACATGGTGAACCCTCCTCCGAGTGTGCTACCCCCCGCTTCGTTGACCGACCAGGCGGCGCCCGTCTGCGCCGGGGCCGGACGATCCACCGTTGGCATCGGCCCGCCTCGCATCGCCTACGCGCACATCCGTTCACCGATGATATCCGGCGCTCATCGCGGATGCGTACACTCTCGGCAACCGCATCCGGCGGGGCTCGTGGTAATCCGACGTCACCGCCGTCGCCGACCCGCTCCGGTGCGCGTCAACGCCCGTCTGCCAGGGACGTCTCGTCGATATCGAACAATCGTAGGATGCCGCGCCGAGGTGCGCCGAGCATCCCACCCGGCTTCGTGTCAGCACGGTAGCAAACACTTGGACACAGCGAAACCCGCTAATTTCACTGCGGCGGGACGCGTGGCCTCGGCCGGGCTGCGGGCGCCATCGATGACGTCGCAGTATCCCGACTGGTCACGGTGCCGCATCATTGCCGCGACGGTGCTTCCGCGGCGCCGCCCGGTGGCGGCCGAGACCGTAAGGTCGGTCCTGCCAAGAGTGTTCTGCGAGAAGGAGGAGTTAGGAAATGCCCAAGTATCTGTGGCGAGTCGGCTACTCCGAGGAGGGGGCTCGCGGTCTGCTGGCGCAGGGCGGCAGCGCCCGCCGGGCAGCTATCAAGGAAATGGTCGAAAGCGTGGGCGGTCACGTGGACGTCTGCTACTTCGCTTTCGGCGACGACGACCTGTTCGTGATCGGTGATGTCCCGGACGAGGTTTCGGCCGCGGCGCTCGCCATCCGCACCGCGGCCTCCGGTGCGGCGCTCTCGCACACCGTGACGCTGCTGACCCCCGAGCAGATCGACGAAGCCGCCGCGCGGGAGGTCACCTACCGGCCGCCGGTGGAGGCGTAATCGTTGGACGACTCGGCCGAACCGCCGCGCGGCGGTTCGGCCGAGTCGTTGCCTGGTTACTTCGGCGGCGGAACGACCGGTGTGACGAGCATCCGGCCCGCGGTGCCGACGGTTTCCTCCAGGGTTCGCTTGGTCATCCCGAGCAGCACCGGGTTGTTGCGCTGCTGCCAGAGAATCTGCGTGGTGGTCCACGCGGTGTCCCTGGCGCGAGCGATGCTGAAGCTGGTCAGAATGTGCTTGAGCGCCTCGGCGTCCTTGGTGGTCAGCTTCAGCAACGCGGGCTCGTATTCCGCCCTGACCTCGGCCTCGATCTTGGCCAGCAGCTCGTTGACCTTGAGATAGTCGGCGTGCACCGGCTTGGTGTCCGGCGTGGTGCCGCGCTCCTTGCACGTCTCGACCACCGCGGTCGCCAAATCGTGGTTGATATGGGCGTTCATGCCCGCCAGCGCGAACTGCAACGGCCACACGGTGCGGTTGGCGCGGGCATCGAAGACCGGCCGCCAGACCGGGTTGGGCCGCTTGCCGCGCTTGGCGGCGTCTACCGCGTCGAAATACAGCCGCGCGAAGATCACATCGAGGCGTTCGACGAATGCGGCGTCCGCGAAGAATCCTTCGGTGATCTGCTGCCCCACCAATTCGGTGACGCGCAGGTACATGTTGTTGAAGCTCGCGACTCCGTCGCGCGGATCGAGTTCGTCCTTGATGGCGCGCATCCGCCGGATGACCTCTTCGACGGGCCCGGGAATCTGGGTAATCCTCATGCTGTCCTCCTCCGCAGGGTCGTTACGTCTGTCAGCGACATTGGATGTATCGAACGCGCTTCGTAAACCACTGCTACAGTGGCGATTTCACTGCTCCGTAGGACTCGGAACCGCACTTTTCCTGTGCTACCGAATGCCTGAACGCTACCGGTAGTCCGGGCCTCAACGGTCGGCCGCTGCCGCCCAGGCGATTGCTTCGCTTCTGTTCGCGACGGGGAAGCGTTTGAATTCTCCCGGTGTCATCCAGCCGAACAGCGAGGTGACGGTGATCATCCAGTCGAGGTCGGTGACCAGCGCGATCCGCTTCCAGCGCGTCAGGTGCTCGACTCCGAGCTTCAGATCCTCCCACGCCGCTTCGGGTGTCATGCCGTCGAATCGCTCGAACACCAAGACAATTCGGATCTCGTCACCGCGACCCCAGACTTCGCGGATGGCGGGCATCAGTACTCGTTCGTAGTCGGATGCCTCGAGCCGTCCCGTTGCTTCGAACCCGATGACGCCGTCCGGCAATCCTCCGATCGGTTCCAGCATGATCACGACCGTAGCACTCACATCGAATCACTCGCAGGCGCTTACTCGAAATGCAATTACGCATATCGAGTACTCGCGGCGTCATGTGGGCGGGCCGATCGAACCGCTGCGGTCGCCGCCTGGTGCGCGTCGCGTCGGCGCTGTCACGAGGATGGTCAGCGCGAGCTTCGGACAACTGCGCGCCCGCGCGTCGGAGATCCCGGCCGGTCCGGTTCTGGTCTTCGGCCGAGTCGGGCACCGAGGCGACAGCGCAACGCGGTTGCTGACGCAGCTCGGCTGGGACGCGGTCAACCTGGACGGCGGATACCGGACCTGGCGTATCGCGGACCTATCCTGACAACCCGGCTGATGAAGCCCCGATCCACCTGAGGAGCAAACACAGTGTGCCAGCGAATCGTCTGCCGTAAGTGCGGCAAGCCCGGCTACCTCGGCTGCGGAAATCACGTCGAGGAGGTGCTCGGCGACGTGCCGAAGGCGCAGCGATGCTCCTGCGAGGTCCAACCGCCGCCCCGCAGGCGCTGGTTCTTCGGCGCCTGAACGTCTCGACATCGGTCTCGCTGTAGGGCGATGGCTGCGCGCGTGGGCGGTCTCGTGGCCGATCCGGCCTGTAACGACCACCCGGGCCGTGCCTGCTCCCGAGATCCCGACGTCCGCATCCCACGGCAGTTGAAACCGGCAGCGTCGGTGAACCTCGAACGAATCGACCGCGCACCGGCCGTGTGGCCGGTCCGCGATGGCACACGACCCGGTCATCAGGTCCCGGAGCGGGATTCGGCTGCGCGCCGGAAGCCACGGGCCCTCTCCCGCAAGCGAATCCAGTCCACCGCTGGGGTGGGCGCGGGAATGCCCGGCCGCGTTCTCGGCACCCGCACGCGCAGCGCGCCCGGCGTGATCGTGCACCGGACCGGCGTGGTGAGCAGCAGTGATTCCCCGTCGACTCCGACGGGGATGGTGGCGGTGTCGGCGTCGACGACCACCTCGCGGGTGGTCTGCTGGACGAGTTGACGAAATCGGCCGACGCGCAGCAGATCGAGGGCCTGGCGGGTGCTGGCGACCGAGAGTGCGACCACCCCGAGCACGCCACGGTCGATCCGGGCGCGGCGGCTCAGTCCGGCGAGATCCCCGCTCCCGTAGGGATTGTTGCTGACCAGGACGGCCTGCGGCCCGTCGACGACGGTGTCACCGATATGGGCGACCAGCCGCGAACCCGTTTGTCCGGCAAGGAGATCCGGGAGCGTCTGAAGTGTGGTCGCGGTCTTGTCGTCGCGGTAGGCGGGACTGCGCACGAGTTCGGCATAGACGCCGAACGAGGCGTTGTTGACGAACGGGCGGCCGTTGATGGCGCCCAGGTCCACCCGCAAGTCGACGCCGTCGGTGAGCGCGTCGAGCGAGGCGCCGGGATCGGCGCGATCCAGACCGAGATCCATGGCGAAGTGGTTGCGTGTGCCCGCGCTGATCACCAGGAATGGCACGCCGGATTCGGCGGCGACCCCCGCGACCAGCGCCTGCGTTCCGTCACCGCCCGCAACGCCGAGCAGATCCGCGCCGCGTGAGACGGCGTCGCGGGCCGCCCCGACGACGTCCACGGGCTCCGGCCCTTCGAGCAGCAGAACCTCCGCGCCGAGTTCCTCGGCCCTGCGCCGCAGGTCGAATCGCGCGACCTTGCCGCCGCCGGAATGCGGATTCATGATCAGGAACGGCCGGCTCGGCGGCGAGGCCGGATATTCGGGCATCCGCGTGTCGCGGTCGTCCTCGCGCAGTGCGATACGCGCGCAGATCAGCGCCAGCGCCGCCAGACCGCACGACAGCAGCACCACCCACAGCAGTTCGGCGCGAACGAACATGACGAACACGGCGATCGGCGCCGCCACCGCCACGACCGCCGCGGCCGCTCGCAGCACCCCGCGCTGGGACAGGAACCAGTAGAGCGCCGCGACCGTCACCACCGCGCCGCCGATGCCGACCATCACCAGTCCCGCGGTCCCGAGCAGTCCGGCGAACAGCACCGGGACGAGCACCGCGCAGCCCACCGAAACGAACGCTGCTCGCGCGGACCACCGTCGCACGAACGCGTCTTTGCCGTATTCGTCCTCGTTCACGGTCGCCTCATTCCTGTGAGTGGTCGCGGCGGCGGTCGGGGCGTTCCAGGAAGTCCGCGACCGCGGCCTCGACGGTGGGGTAGAAGTGGGCCGGGTCGAATCGGTCGCCCATGCCGAATCGGATCAGCCGATCCTTGACCGGCCCCTTCATCTCCGCGAAGGCCAGCCGAATCCCTTTGCCTGCCAGGTAGTTGTCCAGGTCGACGAGTTCGTCCACGGCGGTGGTGTCGAGGCCAGTGATCGGTTCCGCCGCGACGACCACCCACTCGACCGGGGTCGGAGCCCTTGCCACCACCCGGCGGACGTATTCGTCGAAGATCTCGCCGTTGGCGAAGAACAGGGGGGCGTCGAACCGGACCAGGACCAAGCCCGGGATCCGGTGTCCGTCGGGGTGGCGTTCGATGTCGTGATAGCCGGGGCGGTCGGTCGTGCGCACCAGTTCGGTGCGGTAGGGCTGCCACGCGCGCGCGACCACGGCGACGAACGACAATCCGATGGCGACCAGAATCCCTTGCAGCACACCGGCGAACACGACGCCGAGGAAGGCCGCGACGGCGAGCCAGAATTCCACGGCGCTCATATGCCACATACGGACCATGCCGCCCACATCGATGAGCGCGGTGGCCGCGACGATGACCACGGCCGCGAGCGCCGCGTCGGGCAGATACGCGGTGAGGCCGGGGGCGACGAGGACGAACACCAAGACCGCGAGCGCGCCGACGACACCGGCCAACTGGGTGTGGGCTCCGCTCTGTTCGGCGACGGGGGTGCGAGATCCGCTCGCCGACACCGGAAAGCCGCCGAACAGCCCGCCCGCGATATTCGCCGCGCCGATTGCCTTCATCTCGGTGCTTCCGTTCACGTCTTCGCCGTGGCGGGAGGCGAAGGTCCGTGACAGCACACCGGTGTCGGCGAACGCGATGAGCGCGATTCCGGCGGCAGGCCCGATCAGGCGCGCGACGTCGTGCCAGTCGACGCCGCCGATCGAGGGCAGCGGTAACCCCTCGGGAAGGGCGCCCACCATGGGGATGTCGTCGGTGAGTTCGGCGGCGGCGCACAATGCGACGGCCGCGACCACGGCGACCAGCACGCCCGGGACGACGGGGAACCACATCCGGAACGCGACGATGATCGCGATGGCGCCGACGCCGATACTCGCCGCCACCGGGTCGACCTTGCCGTCGAACACCGACCTTGCCGTCTCGGCGATCTCGGCCAGCACACCGGTGGCGTCGACGGAGAATCCAAGCAGTTTGGGCAGCTGTCCCACGACGACGATGAGCGCGATCGCGTTGAGATATCCGAGCCGGATGGGCTTGGACAGCAATTCGGTCACGAATCCCAGCCGCAGGAATCCGCCGATCAGCAGAATGAGGCCGACGAGAACGGCCAGGACCCCGGCCAAGGCGAGCGCGTCGTCCTGATCGCCCGCCACGGCCAGCGGCAGGACGGCGGCGGCGATGAGCGGGGCGAGCGAGGAATCCGGGCCGAGAACCAGGATCCGGGACGGACCCACCGCCGCGTAGGCCAGCAGCGGGACGATCGTTGCGTAGAGACCGGCGTAGGCGGGCAGGCCGGCGGCCTCGGCGTATCCCATGCCCGCGGGGATCAGCAGCGCGGTCAAGACGAGTCCGGCGGTGATGTCCGTGCGCAGCCAGTCCCGCCGGTACCGCAGGGCGGTCGCGATACCGGGCAACCGGCCGAGAACGTCGGTCCAAGACATCGGCCGGCCTCAGCCGTCGCGTGCGTGCAAAGGATCCACCGTCCGCTGAGGGGATCTACCGCCCACGATTCTCCTCCGACCCTGGCGGCGTCCGAGGCCGTTCAGAGCTGCGGCTGCCAGGCGGTCACGGCCCAGATGACGACCACGCTCAGCGCGATGAGGAGCAGTGACCACCACGGGTAATAGGGCAGCGACAGGAAGTTCGCGATGATCACCAGTACGGCGACGGCCACCGCGGCGTAGCGGCCCCATGTCGTGCCGAACAGTAGGCCGAGGGCGCAGATCAAGCCGACGATGCCGAGGATCAGATGGACCCAACCCCAGGTGGTCGAGTCGAACCGGTAGACGTAGTCGACGCCCGCGACGTAGATCTCGTCCTTGGCGATGGCCGAGACTCCTTCGAGCACGGAGACGGCGGCGAGCACGAGCAGCATGATCGCCGCGGTGATCGAGATCCCCGTGGCGACGCTCTGCCGCTGGAAAGGCTCCGCGGGCGGGGGACTCGGGGTACCCGATGGGTTCGTCATGGTGGGACTCCTCGTCGTCATCGGACCGGATCCGCCGATTGTCGCCCCGCGAGTACGCGCGAATCCTCACCTGTTCCGGGTGAAGTGCGCGAGCGGCCGACCGCCCGATTCCGACCGGTAGTTCTGATCGTTTCGGGTATGCGTCTGATAAGTGAGGCGGCTACCACGACTGTCCCGGTCCTTCCTCGAAAACAACACCGAGGGGTTGCTATGACCAGTGAGATGCAGAAGGCGAAACGACCGGTCATCTCCATGGTGTCCGGTCCGTATGGACATCCGTTCCACCCGATCCTGGTGACCGTGCCGATCGGGGCGTGGGTGGCGAGCGTGGTGTTCGATATCGGCTCGCGGATAGTGGACGACCCGCAGTTCCTCGCCCGCGGCGCGATGTGGCTCGTCGCGATCGGAGTGCTCGGCGCGCTGGTGGCGGCCGTGATCGGTCTGCTGGACTTGCTCGCGCTACCGACCGGCACCACGGCGTTTCGCATCGGTTTGGTGCACATGAGCCTGAATCTGGCGGTGACCACCGCCTTCGTCGTCGGCTTCTTCTGGCGCAGTTCCGGCGGCGGGCCGCAGGGCGCGGTGTCATGGGGCCAGCTGGTGCTGTCGATCGTCGCCCTGGCCGTGCTTGGCGTCTCCGGCTACCTCGGCGGCCAGCTCGCCTATCACTATGGCGTCCGGGTCGCGGACGAAACCACCCAGGCGACCGGCTTCCAACACTGATCGGCGCGAGGAGGTCAGGCCGGGGTGATGTCGCCGCACCGGGCGGCACGCCTCACCCGAAACGAATGACATACCGGTGGGGTAGGGCCTCGCCTGTTCGCCGAACATCGGCGATGTGTGGTCGGTGGCGGGGTGGGCGTAACATGCTGAATCTCGACCGGCGAGTTCATAGATTGGTGTCGAGTCTCTGCGCGTCCGGTTATCGCGCAGGTGTCGGTGGGTTTTCGAATTGGGAGTGGGGTATCTGGTATGGCGCGCAAGGTTGTTGTCACGGTCGTCGACGATTTCGACGGTCATTCGCAGGCGGCGGAGACGGTGTCGTTCGCGGTGGATGGTGTCGAGTACGAGATCGACCTATCGCAGGAGAACGCCGCCCGGTTGCGAGAGTTGTTCGCGCAATGGGTTCTTCATGGCAGGCGAGTGGGTAGAGCGGGTCGGCGCAGCAGAAGTGTCGAGACCGCTGCCGGGGACGGTCCTCGTCCCGGCGTGGTGCGGGAGTGGGCCAGGGCGAACGGTTTCGACGTTCCCCGGCGCGGGCGCGTGCCCGCCGATGTCGTGGCCGCTTATCAGAAAGCCGCGTCCTAGGCGCTGAACTCTCGGATCCGAAGTCTTGGATAAGGGTCCGTCCTCCCGAAGGTCGATGCGGGAGGACGGACCACTTCCCCGTCAGCCGCGGGAACGCCGCCACGTTCTCGGGCCGCTTCGACCTTATCGGGTAATCGGCGCGGAGGGGGCATTTGACGCGAACTTTGTGTCGTTCCTTGGCTTGTGACCCTTGCGCGTCGTCGATTCGGTGAGGGCAAAATGCTGTGGCCAAGCGGTGCCTTGTGTTACGACGTCGTACGGATTTCTCCGCGCCGAAACCCACTCGGCAGCACCGCCGTCAACCGCTCGCCGCGGTGGGCACGTCGATCGGCACGCCGGTCTCCCGCTCGGAGACTTCCCACAGTTTGGCGATGGCGCTGTTCATTCCAATTTTGCGGAAGATCGGTTTGCGCACCGGCGGCCCATTGTTGACGAACATCGGACCGTAGAACTCGCCACCGTTCGCGGTCGGGTCCGTCGCCGCACGCAGCTGCGGCAGCGCACCGTCGGGCGCGGACATGCCGGTGTGCACAGCGGCCCACTGGCTGAACCGCTGTGTCAGGCCACCGCCGGATTCCCGGACGCTGACCGCTTGCAGGTTGGTGTTCGACAAGCCCGGATGCGCGATCAGACTCGCCGCGCCCACGCCTGCCCGCTCGAACGCACGCTGCAATCCCAGGCCGAAGTGAAAGTTGGCGAGCTTGGCCTGGCCGTACGCGCGCCACGGCCCGTAGCGACCCTCGAGATGTGGATTTGCCGGGTCGACGGCGCGGCCCATGTGATGCGCTGTGCTCGTCACGGTCACGACGCGGGCTCGGGGAGTGCGCAGCAGCGCGGGCAGCAGTAGCGCGGTCAGGGTCCAATGTCCCAAATGGTCCACGCCGAACTGCATTTCGAAACCATCGACGGTCTTCGCCTCGCCGGTCGCCATCACGCCGGCGTTGTTGATCAGCAGGTCGATGCGCTCATGTGAGCCGAGGATCTTCTCGCCGGCCGCGCGCACGGATGCCTGCGCGGAGAGATCGAGCGCCACCAGCTCGAGTGAGGCGTCGGGCGCGGTCGCGCGGATGGTCTCGACCGCGGCCGCGGCTTTGTCCTGATTGCGTACCGCCATCACGACGTGGGCGCCCTTCGCCGCCAGTTGCCGCGCCGTTTCCAGCCCGAGCCCGCCGTTTGCCCCGGTCACCACCGCCGTCCGGCCGCGCTGATCGGGGATTTGAGAAGCGTTCCAGAACATCGCGAACCTCCTGGTCGAATGTTCGTTCGGTAGCGAAATCTACCAAATCGAGCGCGCGCGGAACCGGCATCGGGCCGTAATCGTCGGCCAGGGTCCCCGGGTGGTCTATGCCAGTCGAGTGCGCTCGTCGCCTGCGAAGCGGTTGACGGGTCCCGGGGTGGCGACCGCCCGGAAATAGGTCGCGGAGATGGCGACGGCCGCCGCGGCGTTGCGGCGATCCAGGTCGTACTGCCAGGCAATGATTTCCGGCAGCCGGTTGGCATCACCGACGAGGCAGAGACGCACGGCGCGCCGGTTTCTCATTTGCAGGGACGAGATATTCGGAGCTTCCGATTACCCGCGGTGCCGCTATCCACGCACAGTGAAAATTCCGATCCCGTATTAGATCTGTCCATTGGCTCGGAATATAGGCCGGGAAACCCGTAATCGGTGAGTTGCCGTGACATAGCCAACAAGATCGAGAACAATGCGCCCATGACGGTGGCGGCGACCGGCGGATTGACAGATCGGCAGGACGATCGCGTAGATGGCGCGACACCGCGCGGCGGATTTCGACCCGACATCGAGGGGTTGCGGGCGGTCGCCGTACTGGCAGTTGTGCTTTTTCATGCGAACCTGCCCGGGGTCGGGGGCGGATTCGTTGGTGTCGATGTCTTTTTCGTCATTTCCGGATTTCTCGTCACCGGAATACTTTTCCGCGATGCGGCCGCCACCGGCACTGTCGGGCTGATCCGGTTCTACGGCGCGCGGGCCCGCCGTTTGCTGCCCGCGGCGGGTGTCGTGCTGGTGGCCACCGCGATCGGCGCGGCCGTACTGCTGCCGCCGCTACAGGCTCGCCAGGTCCTCGGCGATGGCATCGCCGCCGCCTTCTACGCCGGGAACTATCGGCTCGTGCTGCGCGGCACCGACTACCTTGCTGTCGACACGCTTCCGTCGCCGTTTCAGCACTTCTGGTCGCTCGGTGTGGAGGAACAGTTCTATCTGTTGTGGCCCGTGCTGATCGCTGGCACGGCCTGGTTCGCGCGGCGGAGCCGGATCGGATCGGCCGCGCGGTTCCCGTACCTGATCGTTCTCGCGGTTGTCGCCGCGCTCTCCTTCGCGATCTCGCTGACGCTGACCCGCACGCTGCCGCCGTTGGCTTACTTCTCGCTGCCGACGCGAGCCCGGGAGCTGGGCGTCGGCGGCATGATCGCGCTGTCGGCCTGCGCCTGGTCCCGGTTGCCGAAATCGGTCGCGGCCCTTGCCGGATGGATCGGGCTGGTCCTCATCGTCGCGGCGTGTTCCCAGCTGAACGGGAAGACACCGTTTCCGGGCACCGCGGCTCTGCTGCCCGTTCTCGGTACCGCCCTGGTGATCGTATCCGGTTGCGTCGAAACACGATTCGGGGTCGGCCGCGGACTGGCGCTGCGTGGCATGCGGGCGATCGGCCGGGTGTCGTACTCCTGGTATCTGTGGCACTGGCCAGTATTGCTGCTGGCGCCGCGCGTGCTCGGGCACCAGCTCGGACCGGGTGGCTCGATGGGCGCGGTCATGATGGCGGGCGGACTCGCCATGCTCACGTTGTGGCTGGTCGAGAATCCGGTCCGCTTCGCCGCCCCGCTGCGAAGGTCGGCGGCACACAGCCTCGCCTGTGGCGGCGCGGTCACGGCGGTCGCCGGTGGTGTGGCACTGACGCTGCTCGTGCTCGTTCCCGCCCCGGTCGGCCGTGGCGCGGCAGCCCAGGCCCTCACGCTCGTCACGCCCGCCGCACCGGCCGTTCCCGGCGCGGACCCGGGCGACGCTGCGGTCCGGCAGCTGATGGCAGACGCCAAGGCCGCAGTCACCGCATCGGCCGAGATCCATGCTGTCCCTTCGAATCTCACCCCCTCGCTCGCCGACGCACCCGGAGACAAGGCAAGCGTGTTCCTCGACGGCTGCGTGCGATCGTGGCGTGACCTTGGACAGGCCGAGTGCGCCTCCGGCCATCCGGACGCAGCCACGACCGTGGCGCTGGTCGGCGATTCCCATGCGGCGATGTGGCATCCGGCGTTCGAGCCGATCGCCGCGGCACGGCACTGGCGGCTGGAAACCATGGCGAAGGTCACCTGTCCGTTGCTCGACCTGCCCATCAGCAGCCCTTATCTGGGCCGGGAGTACACCGAATGCGAGCAGTGGCGCGGCCAGATCCTGACCCGGCTACAAGCCGAACGTCCCCGGCTGATCGTGCTGAGCATGTCCCGGCGCTACGGCGCCGACTTCGGCTTCGTCTCGTACGACCAAGCCTGGGTCGACAGCCTGAACCGCCTGGTCGGCCGGCTGCGAGCGACCGGCGCGGCGGTCCTCGTTCTCGGGTCGATCCCCGATCCGCACACCACCGTGCCCGCGTGTCTGTCCGAACACATCGATGATGCGGCGGCCTGCACGCCTACCCGGGCGGACGCGGTCGACGACGCGGGTATCGCGGCCGAGCAAGCGGCGACCACCGCCGGTGGCGGCCAGTACGCCGATCTGACCTCGCTGTTCTGCACCGCCGCCCGCTGCCCCCTCGTCATCGGCGACAACCTGGTGTACCGCGACGACAATCACCTCACCGTCGGCTACGCCAGAACACTCGGACCGGTCATCGCCGCACTCGCCGACCGTGCGCTCGCCACCGGCTGAGTGCGTTCCGGGCACCCGCACCGGCATCAGAAGCGCCCGGGCACTGCTACTTCGGTGCGACGCGCGCTGTCAGCTCGCTGCGGGCGCCATGGAGACCTCCCAGAAATCGGCATAGCGCCCGCCCTGGCGCAGCAGTTCGTCGTGGGTGCCCTGTTCCACGATCCGGCCGCCGTCGAGGAAGACGATGTGGTCGGCGCGCTGGACCGTGCGCAGCCGGTGCGCCACCATCACCACCGTCCTGCCCGCCATCAGGTGCTCGATGCCCGCGTGGACGGCTGCCTCGCTCACCGGGTCCAGGGCGGAGGTCACCTCGTCCAGCAGCACGATGGGCGCGTTCTTCAGCAGTGCGCGCGCGATCGAGACACGTTGGCGCTCGCCGCCGGACAGCAGTGCGCCGCCTTCGCCGACGTTCGTGGCCCACCCGTCGGGCAGGCGTTCGATCACCTCGTCGAGTCGCGCCGCGGTCGCCGCCGCAAGCAACTCGGCGTCGTCGGCGTCGGGACGGGCGAGACGCACGTTCTCCTCGATCGTGCCGTCGAAGAGATACACGTCCTGAAAGACGATGGCGAACTGTGCCATCAGGACCTCGGTGTCGACGGCCCGCACGTCCACCCCGCCGATGCGCACCGCACCCGCGTCCACGTCGTAGAACCGAGCGAGCAACTGAAGCAGTGTGCTCTTGCCCGAACCCGACGGGCCGACGACGGCGAGCCGCTGTCCCTCGGGCAGCGAAATCGACACGTTGTCGATCACCGTGCGGTCGCCGTGCCGGAAGGTGACCGAGTCGAACGCGAGGTCGTGATGTTCCGGCCGGAGGGGTTCGCGCGGTTCCGGCAGCGGCTCGGTGCGCAAAACCGTGTCGAGCCTGGTCAATTCGGCACGCGCGCTGCGGACTTGGCCACCGATTTCGGCCAGCGACAGCAGCGGATCAGCGCAGCGAGCGGCGAGCACCAGAATCGTCAGAACCTCTGCCGCGCCGATGGTCCCGCCGAGGGTGAGGTAGGCGCCGAGGACCAGCAGCGCGGTGAACATCACCTGCACCACGAGTGTCGAGCCCAGCACGCCGGGCAGCGCCGACAGCGCTTGCTTGCGGGACGCGCGCCCGACTTCCCGCAGCGAGTCGTCGAGTGACCGGAACCGTTCGGCGGTTCGTCCCCCGGCGCGCAACACCGGCTGGGCCTGAAGGTATTCGATGACTCGTCGCGCGGCCTCACGGTCGCGTTCGTGGCGCTCGGCGTCGACCGCGGCCATCGAGCGGCCCGTCCATATCTGGGTCGCCGCGACGATCGGCACGGCGGCCAACGCGGCCAGCCCCAGCTGCCAGTCGAAGGCGAGCATGACGACGAGGATCGCCAGGGGAGTCACCGACGCGGAGACGAGCGGCGCCAGCATGTGCGCGATCACGCTCATCGCCTGCAGCACACCGCGACTGGCCAGGATCGACACGTCTCCAACACGGCCTTCGGTGTACCAGCCGATGGGCAATCGGGCGAGATGATCGCCGAGACGGTGATAGACACCGCGCAACAGCGTGGTCCCGACGCGAAACCCGGACAGGTCGCTGACATAGCGCAGCACCCCGTAGACCGCGACCGCGACGCCGAACGCGATCAGCCAGGGCACCGCATCCTCGGGGGTGTCCCCGAACAGCGCCCGCAGCACGGGAACCAGCAGCGCGTAGGACAAGCCTTCGACGATCGCGGTGGTCGTCATCAGGGCCACGGTGCGACGCACCGGCCGGGCGTACTCGTGTCCGAGCACCCGCAGCAGCATTCGAATCATCGGGGTCCGTCTCCTTCCATCTCGTCGGTGATCGATCGCTGGGATCGCCAGAGCGCGGCGAACTTTCCGTTTCGCGCCAGCAGCTCGGCCGGTCTGCCGCGCTCGACGATCGACCCGTTCTCCAGCACCACGACGGTGTCGGCGTCGGCGACCGTCTCCAGCCGATGCGCGATGACGAGAATCGTCTTGCTGCCGGACAACGTCGAAAGGGCTTGGCGCACCGCCTGTTCGGTCTGCGGATCGGCGAAGGCGGTCGCCTCGTCGAGCACAAGGACGGGCGCGTCGGCGAGCAGTGCGCGGGCGATCGAGATGCGCTGGGCCTCACCGCCCGACAGCCCTGCGTCTTCACCGATCACCGAGTGGTATCCCCGCGGCAGCTCGAGAATTCGATCGTGGATGTTGGCCAGCCGAGCCGCGCGAACCACGTCGTCCAAGTCGGCGTGCGGTACCGCCAGCGCGATATTGTCCGCCACCGACGCGCGCAGCAGGCGGACGTCCTGGAAGACGAAGGAGACCATCCGGTAGAGCCGCCTGCTGCCGACGTCGCGCAGATCGACTCCGCCGAGCAGAACCGAACCGTGGGTCGGGTCGAAGAACCGCGGCAACAACTGAACCAGCGTGGACTTCCCGCTGCCCGACGGCCCGACGATCGCGGTGACAGTGCCCGGCTCGAGCGCCAGGTCGATCCCGCGCAGCACCTCGTGATCGGGGTCGTAGCCGAACCGGACGTCCCGCAGTTCCACGCGGTGACCCTGCGGTGCGACCGGGTGCGCCGGCTCAGGTAGCGACGGCACCGCGAGCACCTCCTGGATCCGGCCGACCGCGCGCCGGGCGGCCTGCAGATCGTCGAAGCCGTGGCCGAGCGCCGCCACCGGAGCGGTCAGGCCCAGCCCGAGCAGCAGGAATGGCAGCAGGTCGGCCGGTGGCATGTCACCGGCCGTGATCAGCGCCGCGCCGCCGATCAGCACCACCAGCAGCACGAACGGCGGCGAGAGTGCCAGCTGCATCCCGGCGGCGATGCCTGCGAGACCGCGCACCATCCGGAGGAAGATGTCGGCGAAATCGTCTGCGGCCGTGCGGAATTTACGATGCGCGCGCCCCGATCCGCCGAACGCCTTGACCACCGCGATCCCCTGCACGAACTCGACGACGGAACTGGCGATCCGTCCCATGGCCGCGTCGAAATCCGCCTGCTCGCGCAGCCGGGTCGGGGTCATCATCAGCGGAACCAGCGCCACGGCCAGCACCACAGGGATCAGCGTGATCAACGTCAGCCGCCAGTCGACGGTGAACAGATAGACCAGCGACACCGCGGGAACCACGAATGCCGCGACGAGCTCGCCGGGGGTGTGAGCGATCAACGGGTGCACGGCGCTGACGTCCTCGCCAACCACCTTCGCCAGCTCACCGGTCCGGCGCCGGGAGAACCAGCCGATCGGCACCCGCCCCAATCGCGCGGCCAACTGCCGCCGGAACGACAGTTGCACGTAGCCGTCGAGAAGATGCCCGATTCCCGAGGACGCCGCGGTGAACAGCAGCCGCACCAGCAGACCGGCCGCACCCACGATCACCACGGTCCACACATGGCCGTGATCGATCGGGTTGGGCGACAACAAGGCTCGGCCCAATTCCACGACAGCCAGCAGCGGAGCCAAACCGGCGACGGCGCCGATGACCTGCAAAATCACCACGGCGGCGAAAGCGCCCAGATAGGGGCGCAGCGGCAAGGCAGTGCGCTGACTCGCCGCAGTGTCGGTATCCGGGGCGGACCGCTCACTCGACTCGACTACATCGGTGATGGTCATCGCCTTCCCGCCTTCTTCGATTTCGGGGCGACCGAAGGTGATTCGTCGAGATGATCCTGGAGGAACGCGGCGATCTCCGTGCGCGCGGCCTTGGCCTGCGGCGCCAGGCCCGGCATGCTGAGGAAGCCGTGCGGCGCACCGGGATGTTCGGTGAGCCGCGCAGGCGTCCCGGACGCGAGCAGCCGTTCGGCGTAGCGACGGCCGTGATCGGCCAGCGGGTCGATGGTCGGCACCACCACGAGCGCCGGGGCCAGCCCGCCGAGATCCTCGGTGAGCAGCGGCGACACCGCACGAGCATCTGATCCCGGCGGCGCCGCCAAGCGCTGAAACAGCCGCAGCTGCGCCATGTTCAGGGTCGGGCTGTCCGCGTGCTGGGTGATCGAGGGATGGTCGAACGCCGTCCCGGTCACGTCCGTCACGGGATTGACCAGCACCTGCGCGCGCAGGTGCAGGCCGGATGCTTTGGCTCGGATCGCGGACAGCGCGGCGATCAACCCGCCGGTACTCTCGCCGACGACCACCGTCCGCGCCGGGTCCACTCCCCATTCCGCGGCGTGCAGCACCACGTGCCGCAGCACTTCCCAGCCGTCGTCGACGGCCGCCGAGAGGGGAGTCCCTTCGGCGAGCAGGCGGTGCTCGACCGAGACGACGACCGCGGGCAGCGACGCGGCGAAATAGCTGTTGGACCAGTCGCATTGGACCGCCGTGCCGACGAACCCGCCGCCGTGCACGTGCAATACCAGCGGCAGGTCACCGCGGTGCTCGGTCGACGGCCGGTACTCCCGGACCCGCACCTCACGGTCGGCCAGTGTCACCTCGCGCCACCGGATCGCGACGCCGTCGGCCGGGCGTCCGGTGATCACCCGCCCGAGACGGGACGACCGCCTGCGGTTCTCCGCGTCGCGGTAGGCGACCAATTCGTCGGCCGTCATCGTCGACCAGTTCGGCGCCTTGCGCACGGCATGCAGCAGCCGGATACCCAGCGGCGGTCGTTCGATGCCGGTGCCGTCGTTCATTTCTCCTCCATGGGGCTGTCGCGCTTGCAGATTCGACTGCCAGCATCGCCAGCGCACCGCGGGGGTGTCTTGGAAAAATGTCACGTCAGATGCGGCGGGTGCGCCGGACCTCACTGGGGGAGAGCTTCCACCAGCGCCGGGCGGCCCGCGAGAACGACGGCTGCTCGACGAAACCGACGATGCCCGCGATGTGGCCGAGCGGCAGGTCGGTGCCGAGCAAGAGCCGGAGCGCGGTTTCGCGACGAGTGTCGTCGAGCAGCTGGCCGAAGGTGACGCCTGCCTGCTCGAGGTGCCGTTGGAGCGAGCGGGGGTGCATCATCAGCAACCGCGCGATCCCGGCCAGCTCGACCGTGCCAGTGCCGAGTGATTCCCTGATCGCGGTTCGGGTGCGGGACACGATGTCCGTCTTGCCGTTCGACGTCTGCTCGGCGAGGAATGCGACGGCGAGCTGACGAATCGTGTCGTTGACGCCCACGAGTTCCAGATTCGGCAGTGCCGCGGGGAGGCGGAGTATGGCGGCCGGTTGCGGCTGCCGAGTTCGGACCGGCGCTCCGAAGTAGTCCGCGTAGTCGCGGGGCGAGACCGGGGACTCGTATGGGAGATGGACGCCTAGCAAACCGTACGGTCCGCCATTGAGGTAGGTGATGACCCGGTGGGTGAAGCCGATCCCCAGATCGACGGCCTGCACCGGACCCGCCGCAGTGGCCGGTCCGTAGTACAGCCCGACCACGCCGCGACGATGCTGAGGATCGTCACCCATGGATACCGTGAGAAATCGGCCGTACGAGGAGAGATATCGCGACAGGCAATCGAGCGCGGCGCCGATGGTCGGCGAGTTCGTCATCGCGACGGCGAGTGTCCCCAGAACGGACACGGATTGACGTCCAGCGACCCGAAGACCGAGGTCGGGGCACCGCAATTGCTCCGCGGCAACCTCCAGTAACGCCGCGGCCACTCTTCCTGGAACCAGGTCGTCGTCCAGGTCGAGGGACTTCGGCGACAGGCCGACCGCGAGCGCCAGCGAATCCGCGTCGCCCCCGAGCTCGGCGACGACGCTCCTGAAGCCGCGCAGACTGGCGGAGCGAATATGACTCACGGCGAGATTGTCGCACTCGGATAAAAAAGCGTCGCGCTCGGATAACTCTTCGCCGATCCCGCCCGGCACACTCCGATGCGTCGGCGCAACCCGCCCAAGTTCCCCGGCCGGGTAGTGCCCGACGACCTGCCGACCGGTTGCCCTGGCTCTCCTGACACGACGCAATCCCGACCACGCACCACTCACCACTCGGAAAGATCGACCATGACTCTGCCTTCCGCTCTTCGCGTTCCGCTCGCGCTCCCCGTCGTCGCGTCGCCGCTGTTCATCGTGTCCGGCCCGGAACTCGTCAGCGCCCAGTGCAAAGCCGGTGTGATCGGCTCGTTCCCCGCGCTCAACGCCCGCCCCGCGTCGGCCCTGCGCGACTGGCTCGCCCAGCTCACCGAGGACCTGGCCGCGCACACCGCCGCGAACCCGCACGCGCCTGCCGCCCCCTTCGCCGTCAACCAGATCGTCCACAAGTCCAACGACCGGCTCGAGTCCGACCTTCAGGCGTGCGTGGACTTCCAGGTCCCGATCGTGATCACCTCGCTCGGCGCACGGCCCGAGGTCAACGACGCTGTTCATTCCTACGGCGGAATCGTGCTGCACGACGTCATCAGTAATGCGTTCGCGCGCAAGGCGATCGAGAAGGGCGCGGACGGACTCATCGCTGTCGCGGCGGGCGCGGGCGGGCACGCGGGAACGATTTCGCCGTTCCCGCTCCTTCGCGAGATCCGCGAGTGGTTCGACGGGCCGCTGCTGCTCTCCGGCGCCCTCTCGCACGGCGCGTCGATCCTGGCGGCGCAGGCCGCCGGCGCCGACCTCGCCTACGTCGGCTCCGCGTTCATAGCGACGCACGAGGCCAATGCGGCCGCCGGGTACAAGCAGATGCTCGTCGACAGCACCGCCGCCGACATTGTCTACTCCAACCTCTTCACCGGCGTCCACGGCAACTATTTGCGTGGCAGCATCGTCGCCGCCGGTCTCGACCCGGACGACCTCCCCGAGTCCGACCCGTCGACGATGAACTTCGGCTCCGGCGGCAACACCGGGGCGAAAGCCTGGCGTGACATCTGGGGCTCCGGACAGGGCGTCGGCACCCTCGACGAGGTCACCTCGGTCGCCGATCTCGTGGCGCGGCTGCGCACCGAGTACGACGCGGCCCTCGCCGCCGGGGTGTGGGATGGCACGTCGATGCGCCACTTCGCCGCCGCGCGGTCCGCGTAGGGCGGACGAATTCGGCGGGTATGCCGGTCAACGGGACAGGGTGGTCTCGCGCAGCACGCGGGACAGTTTTTCGGGATTGCGCATGGCGTACAGCCCGGTGACGAGGCCGTCGTCGATGCGCACCGCCACGACGGTGTCGATCTCGCCGTCGCGCCGAAGTATCAGCGCCGGATAGCCGTTGACCTGTGCCAGTTGCCTCGCGCTCGCCGCGGTCCTGCCCAGCCCGGCGGTCAGCACGCGAGCCACATTGTCCGCTCCCACGATTGGTGCGAGCGCGGCTTGCGCGATGCCGCCACCGTCGCCGAGGAACACGACATCCGGCGCGAGGATGTCGAGCAGGTTCTGTAGATCGCCCGTGTCGATCGCACGCTGGAACGCGTCGAGCGCGTCCCGGGTCTCGGCGGCGGAGACGATGCCGCGCGGTCGGCGTGCCGCGACGTGCGCCCGTGCCCGGTAAGCGATCTGGCGTGCCGCCGCCGGACTCTTGCCGACGGCTTCGGCGATCTCCTCGTACCCCACGTCGAACACTTCACGCAGCACGAACACCGCCCGCTCGGTCGGTGTGAGCGTCTCCAGCACCAGCAGCATCGCCATCGAGACGCTGTCTGCCAGCTCGACGTCCTCGGCCACGTCGGGCGCGGTGAGCAGCGGCTCGGGCAGCCACGGTCCGACATAGGACTCCTTGCGCCTGCCGAGGGTGCGCAGCCGGTCCAGCGCCTGGCGGGTGGTGATCCGCACCAAGTACGCGCGCTGATCCTGGACAGCGTCCAACTCGACCCCTGCCCACCGCAACCAGGTCTCCTGCAAAACGTCTTCCGCGTCGGCGGCCGAGCCGAGCATCTGGTAGGCGACGGTGAACAGCAGGTTGCGATGGGCGACGAACGCCGCGGTCGCCGAGTCCTCGCTGCTGTCGCCCGGCCACTTCTGCGATTTACCGACCATGGGGTGGCTCCTGTTCGCTGTCCTGTGGTTCATCCATCAGACGCCGGGCACTGCTGTTCCGTAACACCGAAATGTCGTGGCGCACGTCACATCTGTCCACTGTTACGCGGCCTCGGGAGCCGACGTCCGGTGTTCGTTCAGGCGAATCCCCGCCCGGCCCAGGAGTATTCGATCCGGGGGTCAGGACGGGTTGGGATTCATAGCTTCGGCCGTCCCGTCGTGCAGGCGAGCGGGGCGACCAGGTGCTCTATCGCCGGACATGTTTCGACCGAGTGAGAGGTCGGCACCGTGCCCAGGCGTTCGATCGCGTCGAGGACATCCGATTCCGCGGGCAGGCGCAGGGTGCCGGGTCTGGGCCGTGATGCCCAACGGCAGCCGAATCCGTTGTCCGACATGGGGAGTAGTACTCGTCGCCCGGCTCGACGTGGGACGACTCCGAGTTCGGTGAACCGTGACATGCTCGACGGCGTCAGTGGTTCGATCAGAAAGGTCCACCGTGTATCTCGCTGATCGCTGATGACCGGCGGGCAGGTATCGGCAAGCAACGCCAGAACGCGAGATCCGAGTTCGGGGGGAAGGTCGAGCGCACCGATTCGCGGCCCACACACAACCATCGCGCGTTCGGCGGTCAGCTCGACCGGAAGGCCGTATCGGTGTCGTAGCAGGTGAGCGATATCGACTGGCGTGTAACAAGATTCGAACATCAGACGTTCACCTGCACAACGTGACCTCCCCATCGGTGGTGCGAATCGCCCGGATCGGGCGACGGTGCAACCTCATCACCGCCGTATTGCTGCGGAGTGGCCGTTCTGTTCCTTTCGCGTTGCCGACACCGCTCGGCGACTCGGATCGCGACGAACCTCACGTAGATCCAGCAACCCGCTCAGTTCGGAATCCAAATCCACTGTCTCGCAACGACTATCTGCCCTGCGATCTGTCAGTCGGTCTGCGCCTCCGGTTTTCTGACCGCCGATAAACGACCAGCGTCATGCCTGCTACACCGAGGCGGGATGGCGCACCCCTTTCTTGACTTGGTAGACGTCGGAACCGATTGGAACAGAGTCGAGTTCGATTTCTGCCTGCCAGTGTGGAGGCCATCGGGTTTGCGACGACCAACGGATTCCATCCAACTCCTCCGTGCCGATCTCCAGGTCGATGAGGTCCGCGCCGGTGAAGTCGTTGAAGGCTCCGCGGACTCGGATCACCTGATTCGCAAGTTCCCTGGTCAGCAGAGATACATGGCTCCAAAGAGCTGTAGTGCGCTCGGCGGCGAATGACGAGGGCATCGGAACCGTTGCCTTGGTGCCGGTATCGACCATGTTGCGGACTTGCCGCGCCAACTTCGCGACGTGGTCGGCGAAGTCGGCGAGATCCTCTAGGTGGGTGAGCATCTTGTTGATGGAGGGGATTTCGTCTGAATGCTGCGCCGGGATCGTCTTGGCAATGGCGTTCTGGCTTTTGGATACTCGCTTGAGCGCCTCGGGTATGACAAGCCACTTGTCGAAATCCAGGATGATCGATTTGCAATCAAGAGTAGGCGAGGTCGCGAGCCGCAGGCCGAGAGGTTCATCGAGGACCTTCTCTTTGAGGTAGCGTGCGGCGTCGCAGGCATCGTTCAATCCGCGGTAGACAAGCGTTCGGATCACCCATCGGATATCAGGGCTGACGGACTGCCAGGATGGGAAGCTTCCTGGTTGCCAAACCCCTACCTCGCTCAGGTCCACTACCTCGCTGAAGTCTGGCTCCTCGTCGCGGTCAAGTCTGCTACCGGGGGCAGTGACCTCCCCTGGGGCGGCCGCTGTGGCCGGGGTTTTCCCCTCACTGAGAGCTCGGCTTTCACCCGCGCCTCGGGCTTTGCTCGCGGCATCGGTTCGGTCATGTCGTGGTTCAGTGGGGGGCGGGGAGAGGATCGCTGCCAGTCCGGCTTCGATGTCGAGTTCTTCGCGGAGCTTGGCTACATAGGCGTTGTGCTGCACCGGTATCAAGATCTCGCGCAGGCCAGCCTCGATATCGAGGGAAGCAGTCACGTCCTCGATCAGCGCCTGGTGCTGTTCAGCGAGCCAACGATCGACAGCGGGGTTCTGGTCTCGGACGAAATCAGTCATCATTCCTCACTCGCATCCAAATTGGTCGCGATGGTCCGACGAGCCTTCATCAGATTGGCCCGGACAGCCTCCGGGCTGATCCGGAGGATGCGAGCGATTCGAATCGGCGTGTACTCGGCAAAGCTCCAAGCCATGACCTGCCGCTGACGAGGGGGCAGTGTCGCCAACGCTCGCAAGAAATCGAGGCGGCGTTCCACGGCGTCGAACTCGAGATGCCCGCTCAGTAGGGCGGTTCGATCCGACACCTCTGCGACCGGGTCTTCCTCCAGTCTGCTGTTCCGCCGCGCGTATTCACGGCCGCCGACAGTGAATACCCAGGTTGTGGGGTGATCGATGGTAGACCACGCCCTCCAGGCTTTCGCCATCGTTTCCTGCGCAATGTCAGCGGCGTCAGCTCGGCGAGCACCATGCTGTTCCAGGAAGGCCACAAGCCGCGGCAGGGTCTCCCGGTAGAAGGCGCTGAAGGCGGCGATCTCCAAGTCGAGCGGGCTGAAGGCGATTCGAGACGTGGCGGCCGGGTGGAGTTGTCCGCTCGGATTGTCGTGGCCATCGGTCACGAGCGCGGCTCCGGCTCGGGACCGATAATCAGACGGGTCCGGCGCCCATCACCGTGTATGTCGTCCACCCGACTGCCACCGGGCAACACGCGGGCGAGCCCGATCAAGTACCGCCGGTGCCCGCGCTGTTGCTCTGCGCAGGCGCGTAGACGTAGCCAGAGCCCACCGAAGACCAGAATGTGGATTCCGAGCGATGTCACCAGCAACGCAGTGGTCGGGCTCATAGCCTGCTTCCTCATTGAGTTTGCCGTTCACATATATAGAGGCTCACGGGCCGGCCGACGTGAACTCCGTGGATCAGAAACTTGTTCGGCATACCGACTGGCCGCAGTATGCGACTGCCTGTTGTCGGGATTCGATCTCGGGCTCGAGTGGTCGGTGCATTCCTGCGGGCAACGCCTCGGCCGCCCGCAGGCCACGACCGCCGAGCAGATCCGCCAGGCCGGCGTCATCCTCACCCGGCCGGTAGACGCCGTCTTGTCAGTGGCCCGGCGCGGGATTCAGTCGAGGGAACGCCGCCTCAACCCTGATGGCAGAGGAGGGCGAACCTATGTTGCGACGTCTCCCTCAATGCGTGGCGTCGTCGGCGGCAATCGGAAGGCCGGGGCAGACTGCTACATAGTCGATGTCCGGGGAAACCCATGCGTCCCACTGGGTTCGGCTCATGTTTTCAGGAACTTTGGCGCACAGTTCGTCCCTCCACGCCGCAGGGGCGGGCCACAGGCGCACGGTGCCCTCGCCCCCATCGGAGATGATGTGGCGACCGTCGGGGCTGAATACCAGGGTTCGTACGGTACCGCGATGCCCCGTCATCGGCTGGCCGATCGCCAGACCTGTCATTGCGTCCCACAGTCGCACGGTGGTGTCGATGGTGTACATCGAACCCGAGCCGGAGACAATGTAGCGGCCGTCAGGGCTGAACGCCACGCTCCACACCGCGTCCTGATGCCCAAGGAGAGGCTGGCCGATCGGCTGTCCGGTGTCAGCCTCCCACAGTCGCAGGGTTTTGTCGTGACTGCCGGAAACGATCCGCTTGCCGTCGGGGCTGAACGCCATGCGATGCACGGAGTTCCAAGTTCCGGGCGGTGCGGACGAACTGATCTGTCGACTCGTGCTGCCATCCCACAATCGCACGCCCTCACCGCTGGTGGCGATCCGCTTTCCGTCCGGGCTGATCGCGATGGCTTGAATCGGACCGGTCGTCATTGGTTGGCCGATCAGTTCGCCGGTGACTGTGTTCCACAGCCGCATGTCAGTGTTGTCGGCTGTGAAGATTCTCCGCCCATCGGGACTGAACGACACGGTTTCCACCGCGTCCTGATGGCCGGTAAGGGGCGGGCCGATCGGTTGGCCGGTGGTCGCGTCCCACAGCCGCACGGTGCCGTCGTCATCTCCAGAGACGATCCGTTTCCCGTCCGGGCTGAAGGCTACGGTCCGCACCGGGCCCTTGTGCCCGGTGATGGGCTCGCTGATCGGCTGACCGGTGCTGACGTCCCACAGGCGCAGGTTGCCTTCCCCGCCGGTGACGATCTGCTGCGCGTCCGGGCGCAACGCGACCGCGTTCACCGCTTCTCCAAGGCCGATGAGGCGCTGCCCGATCTGTTGGCCGGTATTCGTATCCCACACCTGCATGGTGCCGCCGGACCGGGTGGCTATGTACCGGTGATCCGCGCTGAGCGCGGCGATCTCTGCTCGGTCCGAGGGGCTCAGCAGGGGCTTGCCGATCGATGGGTCCGGGTCCGCGTCCCACACCCGTACAGTGCCGTCCGGACCGCCGGAGACAAGGCGTCGCCCATCCGGGCTGAACGCCGCGCTCCACACCGGGCCCTCGTGCCCGGTGAGAGGTTCGCCTATCGGTTGGGTGGTGGTCGCGTCCCACAGCCGCACGGTGCCGTCGTGGTCTCCGGAGATGATCCACTTCCCGTCCGGGCTGAACGCCACGCTCCATACCTCATCGTCATAACCGGTCGTCTTGTCCGGACCGGTCATCGGCTGGCCGACCGGTCGGTGGGTGTCCAAGTCCCATATCTGTATGGTGCCCTCGGTACGTCCGCTGCCGATGACGATCCGGTGTCCGTCGGGGCTGAACGCCATGCATTCCACCGGACCCGGAAACCCGGTGATCGGCTCGCCGATTCGTTCGCCATTGTTCACATCCCACACCTGCACGGTGTCGCCGGAAGCGGAAGCGATCCACTGCCCGTCCGAGCTGTACGCCACACCCCCCCAGCCGCCGATGAGCGGCCGGCCGATCGGTTGGCCGGTGGCCACATCCCACTGCCGCACCGTGGAATCCCAACCGCTGGAAGCGATCCGCTGTCCGTCTGGACTGAACGCCACCGCGTACACCGGGCCCTCATGCCCGATCAGAGGTTGGGCGATCGGCTGGCCGGTGGCCGCCTCCCACAGCCGCACCGTGCCGTCGTCGCCGGCGGATGCGACGCGTCGTGCGTCGGGACTGAACGCCACGGCGTGCACGTCGCCGTCATGTCCGGTCACCGCCTGGCTGATCGGTTGTCCTGTACTCGCATTCCATACCTGCACAGTGTGGCCGTCGCTGGAGGCGATCCGCTGACCATCCGGGCTGAACGTCGCGTTGCGCACCTCGGCGGCGGTCCTGATGACCGTGAATACGTCGCGCCGCGCGATCAGGGCGTCGAGTAGGGTGCCCTCGTCCGGCTTCGAAGCGATCTCCTGCGCGGCCAGGATTTGCTGTAGTGCGCGCACATCGCCGCCGGATCGGGTCCGGGCGAGCATGGACTGGGCCTCGGCGGTCAGTCGTCGAGCCACTGCCTCGTTTCGTTGGTGAAGAGCTGCTTGCCGTTGCACGAGCGCGAGGACCGCAGCGGCGACCGCGCAGATCGTCAGCAGGATCAGGCCGGTGAGGGCGGCGCTCCGCAACCGCCGGAAACGGCGTTGCTCGCGTACGTCCTCACTGGCCAGTTCGTACTTGGGTTTGCCGTGGATCGGGGCGGCGAGGTCGGTGACCTTCTCCCGGAACATCGGCGCCGCGGGATCCCACGGCGCATCGTCGCTGACGTCGACGTAGAACGGCTCCGCGGCGAGGACGCCCGGCTCTGCCAGCGCCGGCAGCGCCACATCGGACCGGTCCGGATCGAACCGCCCGGCAGCTTCGTCCCAGACCAGGTGTCCATTGGCGACGACGAACAGCAGCCGGTCCGGGCCACGCTTCCGCAGCCAGTGGGCGACCTCTTTGTTCACCCAGCCGGAGGTCACGGCGTGCGGGGAGAGCACCACGATCAGGTAGCGAGCCCGGTCCATCGCGTCGATGACCCTGGCCCACAGGTCCGGGCTGGCGGTCAGGTCGGTGGCGTCGCGGAACACCCGCAGTGCGTGCAAACGGCCCACCCGCCTGCCGATCCGGTGCATGGCCTTCTGGATGCCCGCCGCGACCGGTCGATCACGGTGGGTATAGGAGATGAAGGCGTCGTAGTCGAACGACTTCCCGTGTTCCCAAGGCGGCAACCCCGGAGCTTCCGCAGTACGAGCACACATGGTCTTCTCCCGGTTCGTGAGGTGGCATCGAACCGCATGGCGGAATGATCCGAGTCTTCAGCACGGGTGCGCACGGATCGTGAGTAGTGCGCTACCTCAGTAGAGGCATTGCACCGGCTGAAGATTCGGGTGAAGAGGCTGGCGGCAGTTCGCCTTCCAGCAAGACGAACCCGCAGTCCGGAGTCCCGTGAGCGTTGGGGATTGGACACCGCTGAAAGTGGCTGTAACGACCGGGGATCATCCGACGACTTTCGCAGGGGATTTCTTTACCGATCGTTCCGGTTTGCCGGAACCCTTGCACGCCTGGCCTATTCGGGCCGGGCGGCATGTTCAGAGGAGAGGCTGTGCGGATCGTACAGATGTTGAGGAAGAGCCGCCGGTGGCGTGCGGGCACCGGATTGGTGCTGGGCGTGGTTGCACCGGTGCTGATCGTGACCGGGTGCTCGGCGGACGAGCAGGGTTCCGCCGCGCCGGGTGCGAGCACCACGACGGTGAGCTCCGTCAGCTCTTCGAAGACCACGACCCCAGCCAGCAGCACCGCGGTGCCGGGCAGCCCCGGTGTCGGGCCGGCGGGCAGTGGTCAAGGGTCGGGTTCCGGGCAGGCAGGGGCCGGTCAGCCTGTCGCTCCTGGGGGCACCGACAACTGCGGAACCATCGTCATCAGTGGTGTGGGGCCAGAACCTCACCCGGTGGAGGGCGGCACGGACACCTGTGGCGTGACCCTCTGCGGTGACCCGAGCTACCCGCCTCCGGCGCCCGGCGGCACCGACTACTGCGGGCCCGAACCCTGCCCCGTTTACGTCAAGTGCACGGACAAGATCGATTACGCCGGGGATCCCCGCTCCAACAACGAGATCAACAATATCGGCGTGCGAGAAGGCGTCTGTCCGGAGCCGATTCGCCCCACGACCACCAGCGCGGCTCCGCCGACCACGACCACGACCGCGCCACCGCCCACGACCACGGCAACGTCGTCGCCGGAAGCGACCGCGACAACGGCAACGACAACGGCGTCGCAGTAGCCGAACAAGCCGGCCGCACCGCGAGGCGGGTTGGTCACCGAGGTGGCGGTCTCGGGGAGCGGGAGCCGCCGGGGCCGCCGTCATGGAGTGGCGGTAGCCGGGTGCAATCAGGCTGGCACTGCTGCGAAAGCGAGTAGGGGACTACGCGCGACTTCCGAACTCGGGTGCGTCACGCTCGGATAGTCCAGTTCATGCGTCTCGACCTGTGAGCAGGGAGCTGACCCATGTGTGCTCAGGCTCCGGAGGTTCCGGGGCAGGCCCGCGGGAACGGGGAGTCGTTCGATTACGACGCCTTCATCTCTTATGCCCACGATGATCGGCCGGTCGCCGCGGGAATTCAGAAGGGTCTGCACCGCATCGGCAGGCGCATGGGCCACCTGCACGCGCTGCGGGTGTTCCGTGACGCCACCGACCTGACCGCCAGCCCCGACTTGTGGGGCAAGGTGACCGGGGCGATGGACCGCGCCCGCTACCTGATCGTGGTGCTCTCCCCGCACTCGGCCGCCTCGGGCTGGGTCAACAAGGAGGTCGCCCATTGGCTGGCGCGGCGTGGACCGGACCGGCTGTTGTTCGTCGTGGCCAATGGACACCTGACCTGGGACGAGCACACGGGACGATTCGACCCGGACCGTTCCGACGTGGCGCTGCCGGTGCTGACGAAGCCCGGAGTCCTGGCCACCGAACCGTTCTACGTCGACGTCTCCAAGGATGCGCCGTGGGATCACCGCGCGGCGATCTTCCGGGAGAAGATCATCGATCTGGCCGCGCCGATCCACGGCAAACCGAAATACGAACTCGCCAGCGAGGATCTGCGTGAGCAACGCCGCTTCCGGCGATTGCGCCGCGCCGCCATCGCAGGTTTGGTCCTGCTGACCGTCGTGGCGATCGCCGCGGCAGCGGTCGCGATCGTGCAGCAACAAGAGGCAGTACGCCAACGCAACGACGCGGTCGCTCTCGCCCTCACGGCGGCCTCCCGCGATGCCACCGGCAATCCCGCGGTGGCCCTCGCTCTCGCCGCCGAGGGCGGTCTGGCTACTCCGGCCCCGCTCTGGCAGGCCAGCAACGCATTGGCCAACGCCGGCGTCGCCTTCAGCCACCGCACCGCGCAGCAGATTCGTGCCCCGATCACCGGTCACACCGACTCGGTGACGGCCATAGCGTTCAGCCCGGACGGCACTCGGCTGGCCTCTGCTGGCTACGACAAAACGGTGCGGTTGTGGGACGCGGCTACGGGGCGGCAGGTCGGCGAACCGCTCGCCGGCCACAACAACGGGGTGTATTCGCTAGCGTTCTCTCGGGACGGTTCCCGGCTGGCCTCCGCTGGCTACGACAAAACGGTGCGGTTGTGGGATCCGGCCACCGGGCGGCAGGTCGGCGACGCCCTCATCGGCCACACCGACGGCGTGTACTCGGTGGCGTTCAGCCCGGACGGCGGCCAGTTGGCCTCCGCAGGCGCAGATCAAACGGTGCGGTTGTGGGACCTTGCGTCCGGCCGCCCTGTGGGCGAACCGTTCACAGGGCACACCGGCTGGGTGTATTCGGTGGCGTTCAGTCCAGACGGCACTCGACTGGCTTCCGCGGGCGCCGATCAGACCGTGCGGTTGTGGGACCGGGCCACCGGGCGACAGGTCGGCGAACCGCTGACCGGCCACTCCGACGAGGTGTACTCGGTAGCCTTCAGCCCGGACGGTACTCGGCTGGCCTCCGGAAGTTTCGACAAAACGGTGCGGTTGTGGGATCCGACCACCGGGCGGCAGGTGGGCGAACCGCTGACCGGTCACAGCGGTTGGGTGTACTCCGTGGCGTTCGGCAAGGACGGCACTCGACTGGCTTCCGCCGGTTTCGACAAGACGGTGCGGTTGTGGGACCCGGCCAGCGGCAAGCAGATCGGCGCCTCGCTCATCGGTCACACCAGCCCGGTGTACTCGGTGGCGTTCGATTCGGACGGCACCCGGCTGGCCACCGCAGGCGCGGACCAGACCGTCCGTGTATGGGATCTATTGCCCGGCCGGCCCATGAGTGACCTGCTCACCGGTCACACCGGCTGGGCGTTCTCGGCGGCGTTCAGCCAGGACGGCACCCGACTGGCGACCGCAGGCGCCGATCAGACCGTGCGGGTATGGGACCCTGCCACGGGGCGGCAGGTCGGCGACCCGCTCACCGGTCACTCCGACTGGGTGTACTCGGTGGTGTTCAGCCCGGACGGCACTCGATTGGCCACTGCCAGCCGGGACAAAACCGTGCGGTTGTGGAATCCGGCCACCGGACGTCCGGTGGGTGAACCGCTCATCGGTCACACCGACGGGGTGTACTCGGTGGCGTTCAGCCCCAACGGCACTCGATTGGCCACTGCCAGCCGGGACAAGACCGTGCGGTTGTGGAATCCCGCCACGGGGCGGCAGGTCGGCGAACCGCTCACCGGCCACACCGACGGGGTGTACTCGGTGGCGTTCGGTCCGGACGGCACGCGGCTGGCCTCCACCGGCGCCGATCAGACCGTGCGGTTGTGGGACCCGGCCACCGGGCGGCCAGTCGGCGAACCCCTCACCGGCCACACCAACGGGGTGAACGCGGTGGTGTTCGGTCCGGACGGCAGCCGACTGGCCACCGCAGGCCGGGACAGCACCGTGCGGTTGTGGGACCCGGCGACGGGGCGGCAGGTCGGCGACCCGCTCACCGGCCACTACAACGCGGTCTTCTCGGTGGCGTTCAGCCGGGACGGCAGGCAGCTGGCCTCCGGCGGCTTCGACACAACGGTGCGCTTGTGGGATACGACCACCGGGCGGTCGATCGGCGAACCACTCGTCGGCCACACCGGCTGGGTGAATGGGATGGCGTTCAGCCAGGACGGCAGCCGACTGGCCAGCGCCAGCTACGACACAACGGTGCGGGTTTGGCAGCCACTCTGGGATGCGAACGCGGCATGTGAGCTTGCTGCTCCCTACGTGACACGAGCCCAGCTACACGAATACATGCCGTCCAGCTGGGAACCGAAATGTCGATATGCGGAGTAGCTGACCGCTCCGCTACTGGGAACGCAGCACCAGCACCGTGATTTCGCTCGGCGCGAAGACCCGCAGTTGCGGCCCCCAGAAGCCGGTTCCCCGGCTGGTGTAGAGCTGGGTGTCGCCGTGGCGGCTCAGTCCCGCGACGACGGGCTGGTCGAGCCGGACGAGATAGTGGAAGGGCCAGATCTGGCCGCCGTGGGTGTGGCCGGAGATCTGTAGCGCGACACCGGCGGCCGCGGCGTCGGTGATCTGTTTGGGCTGGTGGGCGAGCAGGACGACCGGCGCTTTCGGGTCTGCACCCGCGAGCGCGGCAGGAAGGTCCGGGCCATGACCGGTCAAGCCGACGCCCGTCGGGTCATCGATGCCCGCGATCACCAGGTGATCGTCCCCGCGGCGCACCGTCACGTGCTGGTTGTGCAGCGGTTGCCAGCCGAGCGAACTCATGTGGTCGATCCAGCCTTGCGCGTCGCCGAAGTACTCGTGGTTGCCGGTGATGTAGAACCGGCCGAGCTCGGCCTCGACCTTGCCGAGCGGATCGACCTGCGCGCGACGCTTCGCCACCGAGCCGTCCGCGAGATCACCAGCGTGACAGGCGATATCGGGACGTTGCGCGTTGACCACGTCGACCACGCGCTCCGACCAGCGCAATCGGTCGAGCGCGGCGAAATGGGTGTCGGTGACGACCACCAGACGCAGGCCGTCCAGCGCCGGACCGAGCCCGGGGATGGACACCTCCACGGTGCGAACCCGCGGCACCCGCCGCGCTTCGACCACACCCAACACCACGAGCGCGACAGCGGCGGCGAATACACCCGCGGCGACGATTCGGGAGCGGGCCGGATCGTCGACACCGGCGACCGCAAGTCCGAGGCCGGCGAGGTTGCCGAACACCGACCAGCTGAACACCACCCACGTCACGCCGAGCAGCGTGTCGCCGACGATCGAGGCGGCATCCGACTGCGCGGGTCCGTGGCCGAGATACATCGATGCGGGCAGGCAGCAGAACGCCAGCGCGAACAGCGCCGAACCGAGCCAGAACAGCGAACCGGTTCCCTGGGTCGGCGCGGCCACCAACGTCCACCACGGCAGCAAGATCAGCAGGGCAGGAATCGCCAGGAACAGGACCGGGCGGAGTACATACTTCAAGAGGGCTCGTCCTCGTGCGCGGGTGTAGCGCGCGGTCCCTCACCCGGCGCCATGAACACCCCCGACGATAGCAGCGGTTATGCCAGGCCGAGGCGGTCGGCGGCGACGGCGAGATCCTTGTCACCGCGACCCGACAGGCACAGCACGACGACGGAGTCCTCGGAAACCTCTCCGCAGTCGGCCATGTCCAGCAAATGTCCTACGGCGTGGGCGGATTCGAGCGCGGCGAGGATGCCCTCGGTGTGACTGAGCGCCTGCATCCCGCGCAGTGCGGCGGCGTCGGTGGCCGCGCGATAGCTCACCCGGCCAGTGTCCTTCAGATGGCTGAGTTCGGGGCCGACACCCGGATAGTCGAGTCCGGCCGCGATGCTGTGGGTCCGCGCGATCTGGCCGTCCTCGTCCTGCAGCAGGTAACTGTAGGAGCCGTCGATCTCACCCGGGCTGCCCATGCTCAGCGTTGCCGCGTGCGCGCCGGTGTCGACGCCGAGCCCGGCCGCTTCGACGCCGATCAGCCGCACCTGGAGATCGTCGGTGAACGGGTGGAAAACACCGATGGCGTTGCTGCCGCCGCCCACGCAGGCGAGAACGTAATCGGGCAGTCTGCCTTCGGCGCGCGTGATCTGATGTCTGGTCTCGGCGCCGATCACCGTCTGGAAATCGCGCACGATCCGCGGGTACGGCGCGGGACCGGCCGCGGTGCCGAACAAGTAGTGGGTGGTGTCCAGGTTCGCCACCCAGTCGCGGACCGACTCGCTGATGGCATCCTTGAGCCGGCGCGATCCGCTGTCGACCGGTCGCACCTCGGCGCCCAGCAGACGCATCCGGACCACGTTCGACGCTTGGCGCCGCATGTCGTCGGTGCCCATGTAGACCGCGCAGGTCAGGCCGAGCATCGCGGATACCGTCGCGACGGCCACGCCGTGCTGGCCCGCGCCGGTCTCGGCGACGATCCTTCGCTTGCCCATCCGCCGCGCCAGCAGCGCCTGCCCGAGCGCGTTGTTGATTTTGTGAGCTCCGGTGTGGGCCATGTCCTCGCGCTTGAGATAGACCCGCACGCCGGGCACGCCCAGCAACTCGGCGAACCGCCGCGCCTGATGCAGCAGCGTTGGCCGGCCGACGCGATCGCGCAGCAATTTCCGGTACTCCGCCTCGAAACCCGAATCGGCTTGCGCCAGAAGGTAGGCCGCTTCGAGATCCAGCAGCGCGGCCATCAGTCCCTCCGGTACGAATCTGCCACCGAAAACGCCGAACCGTCCACGCTCGTCGGGAAGCATTTCGTGACGGAACCCGCTCGCCGCCACGTCGTGATCAATCCTCATCTACACCAACGCTTTCGCCGACCCGGATCCGACGGCTCAGTCTGTTCCGCGCGCACTAGCGCTCGGCAACAAGCGAGTTAACAGACTCGATCTTTCGGATGGCAAGGTCTTCTGCGTGAGGGTGCTCGCGGTGGCTTGGGGCGGCCGTCGGTCAACGATCGATCGCGTGCTGGCGCAACGACGCGTCCAGTTTCCGCCATAGCTCTCCCGCACGGCCGCGACCGCTGGGGGCTGGTGGGTAACGCGTCAGGACGTTCACGACGATCGGGCTGGCCAAACCAGTTGCCTTCTTTATATATTCGTCGCCCACGTTACGGTCGTCGCCTGCATCGAGTTCGAGTGCGCGAGCCGCGTGGGCGGCCGACATGAGGATGTGACCGCCCTGGGTCGCCTTCGCCAGCGGGTGCAAGTACGCGGCTCCTCCCGCGTGACCGGCGGCGCGCGCCGCGTCGGCTGCGGCTTCGTAACGCATCTCCGCGGCTGCCCGTGCGGCCCTGTGCGCATCCAGCGCGGTCATCCGAAGCGCCTTCGTCCGCTTGCCTCCGGCGGCGAACCTGCGCGCCTCGTCGAGCACGGCCCTGGGGCGCAGGTCATCCGGGCAGTCGCGCTCGAAGATCGCCAGAACAGGCTCCGCGCAAGCCACGGCATAGCCCGTGACCTCGCGTATCTCGTCCATGCTGAGCTCGATTGTCTGATCCTCGTCAGCGGTGTTCATGGTGTTGACAGTATCGTTGAACGATCGGTTGGAAGTCCGTGGCAATACTTGTCGGCCGAATCCATTCGCCTGCGACGAGTAGTTCGGCGCGGCAAGGCAATCCAGGCGACGGTGCGGTTCGGGGTCTCGGCTACGTTGGAAGGTCGAAACACGAGTCCGTCACAAGTGGAGGCCGAGTGACCATCGACAAGGGCAAACGCGCCGAAGTGCACGGGATCTTCGAGAGGGTCGCCGGCTACTACGACCGGATGAATTTCCTCATGACGCTCGGCCGGCACGCACGATGGTGCCGGGAAGTGGCCGCGCGCGTCGCGCCACCCGCGGGTGGGCAACTGTTGGACATCGCCACCGGGACCGGTGTGATCGCGTTGGAGGCGGCGCGGCGATACCCTGCCGTGACCGTGACGGGCGTCGACTTCTCGGAGGAGATGCTGACTCGTGCACGGGCGAAACCCGGTGCGCAGGCGGTCCGCTGGCAGCTCGCGGACGCGGCCCATCTGCCGTTCGACGACGAGTCTTTCGACGGGATCACCGAGGGCTATCTTCTCAGGAACGTCGAAGACCTGGACGGAGTGCTTCGCGAACAACACCGGATCCTCGTGCCCGGCGGCCGGATCGTCATTCTCGAAACGTGCCCGCCGAGCGGGTGGGTGAAGCCGGTGGTGGAGTGGGGAATGCGCATCATTGTTCCGCTGCTCGGCCAGGTGGTGGCTCGCGACCGCTCGTCCTACAGCTATCTCGAATCCAGCACCCTCGCTTTCGCCTCACCGGAACAAGTCGCCGACGTTCTCCGTGGGCTCGGCTTCCAGGACATCGGGTGGGAGAAGAAGTTCTTCGGCACGAACGTCATCCTGTGGGCCACCAAGTCGCGCTGACGGGCGAATCGCAGCCTGGACGGTCAACGGCCCGAGCGTTCGGCTCACCGACCTCGTCACTTCGGCTTCAGAGGAGCGTGTCTCCGGGCGCCACGGCGATGGCGGCGCGGTAGACCGTGGTCGCGAGATGGTGTGCAACCGAACTGGTGGCCCTGCGGCGGTCAGGGGTTGCGACTCCCTGATCGGGGCTCGCGCGACCCACCTGCTCGTCGTTCTTCGGCGGTGGGTCGCGCTCGGGGTCTTCCTCAGCTCAGCCGGGACAGCTCGGCCACCGCGACCCGCGCCACCGCGACCTGCCCGGCCAAGGTGAGATGGACGCCGTCCGGTTCGAACAAGCGTCGATCCGGTGTCGGCCGGGTGGCGGGGATGGTGTCGATCACCACCTCGGGCCGCTCCAGTAGGGCGGCCGCGGTCGCGGCGTGATCCGCTGCGCGCCAACTGATTCCGGCTGCCAGGAAGGGAGGAAATTCGGCGAGCAGCTTCTCGTCCATGTCGGTCGGGGTGAGCCACACCCACCGCGCTTGGGGCGCCCGTCCGCGCAAGAGGTCGAAGTTTCGCACGGTCTCCTCTGCACTGACCACTCGCTCCCCGTCTCGCCCCAGCCGCTGTGCGTCGTTGGCGCCCAGCTGGCACAGCACCCAGTCCGGCTGCAGGAAGGCGAGTGAGCCTTTGAGGACCTGCGTCGTCGTGGCGCCGGCGAGTGCGAGATTCGTCAAGGTGATGTCGTCATCCGGCCGGTGCAGTTGCAGCATGTGTCGCAGGATTTCGAACCACGACAGCCGGTCTGCCGTGCTGCTTTCCCCGAGCGCGACCACCCGTGTCCCCGGCGCGAACGGCAGTCGCTCGACCTGTGCGGCGATCTCCGGTTCGGTGAGCAGCTCCGCCGCGGCGGCCCGCGCCTGCTTGTCCAGATCGTCACGGAGCGAACGGTATTCGTCGGGTTCCAAACCGAAAAGGGCGGCGATGTGCGCCTCGTCGATGCCGTTCAGATACGGCAGCGACAGCTCGGGCTTCTGGAAGCGAACCAATTTGCTGATGAGTTCGGTGGTCATGACAGCTCCTGAATTGTCTTCGGGTGGAGGGATCTACGAACGTGGCATCCGGAATGCGGCGACGACCAGCCACGTCATGCCAGTGAACCGGGCGATGGGCAGCACGACCGCGGCGGCGGTGAAGGTCAGGGCTACGGTGGTCAGCAGGGCCAAGCCCGCGATGCCGAAGCCGATCCGAATCGCCCACGGCCCGAGCAGCTTTCCGGATTGCGCGGCCAGCGCGATGCCCGCCACCAGTAGCCCGGAGGTCATCACATTGGCGGGGCCGCCGAGCAGAAAAGCGAGGGTGTGCAGGGCGCGCACGACGCCCGGGTCCGCGGTGACCTCCGGGACGGTCAGTACCCAGCTGACCACGCCGGAGCAAAGCAGGAACGCCACCGCGAGGGCGCCACCGACAGCCGCGAGCGAAGCGCCGAACCCATCGGCGTAGCGCCGCAGCCGAGTGACGGCGGCCGCCACGAACACGGCCAGCGGGATCGCGCTCGCGTACTGGAGAATTGCGCCGGTGCGCACGGCGGCGGACTGATCGCGGAAGTAGGCGAGCGCGTCGCCCGCATCGGTGAAGGGTGACGGAAAGGGGTCGCCACCGGCGCGAACCGTGCTGACTACGAGGCCGGCGACGAACAGTCCGACAGCCGCGGCGGCCAGCGAGCCGAGCGGTGGGTCGAAGGGACGGGCGAGATTGTCCACCGGAGATGTGGGTGCGAGAGCCATGGTTATCCGTTCTCATAAGTGAATCGTTCTTGGCTGTGAACTATTGCGCGCTGTGTACGATAGCCGTGTGGCCGATGCCGAGCAAGACGATTCGCGACCGACGCGGTCGTCCCGCCCCATGCGCGCGGCGTCGTTCATGCTCGCCCAGCTCGGCGCGCACGCTGCCCAGCGTTTCGGCGAGCGGATCGCCGAAATCGGCCTCACCCCACCGGAAGTCGGCCTTCTTCGGATGATTGCGGCCGAACCTGGACGCAGTCAGCGCACCCTGGCCGCCGAATTGGGTGTGGTGCCGAGCCGGGTGGTGGCATTGATCGATCCGCTCGACCGCAAAGGGCTGATCGAACGTCGACGAAGCGAGACGGATCGGCGCAACCACGAACTGCACCTGACCGCCGAAGGCGGCAAGGTGCTCGGGCAGCTCGCCCGCATCGCCCTCGCCCACGAACACGACATGTTCACCGGGTTGACCGACGACGAATACGAGCAACTGGCGACGACTCTGGACAAGCTGATCAAGGCAAGGGAGCTGAGCCCGGGCGTGCATCCGGGATACCGCACGTTGGGGTAGCCGCCAGCGAGTGCCGCCGCCGCGATCCGAACTCGAACCTGGCCACCGGATTTCGATCGAAGTCCTCCGTGCACGAACGGAGACAGCCGAAGCCATCGCGCGGAATCCGTATGAAGGAAGGCCACATATGACGCCTGAGATGACGGAAAGGGTCCGCAAGGACGCCGCACTGCTTCGCGAAGGACTCACTCGTGTAGGAACCGCAGCTCTCGAGGTCGCTCGCCCGACGGAATGAATGGTCGAGCAGAACCGCACGAAGCAGGGCAAACGGCCGGGCAGGTCGTGAAGCCGGCGTGGTGGGTGAATCGGGGCACCGATATTCGATGTGTGAGTTGCTGTCGTCGGTGCTATCGTTCCGGCGCGGCCGAACCGATCGGTACGGCTGGAGCTGCATGAGGGGGGTTCCCATGTTCAATTGGTATGTAGGTCTACTCGCGGTCAGTGGTGTCGTCATGATCGCGATGGCCATGGTCGAGAACGGGCAGAGCAGGGCTTCGCGCCTGATCAACGGCATTCTGGGGCCCATCTACTTGGGCTATGCCGTCTACCTGGCCTTCATCTTCGAGGGCGGCTCGTACCTGATCTTCTTTCAAGCGTTCATCGTGCCGGTGCTGCTGGCGGTGGACTTCTTCCGGAACCGAAAGCCGCGCCAGAAACTGACCGAGACTCAGAAGGCATGGCGCGAGCATCAGCGTTCCGAGCAGAGCAGGTAAGGCACGTACGCGATCGTCGCGTTACGGCGATGGGGCAGGCTGCGCTCGCACTTCGCCCATCGACTCACTCGAGCCGAAATCGACTGCCTCGCAGGATAGTTGAGCAAGCTGCTCGCGGAACCTCGCGCGGCCGACCCGCTGCCCGCCCGCGTTCACCGCGGCGAGCAGGACCGGGACGGAATGAACAAGGAGTTCGCATCGTGCACCTGACCCTCGCGATCACAGCCGCACTCGTGGTCCTGACCCGGCGACGCTGCGACCGGGCCGATGGCTGAGGTCGTCCGCGCCTTCGACGAGGAGAGCACGGCCTGGGCGCGGGTCCTGGCCGCGCTCACCCCAGCCGAGTTCGGGCGGCCCACCCCGTGCCCACCGTGGACCGTAGCCGAGTTGATCGCACACGTGACCGCTGCTATCGCCCGCGTTCCCGACGGCTTGGCCGCTCCCTCGCCTCCGCGCGCGGATCTCGACGCCACCGGGTACTACCACCCGCGCATCTTCGACGCGACCGCCAATGCCGAACGCGTGACCGCAGCCCAGCGCGCCGCAGCGGCCCAACCGGATCCGGCCGCACTGGTCGCCGCTTTCGACCGCCAATGCCGCCGCACCCTGGATGTCGTCGCGCACCAACCACCCGGTCGGCTGGTCGTCACTCGCTGGGGTGACGGCATGGCTCTCCACGAATTCCTGCTCACCCGCGTGGTGGAACTGGTCCTGCACGGACTGGACCTGGCCGCCGCGCTGGACCGCCCTATCTGGAGCACTCCAACGGCCGCGGCACTCGTCACTGGTTTCCTCGGCGTGGACACCGCTGCGACTCGGCTTGGTTGGGATCAGCCGACTGCGCTGGCCAAAGGGAGCGGACGGGCGCCACTCACCCCGGATGAGGAGGCCGAGCTCGCCCGAATTCCCCTGCGCCCTTTCGGCTAGAACTCAGCCCTACGTTCGCCACCGACAGGCTGCCAGGCGGAGAAGCAGCCGATTACCGGGACGTCCCATCCGCACCGATCAGTCGAACGGCGACTTGTCGATAGCGCAGCCGGTGCCTTCCGGTGGTAGTAGCCCGGTGAACAGATACTCCCGTTTGGTCCGCTCCGCGCAGGTGCTCGGCACGTACATGCTGCTGTGGCCCGCGCCTTCGATCACCACCACCCGGGCGTCGGCCAGCTGGGCGGCCCCCGCGTAGGCGCCGGGCAACGGGGTCGCGGGGTCGAATCTACTGTTGAGCACCAGGATTGGCGCGGCGGTGCGGCGGTTCCACGGCCCGGTGTACCGGTCGGCATCGTGGCCTCGCCAGAACGCGCAGGTGGCGTTGCCGAAGACGGCGACCCGACCGAAATACGGCACCCGCAGATCTTCCGATACCGCTGCGCGACTGTAGACGCTGGTGTCGGTCGGGACGACACTGTCGGCGCACTGAATCGCGTGATACGCCTCGGTGCGGTTGGCCAAGTAGGACGCGCCGCGCGCGACCGGCAGCAGTCCTGGGGGAGTGGTGCCCGCGTCGAACAGCTTCTGCAGCAGCACCGCCAGGTCCGGGTAGGTGGACGACTGCGAAAGACTGGCTGCGGCATTGATGATCGCCGCATAGGTCCACGCCTGACCATCCACCTTGATGGGTGCCAGTCGAGCACGCTCCGCGAGGACCGTCCACTTGAGCCTCGGATCGCCGGAGGAGAACGCGCAGCGCGGCCCGGCCGCCGAACACTGCTGCAGAAATGCTTCGAAGGTGGCGGCGATGCCGTCGGCGACCTGCTGCCTGGTGTCCAGCGGAACCGTGGCGCCCTGGCCGTCGTGGCCGTTGACGTTGCCCTCGAAGTCCATCGAGCCGTCGAAGACCATCGCACGCACCCGGCTGGGGAACATGTTCGCGTAGATCGCGCCGAGCTGTGTGCCGTAGGAAATGCCGTGGTAGGTGAGCTTCGGATCCCCGACGGCGCGGCGCAACAGTTCCAGATCCCGCGCGGTGTTGGCAGTCGAGGCGTGGTTCAGGATCGGACCGGCCTGCTGCTCGCAGCGGTCTGCGAATTCCTTGGACCGGTCGTAGAACGGACCCTCTTGGCCTGCGACGGTGGGCATCTCGGGCATCGAGCCGAGGAATGCTTGTTGCTCGTCCGCCGTCGGAAAACAGCGGGCCGCCGCACTGCGTGCCACCGATCGGGTGTCCCACGAGACAACATCGAACCGCGACCGCAGCTCATCGGAGAACAGCCACGGCCACCGAGCCCGTTCCCGCAGACGATCCACCCCGGACGGGCCGGGACCGCCGAAGTTGACGAACAGGGTGCCGATGCGCTGACTCGGATCGGCGGCGGGCAGTTTGATCACCGCCAACTCGATCTGGTCACCGTGCGGCCGGTTGTAGTCCAGCGGCACCTTCGCGGACGCGCACTGGAAGCCGTCCTGGCAGTCGGACCACTGCATCGCCGGGGTGTCCGCCGCCTCGGCCAGGCGATCGAGGTAGGAGTCGCCACCGTCCTCCGCTGCGGCAGGCGCCGGGGCGCCGATCACACCGGCCCCGATCGCGAGCACCAGTGCGACGCGCCGGATCCGGTGAGATCTGTTGGGTCCCAAGCGCAGATCCAATCGAGGGCCTCTCTGTGCACGATCAACGAACCGGGCGATCTTGTCATACGCCAGGCGGCGAGTGCCACAAACAGAGAGACTCGGCACACCGTACGACATGGAGGAAGAGTGCAAAGTGATTGCTCAGCAGTCACTTTCACGCCAGCTATGGCCAGACCGCCTGTGCGCGGTTGAAATCGGTCGCGACGACAAGCACCGTCGGCTCCGGGTCCGACCGAGGGCAGTCATGACGGTGCGACCCGGGCCGATCTTCGTTACTCGCGCGGCGGTACTCGCGTGGCTGCGGAGAGCGCGCTGTGCAGGATTGCCGCGCCTGCCGCCCCAGTCCGGTGGCGACCGCCGGAAGGTAGGCAGCGGCTCGCTCCAAGACGCACGGACCGGTCGTGAGGTCGATGCCAGCCGACGATGGCTGTACCCGATGATATGGGGCATGACCGACTACACGGTGTTGCTGGCCCGGATTTCGGCCCGGGCCCGCGACGAGGGTGGCCCGCTGCTCGCGCCCATCACCGTAACGGAATTGGTAGCAGCGGAATCTCTGCTCGGCTTCGCCCTCCATCCCCTTCTCGCAGACGTATACCGGCAGGTCGCGGACGGCGGTTTCGGCCCCGATTACCAGCTGCTCCGGCTGCTCGACGGTGACGCTGAAACCGTGGTCTCGGCCTATCTCACCAACCGGGCCACCGGTGCGGGTACCGAGTGGGCCTGGCCGGAAGGCGTGGTGCCCATCCTCACGTGGGGCTGCGGCATGTACGCGTGCGTCGACTGCCGCAGCGATGAGGGCACGGTGCTGTTGTTCGAGCCCAACCCGGGCGATCCAGACGCTGCTTGGTTCATCGATACGCCGAGCCTGGCGCAATGGTTGGAGCACTATCTCGACGACACCGGCTGGTGGGTCGCAGCAGAGGAAGGTGAAGACGTCGACGATATGCCACTGTGGCCGCACACCAGAGAGCGCGCCGACTGACCACACCCCCACACGGACACCAGACGGCATCGTGGCCTGAAAGGCCGGTGTTCGGGTTACTTCGTCAAGCTCCGAAGTCCGCAGCTACGCGATGGAAATCATCAGCGATCCGCAGCAAAGGCCACCTTCCAAGCGTGGAAGGTGGCCTTCGTCGTCGCCGGATCAGCTGCTGCCGAACGAGCCGGTGGGCGGCAGCGCCTGCCGGAAGATGCGGGGCCCTGGACCTGGGAAGTCGTGATCCGGCCCGCGGAACTCCACTCGCGGGCCGTCGGGGCCCGGCCTGCCGGGGAACCCGTCGGGTCCCGGATGCGGACGGCTGACATCGCCGCCCTCGAGCACGACGCCCTCGGACACCTCCTGAACCTGAACGCCGTCAGCCGCAGGCGTTTCCGCACTGGCCGTCGCTGCCACCGCCGCCAGCGGAAGCGTCACCATCGCGCCCGCCACGGCGACCCGGATGGCTCCTCGGCGCATGTTCGTCATGGAAAACACTCGGAATTCCCTTCTCTCGGAGCGTGAGTCGCGGTGACTCACGACCACCATCGAAGGCCGCGGCCCTGTGACCGGGGTGCGACGATTCTGGTAGTCGGCTGTGAACGGCGAGCGTTCCTGTGAATCCGCGGCCGATGTTGCGGGGCAACAGGTCCCATGCAGCCGGTGCGAGAGAACAGGGTTCGTGTCACCGAGCAGAAGTCACCCCGATCGCCCACATCGGGCACCGGAATACCTGAAACGAACCGGTAGCGGGCTGCCAGCTCAACGGGCAGGGCAGCGGCGGTCACCGTGACGAACTGCCGAGGATGAGCCGACCGAAGTCTTCCGTCGGTTCGAATCCGGCCTTGGCCGACAGCGGCGAGCCGTACCGCATCCACCGCGGCTACGGAAGCGGCGACCAGCAACTGCGCGGCACTCTGGCCGTTGGTCGAAGTCGCCGACGAACGGTTTGCTGCCCAGTCGACGTCGACCGTCAGACTGTGATGACGACCTTCGCGCGGGCGTGTTCGGTTTCCAGGTAACGGATGGCGGTACCGGCCTGGCTCAGCGGGTAGGTGCGGTCGATCACCGGGGTGAGTTTTCCGGATTCGGCGAGCTCGGCGAGCGCGGTCAGATTCGCCTGCGACGGTTCTGCTTGCAGGACGTCCACCCAACGCGCGAAGCGCGCACGCACCATACCCGCGATCATCAGCGCCATCGGGCCGACGATCGAACCACCGCGATACACCCCGCCACCGGAGAGGACGAGTTTTCCGGCCGGCGCCAGCACCCTCCGCAGGCCGGCCATCGAATGATTGCCGACAAGATCGAAGATCAAGTCGTAATGTGCTGTGCCGCAGGTGAAGTCGTCAACGGTATAGTCGATGACATGGTCCGCGCCGAGCGTGCGCACCAGCTCGATATTCCGGGTGCTGCACACGCCGGTCACCTCCGCGCCGAAGGCCTTCGCGATCTGCACGGCGAAGGTGCCAACACCGCCGGACGCACCGTTGATCAGCACTCGCTGTCCTGCCTGTAACTGCCCGAGATCCCGCAATCCCATGAGCGCTGTGTTGCCCGCCAACGGAATCGCGGCCGCCTGCTCGAAGGTGAAGCCGGCGGGTTTTCGCGCCACCACATGCTCCGCAGCGGTCACATACTCGGCGAAAGCACCATCGGCCTCACCGAACACCTCGTCATCGACCACGAGCCCCTTGACATTTCGCCCAACGGCGACGACTCGCCCGGCGAAATCGCGGCCGCGGATCCTCACCCGAGGCCCGCGCCACCCCATCATCGGCCTCGCCAGATACGGATCCCCCCGCATCACGTGCCAGTCCATCGCATTGACAGCAGCCGCATGTACCCGGATCAGCGCCTCGTCGTCGCCGGGCACAGGCGTGTCGACCTCCCCGAATACGAGCGCCTCCGTTGATCCGTACCGCTCCTGCGTGATCGCCTTCATCGGGTTCTCCATTCGTACTACCCCTCGATGCCGAAACGATAGGTCGCCATCCGACCGGCAAACATCCGGGAACACGCTGAGGGAAACCCGATTTCGGCCGTTACCCGCACCGGCGTGCTCGGCCGTGCCGTGGTGGCATGGTTTGGACTGCAGAGCCGTCGACGAAGTCCGATCCAGTCTCACCGCGCCCCCCGGTCGCCAACAGGGCGACCGCAACCGCCCGCGGGCGTCTAGACCGGACTACCGGACTTGCGTCGACGAGATCGACATCACCCGCCTCGCGGTGCGATGCTGACCTGCGCGGGGCGGGTCCGGCAGGTCGGTAACTACGGTCACGCGTGCTGCGGATGGGCGGCGGCCATGATGCTGTGCAGCTGGATGTTCTCGACGAGGATGGCCTCGCAGAGTTGGTGTTCTGAGGTCCATCCGTGGGCATAGCGGAATTGCTCGGCCTGGGCCCCAGGTCTCCAGAGACGGCCCGCGGCTCACCGATCCTGTCGTAGCTGCTCCACGACACGGCGGGACCGCCATACCCACAGGCCCCACCAGCAACATCTGACTCGACCTCCCCTGTCATTCCGCCACCCTATCTGACCAGCCGATTAGCTCTCCCGACATACACTGTTGTAATCTCTTCAAGCGCCCCAAGAGGGCGCACCACGGGCTGTGGCGCAGTTTGGTAGCGCACTTGACTGGGGGTCAAGTGGTCGCAGGTTCAAATCCTGTCAGCCCGACAGACAGAAAACCCCTCCGACCTGGGTCGGAGGGGTTTTCTGCTTATCGGATCGCCCGGAGACTTGGGGCCAATTTGGGGCCGGATGCGCCGCGGAGGTGCTGGGAGAGCTTCTCACCGTCGTCGCGCAGGCCGTCCACGTCCGGGTGGAGGTACCGCTGCGTGATCCGCGGATCGGTGTGGCCGGCGATGCGCTGCAACCGGTGCAGCGGTACCCCGGAGTCGGCGAACCAGGTCAGTCCGGTGTGCCGGAGGTCGTGACGCCGTAGGTGCTCGTAGCCCAGCTCGGTCACGACCTCGTCCCAGTGCATCGCGTCCCGCAGTACGCCGGTAGCGATGCGTCCGCCGCGGGGTCCAACGAACAACCGCGCGGCCAGCCACGCCGACCGCCGTTCGTCGTCGGTGGTGTCTCGTAGGCGAGGGTCCGAATCCAGCCGGGCGTGGGCGGCATTCACGCGCCGCAGGATCAGCGGCCGGATTTCCTCGATCAGCGGAACGGTCCGCGCCCGCTTGCCTTTGGTGCCCTTGTCTTTGAGTCCGCCGGGGCCGGGCGCGGTCTGGCGCCGCAACGTCCACACCCAACCATCGGTGTCGATATCGCCTACGCGGCAACCGGATACCTCGCCGATGCGGGTCGCCGTGCACGCGGCGAACACAACCACATCACCCCAACCCTGATACTCACCTGCGACGCGGCGACCAATGCGGCCGAAAGGCGTTGCAGCGTTGCCCAGTCCGGCAGAGCCAATGCCCGCGGGTCATCGAGCTCGTCCTCGTACTTGTCGAACTGGCTCTGCCACTTGACGACTTTCACTACGTTGGCGGGATGACCTCATCGCGCACCGCCTGATCGAGCACCCGCGCCAGCGCGGCCAAGGTGTTCTTGATCGTGGAAACGCCGTGCCCATCCTCGATCCACCTCGTAACGGCCCGATCCGCGAGACCGTTGGTGATCATCGTGACCGGCAGGTGCCCGAGAGTCGGCACGATGCGGCGCCGCCAGCCGCCCGATACGGATCGAGTGTCTTGGGCTCGACACCACGCATCGCGGTATCCCAGTGCGCTTCTCCGTACTCCTTCAGTGTCGCCGTCGCCGTCTTCGGGGCGACGCCGCGGGCCGCCGCGCGCTCGATGCGCTCGAGCCACTCGAGGGCTTCTTCCTCGGAGTCGAACGACTCGGACTTCGAGTCTCGCCGCTTGGTGGTGGGGTCGGTCCACCGGACTCGCGCCCGGTGACGACCGCCTTTGCCGCGTTGCTCGACGTAGCCGCGAACTTCTACGCCGAGCGGCACGGGGTTGATGGGCGCGCTCATCACGCCGCCGTCGGGTCGATGCGGTGACGCTGGAGGTAGGCGATCACGTCGGCGCCGCTGTAGCGGGTCACGCGTCGGACAGCTGCACGAACGGCGGCCCCTGCGGCGGGCTCGCCGTCCGCCAGCGGCGCAGACTCGACGCGTCCACCCGGAGCAGGGCGGCAACTTCGTCGGTGGTGTACCACCCCGCTTCGCGCAGATCACGAACCTGCTCGTCGTTCATCACAGCGCCTCTCTTCCGCTTACGCCCTCATCCTCGTAGCGCCATTCGATACGAGTGACGATGGTGTCGGGCTGGCATCCGCGATGGCTCGCGCAGAAGAACGCGATGAACTCCGCGGTGTCCATCTCGGGGAAGCCTTCGGCGGCAAGGTCGCACCCGAATCGAGGAGATGCTCGAAACCAGCCATCACAGCATCACCCAGTACCGGCTGCTCGCCACCGGAGAGGTAGTGCTGACCGTGCTCAGCCTGCGAAACGAGGTCATCCCGCCGACACTGAACCTGGACAACCAGGACCCCCAGGTCGACCTCGACATCGTCACCGGCCAACCCCGACACGGACGCATCGACTACGCGATCGACGACTCGTTCGGCTTCGGCGGACACAACGTCGCACTCGCCTTCGGCCGGTACTGAATCGGGCCGACCGCAACTCGGCCGACAGCGCCACCGAACAGTGCGAAATCAGCGCCATATATCGCTGCAGGTCACAGTGCGGGGATGTCGAGATCGTGTGTCCGCGTGGCCGTGTCGCGGAGTGTAGGAGAAAGGGTCGACAAGAATTGTTGGACACCAATCCTTTTCGACACGTTTATCGACACATGCCCGGTCCGGGCGACCTGGGCTTCTGTCGTTGTTCGGAGTCGTGTTCAGCGATGTTCGGAGCGGTCTTCGGTAGCGCTAGCAGCTTGGGCAGTGTGTAGCGCTGAAGGGGCCGAGCAAAGGCATGTTCACGCCGAATGGGTTCCCGCATTCTGTGCTGGTCGAGCCGTTCGCGGGTTCCGGCATTTCATTGGGGATCCCGTTGAGCTGACCGTGCGGGTGCACCCGTGATTGACAATCAGTTCTGGTAGATCGCTGATGAATTGCTGTTTCACAGCAGTTCGCTTGGACGCTAACGTTCCTCGCTGTGCAAGGGCGGTTCCGCCGATCCGTGCACGCCTCACACTCGCTGGTGGGGCGATTTCGGATACATGGTGTCACCGGGCGATTCAGGTTGAGCCCCCGATTGCCCGGTGATACCGGTCTCGACTTCGTCCCGCCCAATCGATTGGTTTCCGATGAAGATGAGGGTCTTCGCGACCGTCGCGCTCATAGTCGGGGTGCTCGTCACTCCGGCAACCACCTTCCACGCGCCCTCCGCGGCCGCTGATCCCGGTGGCTTGCACGGCCCGCTCAGTACCCGCGGGCGCTACATCGTCGATGCCGACGGGAATCGGGTCAAGCTGAAATCCGGGAATTGGCACGGCTCGAGCGGCACCTGGGAGGGCAACGGTGACGACGAGGATCCCGCGAACAATTTCGCCCAGGAGATCGGGCACCGGGCACCGCTGGGCTTGGACCGGGTCCGGATGGACAAACTCGTCGGCGACTTCAAAGCGTTGGGGCTCAACAGCATTCGGCTGCCGTTCTCGAATGAGATGATCACCGACAACCGGGCGGTGACCGGGCTGACGGCCAATCCGGAACTGAACGGGTTGCGTCCGATCGAGGTGTTCGATCGTGCGGTCAAAGCGCTCACCGATGCCGGTCTCGGCGTGATCCTCAACAACCACACCACCTCCACCCGCTGGTGCTGCGCCGTGGACGGTAACGAGCGCTGGAATTCGGGTCAGAGCTGGGACGAGTGGATCGAGGACTGGGAGTTCATGGCGGCCCGCTACAAGGGCAACTCCGGAGTGATCGGCGCGGACCTGCGCAACGAGGTGCGCCGCGACACCTGGGACAACCCCAACTGGGGTCAGGGCGACAGCAATGACTGGTACGACGCCGCGCAGGAGGCGGGCGACGCCATCCTGAGCGCCGCCAACCCCGATCTGCTCATCATGATCGAGGGCCTCAACTGGATGGGCATCCCCACCGATCTGACCTGGCACGAACGGCCCATGCTGGAACCGTTGAAACGGCTCTCCGAAACCCTGGTGCATTCCCACAAGGTCGTCTACGCCGCCCACTTCTACGGCTACATCGGCCCGAACCACACCGGAGCCAGCGGCTGGGGCGAGACGCACAACCCCCGCTTCCGCGACATGTCACGCAGCGATCTGTTCCAGTCCATGAACGACCTCGCCGCCTACGTGGCCACCACACCCGACCGGCATTTCACCGCGCCGGTGTGGATCAGCGAGTTCGGCATCGGCAAGGACGCCGAAGCGGCCGACAAGGCATGGTTCGCCAACATGGTCGACTTCCTCATCGAGAAAGACCTGGATTTCGCCTATTGGCCGATCGTCGGTTTCCAGAAGCAGGACCAGGGAAACCAGTGGGGCCTGCTGCGCTATGACACCGACGGCAGCATGCGCAGCGTCACCGACGCCGACGACTGGCGCGGCGCGCACGTGCGCCGGCTGCTGGCCGCCAACGGACAGCAAGGGCAGATCGCCCCGGTCCGAACCTGGTCCATGCTCAACGGAATTCACGAGGACGACAATCGCTCGCTGCGCGCCGCCGCCGATTGGGACAGCGGCGCCCACAAGCTGGTGTGCCCCGACGATCAGCGACTGATCGGGATCAGTGCGCGAGGTCAGGGCGGCCTGTGCACCGACGCCACCCAGGGAGACCTGTGGAAGCCGGGAACCACGGCGGTCAAGGTGTCCGAGGAGAAGGTCAGCACCGACTGGGCTTCCGGCTTCACCAAATACCAGTGCGCGGACGGCCAATTCATGATCGGCTACAGCCTCCGCGGCGACGGCATGTCCGCGATCCTGTGCGCTCCCGGCAGCATCGCCTTGGCGGGAGCGGGCCGCACCCTCTGGGATGATCGCGGCGATTCCCGTCCGGCCTCCGGCGAAGGCGGCGACTACGCCGAGGGCTACTACAAGGCCCAATGCAACGCCGACGAATACGCCGCCGGTATCGCCTTCTCGTGGGCCAACTCTCGGCACGGGCACCCCGACGCCCTGTACTGCCGCAAACTCGGCTGAGTCCGGTACCCCCAAGAACTCGGCCGGCCCGGCGCGCAGGATCGGCCAAGGCTATGGTGCCCGTGGCGCATCACACGCCACCGGCACCGCGGCAGATATCCGCGCTCGAATCCGGACCGCACGTTTCCGCACGCCGCCACGGGACCCGCGTGTTCGAAGTCGGCGCCGCTGGCATTGTGTTGTCGGCAAACGTTCTCGGGCTCGAGTGGTCAGTGCATCATCGCGTGGATGATCATGGTGCGCGGAGGGCGTGGTGCGGGATTACGGGTTGTCGAGTGTGCAGCAAGATGAGGTGTGGCGGCAGTGGCGGGCGGGTGAGCCGTTCAGTGGGATCGCGCGGTCGACGGGGGTGCCGGTGCATCATGTACGGCGGTGGCGCGAAAGGTTGTGGGACGGTCGTCGACGATTTCGACGGTCGCTCGCGGGCAGCGGAGACTGTGTCGTTCGCCGTGGATGGCGTCGGTTACGAGATTGAACCTGCACTCATGCATGCCTTCGAGGACGAACACGGCGTGCCGGTGCTGCACGCCTGGGGGCTGACCGAGACCTCCCCGCTCGGCTCCGTGGCGCGTCCGTCGGCCGCGGTCACCGCGGCGCTGGGAATACCGGTACGCGCAGGGACGCTTCCCCGCCTCCGTGGAAGCGCGCCTGATCGCGGAGGACGAACCGTTGGCACCGCCCAGCTCAGAGTTAGGTAGTCCTCTAGGTATTTCGACGGTGTCGGCCAGATGGGGGACATGGGAGCGTAGTCAGAAGTAGACAACTACGTCTACTGTCTTTCCGCCACCGACAACGGCGTCGGCATGGCCGCCAAAGACGTCGGTCAGCAGGCGGGCACATAGGTACTCCACGTATCTATCGCAGCCCTTGAAGCCCATGGAAAGGGAGATCGGAGTGCCAGAGTTGGGAGGTCATAGACGAACCTCGGTAGGCGATAATGGGCATCGCCTACTCAGACCGTGTATTGCGTGATTGTGATTCGTTTTCGGCGTGTCGGAACCGGTTGTGCCGCACGATGTTCCACTCGCGACCGACGAGATCCCAGGAGTTACCCAGTACCGCCGCGTGTGACGACCTCGGCGGTGTGCTCGACGAACGCCCGCGCGGCGGGGGCAGCAACCCCGCCGTCGCGCCAGAGAATGCCGAGTTGCTCCCGGGGCAACCCGTCGACCTCGACGCCCACGACCTGGTCGTGGCCGCGCAGCGCGGATTCCGGGACCATGGCCATGCCCAACCCCTTTCCGGCAAGCGCGGCCAGGACGTCCGGCTCGCTCGCCGCGAAGGCGACATGGGCCCGCACACCAGCACGGGCCAGCACATGGTCGAGCTGCCTTCGAACCCCGGACCCCTCTGGCGGCGCGATCAGCGAGCGTTCACTCAGTGCGGTTAGTGGCAGCCGTCGGTGGCGCGCGAGCGGATTCCCAGGCGGCAGTGCCGCGACAATGCGTTCGCTGTGCAGCTCCCGCGTGCGCATGCTGGCCACCGGTTCGTCGGTCAGGCTGGTGAACGCAATGTCTAGGCCGCCGTCGTACACGCGGCGAGCGAGGGTGGCCGCGGTGTCCTCAACCAGCGAGATGACTACGTCGGGTTGCCTTCGGTGAAAGGAGGCGAGGAGCTCCGGCAAAGTCGATGCTGTGCGGCGAGATCGAGGTGATGGTGCCGACAGCGAGGTGGCCGGTCAGTCGTCCCGATAGCGCATCGATGGACGCACGCCCCGCCGCGACGGCGTCCATCACCTGCACCGCGTGCGGCAGGAGCGCCGCGCCCGCACCCGTCAACGTCACCCCGCGCGGTTTGCGAGCAAAGAGTCGCTGCCCGAGCTCGCGTTCCAACGACTTGATTTGAGTGCTGATACCCGACTGGGCGACGTGGACGAGCTGTGCCGCGCGCGTGAAGTTCCCCTCCTCGGCGACCGCGAGGAAATAGTGCAGTTGGCGTAGATACATCTCAGTGAGTATCGAAGATCCGCTGGTAGGCGGCCACGGCGCACTCGGTGGCGGCCTGCTCGGCCGACGTCGGGTGCTCTGGGTCGGCCGCCACCGGCAGTGCGCCCAGCTTCAGCAGCGCCGCCATGAGCAGGATGCGCGCCTTGGTTGCGGTGAGGTTGCTGCCCGCGATGACGACCGGGTCGGTGCGGTAGGCAAGGCCGCCGGTGTTGCCGCGCCCCACCCGCACTACCGGCATGCCCGAGAAGATCGCCACCGAGAGCGCCGAGTTCGTCGCGGGATCCGCGGAACCGAACGGCGACATGCCCTCGCAGACGAAGCCGGACAGCGGCGCGCCCGCGAGATTCGCGGTTCTGCGACCGAGCACCTCAACTGCCGTGGTGTGATCTGGCTGCGCGTCTGGACCGACCGCGGCCTGCACATAGCGGGTGTACTTGACGATGGTGACCACCGGCATCGCAGTCGAAATCAACTCGCCGGCGGCATCCTTCACCGGTACATCGATGGTGCAGATGCCGCCGCCCGTCGCCGCGGCAACGCCGGTCACCTGCTCTGGCAGACACGCGAGACGCACGTCCGACCGGTGCGTGTGACGGTAGGCGGGAACGTAGGTCACCCGCGGCGGCCCGTACCCGCCCATGTCGGCCACGATCCCGCCGTGTCCGCCGGTCGTCTCGTAGCCGCCCGGCCTGGCGTCCACCTTGGTGACCTCGCGTGCGGAGTAGACCAGCTCGTCGACGATGAGCACGGCACCGAGCCGGTTTCGGCCCTGCTCGTCCAGCGCGGCTGCCGAGAGCAGGAACTTGACGCCGTCGACGATGTTGCGCGCCCCATCGCCGCTGAGCGCCTGGTGCCTTCGCTGCGCGGTGTGGCCGACGATCGGCACCGGTGTATCGATGAGCAGGCCGAGCCAGTACAGCGTCTCCTCGGCGGTCGGGCTGCCTTCCAGCCACTGCGCACCGACGTAGTCGCCGGATGCCAGCACCCGCTGGACGAGGTTGGTCGCCCGCGCCAGCGCTCGTAGGTCCGGCTCGCGATGCAGGTGGTAGGGGTAGTAGGCGAAGTAGTCCTCGCCCAGCGACTCCGCGGCCCGATCTGCCTGCCCGGCGGTGTATCCGCCGCTGGGCGCGGGCCGGAAGAAGTCGAAGGCCGCCCGCGTGCTCAGCCCGATCGGGTGGCCGTGGTCCTCGAGCCCGAACCGGTCGATCTCCTCGTAGAGCCGCTTGGCATCGGGATAGAAGGTCTGCCTGCTGTACGAGACGGGGGCCAGGGGCGACGCGGTGGCCGCCTCCCAGGCCGATCCGTCGGCTTGGCGAGCCATGTAGGGGAGCGGGTAGAGCCCGTCCTCTGGCCGCAGCTCCACCTCGTACACCGGTGTCGCGCCGTCGGTTTCGGTGGCGTGCAGCGTGCCTTCGTCGTCGAGCCAGCCGTCTGGCGGGGCGTAGAGCGCGCGGGCGTCGGACTCGAGTGGATGCGCGGTGTAGGCCTCGACGAGTACGGTCACCGGCGCGGCGAGACGTTGCGGCCGGAGCAGATCGAAGTGCGGCTTCGCGCCGTCGAGCGTGGTCAGCGGCGCCAGTCCGTGGCGCAGCCGCGCCTTGTCGGAAGTCACCAGATCGGGACTGTTGCCGATTGTCGCGGTGGGTCCGGAGAAGACCGCGATCCGGGCGGGTTCGGTAGCGCCTGCGCTCATGAGATCAGCTCACCGCCCAGCGGAACGAGGCCGCGGCTGTGCAGTCCGCCGTCGGAGTGAATCACGCAGCCGGTCACCGACTTCGTGCGTTCCTTGGACGCCAGGAAGAGGTAGGCCCAGGCGTGATCGGCCGGTTCGGAAGCCACACGCAGTGGATTGGTCTGCCGGATCAGCTCGGGCAGATCCGGCATGTCGATCAGGCGTTGCTGCCCGGAGTTCATCGCCTCGACGCCGCGCAACTGCGTCACGGTGCCGCCCGGCGCGACGGCGTTGACGCGGATATGCGGCGCGAGCTCGAACGATAGCTGGGACAGCAGGCCGCGGACCGCGAACTTGGAGCCGGTGTACAGCGGCCCGCCGCCACCGGGAAGATAGCCCGCGTTCGAAATCGTCAGCACCACATTGCCCTCCGTCTTGGCCAGCTCTGGTAGCGCGGCCTTGACCGCCAGCAGCGAGCCTTTGACGTTGATGTCGAACACCTCGGTGAAGGCCGCATCGATCCGGTCCTCCGGGAGGCTGTCCAGCGAGGCGAAGTAGTCGAAGATCCCCGCGACCGTAACCAGCGTGTCCAGCCCGCCGAACCGGTCGACTGCCTCGGCCACCGCCCGCTTGTGGTCACCGAGTTCGCGGACGTCGCCCTGGATTGCCGAGACAGCGTCACCGCAGGCGTCCTTCAATTCCGCGATCGCCTCCGCGGAGCGGTCGAGCACGGCGACTCGCGCGCCCTCCGCCACGAAACGCTCGACCACGGCGCGGCCGATTCCAGTGCCCCCTCCGGTGACTAGTACGACCTTTCCGGTCAACCAGCCTTCTGCCATTGTCTTTCCTTTCACGATTCTCATCACGCCGCCGGGCCGATCGAGCCCTCGAGCATTCGGGTGAATACCTCCGTCGGCTGCCATGTCAGGGCCTCGAGCTCCACCGGATCCAGTCGGACGAACGTGCCGCGCCGCGGCGACCTGATCTCGAGCCGCTCGCCGTTGCCCGCTGTCACCACGCGCACGACGACGTCGGCGAACTCGTTGCTCAGCCGTTGTGCTGTCACAGGAACACCCCGAGATTGGGGGTGATCAGGGTGGTGTGGGCCAAGCGCACCGTCCGCGAGGCCAGCCGCCAGCCGTCGGCGGTGTCGTGCAGGACATCGAACCGCTCGCCGACGATCAGATCGGAGTCGACGCCGTCGCCTTGGGCGCGGTAGCACAGGAAGTTGCTGCGTACGTCGTACTTGTCCGAGGCGTCGAGCGCGTCGACGCGGACGTTCGTGATCAGGCGTTGCGTGCGCGACGGCGGGTCCTCGGCATAGGCGTGCTCGGTGTAGAGCCGCGAGACCCGCATCTTCATCGATGCGTAGTTGTCCTTCATATGGAATCCCGTCGGCGAGAACTCCAGGTCGCGTGCCTCGGGCCCGCGCGTGACGCGGATCGGCATGAGGTAGACGAGTTCCTCCGACAGGCAGCCGAGCCAGCGGTCGAACTCCCGATGGTCGAGGTATTCGGCTTCGCGGTAGAGGAAGTCGGCGCACGCGGCGGTGATCTCTTGGGAAACGGCGGCAGTGGTCGAAGTGGTGGTCACCGCTGAACCTCCGGCCCGTCGACTTCGTCCGCGGTCGATACTTCGTGCAGCCAACGCCGATAGAAGGCGCGCTGTGGGGCTTCGCCGAGTGCAGTCGTCGTTGCGCGCCCAGGGAAGCGCCACTCGGGGTCCTCGGCGTAGTCGCTCATGCCGTCCAAGCCGAGCTGGAAGTTGAATCGCATGCCGCTCTTGCGGGCGAAGACCGACTTTCCCGCCACTGGCGCGCCACCCCAGACCACGGTGTCGTCCTGCTCCAGAATCCCGGCCGGGCCGTGCATGCTCAGTGCCGCGACGTAGGCCTCCTCGTTGAAACCGTCCGGCGCGCTGTTCCAGCCCAGTGTCCAGTTCCAGTTCACGATCGTGTCCGGCCCGGTCGGCTGCCACTGGCGCAGATAGGTGAACACCGCGGGCGGGGCGTCCGGGTGCGGCGACGCGGGTACCCGCACCAGCCCGAGGTTCGGGAAGATGAGAAACGTAGTGGCCGAATGGTTCTCGACGAACTGCCGTTGGTCGGGCGCGAGCCGATCCAGCTGGAAGGTCTCGGCGACCTCGGGCGGGAACCCCGAGCGGTGCCAGGGCGGGGGCAGAAATCCGTCGTTGACGATCATCCCGTGTCCCTCGTCGAAGAATACGTGCCGTGAGACGCCCTGGGGGCCGGCGCCACCCGCCTCGATGCCGGGGAACATCCCGACCTCTTCGGCGGAACGATGCAGGGACGGGACGTGATACGCGTCCGCCATGAAATTCTCGGCGCCGGATTTCCAGTTCGCCGGCACCCGCCAGCGATGTGGTTCGCCGATGGTGGACATGCCCTGCTCGTTGAGCCCGAGCAGCGCGTCCAGGTACCAGCGCATCCCGCCGAGGTACTGCTCGAGGGTGGGTGCGGCCGGATCGAGCGAGGCGAAGATCAGGCCGTGCACCGAATCGACGTGCGGCGCAGCGGCAAGGCCCCACTGCTCGGCATCGAGCTTGCGGTATGCCTTCTTTCGGTACGGCGCTCCGCTCCAGTCGCCGTTGTTTTTGAAAACCCACGAATGGTACGGGCAACGGAAGTGAGAGCTGTTTCCCTTTTCCGCCCGGCACACCGGACTACCCCGGTGAGTGCATTTGTTGAAAAGGACGTTGATGCGTCCGTCCTCGTCTCGGACGATGATGAACTGATCCTGTCCGATGTAGCGCAGCACATAGTCGCCCGGCGTCGGAATTTCCGACTCATGAGCGACGAAGCACCAGCAACGCGCGAATATCCGATCCAGTTCGTGGGCGTATACCTCCGGGTCGCTGAATATTCGAGGTGAAACGATTCCCTGTTCCAGCTCGCGATCGACCCGCCGGAATAATTCTGTCGTAGAGTTCGGGAAGTCGATAGTCCTGCCAGGACTGGACAGGGTTGTCTGATCGAACACGTGGTATCTCCTCGCGCTGCGCTCACGATATTTCCCGGTAAAATACGAGCGGCTCGAAGACGCAGCAACGGAATCGGTCCGAATGTCGGAACGCGCTCGAATACTGCGGTTTCCTGTGACGCACCCGGCCAGCGGACTATGGTCGATAGCTGCGGATTCTCTGAACGATCGAGGTGCTGTGATGGCCGATACCGCGCCACTGCCGAAACTGCCTGGCCTGCCGGCGGAACTGACCAGCCTGGTGGGGCGCACAGCGGAGTCGGCGGAGGTCCGGCGGATACTGGCGAACTCGCGGCTGGTCACCCTCACCGGCATGGGCGGCGTTGGCAAGACGCGGTTGGCCCTGCAGGTGGCGCGGAAGGCCCGGCGCGGGTTCGCCGACGGTGCGGTCGTCGTCGAACTGGCCGAGGTCGCCGACCCTGCCCTGGTCCCGCTGACGGTCGCGCAGGTGCTCAGCGTGCCCACACACCTGCCGGACGTGGTGGCGACGCTGATCGACCACCTGCGTGGGCGCGAACTGTTGCTGGTGCTGGACAACTGCGAGCATCTGCTCGAAGAGAGCGCGGTGCTCGTGCGAAACCTCCTGTCCGCCTGCGCCGATCTGCGGATCCTGGTCACCAGCCGCGAGCCGTTGCGGGTCGCGGGTGAGCACGTCTTCGAGGTCGAGCCGCTCGGCGTCGGGTCGGCCGCGAGTGGTCCGCTCGGCGCCGAGGGCACCAGGCCAGACGCAGTGACGCTGTTCGTCGAGCGCGCCGCCGCCGCGGCGCCGGGGTTCTGCATCACGCCCGAGAACACAGACACGATCGAGGAGTTGTGCCGCAGACTCGACGGTCTGCCCCTGGCGATCGAATTGGCCGCCGGACGCATGCGGGCGCTGTCGCCGCGCGAATTACTTGACCGGCTCGCCGACCACTATCGGCTGCTCAGCGCGGGCGACCGCTCGGCGTCAGCACGCCACCAATCCCTCCGGGCGACGCTGGATTGGAGCTATGGGCTGTGCTCGGTACAGGAACGCCGGCTCTGGGAACGCCTGTCGGTCTTCACCGGGCCCGTGTATCTCGAGGCCGCCGAATGCGTGTGCAGCGAACCGGGTCTGCCGCGGGAGGGCATTGTGGACGGCGTCGCGGCGCTGGTCGACAAGTCGATTGTCGTGCAGCGTGTCGCGGGCAGCCGCCCGACCTACCGGATGCTGGAGACCGTGCGGGAGTACGGGATGCGCAAGCTGCATGCCCGCGCCGACGACGTCGCGGTGGTCGGGAGATATCGCACGTACTACCAGCGGCTGGCGCGGGAGTTCGACGCGAACTGGTTCGGGCCCGGGCAGGAACGACAGGTGGAGCGGATGCGTGGCGAGCACGCGAACCTGCGTGCCGTGTTGGATTCGCTGCTCTCGGATCCGGACGGCGGACCTGCCGGACTCGGAATGGCCGCCGCACTGTTCTGGTATTGGATCGGATGCGGGCAGCAGCGGGAGGGAAGGCATTGGCTCGATCGTGCCCTCGCCTCGGACAATGTGTCCAGCTCCGAACGCGCGGCCGCGCTCTGGTCCAATGGCTACCTCGCAGTGGCCGAGGGGAAGGCCGTCGTCGCGCTGGACCTGCTGCGTGCCAGTCAGGAGTTGGCGGCCCAGCTCGGCGATACCGTCAACATGGCGCATGCGACGCATTTCCGCGGCGTCGCCGAACACAACCTCGGGAACACCGCGTTGGGCATGAAGCTGATCGAGGAGGGCTCGGCCATGGAGGAGGCAGGTGGGCCGAGCCTGCTGCACATCCTCGCATTGGAACATTTGGGCTGGGCGTACTGCCTGCGCCAGGAGCCCGAGCGCGCGCTCGAGGTGCTCGAGCAGTGCCGACGGGCATTGACCGTGCGGGGTGAGCGTTGGTTGCTGTCGTGGATCAACGCCTTCCTCGGCCTGGCGCACTGGATGCGCTGTGAATACCAGCTCGCCGACACCCACTTGCGGGAGGCGTTGACCGACAAGCGTGCCTTTCACGACGCCTTGGGGATCGCGGTGGTGATGGAGCTGCAGGCATGGGTGGCGGCGGCCGAAGGGCAGGCCGAACGTGCGGCAGGCCTCATGGGCGCCGTTCGGCAGGTATGGGAGCCGCTCGGTGAGTATCCCGGCGGATTCGAATTGCGCAGGTGGAGTGATCGAACCGCGCGGGAGGTGCGGGCACTGCTCGGCGACAAGGCGTTCGAGGCAGCCTTCGCCAACGGTGGGCAGCTCGGGACTGAACGGGCGATCGATTTCGCCCTGGGGGAGACACCGCGGGCCGAGCAGTCAGGGTCCGAGGACGCGGTGGTGGCACTGTTGACTCCACGAGAGCTGGAAGTGGGCAGGCTACTCGCGGAGGGGATGACCAACAAGCAGATCGCACAGGCGTTGGTGGTCGCACTCCGGACCGTGGACAGCCATGTCGAGCACATTTTCACGAAGCTGGGCGTGAACTCGCGGACCCAGGCGGCGCTGCTGCTGTCGGCGCGCGGACGCTGACCGCCGAAGCGTCGGGCATCGTTGCGAGTTCCGATGCCCGACGGCTCGTTTCGTGCTTTGTACCTCCGGCGCACTGGGTTTTCAGCCCATCGCCACTGCCCGATTCGCCAGCACGCCGGTCGCGGCGCGAGCGCGGTCGGCGGTCGCCGAATCGATCTCGACGACGAGCATCCCCGATCCGGCCCCGAGCCGGTCGCAAACCCGCCCGAACGGGTCCGCGACCAGTGAACGGCCTATCCCGGTGGGTGCGCTCGGATCGACTGGCACCGCGGTGAACCTGGGGTTTGCCTGGTCGCATCCCAGTACCCAGCATCCCGAGTCCAGTGCTCGTGCACGCACCAAGGTCTCCCACTGCTGTGCCTTCCCCTTGCCTGCGCCCCACGACGTCGGGAGCAGAATCGCACTCGCCCCGAGCTCGGCGAGACGTTGAAACAGCGCCGGGAAGCGCACGTCGTAGCAGGTGGCAACACCGAACACGAGACCGTCGACGGTGACGGTGACGCAGTCGGCGCCTGCGGCGACGGTGTCGGATTCACGGTAGCCGAATGCGTCATAGAGATGGATCTTGTGATAGCCGAGGTGATGTCCGAGACCGGTGAGCAGCACGGTGTTTCGCACGCGGTCGCCCGCCGGGGTGAACATACCCACGGCGATCAGCACGGCGTGGTCGTCGGCGATGCCAGCGAGGGCCCGGGCCCAGGGCCCGTCGAGCGGTTCGGCGACAGCGGCGAGCACCGTGCCGAACCTGGCCATGGTGGCCTCGGGAAAGACCACGATCCGGGCACCCCGTGCGGCGGCGTCCCTGACGGCCGCGCGCACCTGCGACAGATTGTGCGCCGGATCGGCGGTCGCGGTGATCTGGCACAGCGCCACGCGCACGGCCGCGTACCTCATGGCCGCACATCCTGACCGACGCGCGGGATCCAGCCGGGGCGGCTGAGGAGGTACCGGACCATGCGGGGAGGAATCGTCAACGCGGTCGCGATCTCAGCGTGATCGGCCGGCAGCTTGGCCCGGATACTGTGGTGCGCTCCAGCCTTCACCTTGTCGACCCACTCCGGGTCGATGAGCGCGGCTCGCCCGACGGCGACCAGGTCCGCGCCTGCGGACATGGCGTCCTCGGCGTCGTCGAGGGTCCGGATTCCGCCGCTGGCGACCACTGCGCTGCGTCCGGCGACGGCCGCCGCGATGGCGGGGATCGGGTTGCGTGATTCCACTGCGGTTCGCGCCTTCGTCCAGTCCCGGTCCTCGGGCTGCGGGGAATTCCTGCGGAACTCGTCCATGGAGATGTGGACGTAGTCCACGTCATCGGCCAGGCGGTGGGCCAGGCGCGCGGCGTCGTCGAGGATGTATCCGCCGGGTTCCGATTCGAAGGGGGTGATGCGGAATCCGAGAGTGATCTCGTGACCGATCGCGGCGCGCACCGTTTGCGCCACCGCGAGGGGAAAACGCATACGCTCGTCGATCCCGCCGCCCCACCGGTCCGTGCGCCGATTGGCCCTGGGGGAGAAGAACTGGTGGATCAGATAGTGATTCGCGCCGTGTATCTCGACACCGTCGAAACCTGCTGCCACGCCGAGTGCCGCGGCACGGCCGAACGCCTCGAGCAGTTCATCGATCTCGTCGCCGGCCAGTTCCCTCGGCACCGGGGCATTGGGACGCATCGACGGTATCGCGGACGGTCCGCGAATCCCGCTGGGGCCCACGAGATCCGGGATGGCGATGCGGCCGCCGTCGTAGATCTGCAGAATGCCGAGCCCACCGGTGCCGCGCATCGCGCGCGCGACAGCGGTGAGGCTGTCCAGATGTGCCGCGCCGGTGGCGCCGATGCCCTGCCAAGACCGGCCGTCCTCGTGCACGTACGCGCATGAGGTGATGGCCGCGCCGAATTCGGCGGCGCCGCGGCGGGTCAGGTAGCGCAGCTCGTCGTCGGTAACCGAGCCGTCTGGATTGGAAGCGTTGGTGGTCATCGGTGCGAGCACGAACCGATTCCGCAGTATCGCACCGGATTCGAGGCGCAGCGGCGCCCATGGGCCTGGGTGATCGCGCACAGTGGCAGCTCCTGTGAGTAAGGGAAGAAATGGCGGTCAGGCAACCGGCGGTGGTATCTGACGAACCGCGTAGGACAGTGAGATCGACTGTCCCGTCCGTGGATCGGCGAGCTCCACGCTCCAGCCGGCGCTGAACTGGTCGACCTCGGGTCGCATCGGGATGGTCCCGGACATCAGGACGGTCCCGAGTTCGAACAGTCCGCGTGAGCGCAGGTCCTCGATCCAGTACTGAGGTGTCAGCAGCTCGGCGAGAGTCCCCTGCTGAATGAGCGTGGACTCGCCGTCGATCAGCACGGAACCGGTGAGGGTGAGCTCGTCGATATGGTCGGCGACATCGACGAGGCGCCATGCGGTGCGGGCGAGCACATCCGGCGCAGCCTGCTTGCTCCAGCCAACGCCGTGCTGTTCCAGGAGTCGGTCGGTGTGATCGCAGGCGGCGGTGAGCAGCAGATCGCCGGGTTCGGTGCCGGCCACCACCAGGGCCCATTCGGCCTCGCCGGAAGTGCGCTCGTGCTGGACGGGCACCTCGTCGACCTGCATGGCCAGGTATGGGGCGAGGGGATAGACGCAGGGGATACGGGTAGGGCCCGGTACGCCGAGTTCGGCGAGTTCGGCGATGTGTGCGGAGACGTCGGCCTGGCTGCGTCCGGCGTAACCCGCGTTGAGCAGGGTCCGAACCGGGACCGTGCGCTGCTGGCCATCGGGCAGGTCGAAGGTCAAGGGAAGCATGGGGTTCTGGAGTTCCTTACTGTTTTTGTGATTGAGCTGGCGGTCATCGCGGCAGATGCCGTTGCCACCGGGCTTCCTGTGTCAGCTTGGCCACGCCCGCGGCCACCGCGCGGATGGCGGGAGCCGCATCGGCGGGCCGGAAACGATGCACTGGACCGGAGATCGAGATGGCAGCGACCGCCCCTCCTGACCAGTTCCGGATCGGGGCCGCGATACAGGTGAGCCCGGGCCTGGTCTCCTGTCGGTCGTAGGCGATGCCGGTGTGGCGGATCGCGGCGAGTTCCCGGGCCAACTGGGTTGGGGAGGCGATGCTCGAGGAGGTGGCGGGCCGCAGCCGGTTGGAGACCCGGGCCAGCACATCGTCACCGCTGAACGCCAGCAGTGCCTTACCGATCGCGGTGTTGGCTGCGGGCAGCCGGGCGCCGACGCAGGCGGGCGAGCTGACGGCCTGATGGCCGTGGATCTGGTCGACGTACCGGACGTCGTTGCCGACGAGAACACACAGGTTCACGGTCTCGTGGGTCATCTCGTACAGATCGAGCAGATGGGGCAGCGCGATGCGGCGCAGGTCCTGTGTGTCGGGCTGTGCCGTAAGCGCGGCGAGCTCGGTCAGCCGTGTGCCCGGCGAGTACTCGGTGCCGCGCTTGGTGACCATTTCCCAGTCGACCAGCACGGCAAGCAGCCGGTGGGCGGTCGACTTGGGCAGCTGGGCCCGCCGGGCGATCTCGGAGACCCCCATTGCCGGGTGGCGTGGCGAGAAACTGCTCAGGAGCGCCAATGCTTTGGCGGCCGAGCTGGACGAGTCCGGTTCGGCCTGGTCGCGGACTGCGATCAACGGGATGCCCGTACCGGCGTGGGCGGCGCCGACGGTACGGGCCGACGCGCCCGTGCTGCTCATCGTCATGGTTGCCTCTCGAAAGCCGCCGCCGGCCACTGCATCGGCCAGCGTGGGCGGAACAAGGTACGGAGGTCGTAACCGCACTGGGCTGGAAGACCGCCGTGTCCGCCGGGGGCGCCGCCCGGCGGAACACGCCCTATCCGGAATCCCGCGGGGCTGAACTGGGCTGACAGTTCACGGGAGACCGGTACTCGGGTGTGCGGGGTGCGGATTCCGACCCGCGCACCGACGGTATTTCCGGTGCGGGTTGGATCACAACGGGGGAACTACCGAGTGGCTACCTATTCGCCAACAGGTGAACACCGGGCATCGTTCCGGTCCGGCGTCAGCACGCGAGGCCGACCGATCCGAGATGGGTGAAATGCGCCGCGATGGTGGACCCGCGCGGCGCCGCGACGGCGTCGGTCATCCCACCGGTCATCACGATCCAGCCCGCCTCGATCGCGTGGCCCCGTTCGGCCAAGGCATTCGCGGCCATGGCCAGCGCCTCGGCCGGATGCCCCTGAACGGCGGCGCCCACCCCGGTCGCAGCCAGGCCGCCGTCGATCTCGAGCAGACAGGCCTCGAGCGGCAGGTTCAGCGAGGCCGGATCCGCGCCGACCGATCCTGTGACGAAGTACGCCGCCGACGCGTTGTCGGCGATCACCTCCGGCAGCGTGAACCGGAAGTCGCGGTACCTGCTGTCGATGATCTCGACACTGGCGTACACGCGGTCGACCGCCGCCAGCGCTGCGGCCGCGGTGACGCCGGGCCCGGTGAGCCTGCGACCCATCACAAAGGTGATCTCGGGCTCGACGCGGGGATGGATCAGCAGGTCCTGCGGCAGCGGCGTGCCGGTCGGCAGGGCCATCGCGTCGGTGAGCCAGGCGGTCAGAGGCGCGGACACGCCCATCTGACGTTGTTTGGCGGGCGAGGTGAGTCCGAGCTTGACGCCGACGACGGTTTCGCCGCGTTCGATGCGCTGGCTCAGCGCCTCGTCCTGGATGCAGTAGGCCGTCGCGGTGTCCAGCGTCGGGTACTCGCCGGTGAGTGGAGCGAGTGTGGTGCGTTCGGCCTGCGCGCGCAGCAGTCGGCTCGCGAGTTCGTCCACCGACGTCGACGGGTCGTCGATCCTGTCGGGCACTGCGGGTTGTACGGTCACGGTCGGCTCCTCACCCCTCGTGTTCTCGGTCGTGGTTCACCCTGACCGCACCGGCGGCGCCGGAGAACGTTCGCGGTCCGGCCTGCGGAACGCCCCCGCCGCCGTCCTGCGCGTCGGCCCGGAGTTTGCCGACCAGTGGAACGCGACGGTTGCCGCCGCCCGCCCGAGCGCCGAGCCTGCTGTCTCGAAAGCAGCTCGAGCGAAAGGGAATCCATCCATGGCCACACTGACGGTCGACGGTGTCGAGGTCTACTACGAGCAGCACGGGACCGGGGAGGAGGTGCTGCTGGTGCACGGCGCCGCAGCGTCGGGGCGTTGGTTCGGCGACCTGATCCCGCGACTGGCCGCGAAATACCGCGTGATAGTCCCCGATCTGCGGGGGTTGGGGCGCAGCCAGCGGGTTGCGCCGCTGGCCCGCCCGCAGGTGTGGGTGGAGGATCTGTGGCGACTGCTCGACGAGCTCGGTCTCGACCGGGTCCATGTCTCCGGGGTCTCGCTGGGTTCGCGCATCGCGGGACGGCTCGCGCTCGACAATCCGGCACGGGTGCGCACCTTGACCGTGGACGCCCCCATCGTCGGACTGAGCAGCAGCGGAAACGCCTCGCTCAACACGGTTTTCACCGCGGTCGACCCGGACAGTGCGCAGGCGAGGGAATGGCGGGAGCTGCACGGTGACGACTGGCGCGACGCGGTGGACTTCTATGCGAAGACGCGCAGTACCGCCGACTTCCAGGACTTCTACACGCTGCGGCCCCGCCTGTCGGAGATCACGGTTCCGACGCTGGTGTGCCGCGGCGATCTCGATGACGCGATTCATCCCGTCGATGACGCCTTCATCTGGCACAAGCAGGCGCCGGACACCCAGCTGTTCATCGCACCCGGCCTGACCCAGTCGTCAGTCATGTTGGAGCGCGCCGAACAGTTCGTCATCGAGTTCGTGGCGTTCCAACAGCGGTGCGCGATGGACGCGGCGGCATGAGCCGGGTCCTGCTCACCGGGTTCGGCGCGTATGCCGAGGAGAGCGACAATCCGAGCGGCTCGATCGCACGGCGGCTGGACGGCGGCCGGGTGGACGGCGCCGACATCATCGGACGCGTGCTTCCGGTGGACACCGAGGGAGTCCGCGCCGCGCTCGCCGAAGCAATCGATGAGATACGGCCGGAGGTCGTCGTCGTCACGGGCGTCGCGCCAGGGCGTCCGAGTCCTTCGGTCGAGCGGGTGGCGATCAATGTGCGCGATTTCCCGATCCCCGACATCAACGGTCGCGCGCCCATCGATCAGCCTGTCGAAGCCGGCGGGCCGGAGGCATATCTGAGCACCCTGCCGATCAAGGCGATCGTCGACGGCTGGCGCGCAAAGGGCATCCCCGGCTACGTGTCGAACACGGCGGGCACCTACCTATGCAATCAGACGTTCTACCTCGCCCGCCACCTATCGCGGGCACGTGCCGGGATGGTGCACGTTCCCGCGACGCCGCCGCGGGCGGCCTCCGCCGCGCTACTCCCGCCGCCGTCGATGTCGCTGGTCGATCTCGAAGAGGCGGTGCGGCTGGCGGTCTCGATCACGGTCGGTCACCGAGGGCCGGATCTGCTCCTCGGCGGCGGCGCCATCAGTTGACCGGAGGGAACCGAAATGACCGTACTGTCGGAGGAATCCACCAGCCGGTTCCTCGAGGTCGACGGTAGCGCCGTCCACTACCACGACCTCGGCTCCGGCCCGCCGCTGATCATCCAGCAGGCGTTCGGGCCGCTGCCCGGTACCACGGCGTGGCTCACCTACCACCGGATCCTGGCCGACCTCACCACCCGTTACCGCTGCGTCCTGGTGGACTATCCGAACTTCGGCCGCAGCGCGCCGCGCGAGTTCCACGAGCCGGTGCACGATCTCTACGTCCGCAACACGCTCGCCCTGCTGGACGAACTCGAGCTGGATACGGTGACCGTACTCGGCGTGTCCACCGGAGGCACGGTGGCACTGGATCTGGCGATGACCGCGCCCGACCGCGTCGACCGGCTGGTGATCGGCGGGTGCAGCGCGTCCACCGGCGGCGACCCCTATCTGCTCGCACCCGCACCGACGGAGGTCGGTCGGCTATTCGACGAATGCCAGACGAGGCCGGCCGACGCAGACCGCATCGCGCGGCTGTTGCGTGCCATCGTGCACGATCCCGCATCGATCGACGACGAACTCGTCGAGCACATGTACCAGTGGCGGCTGCGCGACCCCGAGCACGCGGACAGTTGGCTGCGGTCGACGATCGTGCCGCGCAGCAATATCGCGGCATTGGCCGAGGTCACCATTCCGACGTTGATCGTGCACGGCCGCTCCGACCGCATGGTGCCGCTCGAAGGGGCGCTGATGCTGCTGGGGCGCCTGCCTGCCGCGGACCTCGTCGTGCTGAACAACTGCGGGCACTGGCCTCCATTCGAGCGCCCGGGCGCTTTCGCCGCCGCCGTATATGCGTTTCTCGAACGATGAGGACCGTTGGTGTTCCGGCAGACGGATCGACGTCGTTGTCCGGCCCGAGGGCGATCGCCCAAGCTGCACACACCATGCCGGAATCGACATCTCGATTTCCGGTTGATTCACCAGGAAGGCAACACCGATCATGACTGAAGTTGTCGGGCTCGGCTACGTGGGCCTGAACGCGACGGATCTGGACGCGTGGCGCACGTACGGCACCGAAATCCTCGGCCTCCAAGATGTCTCCGTCGTCGAGGAGGCCGGCGAGGAGACGGTGCTGCTGCGAGCCGACGAGCGCGGCTGGCGGTTCGCCATCCACCGCGGCGAGTCGGGCGGAGCCGCCTACGTCGGGTGGGAGGTCGCGGACCGGCGGGCCCTGGACGCCTTGGAGGCGCGGCTGGCCGCGGCGGGCATCGTGGTCGAGGAGGACGATTCCTGCGCCGCGGCGCGCCGGGTCGAGGGACTGCTGCGTTGCACGGATCCCGATGGTCACCGGCTCGAGTTCTTCTATGGCGCACGCGTGCCGAAGCACCCGTTCCTCTCGCCGCGTGGGGTCCGATTCGTCACCGGCGATCTCGGTCTGGGGCACGTGTTCTTCTTCGTCACCGATCTGGCGGCTGCCAAGCGGTTCTATATCGATGTGCTGGGGTTCCGCCTCAGCGACACCATCGAGTTCCACGGCAGGAAGGTGCATTTCCTGCACGTCAATCCGCGGCACCACAGCCTCGCTTTCGTAGAGAACGAGAAGTTGGCGCCGGCGCTCGGCCATTTCATGCTCGAGGTGCACGACATCGACGACGTCGGTCGCGCGCTGGACGAGGTGCACGCCCGCGACGTCACGCTGACCGAGACACTCGGCCGTCACACCAATGACCTGGCGATCTCGTTCTTCATGAAGAATCCGTCCGGCTCGGAGGTCGAATACGGCTACGACGGCAGGCTCGTCGACGACGCCACCTGGCGAGTGTCGAACTACGACGCGACCAGTCTGTGGGGCCACCACCGTGACTGACGGCCGTTTCCCCGCGCGCACGCAGCACCCGAATACCGCAGGGGCGCCGAGATGACCGAAACCTATGTTGTGGTGGGCGCGAGCCTCGCTGGCGCCCGTGCCGCCGAGACGTTGCGTTCCGAGGGCTTCGAGGGCCGAATCGTCCTGGTCGGCGGTGAATATCACCTGCCCTACGACCGCCCGCCGCTGTCGAAGGAGGTGATCCTGGGCCGGAAGGAGCCGGACGAGACACGCATCCACCCCGCGGAGTTCTACTCGAAGAACGACATCGAGTTGCTGCTCGGTGTCCGGATGACTCGGCTCGACCCGCGCGAGCGCCGCGTCGAACTCGACGGCGGAGCAGTGATCCGCGCGGAGAAGGTGCTGCTGTGTACAGGCACGACTCCACGCCGACCGGATGTCCCGGGGCTCGAACTCGACGGCGTCCATTTTCTGCGCAGCATCGGCGATGCGCTCGCGATCCGCGACGCTCTGCGCGCGGGCGGATCGGTCGTCATCATCGGGGGCGGCCTGATCGGCATGGAACTCGCAGCCTCCGCCGTGGCGCTGGGCAATGACGTCACCGTGCTCGAACGTGAGGCGGGTCTCCTCCGGCGCGTGCTCGGCGTTCAGATCGGTGATCGATTGGCGCGCTGGCACTCCGAGCGGGGGGTGCACATCCGTACCGGTGCCGAGGTCGCCCGGTTGTCGGGCCGGGGCCGGGTGCGCTGGGTGCACACCACCGACGGCGACGTCATCGCCGCCGATCTCGTCGTGATCGGTATCGGTGTGGTGCCCGCCGTCGCCGCGGTGGCCGATTCCGGCATCCGGATCGATAACGGCATCGTCGTCGATGGGTTCTGCGAGACATCACTTCCGGGGGTTTATGCCGCGGGCGATGTGGCCTGCCGCCCCGACGAGCGTGCCGGTCGCCATGTCCGGCTCGAGCACTGGCATAACGCCCAGAACCAGGGTATGGCCGCGGCCCGCGCCATGCTCGGCAAGCGCGAGCCGTACCGCGAGGTGCCGTGGTTCTGGTCCGACCAGGGCGAGACGAACATCCAGGTCGCAGGACATCGCGGCGCGGGCGACGACGTGGTGTGGCGCGGAGACCCGGAATCCATGGAGTTCACGGCGTTTCACCTGCACGACGGTGTGCTCACCGGCGTGATCGGCGTGAACCGCAGACGCGAGGTGCGCATGGCGATGAGCCTGATCGACAAGCAGGTGCGTCCTGACCGTGCGCTGTTGGCCGACCCGTCCGCGGACCTGCGCGGCATCGGTGAGAGCGCGGCGCGCGCTCGCGGTGCTTAGCGATCGAGAGGAGAGATAAATGACAACGACAGAGCAGTCGGAGAATCTGGTCCGCGTGTGCGCGGTCGACGAGCTGAGCCCGGGAAAAGTCACCCGGGTCGATACCAGTCCGCCGATCGCGGTCTACAACATCGACGGCGAGTTCTACGCGACCGCCGATTGGTGCTCGCACGACAAATCCTCGCTGGCGGACGAGGGATTCATCGAGGACGGCCAGATCGAATGTGGCTGGCATTTCGCGAAATTCTGTATCAAAACCGGCGCGGTGACCGCGCCGCCGGCCTCGGAGCCGCTCACGAAATACGCGGTGCGGGTCGTCGACGGTGCGGTGTACGTCGCTGTCGAGAGCTGACATTCGTTCCGACGCCCAGAACGACCGCATCGACGGTGGATGGGCTCGCTGATTAGCTGTGTAGCACACAGGCTTCCATAAGAGAACTGGAGGGATGATCGTGGCCGTCGACGCCGATTATCTGCAATCGCTGGTGAATTGGAAAGAGGGCAGAATCGGGCCCGAGATCTTCGTCAGCGACGAGATCTACAAATTGGAGCAGGAACGCATCTTCGGCCGCAGCTGGCTGTTCCTGGCGCACGACAGCATGATTCCGAACCCGCACGACTTCTTCGCCACCTACATGGGCGGCGACCCGGTGCTGGTGGTCCGGCAGCCCGACGGCAGCGTGCGTGCCTTCCTGAACGTCTGCAGGCACCGAGGCATGCGCGTGTGCCGGGCCGAGGAAGGCAATACCCGCTCATTCATGTGCACCTACCACGGCTGGACCTACGACAGCGCGGGCAAGCTCGTGGGTGTCCCGAATCTCGAGGACGCGTATTTCGACAAGCTGTCGCTGGAAGACAACGGGCTGATCCAGGTCGCGCAGATCGATTCCTACAAGGGCCTGATCTTCGGAAACTTCGATCCCGCCGCACCGCCGTTGCACGAATACCTCGGCGCCTTGAAGTTCTACATCGACGGATGGGTCGACCATGCCGAAGGCGGCATCGAGGTGCTGCCCGGCGCGATCAAATGGACGATCAACGCCAATTGGAAGCTGGCCGCCGAGCAGTTCGCGGGCGACACCTACCACGCCACCACCAGCCACCTGTCGTCGCTGCTGTCGTTCGGCCCTGGTTTCGACGCCAAGGACGGCGCGCACGTGTCGCTGCGCGAGGGCCACGGTGAGAGTTTCCTCTTCGAGCGGCACACCCGCTTCGCCGACGATCCGCTCGGCCAGTACAACGAGAAGAAGCGCAGGATCGCGCGCGATCGGGTCGGTGATCGCGCCGACATGGTCGCGAACTTCAATGCCTTCCCGAATTTCGCCGGGTTGCCCGGCTCTGCCAACCTGCGGGTGTGGCATCCCAAGGGGCCGACCACATTCGAGATCTGGTCGTTTACGGTGGTGGAGAAGGACGCGCCGGAGGAAGCGAAACGGGCACAACAGGTTTCGGCGTCATTCACCGAAGGCGCCGCTGGCGTCGTGGAGACCGACGACGGCGAGAACTGGGGCATGATCGGCGGTGTCCTCGAGCAGGGCTATCAGGCGCGCAAGATGGCGTGGAACTACGAGATGGGACTCGGTACCGGGCGCGAGCACCCGGATTACCCGGGCGAGTACTACGACTCGTTCTTCGGCGAAGCGGGCCAGCGCGGCTTCTACCGGCGGTGGCTGGAGTTCATGACAACCGAGGCGTGGCCGGAGATTCCACCGGAGGAACGCACCGGCGACGTGTCGGCCGCCGTCGCGGTGAGCGAAGCGGGGGTGGCCCGGTGACCGTCGAGCAGATCGTCACGCCGGATACCGGTGTGGAACTCGAGAAGGTGCTGCTGCAACACCGTGTCGAGCAGTTCCTCTACCACGAGGCGCAACTGCTGGATCGGTGGCAATGGAGCAGCTGGCTGGAGCTGTTCGCCGAGGATGTCCTGTACTGGATGCCGGTGCGCAAGAACCGCCTTCGCCGACAGCGCGATCAGGACGAGGTGCCCCAGGGCATCGAGATGGCCCATTTCTACGACGATTTCGAATCGCTGCGGATGCGGGTGAACCAGATGCATTCCGGCACCCACTGGGCCGAGGACCCGCCCTCGCGGTGCAGGCACCTGGTGACGAACGTGATCATCACCCCGCGCGCCGACGGCGAAGCCGCCCCCGGGGTGACCGAGTTCGACGTCTCGTGCAATTTCGTGCTTTACCGCAATCGGCTCGAGTCCGAGACCGACATCTGGGCGGGGGAGCGGCGTGACGTCCTGCGCGCCGACGGAACGAGTTTCAAGATCGCAAAGCGCACGATCCTGCTGGATCAGAACGTCGTGCAGTCGAAGAACCTGAGCGTGCTGTTCTAGCGCGCCCGGAAAGGGAGATGGATTGCCATGGTAGCCACCGACATCGATCGCTCCGCCGACCTGGCGCTGCGCGACGTACTGATCGAACGCGCCCGCGAACTGGCGCCGCGGATCCGCGAGCGGGCCGCACGCACCGAAGCGGAGCGCGCGGTGCCCCGCGAATCGATCGAGGAGATCATCGCGGCAGGGTTGGGCGGCCGCATCCTGGCCCCGCGCCGCTACGGCGGCGACGAACTGTCGCTCGACACCATGTACGCCGTAGCGCTGGAGATCGGCCGGGCCTGCGCCTCGACCGCCTGGTGCGCGGCACTGCTGCCGCACGACGCGCACATGGTCGGATTCTTCCCCAGGCTCGCGCAGGAGGCGGTGTGGGCCGATGGACCCGACACCTGCATCGCCGCCTCGCTCGCGCCTGCCGCCGCGGTGCAGAAGGTGGACGGCGGCTACCGGCTGACGGGTAGGCACGGCTTCGCCAGCGGCGTCGATCATGCGTCCTGGGTGATCGTCAGCGGGCTCATCAAGGACGGTGGGCGCGCGGCGAATCACCACTTCCTCGTGCGGCCGGGGGATTACACCATCGATGACGACTGGTACGCGGCCGGCATGCGGGGAACCGGGAGCAAGACGATCGTCGTCGACGACATCTTCGTGCCCGACGGATTCGTGGTGCCCGCCGCCGCACTGGTGGCCGGGGAGGGGCCGGGCAGCGAGATCAACCAGGGCCCGCTCTATAGCCAGCCGCTGGCGCTGCACGCCGGGCTCACCTTCCTCGGCCCGATGATGGGCACGGCGTTGGACGCCTACGAACACTTCGTGGAGTGGGCGCGCGGCCGCGCCCAGACCGCTGGCTCGGAGGTCGTCCAGGAGGCCGTCGCCCGGTCCTCCGCGGACCTGGAACTGGCCGAGCTTGCGATCCAGCAGGTATTGCATGCGGCCCGTGCTCCGGGACGGCTGGAGCTGGCCGACCGAGCCCAGATCCTGCGCGACTACAACCGTGCCGCCGAACTACTGACCACCTCGGTCGACCGGCTGTTCGCGTTGAGCGGGACCTCCGGCTTCAAGGACAGCAGCCCGATGCAGCAGAAATGGCGCGACATTCACATGATGGCCAGCCACGTCTCCTTCACACGCGCGAACTTCCAGCACTACGGCCGGATCGCGCTCGGCCTGCAGCGTGACCCGAAGCTGGTCGTGTTCTGAGGGCGGGACACGCGTCCTCCAATTCCACACCCGACTCCCGGAAAGTAGTAGATCCATGGCGGCTGTCAGCCAGCTCAGTTATGTCGTCGGGACGTCCAGCGACGTCTCGGCATGGAAACGATATGCGACGGAGGTGCTCGGGCTCGAGGTCTCGCGCGACAGCTCTGACAGCCTGCTCTACGTCCGAGCCGATGACCGGCACCACCGGCTCGGCGTTCGCGTCGGCCATGAGGACGATGTCGCCTACGTCGGGTGGGACGTGGCCTCCAAGGGCGCACTCGAAGCGGCCGCCGCGCGGCTGGACGCTGCGGGCGTGGCGGTCACCGCAGGCTCACACGAGGAGGCGGCAGACCGGCGGGTGATGGAGTTCGTGTACTTCACCTGCCCCTACTCCGGAGTGCGGATGGAGTTGGTGCTCGGGCACGAAAAGCTGTTCCTGCCGAAGTTCCGGCCCACGCGCGACCTGGCCGGGTTCAATACCGGCGACATGGGCATGGGACACGTCGTCCTCTATGCGTCCGACATCGTGGGTGCGGCCGATTTCTATTCCCGGATACTGGGTTTCGGAGTCAGCGACTTCGCTCATATTCCCAAGGTCGGGCCGTTCGCGGTGTTCTTGCACTGCAATGTGAGGCACCACTCGCTGGCGTTCATGAACATCCCGGGGGCCACGCGCCGTATCCAGCACGTGATGTTCGAAACGGTCAGCATCGATGACGTCGGGGTCAGCTACGACCTGTGCGCTGAGCGCGGCATCACCTCGACCTCGACCGGCCGCCACCAGAACGATCACGTCTTCTCGTTCTACTTCCAGAATCCCTCCGGGTGGCACTTCGAGTACGGCTGGGGCCCGCGGATGGTGAACCCCGAGACGTGGACCACCGAGAACTACGCTCTGGGTTCGGGATTCGCCTGGGGTCACGACGGCTTGATGAAGATGGTGTGAAGGTCATGCCGGAGCCGACCACTTCGCCGTTCGTCGTGGGCCTCGGGGGAACGCTGCGACCGGCGTCTTCCACCGAATCCGCCCTGCGCCTCGCGCTCGACGCAGCACGCGACAACGGCGCCCGCACCGCCGTGTTCGATGGAGGCATGCTTGCGCGCCTACCGATGTACGACCCGGACAGCCCGCCGGTGGACGAGGCGCGACAGCTGATCGAGGCGTTGCGCAGGGCGGACGGAGTGATCATCGCCTCGCCCGGCTACCACGGTTCGGTCTCGGGGCTGGTGAAAAACGCGCTGGACTATGTCGAGGAACTGAGAGAGGACGGCAAACCTTACCTGTCGGGCCGCGCGGTCGGTTGTGTCACCACGGCATACGGCTGGCAGGCAGCAGTGACCACCCTCCAGACGCTGCGCAGCATCGTGCACGCGCTGCGCGGTTGGCCTACTCCGCTGGGCGCCGCCATCAATTCGGCGGCGACCCGGATCGCCTACGGGCAGCAGCCGGAGGAGTCGGTCGCGTTCCAACTGCGCACGGTCGGTCGGGAGGTCTGCGCGATGAGCGCCGCGTATCCGAGTGCGGACCGCCTGGCCGTCGGAAATTCGGAATAGTCGGCACACTCCGAGGAAAACGCCCCGGTATCCGAGAAATCGGATACCGGGGCGAAGTCATCTCCCTACGCATCATCGAATATCGCGAAATGCTTTCCGGCGGTGAGTCCGCCGTCGACCGCGAGTACCGCGCCGGTGATATAGCTGGCTTCGTCGGAGGCGAGGAATATCGCGGGCCGGGCGATCTCCTCGGGTTCTGCGAAACGACGCAGCGGGCACAGATCGTCGATCATATTCTCGTGGCCGGGGATTCGTTCGAGGTAGTCCCGAATGCGCGGCGTCATCGTGCTGCCCGGACACACGGCATTGACCCGGATACCGTCCGCGGCATAATCCATCGCCATGTTCTTGGTGAGCAGCAGTACGCCGCCCTTCGCCGCGCTGTAGGCGGCGCAACGGTTCTCCGCGAGCAGGCCCGCGGTCGAGGAGATATTGACGATGCTGCCGCCCCCGGAGCGGCGAAACTGCGGGATGACGAGCTTGGAACAGCGATAAACCGAGGTCATATTGATGTCGATCATCCGGTACCAGTCGACGTCGGCCATCTCGTCCACCCGCTTGGGCAGGCTGCCGCCAGCCACGTTGAACAGGGCATCGACGCGTCCGAAGCTGTCGAGGGCCATGTCGAGCATCGCCGGGATCGTGTCCGGGTCGGTGACGTCGACGCCGGCCGAAACGGCTTGTCCACCGAGTTCGCGTACGCGCAGTGCCGTCGCATCCGCAGCCTCGGCGCGGAGGTCCACGGCAACAACCGTTCCGCCACGGGCGGCCCACTCGAGCGCGATCGCACGGCCGATTCCGGCGCCCGCCGCGGTGATCAGCGCGGTACGCCCCGACAACGGCGCGTGAGTTATTGCTGAATTCATGTCAACTCGACCTTTCCGGCATGTGGTACAAGGGATTTCGAATCATTCAGGGCTTGACCCGCGCGGAATGGAATCATAGAATTTCCGACATCGGCACCGATTTGTTCCAAGTGCCGGAATCATCAGGGCAGCAGCTTCGTTCGTGGCCGAGTCACCCGACCTGCGGCGCCCGTCAGCACATCGATGTGGAGGCCAACGCATGGCGCACGTCACCGAAATGGAAAAAGTGATCGAGTACGAAAAGGTGCGTGCGGCGATCGCCGCGAAATTCACCAATCCGCTCGACCTGCCGAAAGAGATATTCTCCGACGAGCTCGTCTACCGGGAGGAGCTGGAACGGATCTTCTACGGCCCCTATTGGCATCCGGTCGCCCACCGCGCCGAACTGGGCGAGGTCAACAGCTTCAAGACGACCTGGCTCGGTGAGGTACCCATCATCATCAGCCGCGGTGCGAAGGACCGGATCAGAGCCTTCGTGAATACCTGCACCCACCGCGGCACGCTGCTGGAACAGCGGGCGGTCGGCGTGGCGACGGAGTTCCAGTGCCCGTACCACCGTTGGCTGTTCAACAGCGACGGCGAGTTCTGCGGCGCGCCCGGCGAGCGCGAGTTCCGGTCCGATTTCGACCGGAAGGACTACGGGCTGCCGGAGCTGAGGGTTGCCGAGTTGGCAGGTCTGATCTTTGTGACCCGGCACCCGGACACACCGTTGCTGGAGGCTTTCCTCGGCGAATGCGCCGATCCGGTGCGTGACTGCATGCTCGACGACGGCAACCTCACCCTGCTGGGGTACCAGAAGGTCGTCTACAAGGCGAACTGGAAGACCTACTTCGACAACGACTTCTATCACGCCCCATTGCTGCACACCGGATTCCGCATCCTCGGCTGGCAGGGCGGCAAGGGCGATGTCCGGATCACCCAGCCGGTCGGACACTTCTCCGTCGGTTACCAGAGCACGCCGTACGTGGACAATGGCTACCTCGCCGATCCGAGCGTCGTGCAGTTCCGCGGCGCCGACGACCGGGCCAGGGTGGTCGCGCTGCGGCCCGTCACGGTGATGACCAAGCACGTCGACACCATCAACGTTCGTTTCGCGCGGCCGCGTGGCGTCGATCGGACCGAGGTCGACTACGCGTTCTTCGGCCACGTCGACGACACCGAGGAATACCGCGAACACCGTGTTCGTCAGGCCTCGAACCTGTTGGGTCCCAGCGGGTTCATCACTATCGAGGATGCCGCGGTCTTCAACCGTCAACAGCGGACCGCCCGTGACGGGACGCTGGCGCGTTTCGTCAAGGGCGTGGATGGCCGCCCCGAGGACGCCACCCAGAACGACGAGATCGGCAATACCGTCGGCTGGGCTTACTACCGGAAGGTGATGGGTTTTGATCACTGAGACCGACCAGGGGATCCGCGCAATCGACGAGTTGCTCGGCCGGTACAACGATGTGCTCGACGAACAGGACTGGGAGCGCTGGCCCGACCTGTTCGCGACCGAATGCTCCTACACTGTGCACACTCTCGACAATCTGCGTCGCGGACTGCCGCTGGCCTACATGTACGACGACAACCGCGCCCGCGTGCTGGACCGCGTCAAGTTCATCACCGAAGTGTGGGCCGGGACCATCGAGCCGTACCGTACCCGACATGTCACGCAGCGGACCCGGGCTATCCGCCTCGATGCCGACCGCTGGAATGTCCGAGCCAACTTCCAGGTGAGCTACACCGAGAACGACACACTGTCGGGCCTGCTCGCCGCAGGCTACTACGAGGACGTCATCGATCTGTCCGCCGGCGAAGCTCATTTCGTCGACCGCTCGGTCCGTTTGGATAGCATGCCAGCGCGATACCTGGTGTATCCGCTGTAGATCTCGAACGTCGGCGCTTTGCGGAGTGGCTTCGGAGTTCTGCCGAGATTGCCGGCCATTACGTCAGTCCGCGGCCCGATAATTCAACCGGGCGCGCCCATCCTAGGTAGCGGGCATGTCGATGCCATCGCCTGGCTCTGCGGCCGATCCTGCGCGACGGCGCCACCGAGTTCCGCATCCAGCGGCGCGGCACATGAGTGCGGCGTTCGGCAGAACTTGTGAGGCCGTAGATGTGGAAGAAGGGCAGCAGCCCCGAAATCCCGTCCTGTGGGCCGATGCCCATCCACGGATAGATCTGGCGGGACTCAACCACGTTGCCATTGCTTCGCGGACAGTTCGTGAACATCATCCGTCGTGAACCCTTCTGTGCCGCAGAGCGAAACAGCGCAATTGGCGTCCCGCTGCGGCCGCGGCAGGATCGGCGCGGTAGCTATCGAAGGACGTGAATCACTATGAGCACAACCGATATCGACGCGAACATCGTCGGGCGGGCTGCCGACCTGATCGCCGGCGCGATCCGCACACAGCGGCCGATCGAACCGGTTCGGGACTTGCTCGGCGTGGGCGATACCGCCCTCGCCTACGCCGTGCAGGAGGAACTCACCCGTCGCCGCCTCGCGGCCGGTGCGGTGATCGTCGGCCGGAAGATCGGCCTCACCTCGCCCGCGGTGCAGCAGCAGCTCGGTGTCGATCAGCCGGACTTCGGTGTGCTGTTCGCCGATATGGACTGTTCCGGGGCGGATCAGGTGCCGTCGGGGCGGCTGCTCCAACCGAAGGCCGAGGCCGAGGTCGCTTTCGTCCTGAAGGAAGACCTCGCCGATGGTGACCTCGACGACGATCAGATCCGGGCCGCGGTCGACTACGCGGTCGCCGCGCTCGAGATCGTCGACTCGCGCATCGCGAACTGGGACATCACCATCACCGATACCGTCGCCGACAACGCTTCCAGCGGATTGTTCGTCCTCGCCGACCAGCAGCTGACCCTCGACGACTTCGCCCCGCGTGAGGTCGTGATGCGCATGTACGCCGACGATGTGCTGGTTTCGGAAGGCGACGGCGCCGCCTGCCTCGGCGATCCCCTGAACGCTCTGGCGTGGCTGGCCCGCACCGCCCGCGAATACGGAGATCCGCTGCGGGCCGGACAGATCATCCTTTCCGGCGCACTCGGGCCGATGGCGCCGACACCGCCCGGCACCCGCATTCGCGCCGAGATCGGCCCGCTCGGTCCGGTTTCCGCCACGTTCTCCCCGAAGGAGGAGCAATGACCACTGCTGTTTCGAGCAAGACCGAAGTCGCCATCGTCGGATCGGGCAATATCGGCACCGACCTGCTGATCAAGGTGCTGCGGCTGTCCGAGACGTTGGAAGTGGGTGCGATGGTCGGCATCGACCCGGACTCCGATGGACTCGCGCGCGCGAAGCGTTTGAAGGTACCGACTACCCACGAGGGCGTCGACGGACTGATCGCGCTGCCGAACTTCGACGACATCGAGATCGTCTTCGACGCCACCTCGGCCGGTGCGCACATCGCGAACGCGAAAAAGCTCGCGCCCTACGGCAAGACGCTGATCGACCTGACTCCCGCGGCCATCGGGCCGTTCGTCGTGCCGCCGGTGAACCTGAATCAACACTTGGACGCTGGCGTTGCCAATGTGAACATGGTGACCTGTGGTGGGCAGGCCACGATCCCGATGGTCGCCGCGGTGTCCGCGGTGACGCCGGTGCACTACGCGGAGATCGTTGCCTCGATCGCCTCGAAATCGGCGGGTCCGGGCACGCGCGCGAATATCGACGAATTCACCGAAACGACCTCGCATGCCATCGAATCCGTCGGTGGAGCGGCACGCGGCAAGGCGATCATCATCCTCAACCCCGCCGAGCCGCCGCTGATCATGCGCGACACCGTCTTCTGCCTCATCGGTGACGCTGACCACGACGCCATCCGCGCTTCGGTCGCCGAGGTGGCCGAGCGGGTCGCGCAATACGTGCCCGGCTACCGGTTGAAGCAGGAGGTCCAGTTCACACCGATCGGCTCGGGCGAGCCGATGCACACACTCGTGCCCGAGCGGGCGGGGCCGGTGACGACCCGGGTGTCGGTGTTCCTCGAAGTCGAGGGCGCCGCGCACTATCTGCCCGCCTACGCCGGAAATCTCGACATCATGACCTCGGCCGCGCTGCGTGTCGCAGAATCGATCGCCCAGCGGAAATCTGCTGCTGCCCAGACTGTTTCGGAGGTCGTGCGATGACCCATGAGTTGTACATCCAGGACGTCACGCTCCGGGACGGTATGCACGCCATCCGGCACCGCATCGAACCCGCCGACGTCGGCCGCATCGTCGCCGCCCTCGACGCGGCCGGTGTCGACGCCATCGAGGTCGCCCACGGCGACGGCCTTGCCGGTGGCTCGGTGAACTACGGGCCAGGCAGCCACACCGACTGGGAATGGCTCGAGGCCGCGGCGGCGAACATCCGCGACGCGGTGCTGACGACGCTGCTGTTGCCTGGGATCGGCACCATCGCCGAACTCGAACGCGCCTACGACTTGGGCGTGCGCTCGGTGCGGATCGCCACCCATTGCACCGAGGCCGATATCTCCGCCCAGCACATCGTCAAGGCCCGCGAGCTCGGCATGGACGTCTCCGGGTTCCTGATGATGAGTCACATGGCCGAGGCCCCGGAACTGGCCGCGCAAGCCAAGCTCATGGAATCCTATGGCGCGCACTGCATTTACGTCACCGACTCCGGTGGGCGGCTGACCATGGCGGCGGTTCGTGAGCGCATTCGCGCCTACCGGGATGTGCTCGACACCGGTACCCAGATCGGCATCCACGCCCACGAAAACCTGTCGCTGTCGGTCGCCAACAGCGTCGTCGCGGTGGAGGAGGGCGTCACCCGCGTCGACGCCTCGCTGGCCGGGCAGGGCGCCGGTGCCGGGAACTGCCCGATCGAACCGTTCATCGCTGTCGCCGATATCGAAGGCTGGAAGCACAATTGCGACCTGTTCGCGCTCCAGGACGCGGCCGACGATCTGGTGCGCCCGCTGCGTGACCGGCCGGTCCAGGTGGACCGGGAAACCCTCACCCTCGGCTACGCCGGTGTCTACTCCTCGTTCCTCCGCCACGCCGAGATCGCAGCCGAACGATACGGCATCGACGCCCGCTCCCTGCTGCTCGAGGTCGGCCGCCGCCGCCTCGTCGGCGGCCAAGAGGACATGATCGTCGATATCGCCCTCGACCTCATCGGTGAGAAGCAGCCACTCGTGCCCGGGTATTGACTCTCGTCGGCGATCGCCTGTGGCTCCCTTGGCGCGACCGATCACCTCCATCCAGGGCAGGTCATCAGAAGCCTGTCGAACAATCGTGACTCGGCGCTTCGGCCTTCCCGTCTAATGGGCGTGGACGAGCGGCCAAACTCCCTGCCCAAGCGTGAACAAGCGCTGGTCAGAGTTGGTCGCGCTGGTGACCAAGGTGCCGTTGAACGGCGGCTTCGAGTTGGCCGCCTTCGGTTCGCAGACAACGATCGTGGCTCACGCACTATTTCCTGAGACATGACGGGCAGCCGCCGCGGCAACACACACAGCCGGATCCGGGGAACCGTGCGTCGCGAGTTCCCAGTGTCTGCCTCAGGCTCCATCTGCTGACAACGCGGCAGGATTCATCCGCCACGCCTGCGCCAGTGAGTCCTTCAGATCGCGCTTGAGCACGCGCATCTTCACACTGTCGGTCCGTCGCGGATGCAACGCCTCCTCCACCAAATGCAGGAAACGCCGACGGGTGACGCCGAAGGTCACCAGCAGCTCGCTGGCAGCGGCGCCGCCGAACGGTGCCCATCGGATCGCGAAACCGATCAGTGCTTTTGCCGCCGCGTCCATAGACTTCGCGCTTTCCAGAAAATCACACTCGTGAAGGGCAGCGCGAACCCATGATGTGTCGTAGCGATGCTTGGAGTCCGAGTCCGGACGATGGGTCGAGCGCACCTTCTCGAAGGTGCTCCCGCGGTGCGCGGTGGGAGGAACGCCGCCATCCGTGGCTGGCGTCGCTGGGCAGACGGCGAACACGGGGAACCGGTCGACCCGGGGGTGCGGCTCGAATCGCACGCGGATCGGCGGATCGGAGAACGGCGGGATGTCTCCTTCTATGGTCGTGTACACCCACGGGCCGTCGTCGAGTTCCACGATGGCGATGGTCAAAGGCACCACCGCGGTGTGGGGGCCGCCCACGCAGCGGTGCACCAACCGCCACGCCACGATCGAACCGAGACCCGATGATGGCACCGACTCGAGATTCAACGACCCACACGATGAACATGCAGTGGTCAGCGGGGCGAACAACTTGTCACAGCCGGCACAACGCCGGATCATCAGCTTGGTCGCGGCCCGACCGACGGTATCGCCGCCTGACTGGTGTGTGTGCTCGGACATGGAAACCCTCGGGGAGATGGATGTGATGTCATCCCACCGAGCATCTCCTTCCCGACGCAAAACCACGACGGGCGTACTACGGGGTACATACCTATTTTGCAGCGCGGTCCTGCGGATAGACCCACCCGCGGGCATTCGCGGTCGCGGATCGCTCGGGGGCTCTTCGGTCAACCACACCCGGACCTGCTCACCACCGATCTGGGAACTGGTCCGCGGGCCGGACCACCGATCAGTTAGCCAGGACATAGCTATTGAGTCCTATCCCGTCCAAATCTATGAATAGCCAGCAGTTTTGGGCATCGATGAGACACGTCCGGGAAACTGGAACCTGTGTCAAGTGGTAGCAGGTTCAAATCCTGTCAGCCCGACAGGCAGAAATCCCCTCCGACCTGCGTCGGAGGGGATTTGCTGCTACTGGGCTATTCGTAGGGTTGGGACCACTTTGGGACCATTTTCGCCCTGAAGGTGTTGCGAGAGTTTCTCGCCGTCGCCGCGTAGGGCCTCGACATCCGGGTGTAGGTACCGCTGGGTGATCCGCGGATCGGTGTGCCCGGGCGATCCGCTGAAGGCGGTGCAACGGCACCCCGGCGTCGGCGAACCACGTCAAGCCCGTGTGCCGCAGATCGTGACGGCGCAGATGCTCGAAACCCAGCCGCGCTACGACCTCATCCCAATGCGTCGCCTTCCGCAGCACGCCGGTGGCGATGCGACCGCCGCGCGGGCCGACGAACAGCCGAGCGTCGAGCAACGCGTCGTGTCGTTCCTCGGCGCTGGCGTTGGCCAGCTCGCATTCGACTCTGGCGCGGGCATTGTTGATCCGCGCGAGAATCAGCGGCCGGTCTTCGGCGATGAGCGGTATTGTCCGGGCCCGCTTGCCTTTCGTCCGCTTGTCACGCATTCCGCCCGGCCCCGGCGTGGTCTGCCGCCGCAATCTCCACGGCCAGGTTTCGGTGTCGATATCGCGGATGCGGCAGCCTGACACCTCCCCGATGCGGGTGGCGGTGCAGGCCGCGAACACGCAGGCCGCGAGCCGTGCCACGCCGTGGCCTGCGGATGCCGACCGCTCATCGCCGGTTCACTGTGTGGACCGATCCGGATCTGTGGCGACGACTACACCAAGCGGCATACATCAGTGCGCAGCCTGGCGAAGTACGCGCGGGTGTCCGAGGCAGAGCTGCGGTGCTTTCAGGCCGAGAGCGACCCGGCCGCGCGGCGGCGGGATCGTTGATCCTCTGGCTGCCACTGGTGTCACACGCTGCGGATGGGTGCGCGTGAACGTGGATTTCTCGGTCTTCGGTGCACCCTGGGCGGATGCCCGCGGCGTCAGTGGGCGACGCGCATCCGTTCGAGCCCGTTGAGGATGATGTCCAGGCCGAACTCGAACTCGGTCTGGTCATCGCAGCGCCCGAGCGATTGGCCGGTGTGTTCGTGGGCAGTCGCGGCCATCATCGCCACGATGTTCGGGAACCGGTCGGACATGGCTCGAAGCGTGCTCATCGCCTGTTCATCGGTCTGATCGTCCGCCGAGTCGAACAGTTCCTGGGTGAAGCCCAAGACCCGGCTGCCCAGGGCGTGCATGGCGTGGTGGACCAGATCGTAGGAGAACCCGCCGGTCCGCAGCAGTCCGATCGCCGCGTCGAAATAGGTGATCAGCGGCAGCGTCATCGATGAGCGCGTCGCGATCAGCGCGGGGGCCCACGGGTGGCCGAGCAGGACATCCCGTGCGGTGAGAATGCGCGTGCGCAGCACCGGTTTCCAGTCGTCCGGCGACTCGGCGACCAGCGGCTCGACCGCCTGGTTGATGCCATCCAGCACGACCTCGGCCATACCGTCGAGGAGTTCGGCCTTGTTGGCCACGTGGTAGTAGAGCGACATCGCCTCGACGCCGAGGTCGGTGGCGACCGCGCGCATGGTCACCGCCTCCAGTCCGTCCCGGTCGGCCCGGGCGACGGCGGCGCGGAGAATCTGCTCCCGGCTCAGCCGGGGACGTTGATCGGTGACCATGACGAACAAATTTACCGTACACGGTAAGGCTGCCCGCTCTTGACAGCCTTACGTTGTAATGCTTCCCTTGCGACATCAGACTTACAACGTAAGAGAAGGAGTGGTGAGGTCATGTGGATCTGGATGGCGATCGTCGCGGCAGTGCCGGTCGGGCTGATGTTGATCGCGGGCTTGTTCCTGTTGGTGGTGCTGCGCACGGGGTACGGCCCCGGCGTCACGGTCGTCCGCCGGTTCAACCGGCGCTTCACGAATCGGCGCGTCATGAAGACCGCCGGGACCCCGGGCGCCCCGGCGTCGGTAATCCGTCACACGGGCCGTATCAGCGGCACCGTATACGAGACACCGATCGGCATCACCGAAGCCGGGGACGACTTCCTGGTCTCCCTGCCCTACGGCACCGACCCCGACTGGTTGAAGAACTTCGTAGCGTCCGGGACCGCGGAGGTGGTCCACGAAGGAACCACCTATCGGGTCGTCGAACCCGAGCTGGTTCCCGCCGCGTCGGTCGCCGCGCAGCAGTCGCCCGCGGAGCGTTTCGGGTTGTGGCTCTTCGGCGTCGACGAGGTGCTGCGCATGCGCAAGACCGCCACCGTGCAGTGAACCCTACCGACGCGAGCCCGACCCCGGAAGGAAAGACCATGTCCCCGTATGCGATTCACGCCGAAGGGCTGAGCAAGCAATTCGGCGGCACCGCTGCTGTCGACGGCGTCGACCTCACCGTCGCCGAAGGAGGCATCTACGGATTCCTCGGCCCGAACGGCGCGGGCAAGACCACCACCATCCGCATGCTCGCCACGCTGATCCGGCCCACCGGCGGGCGGGCGCGCGTCTTCGGGCACGACGTCGTCACCGACGCCGACGCGGTCCGCGCCCGCATCAGCCTGACCGGCCAATACGCCTCGGTGGACGAAGATCTCACCGGCATGGAGAACCTGATCCTGATGGGCCTGCTGCTGGGCCACGGCCGCCGCGCCGCCACCGAGCGGGCTCGGGAGCTGCTGGCCGCGTTCGATCTCGAAGCCGCCGCCGACCGCCAAGCCAAGCGGTACTCGGGCGGGATGCGCCGCCGCTTGGACATCGCCGCGAGCATCGTGACCACCCCGGCGCTGCTGTTCCTCGACGAACCGACCACCGGCCTCGACCCGCGCAGTCGCTCCCAAGTCTGGGATGTGGTGCGGGCGTTGACCGAGGGCGGCACCACGGTGCTGCTCACCACCCAGTATCTGGAGGAGGCCGATCGGCTGGCCGACCGTCTCGCGGTGATCGACCACGGCCGGATCATCGCCGAGGGCACCACCGCCGAACTCAAGGAATCCGTCGGAGCCGGGGCCGTGCACGTCCGGCTCCGCGATCCGGTGCTGAGGCCGGAGGCGGAGCGAGTCCTGACCGCGGTGCTGGCCGTTCCGGTCCACCGCGAGGACGACCCCGCGGTGCTGTCGGCCCGCCTGTACGATCCCGGCCGCGCCGGTACGGCGTTGAGCGAGCTTACGCGCAACGGCATCGACGTCACTGATTTCAGCGTCGGCCAGAGCACCCTCGACGAGGTGTTCCTCGCCCTGACCGGCCATCACGCCACACCGGACGCCGCCGAGGAGATTCCCGTATGAGCACCGTCCCCACCATCCCCACCACCGCCGGCCCGCTGCGCGCGGTGTTATCCAGCCACGCCCGCCCGACCCGTCCCGGTGCCGTCAGGACCGCCCGTGCCTTCGCCTGGCGCGCGCTGCTGCGGATCAAACATGTGCCCGACCAGCTCTCCGACGTGACCGTGTTCCCGCTGATGATGCTGGTCATGTTCACCTACCTGTTCGGTGGTGCCCTGGCTGGCTCCACCAGTGAGTACCTGCACTCGCTTTTGCCCGGCATCCTGGTGATGACGGTCATGATGACCACCCAGTCGACCGCGGTCTCCCTCAACACCGACATCGGCAAAGGCGTCTTCGACCGCTTTCGATCCCTGCCGATCTGGCAGCCCGCCGCCCTGGTCGGAGCGCTCCTCGCCGACCTCGGCCGCTACGCCATCGCCGCCACCGTGGTGATCAGCGCCGGTGTGGCGCTGGGTTTCCGGCCCGACGCGGGCGTCGGGGGCCTACTGGCCGGGGTGGGCTTGGTCCTGCTGTTCGCATGGAGCCTGTCCTGGGCATGGACCAGCCTCGGCCTGCTCGCCCGCACCCCCAGCTCGGTCATGTTCCTCGCCATCCTGGTCACCTTCCCCCTGAGCTTCATCAGCAACATCTTCATCGACCCCGCCACCCTGCCCGACTGGCTCGAGGCGTTCGTCGACATCAACCCGATCACCCATCTCGTCACCGCCGTGCGCGCGCTTATGCACGGGAACGCGGCGACCACCGAAATCGGCTGGGTCCTACTGACGTGCGCCGCCTTGGTCACCGTCTTCGGTCCCATCACTATGCGGCTCTACCGCCGCGAACGCTGACCCGCCACCACGGTTCCGGGCTACGTTCAACCGGAGAAGCGGCCCACCCGCCGTTGACGGAGCCTGGCTGCGGCGGCGCCCGATCGCCGTCGCGGCCATCGGCGTTGATGACCCAGCTCGATGGAAACAGCAGCCGCATGGAGTTGGGGCGACCGGATGCTGTCGGGGCAGCGGACACGCCGCCCATCTACCCGACGGTCGCTACAGGCATGGCGTCCAGGCGTTTCGCCCGTTGAGAGGTACTCGATGAGTACGAATTCATAAGAATGCCGAGGAGACCCGGGCGACGTTCCCGCATGGCGCGCATGCGTATTCGCATTCGATCGCCCGGTGTCGGTCTGTGTTAAGTCCGCCGTCAAGCAGTGTTCACGCCGTATTTACGATGTCCGAATGCTTATTCACGACGCGCACGGCAGTTCGACCTCACCTCCGGAGCCAGCGGGAGTTGAGCGACTCCGGGAGCGTCGATTTCGGCCGCTCGTGGTGTGGGGCGGCATTGCCGCCGCGGTGCTGGTGCTTGTCGCGGGTCAGCTCATGGCCGTTCACATCCACGCTCTCGGCCCATTGACCAGCCTCTTTCGCGACTACGCCGGGACACCCAAGTCGGCGACGACACCGTGGGCGGGCTTCCTGCTGGCACTGATCGGTGTCACCGTCCGGGTACGGGTGAGCGCCCTCGCCGCCGCGGTCGCCATCGATCTGATCTTCGTGGCGGTTCGGACATTCGACGGTCGGCCGTTCACCGTCGGCAACGGACCGACCATTGTGCTGACGGCGCTGGCGGTGATCGCCGCCCTACGGTGGAGCGGTGTGCGACGGCGGACGGCACTGCACACGATCGCGCTCGGAGCGCTGCTCATCCTCGCGACGAAGGTCGGCGAAATCTGGTTGGACATCACGGCCTGGTCCTGTCCGCAGGTCCTCGACCCGTATGTGGAGCTGGCCGATCGAGCGCTCGGCAATCCGTCCTGGGTCGTCGGGCATGCGCTCGACTTGGCCGGGCCGGTACCGGTGGGTCTGGTGCGCTGGGTGTACTTCGAGCTTCCGGTGGCGGCCATTGTCGTCGCCATTTGGCAGTTGCGCGGCGTGACCACGGGTTCGTGGCCGCGGCACCACTTGGTGCGCACGTTCTTGGTACTCGGCCTCATCGGCCCGATTTTTTACGTGATCTTCCCGGTGGTGGGGCCTGTGCTCGCCTTCGGACCGCAGGGGCACGGCATGGAACTCGCCGACGTCTGGCCGAATCTCGTTCCGGCGCTTCCCGCCTCGGTCGAATCGATGCCCTTCGACGGCATCACACCGCGCAACTGTATGCCATCGCTGCATACGGCGTGGGCACTCGCGCTGTTCATCCACTCACGACGCGGGCCGGGCTGGTTGCGCTGGGGCGGTGCTTTCTGGCTGGTGTGCACTCTCATCGCGACGCTCGGCCTCGGGGCACACTACGGCGTCGACCTCGTGGCGGGCGCCGCACTGTGCCTGACGATCGAGTCCGCCCTGCGCGACCCCGACCGAGGCTGGGACCGTCCGCGCGTGCGGGTGGTGGCGATGGGGATCGCCACGTTCGCGGGAGTGCTGCTGTGCATCCGTTACTTCGCGATGCCGATGGCGACCTACCCGGTCCCCTTCGGCTTCGCGATCCTCGGCATTCTCACCGCACTGTCTATCGTGTTCTACCGAACCTGGTTCGCTCCGCAACATCCAGAAGTCGTTGCGCGCGAGGCCGAGCAGGTCGAACTCGAGCGTCGCTGAAGCGAGCAGCCACTCAACCCCTGATCACCAGAACCGCACCCGCGGTGAGCACCACGATTCGGCGCGCCTGCCGCTCCGACCGAGCCCGCTCGGCAGGGGCCTTGGCAGCACCTTCGCCTCGGGGTGTGGTCAGGGTAGGAGTCCATCGCCAGGCTTAGCGACGGTCATTCGGCAGCCCGATCCGGGAACGTCCATCGGCTCTTAGCCTCTCGAATATGATTGGGCGCGAGAGCAATTCGGGGTCATTTCAGCGACATCGGTTGGATCGGCGGCAGTTCCTCGCTACCGCCGCGGCGGCGCCACTGCTGGTGTCGATCGCCTCCTGTTCCGCGGCCGCTGCCCCGAAACGGTCGACCGGACCGGATCTGTCCGGCGTCGATGCGGCGCTCCGGCCACAGGACGACCTGTACCGGCATATCAACGGGGCGTGGCTGCGGGAATTCCGGTTACCGGCGGACAAGCCCAGCTACGGGGCGTTCGACGAGCTCACCGATCGCACCGAGCAGCGGCTCCGCGAGATTCTCGAGGGCATGTCGGCAGCGGCCGCGGGCACCGATGAACAGTGTCTGCACGCTGTCTACACCGGCTGCCTCGACACCGCCGCGCGCGAGCGGGCGGGGATAACCCCACTGGCGGATCTGCTCGCCGATATCGACAACGCCGCCGGTAAACCCGAGCTCGCGATGGTGATGGGTCGCCTCACTGCGCTCGGCGTGCCGGGGCTGATCGGAGTGCGGGTTCAGCCCGATCGCAAGGATCCGACCCGGCATCGGGTCTACCTGTCACAATCGGGGCTCGGAATGCCGGACGGCTCCTTCTACCGCGATACTCGATACGCCGATCAGCAGGCCGCCTACCGTACCTACCTCGAGCGCGTCGGGCGCGCGTCGGGCCTACCGGAGCCGACCGGACTCGCCATGCGGACCTACGAGCTGGAGAACGGAATCGCCGGTGGGCATGTGGATCTCGCGCTCGTCATCGAATCCCTGTCGTCGTACAACTCCTACCCGTGGAGTGGATTGCGGGACCTGGCACCGGGATTCGACTGGGACGCCTGGCTCGCGGGCGTGACCGACCTGCCCGCGCGATTCGAGACGGTGGTGGTGGACCAGCCCGGATACCTGCCCGTGGCCGCCCGGCTGTGGGCCGAGACGGACATCGCGGTGTTGCGGGACTATCTGCGGCTCAGGGTGATCTCACGCTACGCGCCGACGCTGTCCACCGCGTTCGCCGAGGCGCATTTCGACTGGAACGACCGGACGCTGCAGGGAACCCAGCAGCCGCCGGAACCGTGGCGCACGGCGGTGCGGGTGGTCCGGGAGCGGCTCGGGGACGCGCTCGGGCGCGCCTATGTCGCGCGTCATTTCCCGGCCGAGTCCAAGAAGCTCGCCGACGAGCTGGTCGGGAATCTGTTGCGCGCCTATCGGACCGCACTGGGCGAGGCAACGTGGATGTCCGAGGCCACCCGGCAGACCGCGGTGGCCAAGGTGGACAAGGTGATTGCGATGGTCGGCGAGCCGTCACGCGGGCGCGACTACACCGGGCTGGGCATTCCGCAGGGCGATTTCGTCGTCGCGTTGCGCGGCGCCGATCGCTTCGAATTCCAATGGCAATTGCGGAAACTGGAGCGGCCCGTGGATCGCGGCGAGTGGGATTTCATGACGTCCGCCGACGTGAACGCCGGCTACAGCTGGGAGCTCAACCACATCTGCCTGCCCGCGGCCATTCTGCAACCGCCGTTCTTCGACCCGGATGCCGACGCGGCGGTCAACTACGGCGGTATCGGCGTCGTGATCGCCCACGAGATGGGCCACGGTTTCGACACCGGCGGCTCCAAATACGATGCAGACGGGATCCTGCGGGACTGGTGGACACCAGAGGACAAGGCTGCCTTCGAGGCCAAGGCCCAACTGGTCGTAGACCAGTACAACCCGCTCGTACCGGAAGGCCTGAGCGCCGACCAGCATGTCGACGGCGCGCTCACCGTCACCGAGAATCTCGCCGACCTGCGCGGACTGACGACGGCATTGGCGGCCTACCGGTTCGCCGAACAGCGTCGCGGCGTGACGGATCCGGACTACCGCCCGCTGTTCCAGGCATACGCGCGCATGTGGCGGCACTGCGCGAGCCCGGAGTATCAGGCCATGATGCTCGGACTCGACTCGCACTCTCCCGCCGAATTCCGCGTCAATCAGGTGGCTCGCAACATGCCGGAGTTCTACACGGCGTTCGGTGTCCAGCCCGCCGACCGGATGTACCTGGAAGCCGGCAAGCGAGTCGCCATGTGAGGCAAGGGATATGCACGGTGGTGCGAGAGGGGACGCGGTGCTCCCACGCCTCCTCGGTGAGGTCGTGCACGTAGGGCCGCAGTTGCCGCAATGCGTCGCGGATATGGGGGTGAGCCGAGTGCCGGTAGAGGCTGACAGCCTAGGGCGCGCAGGTCGCCGAAGCCGGTTCATGATCCTCTCCCGGACGTGTCTGTTGTGGGCTTCCGTCGATGCGTTGCGGTGACGGCCAGGACGAGCAGCCAGATGATGGTCAGCAGTATCGCGAGGCCGATCGGATAGTTTCGGTCGAGAATGGTCGGGTTGGCGGGGACGGCGTGACCGCGGCCGAGTACCGGGGTAGCGATCAGCATCAAGGTGACGGTGCAGACCGCGCCGCAGGCAGCGGCTGCCCACCAGGGGCGTGGCAGGATCCGCCGGGCACTCAGACCGACTATCGCGCTCAGCGGTGCGAGAACTGCGTCGTGGAGCAGGATCCCGGCCGCGAACCACAGCGCGATCGAGATCAGATCCTGGGTGCCGAAATCGAGCAGCAGGGTGATCGCGTACCACAGGAGCGCTGCACCGGTCAGGGCCAGCAGGGTTCGTACGATGGTCATGAAAGCACCTCGATCGTGGACAACCACTTCGTCTGCAGCACGCCGGGGCGATTGGGAGCGATCAATCGGCAGGGGTAGCCGTGGTCGAGGTCGAGGGTCTCACCGTTGATCGCAAGGGCGATCAGGGTGTTCGCGTCGAGGGCATGGCGTTGCGGAAGAACCGAACTGTTGTAGAGGCCGCTGGCTTCGAGCGACCGCAACCGGATATCCCCACCTCGGTAGGGCCCGACCGCGGCCAGGAGGTCCCGCAGCCGGACGCCGGACCACTCGGCCGAGGCGCTCCAGCCTTCGACGCACGCGATCGGCAATCGGGCGGAAGTCTGTGGAAGTGCCAGCAATTCGGCTCGGGTGAACCCACGGCTGTGCCCGCCGATCGATACCGTCAACCGGTAGCCGGAATCCCGTGCCGCGCTACTGGTTCCGGCTGCCGCGGCCGTCCTGTTGACCGGGACACCCTGAGGTCCCTCGCCACTGCGGGGCGCCAGCAGGGATGCCCAGCGCAGGAATGGCACCGTCTGCCCGGCGACAGCCACGACTGCCACACCAGCCGCAACCCAGGCAGCGTTCAGCACCCCACGCCGCGAAATATGCCGATCGCCGGCCGGCTCCGTGGCCGGTTCCGCTTCATCCAATCGGCTGCTCAGCGCCCTCCGAATGACCGGTAGTTTCACCGCCAAGTGCACGGCGAGCGCGCCGAGCACGACGTACGCCATTGCGTAGTGCGCGGTGGGGAAGAAGAACTTCCACGGGTAGTACTGCGCGATATTGAACAATCCGGTGGACAGTTCGAATATGGTCGCCCCGACGAGCAGGGCGATGGATCCACGTTCCAGTAGCTGCAGCGGTGATCCGATCACAGGCCGCTGGAACAGCTTCGGGTATACCGCCCAGAGTTTGACCAGCAGGAGCGGTATCGCCGCGACGCCGGAGATGACGTGAGCCCCTTGGGTCACCCGATACAACCAGACCGGGTTGGCCGGCCACCAGAACCATCCGGGTGGATGTTGGATCCAATGGCTGAGCAGGCCTGTCACGAAGCAGATCGTGATGGCCGTGCCGAGGGCGAGACCGACCCGGCTCGCCACTTCCGGTCCGCGGGCGCTCGATATCCCGATCGGCCCGGGTCTGCGCACTATCATCAGCCAGCCTCCGAAAGGCGCCTGAACCAGGCGAAATGTCGTCCGGAGACCTCCGCCGTCGTGATGAGGCGGAAGCCGCTGGCGGCGGACAACTCCTGCGCGTGATCGATGCCGACCCGGGCCCAGGGCATCCAGGCGCCTACTCGCGTCCGGGTTTCCAGACGGATCGGGCTGACGTCGAAACCGGTACGGGGTGGATCGAATTCGACGATTGCCACGCCACCGATGCCGAGCAGTTCCGCCGAGCGGACCAGTAATCGTCGCGGGTCACCGCCGATTCCGATATTGCCGTCGGCGAGAATCGCGTAGGCCCAGCGTCCGGCGCCGGGTAAGTGGCCGAACAGGTCTCGCCGCAGCGCAGGGGCGCCGCGGAACCGCGTGACGCCGACCGCCATCGGCGAAAGATCGACACCGAGGGCGATCACACCTCGTCGCAGCAGGGCTGCCACGAGCCGGCCCGGTCCGCAGCCCAGATCGATGGTCGGTCCATCGCAGGAGTGGGTGATCGCGGCGTCCGCGCAGCGGTCGGCGGGATCCGGATGTCCGAGCCAGCGGCGCGTGGGTAGCCGATGCCGGGCGCCGTCTGCCGTGCGCATCCAGCATTCCGCGCCGGTCATGGCCTGGTCGAAGAGATCTGGTGCGCAGTCGAGTTGCCGTGTGTCCGGGTGGGCCGCTAGCCGATACCGAAAGACATCCAGATTCATCGTGGCACCAACCCAAGGCGGTGGACGGTGTCGGCGAACCGCCCACCGGATTCAGCCGCTACCCGGACGGCGTCGTCGAAGCTGTCGACATCGCTGAACAGAGGAAGGTTGTCGACATGTAATCCGCAGGACAGCAGGGCAGCACGGGTCAGCTCGCCGGTTCGGTTCGTGGACATCGGGACCTCGGCGAGCAGGCGCGCCGGCTGTGGAGTCGGCAGGCCGAGCGCCCACCAGCCGCCGTCCGTGGCCGGACCGAGGAGGGCTGCCGTTCCGGCGGCCAATTCCGCTGCGGCACAGGTGAGTACGTCCGGCCCGAGCTGCGGAGTGTCCATCCCGATCTGGAGGACAGGTGCGCCGAAACGTGCGGCATCGGCGTGTGCATTGGCCAGGCGTGTGCCGAAGTCCGCGCCACGCTGCGGGATCACCCGGAATCGGTCCAGCATCCGGGCTATTTCGGGCGCGCGTTCGGCCGCAGCGAGGTTGCCGGTGAACGCGACGACGCGGTGGGCCACCTGGCTGCGTAGCACCGATTCCAGCGTGTCCAGCAGCGAAGCCGCCGCGACGAGCGCCGCATCCCGTGGCGTGAGCGGCGGGGTCAGCCTGGTTTTCGCGAACCCGGCGATCGGGGCTTTCGCCAGCACCAGCAGAGTGGCGCCGGGCGAGGTGAGGCAGGTCATCGCAGCACCGCCAGGAAGTCCTTGGTGGCACGCAGCGTGCCGAGTATCGAGCCGGAGACCTTGGAGACGCCACCTGTGCGCGGCCGATAGGCGATATCGCGCTCGACGACGCGCCATCCTGCCGACGAGGCCGCGACGAGAAGTTCCAGCGGGTAACCGGACCGGTTGTGCAGCGGGCCGAGCGACAACATGGCACTGCGCCGGGCCACCCGCATCGCGGCGATATCGTGCACGGGCAGACCGTATTTGCGACGCAGCCGGGCGGCGATCACGTGATTCCCCAGCCGTGCGTGCCACGGCCAGACCCGTGCGTGGACGGGGCGTCGCCTGCCGACCGCGAGATCGGCGCCGTCGCGGACCAAAGCGACGAGTCCGGGCAGGTCGGCCGGGTCCATCGACCCGTCGCCGTCGAGCACCGCGACCAATTCGGTGCGCGCCGCGCCGATGCCCGCCTGGACGGCCGCGCCGTACCCGGGCCGGTCTTCCCGTACCACGGTCGCGCCGCGCACTCGCGCTACGGCCGCGGTGTCATCGGTGGAGCCGTTGTCGACGACGACCGCGTGATACTCGAGGGGGATGGCCGCCAATACTGCTGGCAACGCTTCAGCTTCGTCCCGGCACGGAATCACCACGGTCACACTGTCCGGTTCAACGTGGGTTTCTGTCACGATTCCGACGCTAAGCCGCCGCGCCGCCAATAGCGCCGGAAAACCTGTGACGAAAGGGTGACGGACCCGGAAAAGGCCGCTGGAACAGGGCCAACGGCCGGACATTGACCTATCGTTTGACCCGTGCAAGACCTCATCGATTCCGCGCCCCGGCTCCGTATCCCGATTCGTGGCGAGGTAGCCGGGGCAGGTATCGCCGCCGTCATCGTCGCCGCAGCGTTCCTGGTCCCGCAGATTGCCAGCGAACAATGGCGCGCAAAGCTGTATGCCGGTGCGGCACCGATTTTCGGCAACTGGCTGCCACACGCGGGGTGGGGCACCGTGCCCGCCGTTGTCATCGCGGCGTTCGTTGTCACCCAGGGTCCGGCTCTGGCGGAGCGCCTGCCCTGGCGGCGGCTGCTGGTGACGGCCTGGAGCGTCGCCGTCGCCTGGGCATTCTCGTTGGCCATGGTCGACGGCTGGCAACGCGGGTTCGTAGGGCGGCTCACCGATTCCAACGAATACCTGCACGAGGTCGGCGGCGTCACCGATATCCCCGTCATGCTGCGTGAATTCTCCGGGCGCATTCTCGACTTCCAGCAGGATTCATGGACCACGCATGTTTCCGGGCATCCGCCCGGCGCGCTGCTGTTCTTCGTGCTGCTGGACCGGCTCGGTCTCGGCGGTGGTATGTGGGCCGGTTCAGCCTGCATGGCCATCGGCTGTAGTGCGGTCGTGGCCGTGGCGGTCGCGTTGCGGGCACTGGGCGCAGAGGATCGGGCCAGGGCCGCGTTGCCGTTCCTCGTGCTCGCGCCGGCGGCGCTGTGGATCGCGGTCTCGGCGGACGCGATGTTCGCCGGCGTCACTGCATGGGCGGTCGCGTTGCTCGCCATCGCGTGCAGGCCCGGTGGTGGTCCGGTCGCGGGTGTGGGCGCCGGGGTCTTGTTCGGCTTCGGCATCTATCTCAGCTACGGACTGGTGTTGATGGCGATACCCGCTGTGGCCGTGTTGCTTTCGAGCCGGACGGCCCGGCCGCTGCTACCCGCTGCCGCGGGTGCGTTCGCCGTCGCGGCGGTCTTCACCCTCGCCGGATTCTGGTGGCTGGATGGCTATCACCTGGTGGTCGAGCGGTACTACCAGGGGATCGCTGCCGAGCGGTCCTATGCCTACTGGTGGTGGGGCAATCTCGCCGCAACCGTCTGCGCGGTCGGCTTGGCGACGGCCGCCGCGGTCCATCGTGCGCTCGCACGGACGCGGCTGCGTGCACTCGAACCGGCGTCGTTGCTCGTGGCGGCAGGCCTGTGCGCCATCATCGCCGCCGATATCAGCGGGCTGAGCAAAGCGGAGACCGAACGCATCTGGTTACCGTTCGATCTGTGGTTGCTGGTCGGCACCGCTTTCTTGCCCCGGTCCTCGGCGCGAGCCTGGCTCGCGGTGCAGGCTTTCGGCACTTTGCTGGTGGTCCATCTGATCCTGACCAATTGGTGATACCTATGAGCATTCTGATTGCGGACGACGACCCGGTGGTACGGGAGGTGGTGCGGCGCTACCTCGAGCGTGACGGTCTGACTGTGCGTGAAACCGCCGATGGGCCTGCGACTTTGGCTGCGCTCGCCGATCCGGCCGATCCGGTCCGGCTGGCGGTGCTCGACGTCATGATGCCCGCCCCGGACGGTATCGAAATCTGCCGGGCCATCAGGTCGGGATCGCATCCGGACATGCCGGTCATTCTGCTGACTGCGCTCGGTGACGAGGAAGACCGGGTGCTCGGACTGGAGGCAGGGGCCGACGATTATGTCACCAAGCCGTTCAGCCCACGCGAGCTCGCCCTGCGGGTCGCGTCGGTGCTGCGGCGCGCCCAGGTGGTGCGCGACCACAGCCATCCGATATTGCGGGACGGAGCCATCGAAGTGCGGCCGGCCAATCGACTGGTACTGGTGGACGGGTCGCCGGTGGAGCTGACACCGCGGGAATTCGATCTGCTGGTGTTTCTTCTGCAGCACCGGCACGAAGTGTTCAGCCGGGAGACGCTGCTGGCCAGGGTATGGGGTTGGGATTTCGGTGACCTGTCCACGGTCACCGTGCACATCAAACGGTTGCGCGGCAAGCTCGGCGATCGGCACCGCATCGAAACGGTGTGGGGGCGCGGATATGCGTGGGCGCGCAGCGAGGCCGGGAACGGAGGCAGTGATGCCTGAGGACAGCCTGCAGATCGTCGGCTACGCCCTGGCCTGCTCGATACCGGTGGTGCTGATCGGCGCGATCATTCTGCGCGCCACCAGCAATCGCTCGCTGACCACCAGCATGGCCGTGCTGGTCTTGATTCCGACGCTCGCGACGTTGGCGGGAATCGTCGGAGTCAGCGGATTGATGTTCACCCATGAATTCCAGCGAAACGCCCTCGTGCTGGCGGTGGTCGCGGCGGTAACGGTGCCGGCCGCTATCTTGCTCGGGCGGGAGCAGGCGCGAAAGACTGTTTGGGAGAAGGAGATCCGTGAGCAGGAGCGCGCCGCGGAACGTTCTCGCCGAGAGCTCGTCGCCTGGGTGAGCCACGATCTGCGGACGCCGCTGGCCGGTATCCGCGCGATGGCCGAAGCGCTGACGGACGGTGTCGTGACCGGTGCGGCCGATGTCACGCGCTATGCCGAGCAGATCGGCTGCGAAACCGATCGGCTCTCGCGGATGGTGGACGATCTGTTCGAGATGTCGAAGATCAATGCGGGAGCGCTGCGGCTGGAGCTCGAGCCGGTGGATCTGCGTGAGGTGATCGATGAGGTGCTGGCCGCCAACCATCCGACGGCCGAGCGGGCGCGGGTGGCGTTGCGCGCCGAGCAGCCGCCCGATCGAATCGTCGTCACGGCCAGCGACCAGGCGCTCGGACGGGTGCTGACGAATCTGGTGTCCAATGCCATCGCGCATACACCGCCGGGCGGTGAGGTCGCGATCTCGGCGGGTATCTCCGGCGAGCAGGCGTGGGCTCGGGTGGACGACACCGGCCCGGGGATAGCCGCGGAGGACCTGCCGCGCATCTTCGAGGTCGCCTACCGCGGGACGGCCGCTCGTTCGCCGGTGGCGCAGAGCGGGGTCCCGATCGGCAGCGGCATGGGGCTGGCGATCGCGGCGGGACTCGTCGAGGCGCATCGCGGGGACATCACCGCCGAAAACCGCGAGCGAGGTTGCCGGTTCGAGGTTCGGTTGCCGCTCTCCGGCAACTGACCGCGGATCCGAACGTGTGCAGCACTACACCCCGGGCGCGCCGACCCCCGCCGCGGACCGCAGTGGCGCGAATGCGAACTCGGTCAAGCCCCGGATCGGATCCACCTGTGCCGTGAATCCTATTGCGCGCTTGGCGCGGCTCGGGTCCGCGACGATATGCCGCACGTCTCCCGGGCGATAACGTCCGGTCACTACCGGCCGCGGTCCGCCCCGCGCGGCGGCCAGCGTCGCGGCGACCTCGCCGATGGTGATAGGCCGACCGGAGCAGACATTCAACGGGTTGAATCCGGCCAGCGGCTGCTCGACGGCGGCGAGGTTCGCCGCGGCGACATCGTTGACGTGCACGAAATCCCGTGCCTGCCCGCCGTCTTCGAACACCTGCGGAGGCTGACCGGCCTCCAGCGCGGAGCGGAAGATCGCCGCGACACCCGAATAGGGCGTGTCCTTCGGCATATCGTCGCCGTAGACATTGTGGTAGCGCAGCGCGGTCACGCTGGATCCGGTGGCGGACGCCCATGCGGTCGCGTAATTCTCCTGAGCCAGTTTGCTGGCCGCATAAAGGCTTCGCGGACGCAGCGGGGCACCCTCGCCTACCGAAACCCAGGACAGGACTTCGCCGGTATCCGGATCGCGGTGTTCGAATTTGCCGTTCTCGAGATCGTCGACACAGCGAACGCCGACCTCGACCTGGCCACGGCGCCCACCGCGATAGCGCCCTTCGCCGTACACCACCATCGACGACGCCAGCACCAACTGACTGCATCCAGCACGGTCCATCGCGGCCAGCAGCACGGCGGTCCCATAGTCGTTGTGACTGGCGTAGGCGGGTGCGTCCTGCGCGCTCACACCCGCACCGACAACCGCAGCCTGATGACAGACGACGTCGATCCCGCTGAGCACACCCGCCAGAGCATCGCCGTCGCGGACATCCAGTCGCCGCACGTCATCCGGAGTCCACGCGTCGTAGCCATGCGCGGCGGGCAGCATCAGATCCACCGCGACGACCTCGTGGCCCGCGGCAGCCAGCGCGCGATGGACATGGGACCCGATGAACCCGGCAGCGCCGGTCAACAGCACCCGGGTCACGCGCGCACCCGTGCGCCAGTAATCACGATCAGAGGTCTGGACATGCACCGATCGTGCCGGACCGATTCCCTGAGCGACACCATCCACGGCGCGGCGTCATACTTTCGTCACCGAGGCGCGGATGAATGGGAATGCGCTACGCAGCTCAGCGCCTCCATTGGTGTGCAAGATGAACAGCGGCGGGAGACCAGCACTCGGCGGCCGGGCAGGCCGAGGGTGTCTCGGCGGTGGGCTTTGCCCTTGCACTGGCCGGGCACGGTCTTGTCGCTGGTGCCCTTGGGGACGATGCCGTAGCGCAGCCACACCGAGCACGTATCCGTCGGCTGCTTCGAGCGCTGTCTCTCCTGCGCGACGGTCGGCGGCAGGGTAGCCCTATCGGGACTGCGCGGGCGGTTCGGCGGCCAGGAACTCGCGGATTGCGTCGGTGAGGTCCGTGGGGCGGTCTTCGGCGATGAATACGTAGGTGTCGTCGAGCAGGCGCAGCGTGGAGTTGGGCAAGATCGTGTGAAGTCGCTCGGCCAGGTGGACCGGGAACAGCCTTTCCTCCGAACCCCACAGCAGCAGTACCGGTTTGGTGAACTGACTGAGCCGCTCTGCGGCTTCGCGGGTATACCGGTTGTCGATCGACCGGGTGAAGCGCCGGTAGTCGCGCCGGATGGCCGGGTCGTTACGGATATGCGAGACATAGCTTTCCATGATGTCGGCCGGTATCGGTCGCTTCATGACCCAGCCGAACACCGTAGGCAATCGCTGCAATGCGCGGGTCGACATGACCCGGCCAACCACCCAGGTGGCTCCAGGGATAGCGAGCAACGTGGACAGCAGATGGAATGGGGGAGGAAGAAAGTGATCGAAGACGTCGCACGTGGTGAGGACGACTCGGCCGATCCGCGCGGGATGCTCGACCATCACCAGTTGGGTCAGCGCGCCGCCGGTGTCGTTGGCCACCATCGTCACATCGTCGAGGTCCAGCCGCTCGAGGAATTCGGCGATGAGCGCCGCCATTGCGGGCGGCGTCAATTCTTGGTCGGGTACCGGAACCCGATGGGATCCGAGCGGCCAGTCCGGTGCGATACAGCGAAAGCCCGAATCCGCGAGGCCTGGCACAACATTGCGCCACAGGTCGCCGTTGGCGACCAGGCCGTGCACGAAGACAACGGGTCGACCCGACCCGCGTTCGCGATATCGAATCACACAGTCGGACAACGCGATCTCACGCTCTCGGCCGAGTTGTTCACTGACGGACATCGGGCCTCCCCATTCGCTCGCCGCCGGACCGCATCCTGGTCAGATCGATCGGATGTCGGTGAGCAACGCCGCGCCTTCGGTCAGGGTCGCGGTCCCCGTGCTTGCGACGGAAACCGAATCCACCACCGCCTGGAGAACGGCGCGCCCTATGACGCGATCTATCGCTCCTGCCCAGTTCGGCACGCTGGTACGGAAGTCGAGCTGATAGTGGAACAGTGCACCCCCGGCATCCGGGGCTACGCTCCATGACCCAGCGAACTGGGCGAACGGGCCCTCGACCTGGTGGAAGGACACGAGCATGTCCGATGATTCCGCTGGGTGCGATTCCTGCTGGCGCCACTCCAATCGGCCGTTGCGGAACGGGACGATCCAGTGTGACGTCGAATCTGCCGTGTCGCGGGAGATCTGGGCTGCCGCGTCTCGCGCCGACCGATAGGCCCGTAGTGCCGCGAAAAGCTCAGCGGGCTCGTCCGCTGACTGCATTTCGACTGTGTAGGTTGGCATCACGACTCCTGGTGGGAAAGCGCAGGCACATGGTCCACGCCCTGCAGGCGAGTGGTGCGCAGCATCAGATAGTTGGCTTCCCCGAAGGCCCCACCGGTCCACCCGGTGCCGCCGTGCGTGGGCAGTAACGGAACGAAGCCGCTGTGTGGCGAGTTGATCTTCAGTTGCCCACAGGTGGTGACGGACTCGATGAACCGTGCGGTGACGACCTCGCTCCGCGCCCACAGCGAGTTCCGCAGGCCGTACTTGTTGCTGTTGACGAACTCGAGCACCTCATCGAGCATCTGGTCGTCGGTGCGGTTCGCGTCGGGAACCACCACGGGCAACAGCGGAATGAATGTCTCGTTCTGCACGGCTAGGCATGCTTTGGCCGCTTCCAACCCATCTACGCGCAGGATCGCGGGCTCGAGGAACAGGCCGGTACCGCTCGGCGCGCCGTCGACGTCCACTCGACGGCCGCCGGCCAGCAGCGTGGCCCCGCGGGACAGGGCGTCGGACAGATAGTGAAAGTAGTTGTCCGACTGGAGCACCGGTGTCAGCACGACTGCCGGGTCATCCGGGTAGCCGGGTCGGATGTTGCGGACCGCCTCGGCCAGCCGTTCGAGGAACTCCGTGGCGATCGTCGGATGCACGATCAATTGGTTCGGTAGGTTGCAGATTTGACCCGACTGGGTGAAGAACTCGATCGAAGAGGCAAGCGCCGCATCGAGATCCGCGTCCCGCCATACGACACTGCAGTCGTTGCCCGCCAGTTCGAGGATCGGTTTCTTGCCGCGGCTCACGCATTCACGTTCCAGCGCCAGCCCCTTGTCGCTACCGCCGATGAACACGATCGAATCGACCAGCGGGCTGTCCAGCCACTGTCCCATCATGGGTGGGCCGCACAGCGCGTTCAGCGTTCCCGGAGGTGCCTGGAAACGCTCGAGTACCGGTGCGACCACTCGGCGCATCGCGTACATGACCGCGAGCGGGACACCGCGCGGTGCGCGTACCACGACCGCGTTGCCTGCCAGCATCGCGGTGATGCCGAACATCGCGTTGGCCATCGGCGAGTTCTGCGGCGGGTTGATGCATACGACGCCGTCAGGGACGCGCCGCAGGGTGCGACGATGCCCGTGCCATTCACTGTCGAATCGCATCTGATCGCCGCACCAGCGAAGCGATTCGGCGCTGAAGGTTACCTCGCTGATGCTCGAAATGAGCAGTCGCGCAAGGGAAGTCGGCTGCCCTTCGCTGACCAGGAGCGCGGTGAGCTGCTCGGTGTGCCTGCGCAACTCCTCGGCGATGGCGGCACCGATCGCCAGACGCGTATCCAGCGGTACGCGTGCCCACTGTGGTGCGGCCGCCGCCGCGGCTTCGAGTGCGTGATCCACATCGGCCTCGTCGGCAACGGCACAGCTGCCGGTCACCGCGGTTCCGGCGGCGGACAACGGCAGGGCGCCGGCATCGAGGTCGCGCTTGAGCCGGAGTGCGGCGTTCGTGTCGTCGAGAACGGCCCGCATGCTCACAGTGTGCACATAGGCACCTGTTGAGCTGGGAATATCCTTCCCGCCGAGGTACGAATCCATTACATATGGCGGTCCGCTATCGAATTCATTCTGCTGGTCAGCCGCTGCAATGGCGGATCCTGCTTCACTCATCAGGTCGAGCCCCCTCCAGTGGTTTCGCCCGCATAATCGCACTCGTTGTCGGGTCGAAATACTTGGTAGCCGCACTCATGGAGAAGGAATGCGCAACCCCCATGAAACGTCCCACCAATGCTCATGAAACGTGCGGAGCAACGCTATCGGTTCGTGTCAGTGGTTGTCAATACCTCTGATCAAATTTGTGTCACTGTTGACGTCGGTTGTACTGCTGAGTTAGGGTCGGCGTGGGCCGTGGGAGTTCGGCCCGAACGCGCAGAGGGGGCATTTTGTCTGCTGTCGATCTTGCTTGTGTGCCGACGGTATCTTTTTACGCGCGCCGGTCGCGCGCATAATCCCACCAGGTCGGTACTCGGTATATCTGATGCCGAGCGAGTTGGCTGAGTGATTGCACATGAATTCTGTGAGCCCTTGCGTATTCGGCGATTCTGCCTGAACTTCGAGTGCTTCATGACGTGAAAGGTAGGCAACCGATTGGCTGGGGGACCGATTTACGGCTCAGTGAGTCGAGCAATCGCGGATTTTGTTTTCCATCGCCGCAAGCTGGTGTTGGTCGTCTGGGGTCTATTGCTGATTCTCGGTGCGCTCGGCGGTGCCACGCTGCACGACCGCTTGAGTATCGGCGGCTGGGTCTCACCGGACAGCGAGTCGACCCGCGCGGCAGAGGAACTCGCGGAGGGATACCTCGGCCGCGGCGCGACCTCGGCGATCCTGGTCGTCCAGGATCGGCAGTACTCGGCATCGGACGCGGAATTCGCGGCCAGGGCCGCCGAAGTTCTGCGGTTCGCGCACAACGACAGCACGCTGCGAGTACGCGACTCGATCGGCTATTCGACCCTGAGCGGACAACCACAAGCCGCGTTTCTCGGTAAGGATCGTGACACGACCCTCAACGTGATCGGCTCCGATCTCACGATCGATGAGGCATTGAAGGCAATGCCGATACTGCAGTCGACCATGGAATCAGAGTTCAGCGGTAAGAGCTTGGCCGTACGGGTAGTATCCACCCAAGCGGTATGGGGTGAAGCCAATCTGCAAACGCAGAGCGGATTGGTGAAGGCGGAGCTGATCACCGCGCCGCTGATCCTGCTGGTGCTGTTGTGGCTGTTTCGTGGCGTGGTCGCGGCGGTACTCGCCGTGACTGTCGGCGTGACGGCTATCGTGTTCACGACCGGAACGCTCGGGATACTTTCCCACGAACTCGAGTTGTCGATATTCGTCGAGAACATCGCGACGATGCTCGGGCTCGGTGTGGGGATCGACTATTCGTTGATCATGCTGAAACGGTTCGAAGAAGAACTTACTGCGGGCCGCGCCGTGCGGGAAGCTGTGCTGGCGACGGTTGCGCGGGCGGGGCATGCGGTGGTGGCTTCCGGAGTAACGGTGATTGCCGCGCTCGCCAGCCTGCTGCTGATCGATCTCAATGCCATCACCTCCATGGCGGTCGGCGGGATGATGGTGATCGCCTTCGCGATCCTGGCGACCGCGGTCCTGTTGCCGACACTGCTGTGTGTGCTCGGGCCGCGGGTGCTTGCCGGGCGTATCGGACCGCTCCGGCGAACCGGTGTTCTGCCGCTCGAGGAGACGGTTTGGTACCGATTTTCTCGGTTTGTCATGCGGCGTCCCGTGGTGTTCTTGGTCGCTGGTGTGACGGTGTTTCTGGCCTGTGCGGCACCGGCGGTCGGCATGAAACTCTTCATTCCGGATGCCCGCGTCATCTCGGCAGATTCCGCGCCGAGGGAAGGTACGGAGCGCATCATCGAACAGTTCGGCGCCGGGGTCGCCACGCCGATTCAGGTCGTCGTGCGCACCGAAGCACCGATCGCGGAGTCCCCCGATCGAAGACTGATCGCGCAGCGGATCGCCGAACTCCGGACGCTTCCCCACGTAGTGGCTGTGAACTCGCCATTGCTCGTGCTCGGCATCGCCGACCAGCATGATCCACTTGCCCTGCTCGCCCCAGAACAGCGCAGTCGCGTTCCCGGCGATGCCGCGCAGATCGTCGACTTCTACGCGGCCCGCGATGGACGCTCGATACTCGCCGAAGTGATCACCGATGTGCGATCGGCATCGAGTGAGAGTGTCGACGTATTACGTGCCGTCCGTGGCAATCTCGCGGATCTGCCCGCCAGTGTCGACGTAATGGTCGGTGGCGAAACCGCGGGCGGTGTCGACACCAACACTATCATCGAGGACGGCCTGCCCTCGGTGGTCCTCACGATGCTCGCCGCGATCGCCTTGGTGCTGTTCCTGAGCTTCCGATCGCTGGTGCTTCCGGTCAAGGCGATCGCGCTCAACCTACTGTCGCTGGGGGCGATGTTCGGGATTCTCACGGCGATATTTCAACGTGGTTGGGGTGCCGCCATCTTGCCGTTCGAGGTGAACGGTTACGTCGTCAACTTCGTCCCGGTGATTCTGCTGGCGGTCATCTTGAGCTTGAACACCGATTACGAGGTCTTTCTCCTGACGAGAGTGCGTGAGTCGTTCCTGCGAACCGGCGACAACGTCGCATCGGTCGCGGAGGGCGCGGCACGCACCGGGCCGTTGATCAGCGGTGCTGCGATCCTGATGATCTCGGTATTCGCGGCATTCGGCCTCGCCGGGATCATTCCGATCCAGCAGATCGGTATCGGGGCAGCGATTGCGATCGCGCTCGATGCGACCCTGGTTCGACTCGTGCTCGTTCCGGCCGCCATGCGCCTGATGGGAAAGTGGAACTGGTGGAGCCCATTCGGTTCCCAGGGCGGGTCCGGCCGCCCGGCCGAGGTGGCCGCCGTCGAAGAAAGGCAGCCCGACCCGGTTTCGTAGCGCGACGATCAGCAGCCCAGTGATATCGGAACGCTCGGAAATCGAGTGTTGCTATGACACTGGGCTGGTGATATCGCAAGGTTGTGGTTCATCTCGAATTAACTTCGAAGATTTCAGGAATTGGCGACAGTGTGCTTTGGCTGCGGCAAAGGACGCTCCGGCCTGTCATAATTCTTCTTGCTGAGGAAAAGATCGTCGCGAGTGAGGAGCGCCGTTCTGGTGCGCAATCTGTCTCGCCGTAGCCGGGCGCTGTTCGTGAACGGTGACCCGGATACCATATGAAAACACCAATCCGAACCCGATAGCGCCCGGCCGAAGGTCGGGCGAGATAATCGAAGTTAACGACTGAATGGTTTGTCGATCCGTTGACATCAGTGTGATCTATCGGTATGGTCGAAATTGATCTTGGGGAGTTTGATCGAAGGGGAAAATTTCTGCCGCGTCTCGAGGCGCGGCTTCGGCTGTGGCATGCCGGTCGATCCTGCTTCTTTTTCCCGGTGTTCTTCGGTCATGCCTCGAGTTTGCTCGCCCCCTCGTATTCGCCGAGGGATTAACGAACGGAAGGGTCGTCTTGTCCAAGTCGGAAATATTGCCCGAGCTGCGTGAAGTGTTCGAGCGCGATCTGTCGATCGAGCTCACGGACGACATGATCGATCTGGACCTGATCGAAGACCTGGGTTTGGATTCGGTCGCGTTCGCGATTGCCCTGGTTGCCATGGAGAACGCCACCGGGGTCGCCGTCGCGGAAGAGGACCTGCTCGAATGCAAAACCGTTCGCGACGTGAACAATTTCGTGCGGGCGTATCTCGAAAAAGAATCTGTCTGAGGGCAGCTGTGAGGTAGTGATGCACATGCCTGGTTTTATGACGCGAAAAGCAAAATCGACATCCGGTGCGGCCGGCCGGCCGGTATTTCTGTCGGAGACCGACTGTCTCTACCTGCGAGCCGAGGACGAGACCCGCCCGATCCATTGGACGTGCGTCGTCGAACTCGAACGCGGTGAAACCCTGCTGACCTACGAGGAGGTGCTGAGCAGGGTGCGGGAACGAGTCGAACAGAGCGATCTCTACCGGTTCCGGTTGGCGGACGGAGAACCCCGGCGGCCGAGGTTCGTCGTTGCGGCCGATTGGCATCCGGAATCGCATGTCAAGGCGGTGACGCTACCGAGCCGTCCAGCGGTGGACGAGTGGATCGCGGACGTCGTGGCCGAGCATCTGCCGACGAACCGTCCCCTCTGGGAGATGGCCCTGGTTAACCAGGAAGACGAAGGGCGCCAGTACGTCGCGCTCCGCGTGCACCATTGCATCACCGATGGGTTGGCCGGGGTGGCATTCGTCGGGCTGCTGGCGGACACCGTCTCGAACACGGTCGCGGAGTTCGATCGGTTCCTCTCCAGCGAGCGCTTCGAGTTGGAACGGCCTCCGCTGCGGGAACGGTTGCGCATCATCGCGGAAGCCAACAAGCCGCAGCGGTCGCGGCCGTCGCAGCGGACGCGGCCTCAGAACACGACCCGCAGCAGAGTCGTCGCCTCGTTGTCGCTGCCGACGGTGCAGCTGCGGCGGCATGCGCTGGCGTACCGGGCATCGACCAATGAATTCATTCTGTCCGCGGTCGCCGCCGCCTTCAACGCGTCGTGCGCGGCGGCCGGCGAGCCGCGTAGCCCGCTACGCATGCAATTTCCGGTGACGCTCGACCGCAAACTCCGGCACACCGGCAATGCGGCGTCGATCAGCATCATCGAGATGGACGGCATGGTGACCGACATCGCCGGGCATCTCGAACGAGTGAAAGACGAGTTGCGCCGTGCGGCCGAATCCGACGGCGCGGCAAAGGTGATCGTCGCGGCGGCGCCGTTGAAGTACCTCCCGTGGAGGGTGCAGAAGAAGCTGGCCGGAAAGGCGCTCGCTGATATCTGTGATCTGAGCGTCGGGGTGAACCCCGGATTCAGTACTTCGGAAACAGTGCTGGGCCGCAGAGTCACCCGGGTTATGCCGTACGTGCCGATTGTCGGCTATCCGGTGTCGGTGACCACCCTCATGTTCCGCGGCGAGTTCACCTTCGGGATCGTGGCCAACCCTGATGACTTTCCTGGAGATTTCCACACCTTTGTCGAGTGTCTGCACCGCATCGTGACGGGATCGGCCGTCGGGTCCGAACTGACCGTCGGCTGAGCCTGCCGACCGAGGTGCAAAGAGAGTTCAACCAGGGGGTTTGATGTTCACCGCTACCGAACCGATCGAGCGGGATCTGTCGACGAAGATCTTCGGAGCATTGTCGTCGAGTCGGTATTCGCTGATGACGCTGGATACCGGGTCCAAGGAGTGGATCGACACACCGTGGCCGGAGGTCGCGTTCCTCGGACAAGGTGTCGCGGACTGGCTGTTGGCGGCGGACCGCGACGGCGATCGCAGTCCGATCGGCATTGTCGGCGATCCCACGATGGAGACCATCGCCATCGTGTGTGGGGTCTGGGGTGCTGGTCGACCCATAGCGATATTGCCCGGCCCGGTGCGCGGAACCACCGAGGCGGCGTGGGCCGAGGTCACCATGGCGAAGTTCGCCGCGCTCGGCTGTGCGGCGGTGTTCGCGCATGACGGTGTACTGTCGCCGCTCGCGAGATTCGAGGCAGGCCCGCAGGTGCTGGCATTGCCCACGGTGCGCGCGTGGCGCGCAACGGAAGTCCGGCTCGATCAGTCCTACAGTGGCCAGCTGCCCGCGGTGCTGCAGGGCACCGCAGGGTCGACGGGCACACCGAAAACCGCTGTGCTTTCCCGTGATTCGCTGCTGAACCACTGTATCGGGCTGGAAGGGCGGCTGGGCGGTGGCGTGGACAGCGATATCGGTTGCACCTGGCTTCCGCTGTATCACGACATGGGCCTGACGTCACTGATCGTGGGTTTGGTGTACGGCGGACAGACGTGGCTCGCGCCGACCAGTGCCTTCGCGCGGTCGCCGTTCGAGTGGTTGCGTTGGCTCAGCATGAGCCGGGCGACGCTGACCGCGGCCCCGAACTTCGCGTACAACCTGCTCGGCCGGTACGCCCGCCGGGTCGACGATATCGACCTGAGCAACATGCGGTACGCGATCAACGGCGGGGAACCGGTTGACTGCGACGGTCTTTCGCGGTTCTGCGACGAGATGGCGCGCTTCGGCTTCGACGCTCGTGCGGTGGCGCCCTCATACGGTCTGGCCGAAGCGACCTGCGCGGTGAGCGCTCCGCATCCGATGAGCGGATTGACCGTCGACCGAATCGAGATCGTGGAGAGCGGCGCCGCTCGACCGCTGGCAGCAGCCGCCCTCGGTCCGGCCTTGCCGGGCATGGAGATTCGGGTGGTGCCGAGAGCGGCGGGCGACCTGGAAGTCACCGGCCGTGACGTCGGGGACATCGAAATCCGCGGCCATACGATGATGAGCGGCTACCGCGAATCGGCGCCGATCGATCCTGCGGACTGGTTCCCGACGGGCGATATCGGCTATCTGCACGAAGGACAGCTCTACGTGTGTGGCCGATCGAAGGAAATGATCACGATCGCGGGTCGCAACCTGTTCCCGCAACAGGTCGAGAACGCGGTGAGCGAGATCCCTGGAGTTCGCGCGGGCGGAGTCGTCGCCACCGTCGTCGCCACCGGCGGTGGTCGATCGATACGTCGTCCCGAACTCGTGGTGGTCGCCGAATTCCGTGGCAAGGACGCCGATCAAGCGCGTAGCCGCATACAACAAGCCGTGGCAGCCGAGTGCGGCGTCGTACCGTCGAATGTCGAACTGGTGTCGCCGGGCGCGTTGCCTCGAACGACCTCCGGAAAACTGCGTCGGCTCGAGGTCGGCGGGTGGTTCGCCGACAGGAAGGTTTCCGTCGAATGACTGTCGTTGGCACCGCCCCCGATGCGGCCGAAGAGTTCACTACACCAAAGGATTTCAAGGAACTGCTGGCCGGATATCTGACCCCCGAGGTCGAGCGGATCGCTGCCGCCGCGGAAGTCGCGGGGGAGTTCCCGAGGATCCTGATCGAACGCATGGGCATGTCTGGAATCCTGCGGGAGAAGTGGCGCTCGGGCAGCAGACCCGATCTGGCAAAGCTCAACGAACTGGCAATCACGCTGGGTCGCTTGGGTTCTGGCGGCATCGGTCCCGGCCTGAGCATCCATGATTCGGCCATCGCCATCCTGCGCAGGTTCGGCAGCAACGCCTACCTGAAGGGGCTCGCGGAATCCGCGATCGACGGACAGACCGTGCTGTGCCTTGCCGCCTCTGAGGCGTCCGGCGGGTCTGATCTGCAGAATGTCGAGACGATCGCGAAGCGCTCGGGTGACGGGTACACGCTGGTCGGGCGGAAGAAGTTCGTATCCCTCGCACCGATCGCGGACCACGCGCTGGTCGTCGCGCGCTGCCCGGATGAAGGTAGTTCGGCCCGCGAGAGCGGCAACGTCGCGGTCTTCGCGGTGCCGATGAAAGACGTGACCGTCGGGCCCGCTTACCGCAAGGTCGGCGCCGCAGCGCTGTCAACCGCGCCGATCGAGTTCGACACCTGGGTGAAGGAAGAGCAGCTTGTCGCCCGGCCGGGAGTCGGTCTGTTGGCGATCAGTTGGGGACTCGCTCACGAGCGGCTGTCGGTGGCCGGGCAGATCGCCGGGTCATGTGAAGTGGCAATCGCGATCACGCATGCGCGCATGGTGCACCGCAAGCAGTTCGGTCAGCGGTTGTTCGACCATCAGGCGTTGCGACTTCGCCTGGCCGACCTGTGCGCCAGGGTCGACATGCTCAAGCTGGCGTTGAGCGGTCTCGCCGCCACCCAGTCCACCTTGGATCTGCGGTCGTCGGCCGGGTTGAAGGTGACCGCGGCCCGGTTGGGAGAAGAAGTGATGGCGGAATGCATGCACATCTTCGGCGGTGCCGGCTACCTGCTCGACGAAACGCCGGTGGGGCAGTGGTGGCTGGATATGAAGCTGGCCCGCACCGCCGGTGGTTCCGATGAGGTGCTGTGGGAGCTGGTCGCTTCGGGCATGAAGCCGGATGTCGCCAACTACCAGCGCTTTTACGAACTGTCGCCAGCCAATGACGGAACAAGGAAATGAACATGAGTTCTGCACCGGACGGTGCGATCACCGTCGACGAGTCGACCATCGGAACGGTTGACAAAGATACCTATCGACAGTTCTACGACCAGATCAGCCAGGGCCTGGCCACGACCGGGCTCGGCAAGTTGTCGTCCTTTCTCAATTTCGGCTACGTCAGCGTCGACGACCAGGACGAAGCGCGCGGTGAGCTACCGCGCCGCGCCTTCAACACACATTCTGTGCGCCTGGCCTTCGAACTGATCGCTGACACCGAGCTGACCGGGCGTTCGGTCCTCGATGTGGGATGTGGCCGGGGCGGGGTCGCGGCGCTGCTGGCAACGGAGTTCGGCGCCGAGGTCCTCGGAGTCGACCTTTCGCCGGAGGCGATCGCGTTCTGCGCAGAGACGCACAAGCATCCGTCGGTACGTTTCGAGGTTGGTGACGCGGAGAATTTGCCGGTCGGCGCCGCGTCTCACGACGTGGTGACCAACATCGAGTCGTCGCACACCTACCCCGATCTCCTCGCGTTCCTGTCCGAGGTGCGCCGAGTGCTCAAGCCCGGCGGCGTGTTCCTGCACACCGACGTGCTGCCGGCGCAGCGCTGGCCCGATGTGCGGGAGGCGTTGCGGGAGAACGGCTTCGAAGTACTCGATGAGCGTGACATCACCGCCAACGTGCTCGCCGCCCGGGACAAGTTCGGCTCGGGGCGAATCGAGGTACTCGGCGAACAGAGTGCGCTGATGGAGAACTTCCTCGCGGTCCCGGGTTCGGCGATGTACGAGCAGATGACGATGGGCAGCCTGCAGTACCGGATCATGCGGTCGCGGTTGGGCGGGCACCGGTGAGATCCGTCGCCGCGTACGTGGCTGATTCGTCGGGGGGACCGCTGACCAGGACGGCGATCCCGCGTCGACCGGTCGGCCCGGCCGACGTGCTCATCGACATCCATTACGCCGGTGTCTGCCACACCGACATCCATATCGCCAGGAATGAATGGGGCACGACCCACTATCCGGTCGTGCCGGGCCATGAGATCGCCGGTGTGGTCAGGGAAGTCGGGAGCGAGGTCACATCGCACCGGCCGGGCGACCGGGTCGGCGTTGGTTGCTTCGTCGACGCGTGCCACGAGTGTGACGCCTGCACATCCGGGGTCGAACAGCACTGCCTGCGCGGGGCCACATTGACCTACAACTCGTTGACCGCCGACGGCACCGTGACTTATGGCGGGTACTCGTCGGCGATCGTCGTCGATCACCGCTTCGTTGTCTCGATACCGGACGCGATTCCACTCGACGCCGCGGCGCCGATCATGTGCGCGGGCACGACCGTCTACGCGCCGCTGCGCCGGTTCGGCGTCGGCACGGGAACGCGGGTCGGCATCATCGGGCTCGGGGGTCTCGGCCACCTCGGAGTGATGATCGCCCGCGCGCTCGGCGCGGAGGTCACCGTGCTGAGCCAGTCGTCGGACAAGCGCGACGACGCGCTGCGGTTCGGTGCGACGCGCCATTTCACCACCGGTGCCGCAGCGACCTTCGATGAGTTGGCCGGCACGTTCGACGTGGTACTGAATACGGTTTCGTCGAAAATCGATTTGAACCCCTATTTCGCCACCCTCGCTCGATACGGCGTCCTGGTGGAGCTAGGTATTCCCGATGCACCCCTCGAGCTCGACGGATTCTCCCTCATCCTCGGCGACAGATCGTTCGCCGGATCGTTTGTCGGTAGCGTCCGGCAAACCCGGGAAGTGCTCGAGCTCTGCGCCGAGAACGGTATTCGTCCGCAGATCGAGGTGGTCGCGGCGTCCAGGGTGAACGAGGTGTTCGCGTCGATCATCGACGGCCGAGCACGATACCGGTACGTCCTCGATACGAGGGAATTATGAGCCGCGCTCGTTCACCGGTGCGGGGATATCGGTCGGCGGACCGACGCATGGATGGGAGGTGGCGCCCGTGTTGACACTGAGTGGTGCCGAAGAGTTGCGGTCCTATGTCGGAAAGGAACTGGGCGTGAGTCCGTGGCGTGAGATTCCGCAGCAGGCGATCGACGATTTCGCCGCGGTGACCGGCGACGACCAGTGGATTCACGTCGACCCGGTCCGCGCTGCCGAAACCGAATTGGGTAGCACCATCGCGCACGGATGCTTTCTGCTGGCACTGGGCCCGCGGTTTGCCTACGACATGTTCTCCCTGGACGGATTCGCGTACGTGCTGAACGTCGGTTACGGCACCGTGCGGTTCACCGCGCCGGTCCCGGTCGGCGCCAAGGTGCGCATGCGGGCTGTGCTCGGTCGAGTGGACGAGGTTCCGGGGGGTTTGCGGATCACCGTGACGCAGAACTTCGAATGCGAAGGCGTCGACCGGCCTGTGTGCATAGCGCAGAGCCTTGTCCGTGCCCTATACGCCACGCCGGACGGCCAGGTGAACTGAGCGCGCCGGACGGTGGGCGTTCTTCAATCTTTTCCCGAGGAGTAATCATGAGTTCCGTAAGTTGTGTCGTATGTCCCGGGTCGGTCGCGCTGCCGGCCACCGTCGAATTGTCCGAGATCGTGGTGTGCCGCGATTGCGGACAAGAACATGAAGTGATCGAAACCGATCCCGCCGTGCGGCTGGAACTCGCCCCCGAGATCGAAGAGGATTGGGGCGAGTAGGTGATCCGCGCGAAGCGTGTGCTGGTGTCGGTGACGGTCCTTAGACCGGAAGAGAAGGAGATCCTGAGCTCACTTCGAGAGCTCGGCTGCGCGATCGAAGTCGCGAACCGTCGGAACTACGCCCAATTCTTGGGCTCGGCTGATGCACGGCCATCACTCGTCCTCATGCGTAATGTTTCGCGCAACGAGAACCTCCGTATGGCTCAATTGTTCGAGCATGCCGGAATCGCGGTGATCAATTCCGCCGCATCGATTCTGACTTGCTCGGGGAAGGACATACAAGCGCTCGCTTTCGCGCGGCACGACATCCGTCATCCGCAGACTCGGCTCGCGTTCACCTTCGACGACGTGTCGTCGTTCGTAGCTGGACTCGGCGGTGACGTCGTGATCAAGCCGGTGAATTCGTCGTGGGGTCGCGGTGTGGTGCGGATCAGGACCGAGGAACAGTTCGCGGCCTGGCGGGCCGGCTGGGAGAGTGTCGACGCGCGCGGCCGCGAGTTCCCGGTGATCGTGCAGCAGCACATTCCGAAGGCTGACCACGATCTACGCGCGATCGTCATCGGCACCGAGGTCGTGGTGGTGATCAGGCGGGACGCGATCGGCCTGCGAACCAACACCGCACTCGGCGGCGTCGCCAAGCGGGTACCGATCGAACCAGAGGTCCGCAGCCTGTGCGCCGAGGTGGTGGCGATGTTGGGGCCGGGATTCTACGGAATCGATCTCGTCCGGTCGACCCTCGATGGCGAGTACTTCGTGCTCGAGGTCAACGCGAACCCGGAGTTCGCGCGATCGGCACCAGCGCACGATGTCGACATCGCCGGGCTGTTCGCGAGTTACACCACCTCGGTGCTCGGCATCGAGCGCGAGTTGGCCGGGCTGGGAGCGCCGTCATGACGAGAGTGTCGGTGCTGGGCGCCAGTGGCTATATCGGTGGTGAGGTACTCCGGCTGCTCGGCGGTCACCCGCAGGTCACCGAGATAGTCCCGGTGAGTTCGTCCAGGGCAGGGGACATCGTCGGCGACACCGTGCGCGGAGTGCGCAATTCCTCGGTCGGCGACCTGCGCTTCGTCGACATTGATGCGATGCCTGACGTCGACGTCGCCATCGCGGCCATGCCACATGGGGCGCTGCCCGAGCGGTTGGATTCTGTGTCGGCAAAGGCGTCGACGGTGATCAACGTCGCCGGCGACTTCCGGTTGACCGACCCGGCGGCAGCGGCCCGCCACTATCCCGCCTCGGCCGCTACACCGGTCGCCGGGGCCTATTACATCCCGGAGTTCGGCGAAGTTCCGGACGGTTCGCTGGTGAACATGCCGGGCTGTATGGCGGTGGCCGCGCTGTATGCCGCGCTGCCGCTGTACCGGGGCGGCCTGGTGTGCGGGCCGGTGGTAATCGAGGCGAAAACCGGGTCCAGTGGCGGCGGTGTGCACGGCGAAGCACACGCACAGCGCTACGGCGACATCCGGATGCATCGGTTCTTCGGCCATCGCCACGAACCAGAAGTGCGCGAGGCGATCTCGCGATACTCGGGAAAGGATCCGGACATTCAGTTCTCGACGGTGAGTCTGCCGATCAGCAGGGGTGTCTTCGTCAGCGTGTACGCCCGGCTACGACCGGATACCGGAATCACGGAGGTCCGACGCGTCTACGCGGAGGCGTACCGGCATTCGGCTTTCGTGAAGGTGCGCAACGGCCGCAGCCCCGGTTCGTTTCCCTCGGTCAACACGGTGATCGGCACCAACTTCGCGGAGGTCGGCGTCGCGGTGCGCGGGGAAAGCTGCGTTGCCGTGTGCGCGCTGGACAACCTGATCAAGGGTGGCGGTGGCCAGGCGGTGCAGGCGATGAACAAGCGACTCGGTCTCCCGGAGGAGACTGGTCTCATGGCCGCCGCGAGGTGGCCGTGAAGCCGTACCGTCCGCTGTATGTCGTGAAGATCGGCAATCGCTCGATCCGCGCCTCGCTGGTGTGGTCACAGATCAAAGACCTGGTGGATGACGGCGCGCACGTGCTGGTCGTCGCCGGAGGGTCCGCGGACCTGACCGAACACTACGCGGCGATGCATCGGGAGCCACCGGTGCTGACCATGGAAAACGGCACCTCGGTTCGGGATTCGCGGCACGCGGAGATACCGCACATCGTCGACTCGTACCGAACCCGGACGTTGCCGAGATTGGTTCGTGCCGCTGAGCAGTTCTCGCTGCGGGCGACGGTGAGGTCTGCCGGTGCGGACGGATTGGTGCGTGGCGTTCGTAATCGCCCGATCAAGGCGCTGTTCGGCGATCGGGTGACGGTTGTTCGTGACCTGATGGTCGGCCAGGTCGCCGCCGTCGACACGGTACGGGTGCGCGAACTCCTGGCGTCCTGCGATGTGTTGTGCCTGACACCACCGATCGCCGACCCCGACGGCGGATGGTTGAACATCGACGCCGACGTGCTCGCGGCGCAGCTGTCCAACGAGCTGTCCGCCGATCACCTGCGCATCGTCACGTCGACGCCGGGACTGCTCGCCGATCCCGAGGACGCGCGCACGAGGCTGCCCGATCTGTATCGGGGCGAGGGTTACGCGTACGCGTCGGGTCGAATGCGGCAGAAGGTACGTGCCGTCGAATTGGCCGATTCGGGTACCGCGGACATTGCCATCACCGGCCCGGACACGCTGGACACCACGCTGGGTACGCGGTACTGGCGGGTCGGGCGCTGCGCCCCGGAGCTGGATTTGCTGTCGAAAATGGTGGACATCTCGTCGGTGTCCGGCGACGAGCGCGAGCTCGCGATCTTTCTGCGGGATTGGGCGACGGCCCGAGGACTGTCCGCGGACCTCGACAAGGCCGGAAACCTGGTGGTCAGTGTCGGGGAGGGGTCGTTCACCGTGCTGTTGCTCGGTCATCTCGACACCGTTCGGCACCGGTGGCGCCCGCACTGGCGGGACGGGGCGCTGACCGGGCGGGGCAGCGTCGATGCCAAGGGGTGCCTCGCGACATTCCTCGAGACCGCCGCGTCGATTCCGGTACCGCCCGGTGCCCGGCTCGTGGTGGTCGGCGCGGTCGAGGAGGAGACGACGTCGCGTGGGGCGTTTCATATCCGGGACAACTACACCGCCGACGCTGTCGTGATCGGCGAGCCCAGCGGCGAAGCCGGGCTGACGATCGGCTACAACGGCTTGCTGAAGGTACGCCTCGACTTCGGTACCGACGGCATGCATCCGGCAGGCGAGGGATCGGTCACCGGCGCGGACGGGATCATCGCCGAGGTCGTGGCGCTACGGCAGGCCGTCGCGGCTTTCGCGCCGCATGCGCTCGTGGCCACGCTGGACGTCGGAGCCGATGAGCACGGGGGTCGGCAGGTCGGGTACGCGGTCGTGGATATCCGGGTACCCGCGGACGTCGAGCTGGCCGGCCTGGTGGCCGTGATCGAAGCCCGCAGCAGCGAGAATCTGACCGTCGATGTGCTACGGGCGACGCCTGGGGTGATTACGCGGCGCGACACCGATCTCGTTCGATCCTTCGCGGTGGCGTTCCGCTCGGCCGGCCTGCGGCCGCGCTATGTCTTCAAACGCGGCAGCAGTGACATGAATACGCTCGCGACCGCCTGGTCGGACGTCGCGATGGTGGCGTACGGGCCTGGCGATGCGAATTACGACCATACGCCGGACGAGCAGATCACGGCCGCGGCGTATGAGACGGCTCGGGGCGTCTTGGCCTCGGCTCTGACTCGACTGCTCGACAGAGGTGCAGATAGATGACGTCCATTGTCGTGAACGAACTGGCGACGATTCTCGAACGACAGGCGCTGCGCTGCCGGGAAGTCGTGATCGATACCGCCGCAACCGAAGTCGGCTGCCATCTCGGCGGAAGTCTGTCGGTGGTGGAGATCCTGCTTGCCACGATGGCGATCGCGGACACCGAGGAAGGGTCCGCGGTGGTGCTGAGCAAAGGACACGCGGCTGCGGCGTTGTACGCGGCGTTGCATGTGCGTGGCGTGCTATCGGAGCACCCCGCGGTTTCGTATGGAAGGGCGGGATCCGCCCTCACCGGCCATCCCGGTAAGGACATGCCGGGGGTGCTATTCCCGACCGGAAGCCTCGGCCACGGTGCGGCCTACGCGGTCGGCTGGGCACTGTCCCGCAGGCTGCTCGCCCGGCCCGGTCGGACCTTCGCCATCGTCGGTGACGGTGAACTGCAAGAGGGACTTGTCTGGGAAGCCCTGCAGGTCGCCGCGGCGAAAAAGGTCGATGACCTGACGCTGATCGTCGATGCCAACGGGGGACAGAACGACGGGTACGTGGCCGACATCTCGCCGCTCGGCGACCTCGCGGCGCGATTGCGCGCATTCGGCGCTGTCGTCGAGACGGTGGACGGGCACTCGGTTCCAGCGCTACTCGACGCGCTCACCACAGGATCGGGCCTGCGCGCGATCGTCGCGCGGACGACCAAGGCGAAAGGCGTGTCGACCGCGGAGGGATTGTCGAAGTCCCACTACGTCCGCATCGGCAAGCAGCGTGCGCACCAGTGGAAGTCCGCGCTGGCCGGAGTGAACCGGTGACCCCCGCCGGGCTGTCCGGGCGCGACGCGTACAAGGACGAGTTGCTCGCGCTCGCTCGGCAGGACGACCGGGTGGTGTGCATCGAGACGGATGTCGGCGGGCACAACCACGTCTTCCAGGCGGAGTTTCCGGATCGGTTCTTCAACCTCGGCATCGCCGAAGCCGCGGCCATCGACATCGCCGTCGGTATGGCGAAGGCCGGCCTACGTCCGTATCTGTCCACGTTCGCGACGTTCGCCACGTATCGAGCGGCCGAGAGCCTGAAACTCGGACTGGGATATATCGGTGCACCGGTGGTGCTCGTCTGTCCGTATGGCGGCCTGGCTGGTGCGTGGTACGGCCCTACGCACCACGCGGTCGATGATCTCGCTGTGGTCCAGGCCATTCCAGGCGTGACCATCGGGGTGCCGTGCGGTGAGCAGGAAACCCGGTCCGCGCTGCGCTACGTGCACGCCGCGGGCAAGCCCGCGTATCTGCGATTGGCCCGTAACGAATCACACGCGGCGAGTGGCCATCCCGAGCCCGGACGGATCAACTGGTGCCGTGTGCCGGTGGCCGGGGCGCCCATTCTCGTCTCCGTGGGTGAGCGGTCGTCCGAACTGTGCTCGGCGGCAAGCGATTTGCGTGACGGGGTGGGGCACGCACAGTTGTGCTGGCTCGATGGTGATCATCTGATCGCGGCGGTCGCGGAGCTGACCCAGCGGTCGCGGCACCTGATTTTCGTAGAAGAGCACCGCCTACCGGGCAGCGTCGCATCGACGGTGGCAGTACTGGCCCGCGACGCCGAGGTGACCAGCGTCAACGTCGGGACCGGTTGGGCGTCGGTCGGTGGCGATCACCGCGACGTGCTCGCCGCGTATGGCGTCACGGTGGAGGCGGTATGCGCGGCCATCGACAATTCGAAGGAGTTTCAATGAGTAGCGGCACGGATTGGCTCAGTCGGCCACACGTCGGTTTGGTCGACGATACGGCCCACCGATTCACCGTAGGTGAGGAATTCGCCAGGGCGGTGGCCGGAAAGATCGGCTCCGATGGCGTCGTTGTTACCTACCGCACCCATCTGACCAGTGCTTTTCCCCTCTTCGCGCAGCGTCCCCGGTACGCGGTACGGGATCTGGTCAAGACCGCGTCCGCGGGTGACCGGCCCGCGAACTACGTGCGGGAAACGATCGGTGCCAACTCGCATCCGGCACGAGACCGTCAGTCCTACAGCGGAACCCGTGAGGCGCGGGCGCGGACGGACCTGGTGGAGCGGCCGATGACGGATATCCAGGTGGATGTCGATATCCCGACCGATCTGCTCGGGCACACCGCGCAGCTGGCGCACTTCGTCGATTACCGGGTCCTGGTGCGGCTGTCTGTGCGGGAGAACGAAACGCTCCTGCACGGCAGCGGCGATGGCGCCGTCACCGGTCTGCTCCAGGAAGACGGCATCCGCAGGCACGAGCGAATTTTCGACGGCGTCGAGGATCTGGTCTATCGCCTCGCGGCGGAAGTCGAGGAGGCGGGCGGATCGTTCGACGGCTTGATCGTCCACCCCCAGCAGTACTGGGATCTGGTGCGCTCCGGGACCCTGGCACGGCTCACCGCTGTCGGTATCAAGGCGTCGCGGACCAGGATGATCCCGGCAGGGCAGGTGATGCTCGGTGACTTCAGCGCGGCGGCGACCATGTTCCTGCCGCGGATCGGAAGTGTGGAGCTGCGTGGGAACGGTGATGGGCCGCAAAGCCAGATCAGGGCGTCAGCGCGATTCGGGTTCGCCGTGCCGCTGCCGGATCATCTGATCGTCGCGAGGACGAACTGACGTGACCAGTGCGCCGAAGCCGTCGGTGCTCTACATCACCGGCATGATGCGGTCGGGGAGCACGCTGGTCGGAAACATTCTCAACGAGGTGCCCGGCGTCGTCCACGTCGGTGAACTCCATTACCTCTGGAAGAACCTCGGTATGGCGACCGGGTCCAACGCGCAGTGCGGTTGTGGCGCTCCCGGGGCCGAGTGCGAGTTCTGGGCACCGATCTTGGACCACTCTATAGACCTCGGACTGTCGGCCGCCGTGGTTGCCGAGCAGCATCGGCATACCCGGGTCCGGCATACTCCGGCTCGTCTCGCGCGCCCGACGCCGACCCGAGCCGTGCCGGAGCTCGTCGAACAACGCATCGCTCTCTACCGCGCGATCCACCGGCGAACCGGCGGTAGCATCATCGTCGACAGCTCCAAGGTTCCGACGGAGCCGCTCGTCTTCGGGCTCGGCGGCGATATCGACTTCCGGGTACTGCACATCGTGCGTTCGCCGCACGATACGGTCGAGTCGTATCGCAAACCAAAATCATATATTCGGCGCGTATCGCCGTTGCGCACACTGGGCTACTGGACGTCCTTCAATATCGCGGCGGAAATGGTGATGCTGCGTTCGGATATTCCCGGGATGCGTATCCGTTACGAGGACTTCATTCGGAATCCGCAGCGCGGCATCGAGCGGATACTCGAGTTCATGGATCTCCCGGTGGAGTCGCCGATCAGCGGTGATCGGAGCGTCTCTTTCGGGGTTAATCACACCATCACCGGAAACCCTGATCGGTTCCGGCGGGGCGCCGTGGAAATAAAATCCGGGTCAGCTCCGAAGACGGTGCCGGAGCATATACGCCGTGCGCTTTCCATGGCGCTGGTAGCGCCAGTGGCGCTCCGCTACGGATATCTGAAATTCTGATCGCTTCCGGACTGTGAAATGAGCATGGTATGGAAATAGGCATAAAGGGTCGCGTCGCGCTGGTGAGCGCGGCGAGCAGCGGACTCGGGTTCGGCGTCGCGGCCGCGATGGTGCGCGAGGGCGCTACGGTCTGCATCTGCGGGCGCGATTCCGAAAAGTTGGCGAAATCAGTTGAACGGCTCCGGGATTCGGGTCCCGGCGGGGTGGACGCGACGGTCGTCGACCTGCGTGATCCTGCGGCCGTCCTGCAGTGGGTCGAGCAGGTTGTCGCGGACCATCAGCGACTCGATATCGTGGTGTCGAATACCGGCGGGGTCGACCACGGTGATATTCGTTCTTTCCAGCTGCCGGACTATCGAACAGCAGTCGAGTCGACAATGCTGCCACACATCGGGCTCACGCTGGCGACATTGCCGCACCTGCAGCGGAACGGCTGGGGACGAATCGTGTACATGACATCCGAGTCCGTCCGTGAGCCGATGGTCGACAATGTACTTTCGGGAACGGTGCGGTCCGGCATCTCTGCCTTCGCGAAGAACGTGGCGAACTCATACGGGCGATACGGAATAACCGCGAACGTGGTCGCGCCCGGATATCACCGGACCGCCGCCCTGGATACCCAGTTCGGCGATGCGATCGACCAGGAATTGGAGCGGCTGTCGGCGGAGCTGCCGGTCGGACGGGTGGGTGATCCGGCGGAATTCGGTGACGTCGTCACCTTTCTCACGGGGGAGTCGGCGGGCTTCATTTCCGGCGCGATGCTCGTGGTCGATGGTGGAAAGGCGGCTGGTATCTGATGGACCACGATGATCTCGGCGTTTTCGCGGATCCGGACGCGCCTGCCCATGTGGCCGCCGGTCTGTGGCGGAGCCACTCGACGTTGATCGATGACCTGATCGCGGCCGCCGATGCGAGTCCGGACAAAACCGCGGCGATCTGCTACGGCGAAACCGTGCGGCGCACGAGCTATCGGCAGCTCCATGATCGGGTGACCAGGCTGGCGCTGCTGCTGACCCAGCAGAACGTGCGGCGTGGCGATGTCGTGGCCATCCAGCTGCCGAACTCCGAGGAACTGATCGCTCTCGCCCTGGCTGTCTGCGCAGTGGGGGCGATCCCGGCGCCGATTCTGCCCGCCATGCGGGCCCGTGAAGTCGAATACATTCTGAAGCTCACCGAAAGCCAGGTGTACTTCGGCGCCGAATCCTTCAGGGGATTCTCGTATCTCCCAATGCTCGAAGAGGTTTCGGCCCGGCTCGCGCAGCCGCCGCGCTGCGTTCTCGTCGCCACATCGGACGAATCCCGGGCGCGCGTCGCGGCAGCGGGTTTCCCGTGTCTGTCCGAGTGGGAGGCCGCGCCGGTATCCGCGGAGTCGCCGAAAGCGTTGCGGCGCTTGGCACGCACGCTGAACGCCGACGACGTGTGTCAGCTGATGTTCACCTCCGGGACCACCGGTGAGCCGAAAGGGGTGATGCACACGCACAACACCCTGTACGCGATGAACAAGGTCCAAGCCGACGTCATGGGACTCGACTCGGCGACCATCACCTGCATGGGGTCGCCGACGGCCCATCAGGCCGGGTACACCTGGAACTTCATCATGCCGCTCATCCTCGGCGCGACGGCTGTACAGGTCGAGCGATGGGATCCCGACCTCGTGCTGGATATCATCGAGCGCGAGAAGGTCACGTTCTTCATGGGGGCGCCGACGTTCCTCATCGATCTGATCGCGGCGCAGGAAAGCCGGCCGAGAGATCTCTCGACGTTGGTCAGCTTCGTGACCGGGAGCGCCCCGATCGCGCCGCACCTCACCGAGGCCGCCCATCGGGTGCTCGGCTGTCGGCTGTATTCCGAGTGGGGGATGACCGAGAACGGTTGCGTGACGGTGACCCGCCGGAGCGAGCCGATGCTGCGCGCCAGCGAATGCGACGGTTCGGCGGTGGACGGCATGGCGGTACGCATCACCGCCGATGACGGCTCATCGGTCACCGCGGTCGGCCCGATCGGTGAGCTGCAGGTCAAGGGCGCGAGTCAATGTACCGGGTACTTCCGGCGGCCGGAGACCTACGCGGAATGCCTGACCTCCGACGGTTGGTTCCGCACCGGGGACCTGGCGCGCTGGACCGACGATGAAGGCATCCGCATCTGCGGTCGTACCAAGGACATCATCTCCAGGGGCGGCGAGAAGATACCGGTCGCCGAGGTGGAGAGCGCGCTGTTGGGGATGGCGGCGGTGCGCGATGTCGCTGTGATCGCCGTTCCCGACGCGCGTCTCGGCGAACGCTCCTGCGCCGTGCTGGTGACCGACGGCGCCGAGCCGTCGCTGCCGGAGATCACGCGACACCTCGAAGCACTCGGAATGGCGAAGATCTACTGGCCCGAGGAGATTCGGTTGGTCGAATCGCTGCCGCGCACGACCACCGGGAAAGTTCAGAAGTTTCTGTTGCGAGAAGGGCTGGGTTCACTGTGACCACGAGTTCGGCAGTAGTCACGAGACAGGAGTGGGTCGATCGCGCCCGCGAGGTCGCCGATCGCGTGCTACGACCCGCCGCCCGATGGCACGACCAGCACGGAGTGCTACAAGACGGGGTGCTGCCCGAGCTGGCGACCGCGGGCTTCTTCGGGATGGGCGTCGGTCGCGAATACAGCGGCTCGTCGGCCGGGTCGGTGGTCGTCGGGGAGGTGCTCGAACAGTTGGCACGGGTGGATATGTCCCCGTGCTACCCGATCCTCAATGCGGCACTGATCGGCAGCATCATCGAAGCGAATTGCTCGGACGAGCAGCGGGCGCGCTGGCTGCCCGGTCTCGCAGCCGGGGACATCGTTCCCGCGCTAGCGTTGACCGAGGAAGAGTACGGAACCGATGCCGCCAACATATCCTTCCGCGCCGACCGCGATGGCTCCGGCTGGATACTGTCCGGGCGCAAGACCTCGATCATGCTCGCGGCGTACGCGACGCACGCGCTGGTCTTCACACGAACCAGTGACGGTGGCGCGCAAGGTGTTTCGGCGTTCTTCGTGGCACTGGATCAGGCTGGGGTGCACCGCGACCTCTTCGATGACCTCGGGTGCCGAGCGGGTGGCCGTGGCGTACTGGACTTCTCGGCGGTGCGAGTCGAACGGTCGGAGTTGGTCGGAGCGATCGACAGTGGATTCGTGCAAGTGATGAAGGGATTCGGCTACTCGCGGGCGCTGATCTGCATGATGGCGCTCGGTACGGCGCAGGCGGCACTGGACGAGTCCGTCGAATTTTGCAGGCAGCGAACCACATTCGGAAAGCCGATCGGCGCGCACCAAGGGGTCTCCTTCCCGTTGGTCGACGCACACATCTCCGTCACCGCGGCACGTCTGCTGACGTTGGACGCTTTGGCGAAACGCGATGCGGGCGTTGATTTCAACGCCGCGACGAATATGGCCAAAGCGTGGGTGCCGCGGGTCTGTTTCGAGGCGGCGCATCAGGCGCTGCTCTCGTGTGGGCATCGAGGATGGTCCGGCGAAACGGGCTTCGGACGCAGGTTGCGAGATCTGGTCGGACCGGAGATCGCCGATGGTACGGACAACGCGGCCCGGCTCGTGGTCGCACGAAGGATCTTCGGCCGGGCCTACGCGCCCTGATCACACGAAATCTGTTGCTGAGGAGGTAAATATGCTGTGCGGCACCGTATGGCTCACCGGTCTGCCGAGTTCGGGAAAGACGACATTGGCGGCGGCGGTGTGCCGGGGATTGGGAAGCGAGGTGCGCACCGAGCACTTCGACGGTGACGTGGTACGTGCCAAGTTCTTCCCCGAGCTCGGGTTCGCTGAAGCGGACCGGCGCGCCAACATCCGCCGGATCGGCGAGCTTTCCATGATGGTCGCCAGACACGGTGTGCTCGCGGTGGTTTCGGCGATCTCACCGTATCGCGACGCGCGTGCCGATATCCGCGCCGCACATGCCGCCGCGGGCTTGGCCTTCATCGAGGTGCACGTGGATCCGCCACTGGCAGTCTGCATCGAGCGCGACGTCAAGGGTTTGTACCGACGAGCCGCCGACGGGCAGATCTCCGATATGACCGGTGTGCAGTCCACCTACGAGGCGCCGATCTCGCCGGAGCTGCGCTTGGACACCTCGATGCAGTCGATCGAGCGGTGTGTTACCGAGATCATCGACGTTGCCGAGCAGGCCATGTTGTCCGCGCGGCGCGGCCTATCCCTCTCGCCGGAGGCCGGCGCGGGGGTCGGATAGCTCATGCGATTCGACGCGCTCTGGGTCAACGGGGTAAGCGGCGAGTCGGGCGACCTCGTCTCGGTCGCCGATGCGGTAGCGGCAGGCCACTACCGTGCGGACGACATCGCCGAGACCAAGATGCGGTCGGTGTCGGTGCTCGATGTTCCCGCACCGGAAGCGGCGGTGACGGCCGGCGCCGCGGCATTGACCGCGGGGGTGGCGGAAGGTGCGCCGTCCCCCTCGTTCCTGATTCATTCCTATACCTTCTTCCAAGGCATCTCGATGTGGCCAACCGGTTGTTGGATCGCCAACCAGCTCTTCGGCGCGGACTCGGCGATCGTCCCGTTCGAGCTGACCGCCTACTCGAACAGCATGATCTTCGCCCTCGCGACGGCGGGGCGGATGCTCGCCGGTGATCCAGCGGTCGCGTCATCGATTCTGCTGACCTGTGCCGACCGTTTCACCGCTCCAGGGGTCGACCGGTGGACCTTGAGCTCCGGCATGGTCTTCGGCGACGGCGCGGCAGCCGCGCTGGTATCGAATGTGCCTGGGCGGTACCAGGTGTTGTCGGTCGAACTCGGCGCGGACGCGGGTATGGAGCCCCTGTTCCGCGGCGACGAAGGGCACAGTTCGATCCCCGCTCCGGTCGACATGCGGGCACGCAATCGCGCGTTCTTCCGAAAGGGAGAGCTGTCGCCAGCGCAGGTGCGGGCGCGGGCCGCAGCGGGGGTACGCTCGGTCGTCTCGAAGGCGATCGCGCAGGCAGGCATCGAGCGCAGCGAAATAGCCTGGGTTATCCCCCCTTTCGTTGGGGAGCGGATGTTCAACGAGTCCTTCGTCGAACCGCTGTGGGACTTCTCGGACAGCAGTGTGTTGGACCTCGGCCTGCGGCACGGTCATATGGGGCCGGTTGATCAGATGTTCGCGCTGCACCATCTCGAACAGTCCGGCCAACTGCTTCGCGGGCGTTGCGTGCTGTTCATCGGCACGGGTTTCGGGTTCACGTTCTCCGCGGCAGTACTGCGGGTGGCCGCCGCGTAAATGTTCCGTCATGCACAGCTGTGCGTGCGGATAGTTCAGAGAGGTAGCAGACATGCCCAAGGATTTGACTCAGCTCGCCCTCCTCACCGAGCTGGAGCCGATCGCCGAGGCGAATCTCAATCGACACCTGTCGATGGCCAAAGAGTGGCATCCGCACGATTACGTGCCGTGGGATGACGGTCGGAACTTCGCCGCGTTGGGCGGAACAGACTGGGAGCCTGCCCAATCCCGGCTTTCGGAGGTGGCCAAGGCCGCCATGATCACCAACCTGCTCACCGAGGACAACCTGCCCTCTTATCACCGAGTGATCGCCGAGAACTTCTCTCGGGACGGTGCCTGGGGTACGTGGGTCGGACGTTGGACCGCCGAGGAGAACCGGCACGGCATCGTCATGCGGGACTACCTGGTGGTCACTCGCGGTGTCGATCCGGTCGAACTGGAGCGGGCCAGGATGGCGGCCATGACAACGGGATTCGATCCGATGACCGCTATCCGGCACAGCGACGTCGGCGCCGCCGCCGAATTGGCCGACGGCTCGGTCCTGCACGGTCTGGCTTACGTGACCTTTCAGGAACTGGCGACTCGGGTCAGCCATCGCAATACCGGGAAGGTATGCGACGACCTGATCGCGGACCAGATGCTGCAACGCATCGCCGCCGACGAGAACCTGCACATGATCTTCTACCGCAACCTCTGCGGCGCCGCCCTCGACCTGGCCCCGGACCAAGCACTGGAGGCGATCACATTCATGCTGCTCAACTTTCAGATGCCGGGCGCGGGGAATCCGAACTTCCTCCGGTACGGCGCGCTCATGGCCAAGAACGGCATCTACGACATGCGACAGCATCTCGACGAGGTGGTCCTGCCGGTGCTGCGCAAATGGAAGATATTCGAGCGCAACGACTTCACCGCACGGGGCGAGAATACGCGCGAGCGCCTTGCGGAGTTTCTGGAGAAGTACCGGCAAGACACGCTCAGGTTCGAGGAACGGCGCGATCGCATCGCCGATCGCCTGTCTCGCGCCGAGGCCGGCCGCTAGATGATTGATTCCAAGGGGTGCGGTGCGCGGCTGCTGCCGGGGCTGGCTGTGACGAACAGACCCACCTTGGCAGGCGTCAGCTTGCCCACCCGGAACCTGACCGACCCGCGTCCGACGCTGGAGACGAACGCCCCGTAAGCGGCGTTCTCCGTCTCGGGAACCGCAGCCGAAAACTCCAAACCCAGACGGTCGAAAAGTAGCCTCGCCTCGGCCACATCGGGATGCACGCCAATAGACACCAACCAACTCCTCACCGAACAAGACCTGCCGATCAATGCCACGGCACAACAGGCCAAAGCCACCGGGCAAGGCAGCATACGACGCACCAGGCGCGCGCATCGATGTACGACCCGATGTCCTTCCTTTGTCGGATGTGGGTCGGAGTTCGGCTGCTCGACGATGAGAGTCCTGTCGTTCCGAAAGGAAATGGATGACTTTCACTCTCGTCGCGGCGTTGATCGGACTCGCGCTCATCGACAGCACCAGTTTCGGCACGCTGCTGATCCCCATCTGGTTGTTGCTGACTCCCGGGCGGTTGCGGGCCGGCCGGATCGCGGTCTACCTCGGGACCGTCGCGGTGTTCTACTTCGGCGTCGGAATCCTGTTGGTCCTCGGCGCGGATGCTGCGCTGACAGCGGTCGGCGCCATCGACATCCCACCGGTTCCGCTGCGGATCGGGCAACTGATCCTCGGCATCCTCATCATCGCGCTGAGCTATCGGCTGGAGGCCAGGGCCGAACGGCGGGCCGGTAGCCCCGGCAAGATACAGCGCTGGCGGTCCAAAACGATGTCGGGCAGCGGCAGCGCACGGAGCCTGATGAGGCTCGCACTCGTGGCCGCCGCCCTGGAAGTCGCCACCATGCTGCCCTATCTCGCCGCCGTCGGCCTGATCGCCAACGCCGATCTCGCCTGGCAGCTGACCGGCCTCGTGCTGGCCGCCTACTGCGTCGTCATGACCCTGCCCGCCATCGCCTTGGCGCTGGCCCGCCTCGCCGCACACCAGCGGGTCGATCCGTACCTGCAACGAATCAACGACTGGTTCACCCGAAACAGCGCAAAAGCCCTCGGGTGGACCGTCGGTGGGATCGGCATAGGCATAACTCTCAACGCCGCGACCGTCCTCGCCGTCAACCCGACCTGAACCGCTCAGGGATCGCGGGCGCGCACACGGCTGCTTACCGAGCGTGTTGGCGGAACGTCGGGAGAAGACGCGTCGTCCGAAGCCTCGACAGACTATTGGGCTCCGGCCGCCCCGCCCAGGCCGTGCGCTCCGCCGCCCACCGCCGAGCGGCGTGGTGTCCCGGCGTACGCGCCTGGAGCACCACGCCGGGCCTTTCCCGCGTGGGGCGAGGCTCAGCGGATGAACGCCTTCCGCTGTGCTGTCGCTGCGTCGGCTCGCGCTTTCGCGCTGTCCTCGAAGGGGTGCCGGACGAATTCGTGGATCGGCGTTGCAGGGCGTTCCACTGCAGCCTGACCGAACGACCAGAAGGCACCTCACCAAAACTCACACTCTCAGCGGGGATCGGCGAGAAGCAGGGCGGCATGTGACCGCGGAGCGACGGCCGGGCGATGGACGGGCGCTCGGATTCAGAACGGCGGCTGGTTCCGGGGCGGGTACTGGTGCGGCCCTTGGCCTCCGGTCCGCGTCGTCGCGGCGGCGACCACGGTCGCGAGGGTGGCGGCGAATGCGGCGAGCGCGCACGGGATGGACAACCAGAAGGTGTCCTCGAAGAGGAATTCGAACTGCGCGGCACTGAGCACAGCTTCCACCATGCCGGACAGGAGCATGCCCGCAGCCACCGCCGCAAGCGAGCGCAGCACGGGATATCGCGCGCCCATCCCCGCGAGCGTGCAGATACCAGTGAGGATCGCGAGCAGGATCATCAGCACGAGCATGATGTCGGACCAGAGGAAACGCGAAGAACTCGAGGAGAACGCGTTGGCCACCCGGAAGACGATGGCGAACAACGCGGCGATCAGCAGCAGACCACCCGCGACCCGCTCCATCGCGCCGCCGCTCGCCGGTCGGCTCGGCGGACCGTAGCCGGGCACGGACGGCGCCGGAGCCGGCAAGCCGGGCGGCGGCGCGCCGTAGGGATGCGGCTGATAAGGATGCGGCTGACTCTGCTGCGGGTTCACTTGACCCCCATACGGATTCGCCTGGCCCTGCGGCCCGTACCCGCCCGGCTGACCCGGTGGCATCGGATTCACCATCGGCAACACTCCTCCCCGGCCGCCCGGCCGCACACTCGAACCGCTACGACGAAGGACCCTAGTGTCTCTGGCCTCGCAGCGCCGCACGGCGTCGACAGAGACGAGCTGCCCACGGCGCGGTAGCCGGGTAAACCGGCTTGTTCAGAGTCTTCACCGGTCGCTGTTCTCTGAGCTGCCAGGGTTACCGATCGGCCTGGGGAAGATGGACTTTGGCGTCGGCGTAATCGCCGGTCCGGATACCGCCGTCGGAGGTGTAGATCAGGTGCACGACACCGGTGGTGAACGGCTGGGCGGAGATGAGCCGCAGCGGGATCGGCGTGCCCTCGTCGAAGAGTCGCTGACCGCTGCGCACGGCGATGGGGTGCACCAGCAGGTGCAGTTCGTCGATCAGTCCCGCCGCAAGCAGCTGTCGCACGACCGACGGCGAACCGCTCATGGCGATATCCGTCGCGCCCGGCTGCTGCTTCAACTCAGTGACGGACTGCACCAGCTCACCTTGCAGCTGCTCGGAATTGCGCCAGGTGAATTCGAGCTCCCGATGCGAGACGACGATCTTGCGGGCATCGCCCAGAGCCTTCGCCATGACCGCGTCCTCTCCGCCGGCCGCCTCACGCTCCGGCCATGCTCCGGCGAAGCTGTCATAGGTCGCGCGGCCGAGCAGCAAGGTGTCGGCAGCGGCGAGCTGCGCGCCGACGGCGGCACCCATCTCGTCGTTGAAATAGGGAAAGTGCCAGTCCTGCGGTTCGCCGATGAGGCCGTCGAGCGAAATGAACAGGCCTGCGGTGATTTTGCGCATGGGTGAACTCCTCGAAAAGAAGGCTGGGGTGGTTATGGGCCGAATCAGCCGGCGAATTGCGCGGTGCCGGTGAGGAATTCACCAGCCGACGGCGTGAGGATGGCGATATTCGGATTGTGGCTCAGTTCGGCCAGCTCCACATGCTGAGCATCGGGCAGGACCGCGGTAGCAGCGCGGGCCGCGGTGCGCAGCAGATCGCCACTCTTCGCACCGGAGATGACCAGGGTCGGCACGGTCACCCCGGACCAATCGGCCGCACGCAGCGGCTCTCCTGTCATGAACCGGCCCATAATGGCCCAATCATGGCCCGCAGCAGGTGAAACCGCCTTCAAGTTCTTCCAGAACGGGGTGAATCGCATGACTGCGACCATGGCGCGCGGCATACCCATCCCCTTGGTCATGTAGAACTTCACGGTCTCACCACGACGGTCCTCGGCGATCAGCTTGTGCAGCGTGACGTGCAGATCGGCCGGCGGAACAAAGTTCTCGTGATTCACCACGAACGGCGGCTCGAACGCGATCACCTTGGTGATACCGGGCACCCGGCCGGAGGCGGCAGCCTGCAAGGCCAGCCCCGCACCGGACGACCAGCCGAACAGCGCGGCCGAGCCGCCGACCGCCTCGACGATCGCCGCAATATCGTCGATCTCGTTGTCGACGTCGTAGACGCCCGGCGAATCACTGCTGTCACCCCGGCCACGCCGGTCGTAATTGATCACGGTGAGCCGATATTCATCGGCCAGCTTCTCCGCGAGCTCAACCATTTTCGGGAATTTGCGATAGCTGAATGCCCCGCCGATCACAATGACCGTTCCGGCATCCCCGCCGACGTAACGATCGAAGGCGAGAGTGATACCGGCAGGTGTGATGACGGTTTCCATGGGGTGATCCCTTCAGGCGAAGCTCCAGCGGCACCGTGTGGTGCTTTCAGTGATAGAGACGGCGGCCGGATCCGGTATTCATCGCCGCATCCGGAAACCGGAATGTGACCCGGCGCACGCCGCGCGCTCGTGTGCGTGGCAGCGATCGATGGCCTAGGCACCCTGCGCCGGCGCGAACCGCAGGGCTACTGTCTGGCCCACGGCGGTGCGCTCGCGTGTGATCATCAAGACACCGGGCCCGACCATGACGTCGAGGCGTTCGCCTTCCCCATGCGTAACGCCTGCGTGGTCGCCGTCGGTCGTCATATTGAGAGGCGGATAGGCGAGGGCGAGGACCAGCGTTCCGCTCGGTACATCGACGAGCCCCATCGGAAGGGTTTCGGTACGTGGCTCGTGTTCGAGGCCGTCCTCCGGAATTGGGCGGACACCCGGCTCGACCGGTGGTGAGATCCAGAGGGTTCCGTCATCGCTGCGACGCACCTCATGGTGGCCATCACCGTGGGCTTCCTCGACGTAGACGCGCAACCCGTCGAGCACCAGTTGCGTGCTGCCCTCCGCGGCGAGCTCGTCGCCGTGGACATCCCAGCCGCCGAACCGCGCCCCCGCATCGCACAGCACCAGGAAAAGCCCGTTGTGCACGAGATTTCGGATCGATCCAAGGTAGTTCACGATGGGGAAGCCTACGGCGGGCGATCGTTCGCCGATGACCTCCGGCTCACCCTGCGCGGCGGCGGTTGGCGACCGGATGTCGGTTGGTGGTGCGGAGGGGCGTGCCACGGTGGCATCATCGCGGCCGCTCTCGACGGTGCGACGGGCACCCACAACGCGGGGCGCCAGAGCGGTTGGGGAACCACCGACTCACGCAGCGCTCCGTGACACGATCCAAGTCGAGTAGCGCGGGCCCGCGGGTGAGTACTGGAGTCGCTGACCAATGAGTATCAAATCCTGGTGACAACCTCCCACTCTGAGCGGATCATACGAACGGACAAGGCGAATACGAATATCGCCAGACCGGTTCGAACCCCGGTTCAGGAGGTAGTGAGCAATGTTCTCGAACCGCAGGGCCCTTTCGATGTCGATCACCGGAATCGTCCTGACCGTTGTCGCGGTGCTCGGCACCGCCTCGCTCGGCGGCGCCGCATCGGCACAGCCCTCGCCCAAAGTCTTCACCTGGAACCAGGACATACGGGAGGGTGACTGCACGATGTTCGGTGGCGCGCGATGGGTACTGAAGGTGGACGGCCAAGCCCACTTCACGGGAAAGGTCACCAGCCATGACGACAACGATGCATGGTTGATGTGGGCCGAACTCAGGGACGGCCAGAGAAACTACCTCGGCAACATCCTTGCCCATCAACTCGACAGCGACATAGCCAAATTCGTCATCAACCTCCCCGACAGCCGCCGCCAGTACGACTGGTGGGTCCACGGCACGTTCGACCCCGCCCTTCTTTCGAGGGTGCACCACATGACCCTGCGATCAGCCTGCTGACCCGCCACGGTATTTCCGTTCTGCCGCTGGGTGGTACGTCACGACCGCCTTACCGCGAACCGACCGGCGCGGCGGCTGACCAACCAGGTCCGCCGCAGCGGGCGCCGCGGGGAGGAGACCTCCCGAGATCGCGACGAACACCTCACGCCGAACCGATCATGAACGCGGCCGGGAACATTCACGGAGTCCGCATCTGGGTCGGGAATCCGTGGACGGACGTCCCGACCCCGCCGCGTTCGGGGCGCGAAATTGGAATCTCGAGAAGATCATGCGGTCGAGCTGCGGTGCGGCAAGTTGGATGGTGAACCGGTCAAGTTTCGTCGGCATTCAAGTGGGCGGTGTCGGCGAGGCCGAGCAGGGTGCGGTTGCGCCAGTAGTCGTCGAGGCGCAGATGGGTGATCGCGCCCGGCGTTGTCGCGAAGGAGGCGAACCCGACCGCGTCGACGGGGATCTGCATCCAGCTGGTGATGACGAATGTCAGTGCGTATCCGTGGGTGACCACGATATGGTCGTGGCCGGTGTCGTCCATCAGCTCGCGTGTGCATGCTCCGACTCGGGTGGCGACCTCGCGTCGGGTCTCGGCACCAGGTATGGGGCCTCGGTGGTCGAGTCGGTTGTGGTCTGGTGCGGGAATTTGCCGCTGTGCGAGCCACTCGTTCGATCGGCCTTCGGCCTCGCCGAAGCTGATCTCACGCAGACGGGCATCTGTGGAGACCGGGGCGTTGAGGGTCGTGCCGAGAATCCGGGCGGTTTCGGCGCATCGGGCGAGGTCGGAGGTTGTGATGCGGATCGGCCGTAGTGTGTCGCGGCGGCGTTCGAGCTCCCCGGCGATCAGGTGTGCATCGTGTCGGCCGGGCGGTGTCAGGTGAGAGTCGTGCCAGCCGCCGACCAGGTTGGCTTCGGTGTGTTGTGCGTGCGGGTGGCTCACGACGTAGAGATTCTGCATGTGCCTTCAGAAATGTCGGTGTGTGCGGCGTGGTCGAGGTCAACGGGCATTCGTCGAATAGCCTTCAGCAGACCTGCCGCGGACCGGTGAGTCGATGTGCCAGAAGGAAGTCCATCATCCGGCGCTGCAACGTGAGTCCCGACGGTGACTGCATGAGCAGCCCGCCGCCGATGTGGTCCGGTCCGACAGGCGTGACGAATTGCGCCAGCTCACAGCCGCTTCCGATGTAGTGCTCGATGGTCGCGGGGACCGGATCCGCGGTGGTGGTGACCGCGGTCGGTGCGTCGGCGAGGGTGAGGTTGCCCGCCCGCCGGTCGGCGCCCAGCCACTGCAGGACGTTGGCACGGCCGATCGGGTAGAGGCTGGTCTGATCGGCGAGGTCCTGGAGGAAGAAGGCCGGGACCGGGCGTGCCCGCGGGCCCATCGACGCGACAATGGTGGCGCCGGTGAGATCCGCTTCGAGCGGCTGCAGGCTCATGCCGTGCGGTGCACCCGCCATCGGGGCTATGGCGGCGTACAGATCCGGATACGTGGCCGCCATGACGGTGCTCATACCGCCGCCCGCGGAGTAGCCGCCGACGTAGACGCGGGCGCGGTCGATTCCGAACTCCTCGATCAAGGTTTCGGTGATGCCCGCGACGATCGACGGCTCACCGGAGTCGCGCTCCTGGTCGGCGGGGTCGAACCAGTTCCAGCACCAGCGCTCGTCGGCATCCCTGGTCTGGATCGGGTACGCGAGGACGAAACCCAGCTCGTCGGCGATCCTGGTCAGCGAGAAGCCGTTGTCGGCCAGTTGCGCTTCGGGGTCGGTGCAGCCGTGCAGGTAGATCATCAAGGGTTTGCCCGCCGTGTCACCCGGCGGCACGTGTAGGTAGTAGCTGCGGGTGCCCGCCGCGTTGGTGTAGCTGCGCTCGGCGATATCGGCCGCGTACACGCGGGGAATACCGAGCGCGGCCAGACCCGAGGCCAGCAGCAGCACGGCGACCATGCCCGCCAGCCGATTCCGAGAGATGACGCGGTCGATCAACTGCACTCCCCACACCAAAGCACCAACGAATACGCGCATCTCGGAGGCGATCCTTCGATGCGGGGTCGAGCTCTGCCGAGCACCGGCTCCATCTGAAGGATAACCATTCCACGTGGGCGTCGGCGCGGTGTCTACGGGTCATCCGATGCACATCCGAATTCCAATCCATCCCAACGGAAATCGGCGGCGTCCTCCTCAGCGGATCGTGTCGGAGGAGATGGATAGGCTGCCGACGTGATTTTCGAGATGGATGCCCGGAACCGGGCGGGGCGGGAAGGTCGAGTTCAGATGCGGGAGTGGATGATTCGGGTTGGGCTGGGGGTTGTGCCGGTGCTGGTCGTTGCGGCGGCGGGGGTGGCCGCGGTCGGTGCGGGCGGCTCGCTGGAGTCGAATCATGCAGTGATGGGGCAGGTTTCGGGAAGTGAGCCGGTTCGGCTGGCGGCGCTTCGGACGATCGTCGCAGTGGATGGCAAGACGCAGGTGACCGTGCCGGACGGATGGGGAATGTCGCCGCAGAATGTGTGGGGCAAGGGTGAGACTTTGCAGGTGGCGGATTCGCGCGGGTCCGGCAACCTGCTGATCGCACCGCAGCACACCCGGAACGACTTCGCGACATTCGTGCAGAATGTCCGGGCGAACCTGGTCAGCGGCAGGGTGATTCGCACGACCAGCGTCTCGGAGGACCATCCGATGACGGTTGGCGGCAAGCAGGCAGTCCAATGGGATGTTGCCGTCAGCAACAATGGCCTCGATGGGGTCGGGTGGATGACCGCGGTGGCGGGGGACCACTCGTATTACCTGGTCTTCGGCTTCACCAGCCCGGACCGGGCCGACACCGACAAGACCACCATCCAGAACATCATCGCGTCGTTCCAGGAATGCCCCTGACTCTGCCGATAGCCGGGAACTCGTTCGTTGGAGACACCCGAGCCCCGTCCGGCTCGGGCCGGGCGGGGTCTTCGCAGTTGAGGTCTAAAGGGACAGAACAGCCTGGTCTTGGCGGCGTCTGGTCAGGCGGCGGCTCTCCGGCGGACGGTGCGCTCGAGGATCCCGAGGGTGGCTTTCAGGGCGGATTCCGGGACGACCGGGAAGGTGAGGCGCTTCTTCCACGTCTCGTCGATCTCCGACCAGTCGTAGTAGGACGTGACGAGGGTGCCGTCCTCGGTCGGCTGCAGCCGGTAGCCGTAGATGTGGCGGGCATGGGGCCGGGTCTTGGCCTCGACGGTCCAGGCGATCTCTTGGTCCGGGATGAGCTCGGTGATGACGACCTCGACTTGGTACTTGCCCAACGGAATGTCCCCGAGGGCTTCTCGGTCCATGTGGACCAGGAACCGGTCACCGGGTTGCTCGACCGGTTCGCCTTCGGCGTCGATGAGCATTCCCGACGCGTCGATGTCCACGTGGCCCTTCGGGTCGGTCAGGACCGCGAAAATGGCGCTGGCGGGGGCGGGGATGTGTCGGGAAACCTCGATCCGTTCGGTGTCCTGGCCCACATGCGGCGTTTCCGCGGTAGCGGTCAGGACCGCGCGGCCGAGGATGTGGTCGGTCATGGTGAAGCCGAGAAGGGCCGGAGTGGCGTCGGCCGGGACGCCGATGGATTCGACGTCGAGGGCGTGCACCACGACGAAGTAGCGGTGCGGGCCGTGCCCAGCCGGCGGCGCCGCGCCGATGAAGCGCGCTGCGCGGACGTCGTTGGGCAGCTGGAAGGCGCCCTCGGGCAGGCCCGAGCCGGTGTCGTCGCCTGCGCCCTCGGGGAGCTCGGTGACGGTGGCGGGGATGTCGGCGACTGCCCAGTGCCAGAACCCGGACCCGGTGGGGGCGTCGGGGTCGTAGACGGTGACGGCGTAGCTCTTGGTGCCTTCGGGGGCGCCGCTCCAGGACAGCTGCGGGGAGATGTCCTTCCCGCCCGGGATGCCGGAGGAGAACTGCTCGGGCGACCAGGCGCCACCGTCGGCGACGGTGGCGCTGGTAACGGTGAAGGAGGCCGCCTCGGGGAGGCGAGCGAAGGGGTTGTTGGGGCTCATCGCGTCGTTCCTTTCAGGCCGTGCAGGGTGGCGGTGATGCGGCCGACGGAGACCGTCCCGCTAAATCGACCATATCAGAAATAATCGATTATCTTTCCGATTGTCTATGCTGGTGACATGACCCGGACGGCCCACGCCTCGACCTCGTCGGGCAACCAGATGCTCACCGAGCAGGTCTACGCATACCTGCGGGACGCGATCATGCGCGGGAACTACGCCCCCGGTGACGCCCTCAAACCGCAGGACCTCGCCAAGAAACAGGGAGTGAGTCTGGCCGTCGTACGCGAGGCGCTCGTGCGGGTGGTCGGCGATGGCCTCGCCGATCGGTTGCCGAACCGCGGCTTCGCCGTCCCGGCATTCTCCGATCGCCGCTGGAAGGAAATCGCGGAGGCCCGCCGGACCATCGAACCGGTCCTGCTACGCATGTCGATCGAGCGCGGCGACGTCGAATGGGAGGCTCGAGTACGAGCCGCCCACCACCGCCTTGCCCGTACCCCGGCGTTCGTGCCGGAGGAGGGCGAGTACTACAGCGAGGCATGGGCCGAAGCCCACCGGGTCTTCCACCGCACCCTGCTGGAGGGCTGCGGCAACCCCGTCCTGCTGGAGACCTTCGACCGGATGTGGACCGCGAGCGAGCTGGCTCGCCGCTGGTCGACACACCGCAACCCCGACCGGGACGGTGTCGACGAACATCGTCGGCTGGAGGAGGCGGCGCTTGCCCGCGACGCCGACACCGCGGCCGAGACATTGGCCCGGCACCTCAACCTGACCGCGGCCGGACTGACCAGCGGTACCCACCCCGAACCCGCGCAGGAAACCGGATAAGTCCCGCCGAACTGGCCGGATGACTGCACCTGATCACCGGCACCGAAGCCGCTTCGGCAGCACTGGAATCGACACCTCGGTGCGTCCGGGCTGTGCGGTCAGGCGGGGCAATTGCTCGGCGCTTGCTTGCCGGTGCCCGAGAAAGTGGTCGGCGACCCGGGATCTCTCGCCGCAACCCCCGTATCGCGCGATCCGCTAGCCGATTTCGACGACTCGCGCCCAGGCCGGTGGTTTGTCCGGAACGTAATCGGGATCGCGTTCGCTCCACGAGGTGATCCGGCGGAACAGGCCCACGATGGTGCGGCAGCACGGCTTGGTCTCCGGCCATGGTGTCTGACCGTCGGTGAGGACCACGATGACGTCCGGGCGGGGTTGGGCGCGAAGGGTTTTGGCGAAGCCTGCGCGCAGGTCGGTGCCGCCGCCGCCCACCAGCGGTATGCCCTCGGCCGCGCACAGCGGGTGCGCGATCCGGGCGGCCGCGTCGCAGGACAACACGGTGACCAGGTCGCGGCGGCCGCCCGCCGCGCGGCAGATGGCGGTCACTTCGAGCAGGGCGCTGCCGAGTTCGGCGTCGCTGACCGAACCGGAGGTATCGATGATCACGCTGACGCGGGGTGGTGTGCGCCGCAGACTCGGCAGGATGACGCCAGGCACGCCGGCCGAGCGTCGCGCGGGTCTGCCATAGGTGTAGTCCTCGCCGACCCCGGGCGCCGAGACGGCCGCGCGCAGCGCCGCGCCCAGCAGGTCGCGCCACGGCTGCGATGGATGGAATGCTTCCTGCGCCCAGCGCCGCCAACCTTCGGGCGTGTTGCCCGGGCGGCCGATGATGCCCTGCGCCACCCGGAAGCGCACGGCGTCACGTTCCTGTTCGCTGAGTTTGTCCGCGCCGAGCGGCCCCAGTTCCCACTCGCGTTCCAAGCCGTCGGCGCCGCTACCGCAATCGAGCCACGCCATCTCCGGTGTGTACGTTCCGAACCGGAACTCCCGCAGGTACTCCTCCATGAGTTTGCCTGCGGGCAAGTCGATGTCGGCGGGCATGATCGCACCCTCCGGGCGGACCAGTCCGTCTCCGAAGATGTCGTCGTTGATCTCGAAGTCCGCGGCGATATTCACGCGCAGCCGTTCCCCGGGCCCGCTCAGTTCGTGCTCGCGGGCGAAGCGCTCACCGCGGCCGTGATGGTCGCGCAGCAGGTGCGACACCTCGTGCACCAGGACCCCGGCCAATTCCTCGACGGGCATGCTGTCCACGAACGCGGGCGAAACATAGCAGCGCCAGTACCGGTCCACACTCATCGTCGGGACGCGTCGCGATTCGACGATGTGCAGAGCGAACAGGGCGGTCGCCAGGTATGGCCGGACGCGCACGGCGTACAGCCGGGCGGCGAAGAGCTTTTCCAGATCCAGTCGATCCGCTGCCTGCACCGTCATCGGCCCGCTCGCACGAGCTCGGCGGCGCGATCCGCGCGCTGCGACACCGACACCACGCCCGCGAGCTTCTCGATCGACGCAGGCACCTCCCAATCTCCCTGGCGCAGTGTCGCGAGCGTGGTCGCGGCGACGACCACCAGATCCGGCGCCCCGGTTTCGATCGCCCTGACCAGCAGCGCCCACGCCGCATCCCAGCGGGATCTCTCCGGGCGCTTACGCACCGCCGCGACCACACCGTCGAGCACGGCCTGGCGCAGATCCCCGCGCTCGGGGAGCTCAGCGCCCGCGGGATCGGCCAGCAGCGTCTCGGGGTCCGGGAGGTCCATCCGGTCCAGGCTGGTCAGCAGCTCGAAACCCGGGCCATCCCCGACCGTGCCGCGGACCAACAGCGACAGCACATCCCTGGAAGACCCGGCGGCGGTGGCGAATGCGATCAGCCGCAGCGTCATCTCCCAACTGCGAGGCGAAGCCCAGGCGCCGCCTCGGCGCGCTTCGGTGCTCGGCATCCGATGCACGAGCTTAGGGCGCGCCGCGAGCAGCACGCACACCGCGCGACGCGCGAACGCCACTGCGTCCGTGAGCTTTTCCGGATCGAGCTGCGGTAATGTGGCGCGCGGCCAGGTGCCGCCCAGACCCCGCACGACCACATCGTGATCGTGCACCCACTGCAGGTGCACGAACCGATTGGCCAGCGGCGGGCTCAGCTCCCAGCCATCGGCCGCCGACGAGCGCGGATTGGCTGCCGCCACGATCCGGACGCCGGGCGGCAGCTTCAGCGAACCGATCCGCCGCTCCAGCACGAGCCGCAGCAGGGCGGCCTGCACGGCGGGCGGCGCGGTGGAGAGCTCGTCGAGGAACAGCAGCCCGCGGCCCGCCCGGACCAATCGCACCGCCCAGTCCGGTGGCGCCATCGGAACACCGTGCTCCGCCGGGTCGTCGCCGACGATCGGCAGACCCGAAAAGTCCGACGGCTCATGCACGCTCGCGATCACTGTGGTCAGCGGAAGCTCCAGGGTTTCGGCGAGCTGCGTCAGGGCCGCGGTCTTACCGATTCCAGGCTCACCCCACAGCAGCACCGGCAGGTCGGCGGCTACCGCCAGGGTGAGTGCCTCCAGTTGGGTGTCTGGCCGCGGTTCGGTGGTGGCCTCGCCGAGCAGGGTCAGCAGATCAGCGGCGATATCGAGCTGGGAAGCGTGATCGGCAGAGGGGTGAGCAGCGGAGCTCGTGACAGCAGCGGACATGTGAATCACCTTGTTTTGTAAGAGGATTAGCGGATACGACGGGTGGGGCGTAGTCGTGTCGCGCGGTCCCGGATCGGTAGGCGGTCGTACCGGCGGCTGCGCGCAGCAGTCGCCGGATCGGCAAGCAGTCGGTCAGCGCCGCGGCGCACGGCGGCGGCAGGGTCAGTAGCTCGTCGCGTTGCGCGGGTGCGCGCGGCGATCTCGTGGACGACGAGCGGCGGGGTAGTTGGGGGAGAGTTCTGGTTTGGACAGGCCGGATCGGTAGAGCCCGTGAGTGATTCGCTGTCGCGCGGTGGCTTCCAGTTCGTCGCGGAGAGCGCCGTCGCGCAGGACCGCCTCGGGACCGAGCAGGCCTTCGATGACGGCGAGTGCGCCGCCGGTGTCACCGTGTGCAAGACGTTCGCGAACGCCTGTGAGGCAGTCCGGTTGGCGATGTGCCTGATCGATGGCCTGCAGGCAGGGCAGTGGGGTGCCGCTCAAGGCGGCAAGGAGTTCCTCGCGCCGAATCTCGGCCGGGTCGTGGTCCAGTGCGGACAGCGCACCGTCGACCAAGCCGATTCGGTGTTGCTCGCCGCCGCATTCCACCAGGTGTGTTCGCTCCCACTGGGTTGGCTGCAGGACGGATTCGCTCGGCGAATAGTCCGGCACCAGCGCCGCGGCGACCAGCGGATGCAATCGATCGCGCGAGATCACGCCGGTGCGAAGCAGTTTCAGGTCGGGCGGTTGCCAGGTCGCGGCGTCGGGCAGCACCGGAAGCGCGGAGACAGCTCCAGCCGGATACGCCGTCGCGATCCGCAAGCCATCGGGTCCCAGTTCTGCAACCATCCGTTGCCCGGCACCCAACCGCACCAGGAAAGAATTCTCCTGTCGCCCTTCGGCATCGAGCAGGATTCGCGCCTCGTCGGCCCAGCGATCAACCGCGTAGCCGCGATCCCGCGGCGCAATCTCCAGGAGAGCCGGGTCCAGCGCCGACCGGTCGGCGCCCGGTTCGGCTCCGCACCGCACCCGCAGCTCATCGGACCTGCGCGCGTCCCAGAGGTGACGATGCAGGTCCATCCGGAAACGGCGGTCCGGCCGGGGATGCGGATGCGAGCCTGCTACGGTGCCGGATCCATCCCACAGCGCGAGGCCGACCCGCTGCCCGGCATCCGCCCACACTGGCGCGGTACGGACCACCAGGTGCACGAAACCAGCTGTGCCACAAGGATAACGAGCGAGCGTGATCGTCAATCCCGGCCGGAGCAAACCATCCGGAGCAACCCTCGGCAGGTGCCAGCGCAGCAGATCCGGGGCCAAATGGCGCAGATCGGACCGGACCTCAGCCACCAGCTCCCGGCCGTAAACCCTTGCTACGGAACGTAAATCGACATCGACATCGAAACCCGCTGCGGCGCAGGCCCCCGCCCAATCCCCGGCGCGACGCCGAGCGGTAGCGGTCTCGATCATGGAAGGCGGCACGGCGAACTCACGCACGCGCGGCCAGAAGGAAAGGTGGGAATCGTCCGCATTCGTCTTCGCAGTGAGCATCAGCACTCACCTTGGACGAACGGGACCCCCAATCTGCGATCAGAAGGAATCATCATCGTGTCGATCATAGAGTGCGCCGCTGAGACCCGCCAAACACGGGCCGTGAAACAGGCTCGGGACGGCCACCATCGGACAGACTTCGTACGGTGAGCTGCGGTGGTCGCCTCGTCGCCACGGCCTCGACTCTGTAACGCGTTGCGACACAGCTTCGAATACATCCCATGTAATCAACCACAACAACATTCGGAGCTCAGTATGCGAATCACGGCTCGAGCAATAGCGATGTGCCTGGCAGCTCCCGCTGTGGCAGTCGGCCTCACGGGGATGGCCACCGGATCGGCCGCCGCCGAGCCCGGCTGCTCGGGATCGATGAACGGCCCATGGGCCTACAACGGGATCTGCCAAGGCGGTGCTGGCAGCTACCGACTCGAGATCGACTGCATCGGATACAACTTCACCGCTATTCCGCCGATCCTGGGTCAGTACACAACGCGCCAAGACCTGCCGGTCGGACAGGCGGGCACGGTGGCTTGCTTCGGTCCCAACTGGTCCAGCGCCGGGTGGGGTGTGGGCGGGCGCATCGTCCGGCTCTGATCGCCGGAGTCCCTAATAACCGCCCGCAGGGCTGGCTTTCGCGGTGGCGGGCCATAGCCTTGCGGGCATTGGGTCGTCGACTGTCCTCGCGCGTGCGCTGGACCGTCACGGGATGGTCGGGTTGAGCCGCGTGGACTACCGGTCGCCCCACTGTGCTTCCCGAGCGAACTGGTTCCAGTGCTTGTTGAGCATGCCGTTCAGTGAGGTCGGGCCGTCGTGGATGACGTTGAAATCGAAGTCCTCGCTACGCGACATCGCGCGTAGCAGCATCCACATGGTGGAGGCGATATCGGCGTACAGCTCCGGGTCCAGCTCGCTACCGAACTGGATGGTCAGCTTCTTGGGCATGCGGTGGAATCCCCTCTGATCGACCGGTCCAGCGGCACAGAACGAGGATAAGGCCTTCGGGGAGGCTCAGCGGGGGACGAATCCGATCCATGGGAGATTATGGCTTTCGGGGCGGGCGGGGCACCGGCTTCATCGTGTCGACGATTCGCGGGGGCGCTGCCCGCCCGGCCGGAATGCCCGCACGAGGTGCGGGCGCGCGGGTCTCAACGGGTGAAGACCGTTTTGTGGGCGGCGGTGATCAGGGTGGTGAGTTCCGCGCCTGCGGCATCGTCGAGGACGGCGAAGGCGGGGGCGATGAGGGCGTCGGTGAGGGCTTCGGCCCGCTGCCAGCGGTCTTGCACGGTGGCGGTGATGTCTTCGAAGGGTTCTGGCCAGCCGTACCAGCGGGCCTGGCCGGGGCCGTCGTTGAAGGGGGAGCCCGAGATGAGGACGGCTTGCAGCGGGGTGATACCGCTGGCGCGGACGGCGAGCAGGTGCAGACCGCCGCGGAGTTCGCGCAGGACGTGGGCGAGTTGCGTGATTCGGGCCGGTGCGTCGGCGGGAAGGGGCAGCGCGCGCCAGCCGGCGAACAATGGCACGCCAGCCGGATCAGCTGCGGCGACAACGACTTCCAGCAATTGCGCCAGCCGTTCGGCCTGCTCGAAACCGCCGAGCTTGCGGCGGCCGAAGTCCTGACAGGCGGTCAGGTAGCCGTCGGCGGCTTTGGCGGCGGGCATGGGTACCGACTCCCAGGCCTTGCGGATGGAGTGGGCGGGAAAGAATCCGAAGGCCGCGGTGACGACGTCGGCGTCCACGTCGCCGAGCACGCCGCCCCTGCCGCGGGTGTACGGGCCGAAGAACCCGTCGACTCCGGTGCTGCGCCCGAATTCCTTGGTCTCCCGGGAGAACATGAATCCCCCGCCGAGTTCCTGGACCTGCTTCTTGACCGCGGCGGCGACCGACACGTGCACTTCCTTTCGACGGACTGTATCCGCCGCCACACTATGTGATTCTTACACCGTATGGAACACCCGTGTCACATTGCGGGAAGAACTCGGCGCAAGAAGCCGATCTGATCGGCGACGACCTTGTCGCGGTTGTCCGGGCGGTAGATCTCGAAGTGGCTGAAGGGGTAGGTCCGCAGCTCGCCACGGGGCGCGCGGTCCGCGAGTTCGACGGTGTCGGCAGCGACGGTCTCCCGGTCGTGTTCGCCGATGCTGACCAGCAGCGGCATCCGGAGCCGTGGCGCATGATCGCCGTGCTTGTAGCGCAACATCTGTAGCAGCACTCGCGGCGCGATCCTGACCAGGCCGATCCGGTGGGACCTGATCGCTCAGCAATACGACCACGCGGTTGTCTTCTACGGCAAGGACTCCCAGCTCACCGGCGCCGACCGCGAGCACGCCGAGGTGTCGATGCTGGCACTGCACCTACTACAATCGGCGATGGTGCACATCAATACCCCGCTGCTACAAGCGGTTTTGGAGGATCCAGAGTTCCACGATCTGGTCGGCGACACCGAGCGGAGGGCGATGTCGCCGCTGTTCTGGTCCAACATCAACCCCTACGGCCGGTTCCGGCTCGATATGGACACCCGCCTGGACCTCACCCGGGAACGAGTCGCGGGGTAGCCCGGCTGTTGTTGTCGGTGCGCCGAATCACGGCCCGTGACGGATAGCTGAACGAGAGATAGGACCCGAGGGGCAATTGCGCTCTGACGGGGGTGTTGCCAGCCGGATCAGCGCCCGCGCACACCTGACCGTCGCGTGTGGACGCGGGTTTATCGCCGGTGCTGTGCGCCCCGGCGGTGTCGGCCGCCGTAGCCATCGTTCCTGGACCGGATTCGGTGCCGAGCACGGCTGTCAGGAAGTTCCCGCGCGTATGGCAGTCGCGGCCAGGGTGGTGTAGTCCATCGTGAAGGATCCGCCCAAAGAGTCGATGGCGTTGCCGACCGCGTCCAGTATCTCGGCCAGCTGATCAGGACCGAGTCGGGTGAGACCACCTGTGGTGGGGAGCAACTCCAGCCATTGGTCGCGCGTATGGGACTGCTGCCAGTCGAATCGCCACTGTTCGGGATCTTCGAATTGTTCGGTCTTGCGGATCTGGTCGGCGATTTTCGCGTATCCCGCTTGGTAGAGCTCGAGGGGACGTCGAGCCGGTTGGCCGCTGAGCGGGGAGTCCGGCGCCACCCGCCGGTAGGCGGCAGCGAACGGTTCTGCCACCTCGGCGGGTGGCTCGTACACGTGACCGAAGATCGCCAGCCGTCCCCCTGGACGCAGAACGCCGGCCGCTTTCGCGACGCCGGCAACCGGATCCACCCAATGCCACGACTGAGCGGCGATGACCGTATCGAACATCCGGTCACCCGGCTGCCACGCCTCGAAGGTTGCCACCTCGACCCGCAGACCGCGGGCTCGCGCGAAGTCGGCCATCCGCGCATCGGGTTCGACGCCGTGCACCGTGCACCCTGCGGCCTGGAACTGGCGGGCCGCGATGCCGGTACCGCAGCCCACGTCGAGCACGTCAGGCCCGGGGCTGCCGGCGACGATCCGCGCCACCAGGGCGTCGGGGTAGCCGGGCCGGGCCTGGTCGTAGCGTTGCGCGTCCATACCGAACGACTCGGCCATCCGCCGGGCCTTGTGCGGCTGCGCTGGGTACGGTTCTGGCTGCTCTCGCGGTAGAGTGGGCATGCGCCCACATTAATGGGCGCATGCCCACTAGGCAACTGGTGGTTGACGTATCGAGAGGATCTGTAGGTGCCTACAGGAGTGCATTTGCGCGATGCGCGGCAGCAACTGTTCGACGCTGCCGAACACGTATTGCTGCGGGATGGGCCGAATGGGCTGACCAGCCGGGCTGTCACCGACGAAGCCGACTGCGCCAAAGGCGTTCTGCATCGGCACTTCACCGACTTCGACACATTCCTCACCGAGCTTGTGCTCGACCGGGCCGCGCAGCTCGAAGCGCAGGCGAGTGCGCTGCGGGCCTCCGCCGGCGCCGGCACGGTGGCCGCCAATCTGAGCAGCGCTCTGACCATTCTGTTCGGACCGGTTCCGGTGGCGATAATCCCGCTCATCACCTTCCGTGACGAGCTGCGCACACGACTGCGGCAAGCCAGACCCGGCGGCGGCATGGCGATCCTTGCCGAGGCGACGACCGCGATCTCCACTTATCTGACCGACGAGCGTGAACTCGGCCGCATCGCCTCCGACGCAGACATCGACTCACTCACCCTCTCCCTCGTCGGCGGTGGGCACCTGCTGTTCATAGACCGCGACCCCGGCCCACCGACTACATCAGCAGTCGAAAAGTTCGTGGCAGCGGTCATCTCCGATGTCGTGCAACGACGACCGGCCTGAGCCCTACCGGCATCGAGAACAGCTACCAAGAAGCTTTCCGACCACACCACCGGTTGAACCTCATCAAATGTTCCGTAGCCGAAACTGCCTCTCGCAGCACGCAAGACGATCCACCGCCGCTACCACGACCCCGACGACGACGCCGGCCTCGCCGACTTGGCTGACGAATACAGCGTCGGCCGCTCCACCATCCACCGCATCGTCAGCGGCGACACACCACGGGTCTGATCCAGATCTCACAGGGCCACATCACGGCCTACCGGACACCTCAACCTCGAACCAGCCTGCCCGCGAAGCTACTTTGCGGCTCGGGCCAGCTTCAGGATTCCGGGGCCGTACCTGACGAATCGAACGTGGCCGCAACGGTTTTCATCGGTCCTCCGGGTGATCGGAATCGGTGAGTTCCGCGCCGAGCAGCCGTTCGAGCAGGTCCACCAGCGTGGCGCGGTGCGCGGCGAGATCGAGATCGGGGCGCTCGGCGTACACCTCGTGCAGTTCCCGCAGTGCGCCGGGTAACGCGATCGCGGTGAATTCCGGGTCGGGAATGCGGAATTCGCCCTCCGCCGCGCCCTCCGCCACCACGGCGCACAGCGCGGGACGCAGTTCGTCTGCCACCCGATCGACGATCCGATGGTGCATGTCCCGGAAGCGGTCTCCGTGCAGCGCGGCCAGCAGGCCGGGCGCTTCGGTGAGCGCGTAGCTGTGGTCGATGTATCCCCGCAGCCGGGCGCGCGGCGATCGCGAATCATCCTGCAGGACGGCGAGATAGCTCGCGCACAGTTGGCGCGCGATGGCCTCGATCGCGGCCGCGAATACCTGCTCCTTCGAGCTGAAGTAGTGGTAGAAGCAGCCTTTCGCGACGCCGAGGCCGCCGGTGATGGATTCGACGCTGGTCTGGTCGTAGCCGCGCTCCACGAAACTGCGCACGGCGGCGTCCACGATCTCGGCCTTGCGGATCTCGGGCTTTTTCACCTGTCGCACGGTGCACCTCCCTGCGCTCGACGGCACCGACCGACCGACCGTCGGCCGGTCAATGCGCGGGTGGGCTCGGAAGGCGCGGTGCACACTGCCACGCTCGAGCAGCGTCGTGTCGGGCGCGGTCCGAGGTGGGTTTGTCAGCGGCAGGATGGGCGATCGCCCGGAATGAGCACGATGCACGGCAACGGGCGAATCAGGATCTCTTGCCGGGTCCAGAGGTGTTTGCCGCGTCTCCGTCCGGTAACTCGGTAACTGAGCGAAGTGTCGAGGAGAGAACCGGATGACGGATGTGCACGCGGTATCCACCGAGACCTTTGCCGAGACCGTGCTCGGTGCCGGTAAGCCGGTGCTGGTCGTGTTCTCCGCGCCGTGGTGTGGCCCATGCCGTCGGTCGACGCCGCGGCTGCGCCGACTCACCGACGAGCTTTCCGATCGGCTCGTCGTCGTCAGCGTGAACGTGGACGAGCACCCCGGGCTGGCCGAGCGGTACCGGGTGCGGGCTTTTCCGACGCTGGGTCTGTTCGTCGGTGGCCGCCTCGTCCACCACAGCGTCGGCGTCGACCCGGTACCGGAGTTCCTGGACGAGTTCGGGGACTATCTCCCTGGGAGCTGAACGTCTCTCGATCGCGCCGTATCTTCGATCGCCCGGCGCACCTGCACCGCTGAGCCCGCTTGCTGATCACCGAGCGCCGCCGCGGTCGGATGCTCCGACCGCGACGGGTCTCGATCAAGCGAACCGCTGGACGAACCCCAACGCCGTATCGGCGACCTCTCTCCACCTGGAATCGATGGTCAAGGCGTGGCCCCGCCCTGGCATCTCGACGAACTCGGTGACGCCGGGATTGCGCTTCTGCTTGACGTATTCGGCATGCGTGATCGCCCGCGGCACCGTGTTGTCCTTCTCGCCCGAGAGGATCAGCAGCGGTCCCCGCTCGGGGTTTTCGGTGTCGACCCGCGTCTCCGACCACGGGTTGAGGTTCGCGGCCGCGGCCTGGAACAGCGGCGCACCCGGCGCGGCGACGGCGTACGTCTCGAACAGACTCCTGGCTTCGTCCTCGACCACCGCGTTGGCGAAGCTGAAGCGGAACTGTTCGTAGGTCAATGGCACCGCGCGGTGCCGATTCGCCGGATTGCTCAGCACCGGCGCGGCGGCGCGCAGCGAGGAGATCGGCAGCGGAAGGACCCCGCGGAACGGTGCGGCGTCGATGGCCACCGAGACCGCCGACAGCCCGCGCCCGGCCAGAATCTGGGTGAGCAGCCCGCCGAAGGAATGCCCGATCACCGCCGGCTTGCGGTCGAGTGCGCGGATCACCGCCCCGTAGTGATCGGCGACCTGGCCGACGGTCTTGCCCGCGAACACCTCGGGATGTTCGTGCGCTTCCGTCACCGTCTGCGGGTCGTCGGGCCAGCCCGCGGTCACCGGTGCGTAGCCCGCGTCGGCGAAAACCGCGGCCCAGCGGTCCCAGCTGCTGGCGAGCAACCACAGTCCGTGGATGAAAACCACCGGCGTGCGCCCGCTCGCATTGGCCTGTTCGATCTGGGCGCGGGTGTGCTCGTCGATGGAGGTCGAGGCAGTCGACATCGTGAATCGTCCTGTCGATCAGAGGATTTGGCAGCCGCGACTCAGCCGTGCAGCGCTGCGGTCAGGGTCGCGACGGCTTGGGCGATCGCCGCCTTGGCCGCGTGGGTGTCGTGCAACGCGTTGACCATCACGAAGTCGTGCACGATCCCGCCGTAGCGGGTCTGCGTCACCGGGACGCCCGCCCGGCGCAGTTTGCCCGCGAAGGCTTCGCCCTCGTCGCGCAGCACGTCGGCCTCGGCGGTGATGACCAGCGCGGGCGGCAGTCCGGTCAGCTGTTCGGTGGTGGCGCGCAACGGCGACGCGGTGATCTGCGCCCGATCCTCTTCGCTGGTCGTGTACTGATCCCAGAACCAGCGCATTCCGTCTCGGGTCAGGAAGTACCCGTCGGCGAACTCGCGGTACGAACCGGTGTCGAAGTTCGCGTCGGTTACCGGGTAGAACAGCACCTGCTGCAGGAAGGAGACGTCGCCGCGCTGCTTCGCCATCAGCGTCAGCGCGATGGCCATGTTGCCGCCGACCGAGTCGCCCGCGATGGCGATGCGCGAGGAATCCAGGCCCTTCGCGCCGCCGTCGGTGGTGACCCACTGGGCGACCCGGTAGGACTGTTCGTTGGCCACCGGGTAGCGCACCTCCGGCGAGCGGTCGTACTCGGGGAAGACCACGGCGGCGTTCGCGCCGATCGCGAGGTCGCGCACGAGCCGATCGTGGGTGTGCGCGTCGCCGAAGACCCAGCCCGCGCCGTGCGTGTAGAGAATGACGGGCAGCGGTCCCGCCGCGCCGAGCGGCTTGACGATGCGCACCGGGACCGAGCCGGTGGGGCCGCCGTCGACGGTGATCCATTCCTCGTCGATCTCCGGCTTGAAGATCGGGCTGTCTTGCACGCCGTCGACCGCTTTGCGGCCCTCTTGCGGGGGGAGCTGGAAGAGGAAGGGCGGTTCGGAGGTCGCGTCGACGAACTCCTGCGCGGCGGGCTCGAGGGAGATACCGAGGGGGTTTCCGGCCATGGTCCTGCCTTTCGGTGTCGTGTGGGATGGACCTCGAGTCTCGATGAACGGGGCGCGGGCGCGCCCCAACCGTTGAGCCAAGTATCCGCCCGATTTGGGACACCGGACAGCAAATCGGTGACCAAGATCAGCTGCCGGTCGCGTACGCCGTCGAACGGAAGCGCTGCTGGTACTTGCGCGGCGAGACGCCGAGGCGCGCGATGAAGGCGCGGCGCATCGCCTCGCCGCTGCCGTATCCGGCGGCCATGGCGGCGTCGGTCACGCTGTAGCCAGCGTCGAGTTTGTCTCTGGCATAAGCGAATCGGACGAAGGCGACGTACTCCGCAGGCGTGCTCTCCAGTTCCGCCCGGAACAACCGGGTCAGGTGCCGCGGGCTCACCCCGGCGTGCGAGGCGAGCGTTTTCACGGTGTACGGCTGGGCGGGATCGGCGCAGATGAGGTTGGCGACCGCGCGGACGAGGGGGCTGCGCGGGACCGGTCCGCTGAGCGCCGCCGAGAACTGCGACTGCCCGCCGGCCCGCTGCATGTACACCAGCAACGACTGGGCGACCCGGCGCGCCACCGCGGCGCCGTGGTCCTCCTCGACCAGCGCGAGCGCCAGATCGATGCCCGCGGCGACGCCCGCGGAGCTGTAGATGTGCCCGTCGCGCACGAAGATCGCGTCCGGATCCACGTCGACAGCGGGGAATTGGCGGCCGAGGTTCTTGACGAACTTCCAGTGAGTGGTGGCGCGACGGCCGTCCAGCAGGCCGAGGTGGGCGAGGATGGCGGCCCCGCTGCAAATCGAGGCGAGGCGGCGCGTGTGCTCCGCGAGGTGGCGGGTGGCCCGCAACACCTCCGGTGTCACGAACTCGGCGGCGGGCAGCTCGCTGCCGGGGATGACGACGGTGTCGAAGCGGCCCGCGTCGGCCGCCGCGTGCGCTACGGCGACGCGCGCGCCGATCGAGGTCTGCACGTCGTTGCCGTCGGCCGAGACCAGCACCACCTCGTAGGCGGGCAGCGACTGATTCGCCTCGACGAACACCTCGGCCGGGCCCGCGAAATCGAGCATCTTCACGCCGTCGAAGACCAGGATCCCGATGCGCCGGCGCGACGAGGTGACCGCTCTGGAATTCATTTCGCACATTATTGTGGAGCCGCGACTCCACAATCAACCGAGGCGACCGGGATGTGCCGCGTTTCATGCCCGCTCGGGCCTCGCGCGCGGTCGAAGGACGGCGTTGCTAGCGTGAACGAATGGGGCGTCCACGGCAGTTCGATGAGTCGGCGCTGCTCGACGTCGCCATCGAAATGTTCTGGACCGACGGGTTCGAAGGCACGTCGGTCGAGGGCGTGTCGAGTGCGTCCGGTGTCGGCAACGGGAGCATCTACGCCGCCTACGGCAGCAAGACGGGGCTGTTTCTCTCTGCTTTCCGTCGCTACTGCGAGCGGCGAGCCGAATACGTGCACGCGGCGCTGCACGCCGATCCCGGCCCGCCGCGGGCGGCGGTGCGGGCGTTCTTCGACGCGGTGATCGCCGACTGTCTCGCGCATCCGAAGCGGCGCGGGTGTTTGATGCTCAACAGCATCGGCCAGCTCGGGCACCGGGTTCCCGAGGTCGTCGCCATCGGGGATCGAACGACGGCGCGGATGGAGACCCACGTCGCCGAACGGCTCCGCGCCGACATTCCGCGAAAAGTACTGGACGAGAGAGAACTAGCGGTGCTCAGCGCCCACATCGTGCTGGTATCCCAGGGGCTGATCCAGCTGAGCCGCCTCGGGACGTCTCGGCAACGCCTGCGCGAGGTCGCCGAAATCTCTTGTGCTGCTGTCCCGCAATGACTACTCAGGTGAATTTCTCGGATTGACAGCCACACCCGAACCGGGCACCGCAATCGGCGCGGAAGTGCGGCCCGAAGCCCCGATTCAGTTGTGGGCATACATCTGTACCGCTCGGGCGTAGACCCTGCTCGCTGAAATTCGGCAGGTCAGTCGGTCGCGTCGGTGAAATCCACCTAGGCGGTTGCCTGCGATGTGAATAGGTATCTTTCGCCGACGCGAAACACCCTGTGTCACTGGAAGTCTCCATCTCGTCGACGAACGACGAGGAGGAACGATGACCACCGCCCGGCACGCACCCCCGCGGGTGGCCCAGGCGACGCTGCTGGCCGCGGCCACGCTGACCATCATGGCCGCGGCCATCATCGCGCCGAGTCTGCCTGCGATGACCGAGGTCTTCGACACGGCAGATGTACTGGTCAGGCTGGCCCTGACGGTCACGTCGCTGGCGATCGCGATCAGTGCCCCGCTGAGCGGCACCGTCGCCGACCGTGTCGGGCGGCGACCGTTGCTCGTCGGCAGCTTGGCGCTCTACGCGGTGGCGGGCACCGCAGGCTATTTCGTCTCTGATCTGGCAGTGCTGCTGGCCACCCGAGCGCTGCTCGGTGTCGCGGTCGGCGGGATCATGACGGCGGTCGGTGCGTTGATCACCGACTGGTTCGACGGACCACGGCGTGCCTCGTTCCTCGGGATGCAGCAGGCCTCGGCGAGCCTCGGTGGAGTGGTGTTCCTGCCACTGGCCGGTGTACTGGCCGGCTTGGACTGGAAACTGCCGTTCTGGATATACGCTGTGTCCGCACTGATCTTGCCGTTTGCCGTGCTGACGATCGGTGAGCCCGCCCGCGCCGCCACACCCGTCGCCGCCTCCGGCGCGTCGCGGAACTCGCTGCGCGTCTACGGAATCTACGCACTCGCTCTGGTCGCGACACTCGCGTTCTACATGGCACCGACCCAATTGCCGTTCCTGCTCACCGATTTCCACGTCGGCCCCGCGGTCACCGGAATCGTGGTCGCCGGGAGCACACTGACCGGCGTCGTTGGCGCTCTGGCCTTTCCGGCCCTGCGCAGCAAGGTCACACCCACCGCGATCACCACCACCAGCATCGGGCTGCTGGGGCTGGGCTGGCTGGTCATCGGCACCGCGGGATCTGTCGCGCTGATCGTGGCCGGACTGCTCGTCGGCGGCATCGGTGTCGGCCTCGTTGTGCCCAACCTCAACCTGCGCCTCGCCGACCTGGCAGCCCCGGACCGGCGCGGCCAAGCCCTCAGCGGACTCGTCACCGGGATCTTCCTCGGCCAGTTCCTCTCACCGCTGGCCATCCAACCACTCATCCAGACCATAGGCGTCGCAGGCACTTTCGCCCTCAGCGGTGTCGCGATGACCGTGGGCGCGGCCATGGCCGCGCTGTTCACCCTGCAACAGAACAAGAACAGGAAAGTCGCATGATCTACCACGGCAACCGATTCACCATCAAGGCCGACGCCACCCCTGAGCAGGTCGAAGAGGCGCTCGAGAGCCTGCGCAACCAAGGCCGGGTCATCCCGTCGGTGAAGTCCTTCGTCGTCGGCCCCGACTACGGCGGCGAATACCACTACGGCGCGGTGTTCGCCATCGAGGACCTCGAGGGCTACTGGGAATACCTCGTGCATCCTGCCCACCTCAACACCGATCGGGTCGGGCTGCCCCTCGTGGACAAGTTCATGTCGTTCGACATCACCGACGACGAGGACCCGCAGATGGCCGACAAGATCGCCGAGCTGCACCAGCGCCGTTACGACAGCATGCCCGACATCACCGAGCTGGTCTCCGAGCTCGGCGAATACAGCGGCAGCGCCGCCCCCGGCCAGCACGGCGAATAGCCGCGGCACCGACCCCTTACCGAGACGAAGGAGGACCATGACAATGTCCTACGACAAGATCGCCCAGGCCTGGGCCGACATATGGAACGGTGACCTGTCACTGGTCGAACGCACCGTCCACCCGGATTTCGTCTCCCATGCCGCACCGCTGCTGGGGGGACCACCCGCAGACACTGCCGGCCGCGACAACCTCGACACCTGGGTCGGTGGCATCCGGACAGCTGTCCCCGACCTCCGCTTCACCGTTCAGGTCGGGCCACTGGTCGATGATCCCTACCTGGTGCTGCGTTGGCTCGCTCGCGGGACCTACCAGTCCGGTCTCCCCGGTGCCGCGCCCGGACCGACTCCGATCGAGTTCTTCGGCACCGACATCCTGAAGGTGACCGACAACCTGATCACTGAGTACTGGGCCAACGCCGACAGCATGTGGGTCGTCCAGCAGCTGGGCATTTCCTAAAGCTTCAGGTCGGGCACCTCCCGCAGTTGTCTGCGGGAGGTGATGCCCAGCTTGCGGAAGATGTTGCGCAGGTGGGCATCGATCGTGCGAGGGCTGAGGAAGAGGCGGTTGGCGACCTCTTTGGTCGTCGCACCGGCGGCCACGAGGCGCGCGATGTGCATTTCCTGCATGGTCAGCTCGTCGTGGGTGCGGGTGGAACGGCTCCCGGCCTGGGCTCCGGTAGCCCGCAGTTCGTCTGCGGCACGACGGGCGAACGCTTCCATCCCCAACTCCGACAACCGGTTGTGTGCACTGCGGAGCCGTTGGCGTGCATCGAGTTTGCGGTTCTGGCGGCGCAACCATTCCCCGTACAGCAGCTCGGTCCGAGCAAGGTACGGCGCGAGCCGGGTTCCGTCGAAGATGTCGATGGCTTCCAGATATGCCGGTTCGTCCCCGGTGACGAGGGCGCGGGCGCATGCGGTGACTCCGGCAGCCCACACCGTGCCGCTCGGCTGGGTGCGTTCGGTCAGTGCCGCCAGCGCGGCCTCGGCTTCGGTGCCGCGGCCGCAGTGCACCGCTGCCTCGATCAGTTCCGGCAGGGCGATGCCGGCGAGAAACAGGTCACCACCGGCTGCGGCTTGCTGAGCGGCGGCCAGCGCGGCCGGATAGTCGGCCAGACCGTTACCCAGCACCGATTGGGCCCAGTGGGTGTTGGCGATGAGCTGCCCGGTTCCGCGAGTGTCAGCCGCTGCTGCCGCCGCGTCGAAGAGTTCGCGCGCTTCCTGCCGACGGCCGCGGAAGGCGGCCAGGTGCAGCTGCGGGTACATCATCGGTGGTGCGCCGACCGCGTCGGCGATCGCTGCCTCTTCCGCGATCGCCGACATCGCCGTGGCGAAGTCACCGGTGTGCACGGCGCCGGAGGCCACCTGGGCAAGGCCGAGCCGCAGCATGACCGGCGAGCCGGAACTACGACCGGTTTTCATGATCCACTCGGTGATCACGTTGTGCGCGTCGATGTCCCACAGTTCGGCCGCGACCACCGTGGCCAGTGCGGGACGGGCAGAGTACACGCCGACATCGGTGACGACCGACCGCAGCAAGGACGACGCCGCCCGGTGCCCCTGGGTGGTCAGCGTCAGTAGTGCGTCGAGGATGTCCGGTAGTGCCGGAGCCCGCGGGGCGGAACCGGCCGCACGTATCACCCGGTCCATCACCCCGCTGGCGCGGCCGACTGCCAACGCCATTTCCAGCGCGTCGAGGTAGCAGTCGCGCGACCATGCCGGATCCACAGCGGCCAGCCGCTGCGCGGCGCGGAGCATGAAACGCGGGCCGTTCCCGTCGCCGTGCCGGCTGAACGCGATCTGCCCGCGAAGCAGATCGACTCGAGCGAGCGCCTCGTCGTCCAAGCCGCTGGTGTCCACGGTGGTCAGCAGATCCGAGGCTGCTTCGACAGCACCTGCTTCCAGGGTGAGCCGCACAGCTGCGAGTGTGCGTCCTATGCGTTCGATCGGGTCCAGCGACAGCGCTGCGGCGCGTTCGAGGAACGCTGCCGCGGCCGTGACGCCGCATCGGGCCTGAGCCCGTGACGCGGATGCTTCCAGTTCGGCGGCGACGGCTTCGTTCGGCCCGGCACCGGCATGCGCTCGGTGCCAGGCGCGGCGGTCGGCGTCGGTGATCGGATCGGTTACCCCTGCCAGCGCTTGGTGCACGGTATGCAGCTCGGTTGCCTCAGCAGCCCGGTAGACAGCCGACCTCGCCAGCGGATGACAGAACCGCACCCGCGTGCCGAATTCGATCAGGCCCGACACTTCCGCAGCGCTGCTCACATCGACATCGATGCCGAGTTCGCCGGCCGCCGCCCACAACAGGGCCGGGTCGCCGGTCGGCTCGGCACTGGCGAGAGTCAACAGCAGCTGCACCTTGGAGGGCAAGGCCGCCAGCCTGGCTTGGAATCCACGCTCCACCCGGTTCGCCACCGACGACGTCTGTGGGAGAGCGAATCCATCGGTGCGTGGCAACTCCAGCAACGCCAGCGGGTTACCGCGCGCCTCGGCGAGAATCCGGTCACGCACCCGAGGATCGAGCGTGGACCGCAACAGCCCACGCGCCTCGTCGTCGGTCAGACCCTCCAGTTCCATACCGGGAAGCTCATCGAGCCCCTCGCGAGCTGCGAAGACCATCGCGACCGGTTCCGAAGCGATCCGGCGGGCAAGGAACATCAATGCCCTGGTCGATGCATCGTCGAGCCAATGCGCGTCATCGATCACACACAGCACAGGGCGATTACGCGCAGCCCCGCTGAGCAATTCCAGGACAGCCAACCCGATGCGAAGCATCTCCGGCGCGCCGGTGGCCTGGCCGAACGCAACTCGCAGGGGCTCTGGCATCTCATCCACCCGCCCCAACACCGGCACGCACAGCTGGTGCAGTGCGGCGAAGGGCAACTCGGACTCGAACTCCGACCCGGACGCCTGCAGCACCAGGAATCCAGGCGCTCGGCTGACTTGCTCGAGCAGCGCGCTCTTGCCGATGCCTGCTTCCCCCCGAAGTACCAGCACACCACCCCGGCCCTCGGCAGCCGAGCGCGTAAGCCCTTCCAGTCGACCGATCTCGTCCTGTCTACCGACTAACGACGAACCATTCTGCACAGCGCGCAACCGTACGTGACACCGCACGAAGCAACCACCCAACTCGACCGTTGAGGTCCCGATTCGTTTGCGCCGCCGCTGTTGCGGCACCTGCAGCCTTTCCTCGCGCCACAGGCGTTGGATCTTCACGCATCAGGTGCGCCACGGCCGCTCGCCGGCGTTCCGTGCGGCAGCGGCGTTGGCGATGAACATTCTGTTCACGCTTCTCCTTTCGGTCCAGGATCGGAAGTTTTCCGGCTTGTCCGGAAAGTTCCGCGCAGTCGCGTTTCGCATGGCTATAACGAGTTCCAATTCAAGTCTCGATGAGGAGGCGGCGTTGCCTGTTCACACCCATGAAATGCCTGTTGGTAATCGGTACGGCCGGGGGGTGAGCAGGCGCTGGTTCCTAGCTGCAACAGGTTTCACTGCTGCCGCCGCGCTGGTGGGGAGGTCCATGGCGCGGGCAACCGCGGCACCGCTGGCGGATGGGGAGAAGGTTCCCGCGCTCGTCATCGGCAGCGGATACGGGGGATCGGTCGCCGCACTGCGGCTCGCGCAGGCGGGTGTGCAGGTGACCGTGGTGGAAATGGGCATGTCGTGGACGACGCCAGGCTCCGACGGCAAGATCTTCTGTCCCGTGCTGAAACCCGATGGGCGGTCCTACTGGCTGCGTGACCGCACCGATCAGCCGGTCGGCTACTTCGCGGGCAGCAGCTACAACAAGGACATCGAAAGGTACACGGGCGTACTGGATTCCGAGCAATTCAGCGGGATTCGTGTCTACCAGGGCCGGGGCGTCGGCGGTGGCTCGCTGGTCAATGGCGGTATGGCGGTGACGCCCAAACGGGAGAACTTCGCGGCCATCCTGCCCTCGGTGAACGCCGATGAGATGTACAACCTCTACTATCCGCGCGCCAATGCCGGTCTCGGCGTGAACAATATCGACCAGACCTGGTTCGAGAGCGCGGAGTGCTACCAATTCGCGCGCGTGGGGCGCAAACACGCGGAACGCTCCGGCTTCGGCTGGACCTTCGTGCCGAATGTCTACGACTTCGAGTACATGAAGAAGGAGCAGGCCGAGCAGGTCACCCGGTCGGCACTGGCCGGCGAGGTCATCTACGGCAACAACCACGGCAAGCGGTCGCTGGACAAGACGTATCTGGCCGCGGCCACCGGGACCGGCAAGGTGCGTATCACCCCCATGCACACCGTCACCGCCGTATCGCCCACAGAGGGCGGCTATCGGGTGGAGATGAACGAGATCAATACCAGCGGTGCCACAGTGGCAACCAAAGCCGTTGTGGCACAGAAGGTGTTCTTCGCGGCGGGCAGTATCGGCACCTCGAAGCTGCTGGTTGCCATGAAAGCGCAGGGCAAACTGCCGGACCTGCCCGATGCCGTCGGCAAGAAGTGGGGCAACAACGGCAATGTGATGGTGGGCCGCGCCAATCACATGTGGGACGGCACCGGCGTACTGCAATCCAGCATGCCGTGCCTGGGTATCGACAACTGGGCCGATGCGGGCGGCCCGGCCTTCGCCGAGGTCGCGCCCTTCCCCGCGGGGCTGGAGACCTACGTCAGCCTGTACCTGGCGATCACCAAGAACCCGAATCGCGGCCAGTTCACTTTCAACTCCGGTACCGGCAACGTCGATCTGAGTTGGCAGACCTCCCAGAACCAGTACGCCATCGATGCCGCCAAGCGCATCTTCGACAAGATCAATACTAAGGAGGGGACGATCTACCGGACCGACCTCTTCGGCGTCTACAAGACCTGGGGCGACGACTTCACCTACCACCCGCTGGGCGGTTGCGTGCTGAACGAGGCAACCGACAACTACGGTCGCCTGCCCGGCTACGCCGGGCTCTACGTCATCGACGGGTCGCTGATTCCGGGTAATACGAGCGTCAATCCCTTCGTCACCATTACGGCTCTGGCGGAACGGAATATCGAGAACATCGTCGCCAGCGATCTGTAACCGTGGCGTCAGACCCTCGTCCAGCCAGGTCCGGATCTGCTCCGCCCGCACGGCCACTGTCGCCCACGCGTCGCTCTCGATTCGCCTGCTGTTAACATCGGTCCGCTCGATCGGTAACAAGGGGGGAAGTCCGTGCGCGGCAAGTCATCTGGTGGTTTCGGTGCTGGCGGACGGCGCATGTCGCGGCGAGTGGCGTATGCGCTGCCGGCTGCGGTGGCCGCATCGCTGCTCGCCACGGGGTGCGGGTCTGCCCAACCGAAGAAGGCGCCCAAGCCAGCGGCGTCGGTCACCACCACCGCGCCGCGGACCACCCAGTCGGCGCCGCGGACGACGGTGCCGCAGCCGTCGACGGCGACCAAACCCCCGACCACCACGGAGCGCGGTGGTCTCGGCGGCGGATCCAATGGCGGCAGCGGCAGCTGAATCGGACCTGTCAGCTGGCGTTCCGCTCCCTCCGGTGGTTCGAGCAGGTTCGGATAGCGGTCGGGAAAGTTCTTGGGATGATGCCGAGGTGAGTTCGCCGGGCGCTCCCGGTTCTTCCGTAAGCGTTGGTGGTGCTGATTGCCAGTCGCTATACGTCCGGCGTATGGTCCGCTCCTCGCTAGCTGAATTAGCCCGGGGCAGGGACCGCATGGATACCTGTGCCGTACTCGTGCCGGAGCGCGTTGCGTGCAATATGTTTCTGCGCGTGGGGCAGTACCGGGTGTGAGCCGATCTTGCCGACCGACATCTGTCGGATGCGGCGGTTGAGCTTGTTCGAAGCCTTTGTCACCGTCGGCCAGTCCCAGGCGGCTGGTTCTCCCAGATAGGGCACAGTCGCCGCCCATGCCGCAGCACGCTTGGCTGTGTTGTGATTGGTGTGGGTCAAGCGTAACTCCTGGGCGCTGACAGGGCCGCCGTAATGGAGCTGGATCAGTCCCCATCCCTCGCAGATGTAGTGAAATGGGGCGTCGCTGATTGTGTGTGCGGCAGTATCGACCTGTCGCGCCAGGGGTTCCGGTCCGGCGCCGTTGACCAACAACATCAGTGGCCTGGTTCGGGGAATCTCCGCTGCGGTAGAGAACTCTCGCAATTCGTGGCCTGGTTCGGACCGGCTTTCGAAGACCCGGAAGAGGTCGAGTTCGAACACGACGTCAAGGACAGCCGACCAATCCTCGTCGACGGCGTAGAACGCGAGATTCGGCACCTGATTCACTATGCCATTCGCTGGAACAGCGACGACGCACGGTCATCCACCATGAACCGGCGATGCGCGGTCGGAACGCTCACCCCGAACGACGGCGGCAGATGCCGCCACGCACACCCGCTGGTCAACACGAACACCACTGCGGTGAACACTGCCGCTCGTCCACCGGCACAGTCCCGCCGCCCTGTGGTCTGGCTGTGAACTCCGGTAGCAGTGGTTTCACGATGTCCCACAACGCATCCGGGATCATTCTCCGAGCAAGCCTGTCGACCACGGGTCGGTATTCCCGGCGAACTGCTGTGGTTTCGTCTTCCGGCGGATCCTGACAGCGTCCCTGGCAGTCCGGTCTCATGGCCGGTCGGGGCGTGATCTGAGTGCCTGTGAACAAACTGATCGCTGCCGCGTAGGGGGCTATGCGTGGGGATGGCTTGGGCCCTGCGTGTCGGGCGGGAAAGGGGCGGAACCCGCCTGGCAGCAACGGGGTTGCTGAACCATCCACTGCGGCAAAAGATCCACCAATGTCGTTGTACTCTCACAGGCACCAAGACGCGCACAGGGGCTGCCGCAGGTCGTCCGCGGTCGGGACGGTTGCCACCCGCCGCCGCCGAGATATCGGCGAAGTTGCGCTGAGCAGGCATTTTGTGTGAAGGTGCTTCGGTGTAGAGCGGCCAGCGCACGGCCGGGAGGGGAGATCCGATGTCGGAGACTTTCAAAGTCGATCCAACCGCAGTGGACACGTTCGCCGCGGCTTTGAAGACACTGGCCGAGGCCAATGCGAATGTCGCGACCTATCTGGACAAGTGGCTGGTCCTGGACAGCACCGTGTGGGGCGACGGCGGGCTCATCCGTACCGGGTTGAGCGCCGTTGCCGAGGCGCACAACGAGCTGAAGACCAATTACGCCACCCTCGGCACCCTCTCCGAGGCTGCGGCGACCGAATTGACCAAGGTCGCGCAGGTTTACCGGACCACCGACCACGCGCGCGCCGACGAGTTGGACCGCACGTACTCCACAGGCAGCAACTGATGACCAAGACGCCGTCCGAGCACCTGGCGGAACCTTCGCTCGAGGACCCACTCAACGACAGTTTCGAGTTCCTCATCACGTCGAACGCCATTTCGCCGACGTACTGGGCTTGTAAGTGGTGCGAAAATGTCCTCGGGACGGACCCGCTGAAGTGGTTCACCACCAAGATCTCCGGTGATTGGGAGGCCTTGCAGAAGGCGGGCAAGGCGGTGGAAAACCTGGCTTCCTACAGCGCGAGCTTCTCCGAATCGGTCAAGTCCGCCGCGACGACTGTCGACGCGACGTGGGACGGTAACGCGGCGACCAGCGCCCAAGCCTATTTCACGAAGCTCTCGACAGCCATTTCCGCGCAGGTCGAGCCATTGAAGGAGATGGTGACCGAGATCAACCGCTTCGCGTCGACGGCGTACCACCTCTCCACCGCCATGAGTAATGCCTTGCAGACCTTGCTGGACTGGGGCGCTATGGCGGTGATCGAGTGGGCCGCGGTCAAGGCCTCCGCGCTCACCGGCGTCGGAATTTTCGCAACGGCGGCCCTGGTCGCCGCCGCCACCGCGACCACGGCGAAGGTGATCGCGGAATGGGGCCTGCTGGTCGAGAAGTTCAACGCCGCGTATGTCGCACTCGAGGCCATCGCCGGGGTCGGTTTCGGCGTGGTCGCGGTGGTCGAGTCCGCCGATATGCCGAGCCTGCCCACCGCCACCTACGACCACCCTGGAGCCTGAATGAACGCGCCCGAGCCGATTCATGATCTGGCCCACGGCGACCTCGGGGCCTCGCGCCAACTGTCCCGGGCGATTCGGGTGCTGATGCATACCGCCACCGATCCGCAATTGAAGGAGCAGCTGCGCGGTGTCCTCGAAGGCAAGGGCAGCGCACGCGAATTGATGCACAGCGAGGCATTCAATCGGGTGCTCGATCGCACGTTGCCCGCCGCCATGCAGCAGTTCGCGGACATGCCGGAGGAGGAACGGCAACGGCTGGCCGCCCAAGGCGAAGCCGAGTTGGTGCGACTCCGGTCTGAACCATTAGAGGACCAGCAGCCGTCGGACCAGCCGACGCCCCCTCCCGCGGATCGGCCGGCGCCCGCCGGGAACGCCGTCATCCCGGGCACCCGCAAGCCCAACCGCGATCGCATCGTAACCCCGACTGATGACGACGACGAGGACGACGAATACTTCCGGGACCGCCAGCAGCGCGGATGGCTGCAGTGACCAGGGCGCAGGTGGTCTTCGACACTGAGGTCAACCCGGATTGGACGCCGACTCTCGCGACGGCACCGACGGAGCTCGTTCTCACCGAGCGGATGCCGGGGTTGTGCAGCGAGCACGGTCTCACCGCCAGTGAGACCCGTTCCTGCGCAGTCAATTCCAGTGGCCCACTATCGGAGCTGCCGACACCGCGAGCCATGTTGCGCTCCATGAAACCGGGGCGGCGGGACCCCGTCCTGGCGCGCGTCCGCTTCGACTGCCCGGCCTGCGAGTTCTGTCTCCACGAAATCCGGCGCTTCCGTCGAATCGCGCTGCTGGCACTGCTGGCGATACCACTGACAATCGCGGCCGTCCTCATCGCACGGGCGCTCGAACTCGAACCGCTCTATCTACCTTTGGCTTTCATGATCGTGCCCGGATGCATGCCGATCGCGTTGCTCGTGGCGATGCTGTCCTGGAGTCGCTCCGACTATTTCGCCGATGTCTGGATGAACGAAACAGCCGACCAGCTGATCGTTTCCGCACACCCGGATTTCGTGGCCGCGGTCGAGCAAGATCGGGCCGGGAATCGCTGAACGTCCCACCGGAGCCCACCACAACAGGGGCCCAAGCATTTTCGCAGCCAAGCCTATCGGCGCCGCTAAACGATCAGCTTGTTCACAGGAACTAAGTCAGACCGTGCCACGCAACTGCGGGGAAGGCGAGCCGCTCTGAGGTGGCGAAGCCATCCTTCGCTGCACCGCGAACATGCGGCAGCCCCGTGGGCAGGTTGAAGCTGGACCCCTAGCCTCGTAGCGGGCTGGATCAGGAAAGTCGTTCGAAGACCGCGGCGAGACCTTGGCCGCCGCCAATGCACATCGTCTCCAGGCCGTATCGCGCCTCCCTGCGGTCCATTTCGCGCAGCAGGGTGGCGAGGATGCGGGCGCCGGTGGCGCCGACGGGGTGGCCGAGGGAGATGCCGGAACCGTTGGGGTTGAGGCGGGGATCGTCGGGTTCGATGTTCCAGCGGCCCAGCACGGCGAGGACTTGGGCAGCGAAGGCTTCGTTCAGTTCGATGACGTCCAGGTCGGCGAGGGTGAGGCCGGCGAGGGTGAGGGCGCGTTCGGTCGCGGGGATCGGGCCGATGCCCATCGTGCGCGGGGCGACGCCCGCCACGGCCCAAGAGACCAGCCGGGCCAGCGGGCGAAGTCCGAGCTTGCGCGCGTGCTCCGGTGTGGTGACGAGGCAGAGGGCCGCGCCGTCGTTCTGGCCGCTGGAATTGCCTGCGGTGACGGTGGATTCGGGGTCCACCGAAGCCCGGATCGGTCGCAGTGTGGACAGCGCCTCGAGGGTGGTGTCGGCGCGCGGGTGTTCGTCGGTGTCGACAAGGACAGGTGCCGAGCGGCGTTGCGGAACAGGGACTCCGACTATCTCGTCGGCGAATCGTCCCGCGAGCTGGGCGGCTACGGCGCGATGGTGGGAGAGCACGGCCAGCGCGTCCTGGTCCGACCGGCTGATCGCGTACTCGGCGCGCAGGTTCTCCGCGGTCTCGATCATTCCGCCGGGCACGGGGAAGTCGCGTCCGCCTGCGGTGACACGCGCCCTGGCCAGCCGGTCCGCGAGCGCGACGCCGTCGCCCTTGACGCCCCACCGCATTCCGGTCGCGTAGAACTCGGTCTGGCTCATCGACTCCACGCCACCGGCCAGCACGAGATCGCTGCCGCCGGAGGCGACTTGCAGGCAGGCCTGGATGACGGCCTGGAGTCCGGAGCCGCAGCGCCGATCGACCTGGAGGCCGGGCACGTCGATGCCGAGGCCCGCGTCGAGGGCGGCGATTCGGCCGATAGCGGGTGCCTCGCCGTTGGGGGAGGCCTGGCCGAGGATCACGTCGTCGATCGAGGAGCCGTCGATGCCGGTGCGTCGCACCAGTTCCGTGATGATGGTGGCGGCGAGTTGTTGCGGTGGAACGTCTTTGAGTACGCCGCCGAACCGGCCGACGGGTGTACGCAACGGTTCGCAGATGACTGCGTCGGGCATGGTTGTCCTTATGGGAGGGGCGATCACATCGCGTCGATGCCGGTGAGGGCGCGGCCGATGATGAGCTTCTGCAGCTGGCTGGTGCCTTCGTAGAGGGTGAGCACGCGCGCGTCGCGCAGGTATTTGCCCATCGGGTATTCGTCGATGAAGCCGTAGCCGCCGAACACCTGCAGGCAGTTGTTGCTCACTCGCACGGCGGTCTCGCTGGCCGCGAGCTTGGCCATGGAGGAGGCGAGCTGCACCTCGTCCCGCGACGCTCCCGCGTCGACGAGCGAAGCGGCCTTCCACGTCAGCAGGCGGGCGGATTCGACGTCCAGTGCGGAGTCGGCGAGTAGTTCCTGGACGAGCTGTTTGGTGGCGATGGGCTTGCCGAATTGGGTGCGTTCGGTCGAGTAGCGCACCGCGGCGTCGAGGGCCGCCTGCGCGACTCCGACGCTGCCCGCGGCCACGGAGATGCGCCCTTTGGCCAAGGCGCCCAACGCGATACCGAGACCCTTGCCCACCGCGCCCAGACGCGCCGAGTCGGGCACTCGGACTTCTTCGAACGACAGCGCGGCCGTGGCTTGCCCGCGCAGCCCGAGCTTGCCGTGGATGGTCGTCGCCGTGAAACCCGGTGTGTCCGTGTGCACGAGGAAGGCGGTGATGCCTTTGCCGCCCTCGGCCGAGGTGCGCGCGAACACCAGGGCGACCTTGGCCCAGGTGCCGTTGGTGATGAACATCTTCTCGCCGGAGATCACCCAGTCGTCGCCGTCGCGCACCGCCTTGGTGCGCAGCGAGGCCGCGTCGGAGCCGCTGTCGGGTTCTGTCAGCGCGAAGCAGCCGAGCGCGCGGCCCGCGGTCAGCTCCGGGAGCCACCGGTGTTTCTGCTCGTCGGTGCCGTGCGCGGCAATCGATTTGGCGACCAGCCCGAGCGACACCGAGACGATGCCGCGCACAGCGGAGTCGCCGCGCCCGAGTTCCTCGCAGACCAGGATGTAGGAGAGCATGTCGACCTCGGTGCCGCCGAATTCCTCGGCGATGCCGAGCCCGAGGAAGCCGAGTTCGCCGAGTCGTTCGACGATGGCAAGGTCGACGGTTTCGGCGCGGTCCCAGTCGCGCGCATGCGGGGTGATCTCGGTGTCGACGAAATCGGCGGCCAGCGCGCGGATCTCGCGGTGCGTGTCATCGAGAACGAACATCGGTTCCTCGGTTCGGGAGCAGGTCTTCGGGACGGGCGCCCCTGGCGTGCAAGGGGATCCGCTGCTCGGCGCGGGCACGGAGCCAGGTGCTCACCCGGTAGCGGGGATCGCGGGTGTAGGCGTACAAGCCGTCGAGTATCGCGGTGATCCGCTCGGTGCCGACCGACTCGCCGAATTCCAGCGGTCCGAGCGGATAGCCGAGACCGAGGCGCGCGCCGCGATCGATGTCCTCGGGTGTGCCGATGCCGTGCTCGGCGAGGGCGCAGGACAGGTTCACTATGGCGGCCAGGATCCGTTGCGCCACAGGGGCGGTGACGTCGGCGGTCGGTGTCGGGGTGTAACCGGCGGCGGCCAGGACGCGCAATGCCGGTGCGACGACGACGAGGTCGACGGCACCCGGCACGATCACGGTGAGGCGGCGGCGATCGATCCCGAGCGGATCGATGCCGAGGGTGCGGGCAGGGTCGAGGCCGTAGCGGGCGGCGACCCGATAGGTCGGTTCGCCGATCGGCAGGACGAGCGAGACCACCTCGGCGCCGGGAGTTTCGAGCACCGTCGCTCCGGATCGCCGCAGTATCGCCGCGAAATCGGGGTGATTGTGGACATGGACCGGGATGGCCGCGGCGTCCGGCGTGATCTCGGGCTCGGCGGGCAGCCGCGGTGCACCGTCTTCGTAGCGGTAGAACCCTTCGCCCGTCTTGCGTCCGAGCAGACCGGCGGCGACGCGGGTGGCCGCGATCGGGGAGGGCCGAAGGCGCGGGTCGCCGTAGAACCCGGCGGAGACGGTCTCCATGACGGGATGGCTGACGTCCAATCCGGTGAGGTCCATCAGCTCGAACGGGCCCATCCGCAGGCCGAGGGTGTCGCGGACGATGCGGTCGATGTCGGCGGGGGAGGCGACCTGTTCGGACAGGATGGCCAGCGCCTCGCTGGGCAGGGCGCGCCCGAGGTGGTTGACGAGGAACCCGGGGGTGTCCCGCGCCAGGATCGGGGTGTGGCCCAGCCGGGTCACGAAAGATGTTGCGGTGTCGAGCAGTTCGGGCGCGGTGCGCAGGCCCGGAACGACCTCCACCAGCGACATCAGCGGAACCGGGTTGAAGAAGTGCAGCCCGATGAGCCGAGAGGGATCGTGCAGCGCCGACGCGATCGCGGTGATGGACAGCGAACTGGTGTTGGAGGCGAGCACGGCGTTCGGCGTCGCGCTCTCCAGTTCGGCGAAGATCGCCTGCTTGACCGGAAGCTTCTCGACCACGGCCTCGATCACCAGATCGATGTCGGCGGCGGGTGCGGTCGGGGCGGTGCCCGCCGTGAGCCGCGCCAGGATGGCCTCGCCCTCCTCGGCGCTGCGTTTGCCCTTGTCGACGGAGCGGTGAACCATCGACGCGACGAACTCGAGCGCGGCGCGCACCGCGGCGTCGTCGGCGTCGGTCAGCTCGACGCGGTATCCAGCGGTCGCGGCGACCTGCGCGATGCCGCGGCCCATCGCGCCCGCGCCGACGATGCGAATGCGTTCGATCGGTTCCATCAGTGTCCTTCGTAGGTCGGGGAGCGCTTGGCGAGGAAGGCGGCGATGCCCTCGGCGTGATCGGCGGTGTCGAACAACATTTGAAAAGTCGTGCGTTCCAAGGCGATCGCGGTGTTCAGCGGAGCGTTCTCGGCGTGCCGCGCAATGCTGCGGATCGCGCGGACGTTCAACGGCGGCTGGCGCAGGATGGTCGCCGCGATGTCGACGGCCGCGTCCAGCGCGGTGCCGTCGGGCACGATGTCGGCGACGATGCCGATCTGCTGTGCGGTCACGGCGTCGATCGGCTCGCCGGTGAGCACCATGCGCAACGCGCGCGCCCGTCCTGCCCGCTGCACGAGGCGGCTCAGTCCGCCCGCGCCCGGAATGAGCCCGACCCGGATCTCCGGCTGGCCGAACCGCGCCGACGCCCCGGCGACGACGAGATCGCACGCCATCGCGAGTTCGCATCCGCCGCCGAACGCGTAGCCTTCGACCGCGGCGATCACGGGTGTGCCGAGTTCGTCGAGCACCGAGAACACCTTGCCGGTCTCCTGCGCGAGCAGATCGGTGGGGCGGTACGTGCTCATCTCCTTCAGGTCCGTTCCCGCGACGAAAACGCCCGCGTCACCGGTGAGGACGACGGCGCGTACGGCGCGATCGGCGTCCGCTGCCGAAAGTTCTTCAGCGAGCAGCATTTTCGTCGGCAGATTCAGCGCGTTGCGGGCCTGCGGCCGGGAGATGCGCAGCACGCGGATGCCCGCGTGTTCACCGGACAGGTCGGAACGGAGGACGGAAGCTTCACTCATGCCGAGACCTCGCTGGCGCTCGGCCCCGATATGCGCGAGGCGCGCTGGCACAAATTTCGCTCACTGCGTTCGTTCATCGGAGATACACCCTGGTCGGATCGATGGTGGTGCGCAGCAGGTCGAGCTCCGCTGCGGTCGGGGGTTCGGTGACGGTGACGGTGCCCGCCACCCGAAGCGGCCAGCCGGTGGCGGCCAGTACTTGCTCGACGGAAACGCCGGAATGCGTTGCGGTGAGCCGCAATTGGCCGTCTTCATCTGCTGTGAGCACGCCGAGTGGGGTGATCACGGTCGTCACGCCGCGCCCCCGGGTGCGCACCCGAGGCTCGGCCCGGCGCGCCACCGACGGCGCCGGGCTGGTGGTGAAATCGAGCCGCTCGACGAACGAGCGCGGGTCGTGGCGCCGCAGGACCACGAAGACCTCGTCGGCGTTGGCCATCACCTCGGTGGCCCCGCCCGCTCCGGGCAACCGCGCGGCTGGAGCCGCGTAATCGCCGATCACGGTGCTGTTGAGGCTGCCGAAGGGATCGATCTGGGCCGCGCCGAGAAAGCCGACGTCGATGTAGCCGCCCTGCAAGACGTATCCGAAGAGCGCGTGCATCCCGAGGATCGCCTCGGCACCGGTGGCCAGCGGTGCGTCGCCGATGGTCTGCGGCAGGCGCGGGGGATGCGCGCCGCAGACCCCCGACTCGTACACCTGCTCGAGGTCGGGCGAGGTGGTCGCCCGCGCCAGCGCTACGGCGAGGGTCGGCAGGCCGATCCCGGCGAAGACCCGGCGTTTGCCGCGCAGGTGGCGGGCGCTGAGCACGGTCAGCAGCTCACTGGTGGTCGTCACGGGGTGCATCCGTAGTCGACGGGGTGGGACATGGCGGGCTCCGGGATGAGGCGGTCGAAGTAGCCAGTACCGAGTTTTTCCAGGTAGGCGGCGTGATCGGGCAGGTCGTAGATCCATTCGTGCAGCCACCGGTCCAGCGCGGCGGGGTCCTTGCTGATCTCGGGCCAGGATCGGTAGAAGTCGTTGTCGCGGTCGTAGTACCCCTGCACGAAGGAGGGATGCGCACCGCGCGGGCACTCGACGACCGCGTCGACCGCGAATCCGGGGATCACGGTGCGGTTCGGGTCGGCGCGGATCACCTCGTCGTCGACGATCTCCTCGACCACGACGATGGTGCGGGCCGACGCGAACGCCACTTCTTGGAGCGGGCCGAGAATGCCCCACGCCTGGACGTTGCCCGCGCGGTCGGCGCGTTGCGCGTGCAGGATCGCGACGTCGGGCCGCATCGGCGGGACCACGTAGATCTCCTCGACACCGCCGTCCGGGTCGGGGAACGGCGACGCCACCTTCGCGATGCGCGGATTGTGCGCGGGCAGATCGCTGCCCGCGTACGAACGCAGCGGGTAGAAGGGAAGATTCGCGGCTCCGGCGAGATAGCGGGCGAGCAGGCCGAAGTGGCTGTACTCCTCGATCTCGATGCCGCGCGATTCCCCGCGCTCCACGGCCCTGCGGATGGCGTGCAGTGAGCCGACCGAGCTGTTGCCGGTGAACGAGAAGATCATCGCGCGCGCCGCGCCCGCCGCGATCAGCTGGTCGAAGACGATGTCGGGCGTCATCCTGACCAACGTCAGGTCGCGCCTGCGCTGGCGGATCAGTTCGTGACCGGCGGCGACCGGGATCAGATGGGTGAATCCCTCCAAGGCCACGGTCGCGCCGTCGTCGACGAACGCGGCGATGGCCTCGCGCATCGTCAGCTGCTTGGACCGGGGCATCGGGCTCCTTCGTTCGGATCGATCCTCACGGTGCCTTGTTCGACCGATATAGTCCAATACTCAATTCGCAATGCAGTGATACCGATTCTTACCGAATGGGGACGTCGTGGAGTTCCGTCATCTCGCCGGGTTCGTCGCGGTCGCCGAGGAGTTGCACTTCGGCCGCGCCGCCGAGCGCCTGCACATGGCCCAGCCGCCGCTGAGCCAGCAGATCCGTGCGCTGGAAAAGGAACTCGGGGTCGCGCTGTTCGAACGGAACACGCGCTCGGTGCGGTTGACCGCCGCGGGCGAGGTGCTGCTGCCGCACGCGCGCAAGGTGCTCGACGACATCGAGCTGGCCAGGCGGGCGGCGGTCGCCTCCGGCCGTGGCGAGGTCGGCCGGGTCTCGATCGGCTTCGCCGGCGCCAGTAGCCACGAGGCGCTGCCGACGCTGACCAGGGCGGTGCGCGCCGCGCACCCCGGCATCGAGGTGCGCCTGCGCGGGCAGACCTACGCGGGCGCCGCGCTGAACCTGGTCGCGGCGCGCGAGCTGGATCTCGGTTTCGTCCGGCTGCCGGTGCGGCGCGAGGGCGTCGCGGTGCGGGTGATCCAGTACGAGCGGGTGGTCGCGGCGCTGCCCGTGGAGCATCCGCTCGCCGACGCCCCCGACATCGATGTCGCCGACCTCGCCGACGACGCCTTCGTCACCTTCCCCGGCACGCAGGGATCGAGCGTGCGCGACCATCTGGTGCGCACGGCGCTCGACGCCGGGTTCACACCGCGCATCGTGCAGGAGGCCCCGGACTCGTACACGATCCTCGACCTGGTCGCCGCCGGGGTCGGCGTGACGCTGACTGTCTCCTCGGTGCAGCACATCCACCGGTCCGGCATGGTCTACAAGGAATTGCGCGGCGACGTGCCCGCGCTCGCCTCCGCCCTGGCCTGGCGGGCCGACAACACCTCGCGCGCCCTCGCCGCCGTGCTCGAGGTGGCCGAAGAGGTGCTGCCGACCCCGCCCGAGCCTGCGCCGGGCGAGCGCTGAAATCCGCTACAGGCCCATGTCTTTGGCGATGATCATGCGCATCACCTCGCTGGTGCCGCCGTAGATCCGGTTGACGCGGTTGTCGGCGTAGAGCCGGGCGATCGGATACTCGGTGATGTAGCCGTAGCCGCCGTGCAGTTGCAGGCAGCGGTCGATCACGCGGGAGGCGGTCTCGGTGCAGAACAGCTTCGCCGAGGCGGCGTCGGCGGGCGTCAGCTCGCCGCGATCGTGCGCGGCCAATGCCCGATCGACGACCGCTTCGGCGGCGTCCACCTCGGCACGGCAGGCGGCCAGCTCGAACTTGGTATTCTGGAAGCTGGCCACCGGCTTGGCGAATACCAAACGGTCCCTGGTGTATTGGTGCGCGAAGCGGACGGCCGCCTTGGCCTGGGCGTAGGCGCCGACGGCGATGCTGAGCCGCTCCTGAGGCAGGTTCTGGCCGAGGTAGGAGAAGCCGCGGTGCTCCTCGCCGAGCAGATCCTCGACGGGCACCCGGACGTCGGTGAAGGTGAGTTCGGCGGTGTCGGAGACCTTCAGACCCAGCTTGTCCAGCTTCCGCCCGACGGAGTAGCCGGAAGAGCTGGTGTCCACCACGAGCAGGGACAGGCCGTAGCGGCGGTCCTCCGCCGTGGTCGGGGCGGTGCGCGCGCACACGATGACCCGGTCCGCGTGCACGCCGCCGGTGATGAAGGTCTTGGCGCCGTTGAGCACGTAGTGCGTGCCGTCCTCGGACAGGGTCGCGGTGGTGCGGATGCCCGCGAGATCCGAGCCGGTGCCGGGTTCGGTCATGGCGATGGCGAACATCGTCTCGCCGCTGACGAACCCGGGCAACCAGCGCCGCTTCTGCTCCTCGGTGGCCAGCGCCTTCAGGTACGGAAGGCACAGCGACACATGCACACTGGAGCCGCCGAAGGATACCGCGGCGCGCGCGATCTCCTCGGTGAGCACGGCCTGGAAGGAGAACGATTCGATGCCTGCGCCACCGTATTCGGTGGGCACCTCGATGCCGAACACGCCGAGTTCGCCGAGCTTGTAGTAGAAGTCGCGGGGCACGATGCCGTCGGCGTACCACTTGTCGTAGACCGGCACGACCTCGGACTCGATGAAGGACCGGACGGTCTCCCGGAACGCCTCGTGGTCGGCCTCGAAAACTTCTCTGCGCACGATGATTTCCTTCCATGTCGGGGCGGCGCATGAGCACCGCCGAGCAGGCCTGCCCGGTTGTGCGCCGGACAGGCCTGCGGGTTGTGTTCTCGCGGAACTACTTCGGGGGCGCCGGAACCGAGGGGTCCTTGCAGTAGGGCAGTTCCGCCGGGCAGGGGGCGATGATGGTGGAGAAGTACTGGAACGCCGAGAACAGCGCGATCGGGCCGCCCACCGTGATCAGTCCGACCATGGCGCCCACCGCGCCCAGCGTGGCGGCGCCGAGCACGCACCCGGCGATGGTGGCGCCGACCCAGGGCAGCAGCAACGCGATCACCGGGCTGGCGACCGTGGCGCCTGCCGCCCCGCCGAGCAGGCAGCCGACGCCGCCGCCGAGCACCGCGCCGACGACAGCGCTGACCGCGGCGCTGATGGTCATCCGCTGGGCGAACACGCCGAGCGCGGATTGGTCACGCGGCGTGAAGGATTCGGCGACCTGCTTGGCCGCCTGATCCGTGCTGATGACCTCGTTCGGCGACACCGCGGCCACCGGCTTTCCGCCCTCGCGGGACGGGGTCAGGATCGCGCGGTCACCCTCGACCCGCGCCGCGATCGGATACGCCATGGCGTCCATGCGGTAGGTGAGCGGCACGGCGGCGACGGGGGTGTCGTGCGTGTCGGTGACCACCAGCTGGTCCGCGACCACGCGCAACTTGCCGTCGCCGATGGTCACCACGGCGGAATCACCTTGGCGGGTGACCTCGTAGTGCACCGCACCCTGTTCCTCGGCGGGCTGGGCGTTGGTGACGCCCGCACCGCCGACACCGACGGCAACGGCCGCCAGAGCTGCGGTCACGACGCTGTTTCGCAGTTTCATTGTTGATCCTCATCGATCGGTTTTCTTCGTGCTTGCCGACGACGCCGGAATGCGCCGCGGCACGTGGTGGGGGAGTGGTTTACCGGCCGGTGTCGATGACGTCGCCGGTGAGCACCCAGTGGTCACCCTCGAACCGCTGGATGCGCAGGGACTCCATCGGGAACGCGTCGCCTTCGCCGGTCTTCAGCGTGATGCCGGGCAGCAGCAGGTCGATGCCGACATCGTTCAGCGAGCGCATGGCGTCGCGAAGTCCCTCGCGGGTGGGGCATTTCGCGGCTTCCATCGTCTTGTGGAAGCTCTCGGCGGCCGACCAGCCGACCACGGTGTACTGGTTGGTCGGGTCGGCGCCGGGCGCGTACTTGGCCAGCTTTTCTTGGTAGAGACGCATCGCGGGATCGGCCGACCACTGCGGGTCGGACGGGTCCTTGGTGAACGCCGCCGACACCACGCCCTGGGCGTTGTCCAGGCCGACCGGTTTCAGCGTGCTGATGGTGTTGGCCACCTGGGTCAGGATGTGCAGCGGGTTCCAGTCGGTGTTGCGCCGCTCGGCGGCCAGTGCCTGGGAAGCGAACTTCGGCGTGGAGAAGTTCAGCAGCACATCGGCTTTCGAGCCCGCCAGATTGCGTACCTGCGGTTCCACGGTCGGGTCGGTGACCTCGTAGCTCTGCTCGGCGACCACCCGGACGCCGCTGCCCGCGACGGCCTCGGTGAAGCTGGTCAGCAGGTCCTTGCCGAAGTCGTCGTTCTGGTAGAGCACGGCCACGGTCGCGTCGGCCTTCTGCTGGCGCACGTACTGCGCGAAGGCGCGGCCCTCGGCGCGGTAGCTGGGCTGCCAGCCGATGGTCCACGGATGTCCGTCGTCCGCACCCCATTTCGTCGCGCCACCCGCGACGAACACCTGGGGTACCTTGCGCTGGTTGAGGTAATCCCACACGGCGGAGGAGGTGGGGGTGCCCAGCGTCTGGAAGACGGCGAACACCTGATCCTGCTCCACCAGCCGCCGGGTCTCCTCGACGGTCTTGGGCGGCTGGTAGCCGTCGTCGCGGACCAGGTACTCGACAGTGCGGCCACCGATTCCGCCGTGCTCGGCGTTGAGGTAGTCGAAGTAGGCGCGAACGCCCTTGGGCAGCTCGCCGTAGGCGGAGGCCGGACCCGACAGCGGGTAGACCCCGCCGAGCTTGATGCTGCTGTCGGAGATGCCGGTGGTCTGCTGACCACGGCATTCGCCCTGCCCGACGGTGCTGCCCGCGTCGCCGCGGCCGCCGCAGCCGGAGACCGCGAGCAGGACGGCGGCCGCGACGCCGGCGGCGCGGATTGCCTTAGTGCGCATTGTTCTTCCCTTTCCGAACGAGACGTTCGAGCCAGCGCGCCGTGCGGCCGATGAGTCCGGCCAATCCGTTGGGCGCGAGGTACATGACCGCGATGATCAGCAGCCCGAAGATCACTCCGGGGGCGGCCTGGTTGAGGTCCTGGGCGAAGCTCGGGACGTACATCACGAAGAGCCCGCCGAGCAGCGGCCCCCACTGGCCGCCGAGCCCGCCGACCACCAACCCGGCCAGCAGCGTGATGGACAACCCGACGGCGAAGGAATCCGGGGAGACGAACCCGATCACCCAGGTGTAGACGCAGCCTGCCGCTCCGGCGAGCATGGCGCCGCAGGCGAAGGCGAGGGTCTTGTAGAAGGCCAGGCGCACGCCCATCACCTCGGCGGCGATCTCGTTGTCGCGGATCGCGTGCAGCGCCCGGCCGACCCGCGACCGCAGCAGCCCGGCCACCAGGAGGAAGCTCGTGACAGTGACGAGCAGCGCCAGGAAGTACAGCCACTGGTCCTCGGCCAAACCGGTCCACACCGGCGGCGCGGGCTTGGTCAGCGTCAGCCCCATGGAGCCGCCGGTGACCGACTCGAACCGCTTGAGCAGCGGCACCAGGAAGATCGCGATGGCCAGGGTGACCAGCGCCAGATACAGCCCGCGCAGCCGCAGCGCGGGAATGCCGAGGGCGAACCCGAGCGCGAAGGCCACCGCCGCGGCGACCGGAAGGGTCGCGAAATACGGTGTGTCCCAACGGTCCATCAACACCGCGCTGGTATAGGCGCCGACGGCGAAGAACGCTCCGTGCCCCAGCGAGATCTGGCCGGTGTGCCCGACCAGTAGGTTCAAGCCGAGCAGGGCCACCGCGTAGATCATCGCCAGCGCCAGCTGGAAGGTGCGGAACGGCACCAGCTGGAACGGTGCGAGACAGGCGATCAGCAGCAGCGCGCCGATCGCGAGCCATGACCAGTCCGGCATCCGAAGTCGTCGCGATTCGGTGCGCGGGGAGACGGTTTCGGTCGGCGGAGTGGACGTTTCCGCCGCGACGGATGTGTTTCGAGTTCCCATGTCGCTCATACCCGTTCCACCACCGCGCGACCGAACAGCCCCTGCGGTCGCAGCAGCAGGACACCGAGAATGATCACCAGTGGCACGCCGATCTTGAGTTCGGTGCCGATGACGTCGAGGTAAGCGCCGGTGAGGGTTTCGGCGACCCCGACGATGAGCCCGCCCGCCACCGCGCCGCCCGGGCTGTCGAAGCCGCCGAGCGTCGCCGCCGCGAAGGCGTAGATCAGGACGCCGCCCATCATGTTCGGCTCGAGGAACAGCAGCGGCGCCGACAGCACCCCGGAGACCGCGCCGACCAGCGCGGCCAGGCCCCAACCCAGCGCGAGCACGGTGCCCACCCTGATGCCGACCAACCGCGCCGACTGCGGGTTGCAGGCGACCGCTCGCATCGCCAGGCCGATCTTGGTGTAGCGAAACAGCAAGTACAGCAGGCCCATCACCGCGGCCACCACCGCGAGCACACCGAGGCTGCCGTATCCCGCGGTGACGCCGCCGGCGCGGAAAGCGCCCTCCGGGAATGGGTTCGGGAACGACTTGACCTGGTAGGACCAGATCCAGCCCGCCGCGGCGTTGACGAAGAAGAACAGGCCGACGGTGACGATCACCAGCGTCAATTCCGGTGCGCCTTCGACGGGCCGGATGATCACGCGTTCGATCAGCATGCCGCCGAGGAACGACACCGCGAGCGTGGCGGGCAGCGCCAGCCAGAACGGCCATCCGCTCTCGACGAACTGCCAGGCCAGGAAGGCCGAGAACATGGCAAGCTCGCCCTGGGCGAAATTGACGATGCCGGTGAACCGGTAGATGAGCACCAGCGCCAAGGCAAGCCCGGCGTAGAGCGCTCCGGCCGTGAGGCCTTCGATGATCTGTTGCAGAAATCCGGCCATGGTCACACCCGGTATCCGAGATAGGATTCGGCGACCTGCTCGTCGGCCTTGATCTGGGCCGCGGTGCCGGACAAGACGATTCGGCCCGTTTCCAGGACGTGCGCCCGGTGCGCGGTGCCGAGCGCGAGATGCGCGTTCTGCTCGACGACGATCACGGTGGTGCGCTCCTCTTCGTTGATGGTGTGCACGATTTGAAAAAGCTCCTGGGTGACCAGGGGCGAGAGGCCGAGCGATGGCTCGTCCAGCAGCAGCAGCCGGGGCCGGGACATGAGCGCCCTGCCGATCGCCAGCATCTGTTGCTGACCGCCGGACAGTCCGCCCGCGGTCTCGCGCAGCTTGTCGCGCAGGATGGGGAAGAAGTCGAAGACCCGGCGCAGGTCGGCCTCGGTGCGGACACGGTCGCGGTGCTGATAGGCGCCGAGGCGGAGGTTCTCCTCGACGGTCAGCGGCAGGAAGGTGCCGCGGCCCTCGGGCACGTGCGCGACGCCGAGGCGGGCGATGGCTTCCGGTGTGCGGCCGGTGATTTCGGCGTCGCCGAGGCGAACCGCCCCGCGCACCCGGATCATCCCGCACAGTGCCCGCAACAACGTCGTCTTGCCCGCGCCGTTGGGGCCGAGGATCGCGCAGACCTCGCCGCGGGCCACCGAGAAGCTCAACCCGTGCAGCACCTTGGCCGCGCCGTACCCTGCGCGCAGATCGGTGATGGTGAGGAACGGTTCGTCGGTCATGCCGCTGTCCCCAGGTAAGCCCGGATGACCGCCGGATCGCGTTGCACCGCTTCGGGTTCGCCCTCGGCGATGACCCTGCCGAATTCCAGGCACACCACCCGATCGCAGGTGCCCATCACGAATCCCATGTGGTGTTCGACGACGATGACCGTCAGGTCGAACTCGGTGCGCAGGGCGCGTAGGCGCTCGGCGAACACGTCGACCTCACCGTGGCTGAGTCCGTTGACCGGCTCGTCGAGCAGCAGCAGGCGCGGCCCGACGGCCAGCGCGCGCGCCAGTTCGATCCGCTTGAGCGTGCCGAACGGCAGGCCTGCGGCCGGATGGTCCGCGATGTCGGCAAGGTCCAAGCGCTCCAGCAAGGCGTCGACCTCGGCGCGCAGCCGCCGTTCCTCCTTGCGCACCCCCGGCAGCCGCAGGCTCGCGGAGACGAAGCCGGCGCGAGCCCGGTGGTGCGCGCCGACGAGGACGTTGTCCCGCACCGACATGCGGGGGAACAGGCCGAGGTTCTGGAAGGTGCGGGCGATGCCGAGTTCGGCCAGCGCGTCCGGACGAACGGTCAGCAGGTCGTCACCCTGGTAGCGCATGACGCCTTCGGTGGGCTGGTACCGCCTGGTCAGGCAGTTGAACAAGGTGGTCTTGCCCGCGCCGTTCGGACCGATCAGGCCGACCATCTCGCCCGGCGCCACGGCGAAGCCGACGTCGTGCAGGGCGGTGATGCCGCCGAAGCGAACGGTCAGGTGGGATATCTCGAGCATTCGTCCTCCGGCCCGCGTCCGAGACGTGGGTGAAAATTCCGAGCGGGTCGGCGCAGTCTCCGTGGACTGGCCTGTGGATCGTGGTCAGCGTAAAGACCCTGGTCAGGGCGCACATCGGACGCGGAGGCCCAATCTCGGACGTCCGGTTTGTCCGGCGTGGACAGGGTGGATGTCTCGTTCGGGCCGGTTGACACTCGCGACGAGGGCCGTGGAGTATGCCGGGTTATGTCAGCTGGATCACATTCGATCGGCGTTTCGGCGCCGGTCCAGGCCGAGCGCACGCGGATCGTGGGCAGTGTCTTCGAGCACGCGCACGACATCGCCGACGCGGGCATGTCCGCGATCCTGGCGCAGGTCCCCGGGTACGCGGCGCGCGATACCGCCTTCCACACCGACGTGCACGACCAGCTGACCCGCCTGTGCCGGACCGGGCTCGGTGCGCTGCTGGACAAGCGCCGCGTCACCACCTCCGACATCGCCTACGCCCGGCGGGCCGCGGCGCGCCGGGCGCAGTCCGGGCTGACGCTGGTCGACTACATCTCGGCGTTCCGGCTCGGCCAGCAGGCGATCTGGAAATCGCTGGTCGCCCACGCGGGCGATTCGGAGGCCGGGCGCGACGCGGCGCTGTCGATGGTCGTTCCGCTCACCCGCTATTGCGATTTGATCAGCACCCAGGCGGCCAACGCGTATCTGGAATTCCAGCAGTACCTTTCGGCGGAGGCCGGGCGTGACAGCCGGGAGCTGGTGGAGTGCCTGCTGGACGGCGTGCTGCCGGACCGGGGTCCGCAGCTGGCCACGGCGCACGCGCACGGCCTCGGCACGGAGCGGGCCACGGCCATGGTGGCGGTGACCGCGGTCGTGTTGCGGACGGCGGATCGCGGGCAGCCGGGTGATTCCGAAGCGGCGGCCAGGCACATCGCCTCGGCCGCGCTCGCGCGCACCGGGGTCAACGGGCTGCGCACCCTGTCGGTGGTGCGCGGTTCGGAGATCGTCGCGCTTCCCGCGCTCGCCCGCGACGGCGCCACCGACGAGCTGTGCGCGCGGCTGCGGCGGACCCGCGACAAACTGCACGCCGAGGGCATCACCCTGGCCATCGGCGTCAGCACCGCGTTCACCGAGATCGCTCAGTTTCCCCGCGCCTACCAGCAGGCCCGTTCCGCGCTGGACCTGCTGCCCGAAGACGGCGGAGTCCTCGCCCTGCCGCATCTCTCGCCGTTCCGCTACCTCATGCTGCGCGCCGACGACACCGTCCGTCAGCTGGTGGATCCGCGCATCGCCGCCGCGCTGGCCGAGGACCGGATGCGGGGCGGGATGCTGGCCGACACCATCCGCGCCTTCGTCGCCGCCGACATGAACCTGCGCGAAGCCGCCGACGCGCTGCGCATCCACCACAACACCGCCAAGTACCGCCTGCGGCGCATCCAGGAACTCACCGGCCGCAACGTCCGCAGCGTCCACGACCTGGTCGAGCTGCTCGTCGCCATCGAACTGCACGCCGCTCCGAAGTAACGCGCGAAACAGAAACTTGCACCGCTAGTTTCCCTGCTCTACGGTGGCATAAACTTGCGTCGTTAGTTTTGGAGGTGGCATGAACGCCACGCTGTCGTTGGCGAGCATTCTGGCCGAGCAGGCGCGCCGCCGCCCGGATCGGATCGCGTTGATCGAGGGCACGCAGCGCATCACATTCGCCGAGCTGTGGGCGCAGGCCCGCGAACAGGCCGCCGCCCTCATCGGACTCGGGGTGCGTCCCGGCGACCGCGTCGCGCTGATGTGCCCGAATACCGCCGAGTTCCCGCGCGCCTACTACGCGATCCTCGCCGCGGGCGGAGTGGTGATCCCGGTGCATCTGCTCCTGACGGCCGACGAGGCCGCTCACGTGCTGCGCGACAGCGGGGCGACGCTGCTGGTGTGCCACGAGCAGTTCGCCGGTGTCGGGCAGGCCGCGGCGGCCGCGGCGGGCATCGGCTGTCACAATCCGAATACCCTTGCGGCGGAACCGATCAGGTCGTACGTCTCGCGTGCGCCCGGCGACCCGGCCGTGGTGTTCTACACCAGCGGCACCACCGGCAAGCCGAAGGGCGCCGAGCTCAGTCACCTGAACATGGTCATGAACGCGACGGTGAACGCCTTCGACGCCAACGACGTGCGCAGCGACGACGTCGCGCTCGGCGCGCTCCCGCTGTTCCACATCTTCGGACAGACCGTCTCCATGAACTCCACCTGGCGCGCGGGCGCGACGCTGGTGTTGCAGCCCCGCTTCGACCCCGACGCGGCGATCCGGCTGATGCACGCCGAGGGCGTCAACACCTTCCACGGCGTGCCGACCATGTACGTCCGGTTGATCACCGCCGCCACGAAACTCGGTGCGCCACAACTGCGTTTGTGCATCTCGGGCGGCGCGTCGCTGCCGCAGCCGGTGCTGGAGACCTTTCACGACCTGTTCGGCACCCGGATTCTGGAGGGGTACGGGCTCTCGGAGACCTCGCCGACCGCGGCGGTGAACCAGCCGGACTTCGGGCCGCGCGCGGGCACCGTCGGGCACGCGGTGTGGGGCGTGGAGGTGGAGATCGCCGACCCCGCCGCGCCGGACGAGATCGTCCTGCTGCCGGCCGGAGAACTCGGCGAGATCGTGATTCGCGGGCACAACGTGTTCAACGGATACATCGGCAACCCCGAGGCCACCGCGCGTGCCGTGGTGCAGGGCTGGTTCCGGACCGGCGATCTAGGCGTGAAGGACGCCGACGGGTATGTGACGATCGCCGACCGGATCAAGGACATGATCATCCGCGGCGGCTTCAACGTGTACCCCAGCGAAGTGGAAGAGGCGCTGCTGTACCACCCCGCCGTCGACGCGGTCGCGGTGATCGGCCTGCCCGACAAGACCTACGGCGAGGAGATCTGCGCGGTCGTCGTCGCCGGAGGACCACTGACCGCGGAGGAGATCGTCGCCTTCGGCCGCGAGCGCCTCGCCAAGCACAAATATCCGCGCCGCGTGGAGTTCGTCGACCAGTTGCCTCTCGGTCCGAGTCACAAGGTGCTGAAGCGCGAACTCGTGCGCCGCTACGGCTGAAGCCGCTGGTAGCCGGATGTTCGCCGAAGGAATGTTCGATACCGATCCGGGTAGGCGAAGAGCGGGGTGGAGGACGACACCGGAGAGGAGGTGCTCGCGGTGATGATGGACATGGACATGTTCGGGCAGCTCATGGGGATGCTGCGCGGATTGTGGAACAACATGTTTCCCGGCATGCCGATGATGATGTGACGCAGCAGTCGATGAAGGGGGTGGATAACGGGTTGGCAGCCGAACCGCAGGGGGATTCGAGGGGGTTCCGACAGAAGGCCCCGGCGAGCAAGCGCAGGTAGACAGGTCCTTCGCCGCAAGAGGTGAAATGCGATCGTCCACCGGCCTATGCTTGGAGCACAACAAGGAGGGCGGCCGGGGCCGCGGATCGTGGCTACGATCGCGCGACGCCGAGTGCCGAAGGACAGGCCGGCCGCAGGCTGAGATCTTCAGACGAGCACAGTCCCACGCGGTTCTCGGGCGAATCGCACCGACCAGGTGACGCCGTTCGACGGCGGCGGCAGGTCGACAGGTGGGACACCATCCCGTTGGGAGGTTCTGCGATGTCGACGAAAATCGTTGTGCGGTCCGGCGTCGGGCGAACGCACCATCACATGCGCGACAAGCGGCGGCCCGGGGGACGCTCGGTGGCCATGCGCGGCAACTGCGTGGTGATGGTGGTGGACGGCGAACTGGATCTCGCCGGGCTTCCCGAATTGTGCGCCGCACTCGACGCCATTCCCGAGCGCGGCTGCAGTGCGGTCGTCGTCGACTTCCGCGCCACTCGTTTCGTCGGGATACGCGCCGCCCTCGCGTTGGGAGAGTACAAGCGGCAGCTCGCCGAACAGGGCATCGACCTGCGCTTGGTGTCGGGTCACGCCGAGATCGACCGGGTGCTCGACCTGGTCGGGGTGCGCGCGCTGTTCTGCTACTACATCAGTCTTGACGAAGCACTCGGGCCGTGAGCCGCCCGCGCTGAATTCCTCGAAGCACGGGTGCGCTTCGTTTTCTGGACAGGGTCCCGTCGAGACTTCGTTCTCTGTGTTGTGGGGTCCTGTCGCGTGTTGACAGGCTTGACTCCGGTGGTCGTGCCCGCGTCGTCGGTTGCGGCGGTCGCCGACAGTCGATCCCGCGCGACCCAACGCTCGGGTTGTGCGAAGGAGTTGCCATGCTCGAGACGAGCCCGTCGGTGGCAGATCCCAGTGGCATGCCTCCCATCGAGCGGCAGACGGCCGCGGTGCGGGATCCGCACATGGTCCTCCGGGAACTGGCGTCGGGCTTCCCCGCGGGCGTGCTCGTCGGGCTCACCGTCCGCTCCGGTGCCGAGATCGAGGTCATGGCGTGGTCATCGCCGCGCGCGAAGCTGGCCGAAGAAGCGCAGCTGATCAGCGAGACCGCGCCGAATCGGCTGGCGCTGCACGAGGAATCCGCCGTGACCGTCGCCGATCTGGATACCGAGACCCGCTGGAGCGAGTGCCGGGCACAGCTGCGTCTGCTCGGTCTGCGCTCGCTGCACTGCCGCAGGGTGGCCGGAGCCAAAGGCCGGATCGCGGTGCTCGACCTCTACGCCGACCGGTCGAACGTCCTCGGCGCGGACCTGGACGTCGCGGTCGAGGCCGCCTGCCACCAGATCGCGGCGATGCTGGACGGCGGCGAGTGACCCGTCAGTCGTGCAACGTCGTCTGCGGCGCGACGCCGTAGGCCTGGCGGTAGGCGCTCGCGAACCGGCCGGGATGCGCGAAACCCCAGTTCGCGGCGACGCTCGTGACGGTGAGCCCGCTACCGGACGCGCCCGCGCGCAACTGCTCGTGCGCTCCTGCCAACCGCACCGTTCGCAGATACGCCATGGGCGTCGAATCCAGGTGCCTGCGGAACGCGAGCTGGACGGCACGGATGGTCACGTGCGCGCCCGCCGCGATGTCGGCCACGGTGATCGGCTCGTTCGCGTGCGCCTCGATGTAGGCGATGGCACGGCGCAGGGTGTCCGGGTGGGCGTCCCTGCGGTCCACGACCGTCGGATCCGGCGACGCGTTGTTCGGGAAGGCTTGCAGCACGCTGGCCGCGAGACACTGACCGGCGGAGGCGGCGATGAGTGGCGATTCCCGCGCCTCGGGCACCGCGAGGACGTGCTGGCGCAGCCACCGGATCACTTGGCGCAACTGAGCGATCGCGGTATCCGAGACCGGACGATGGTGCAGCAGGCGTACCGGTTCCTCGCGGCCGGGGATCGCGGCGGCCACCTGGGTGAGCAGCTTCGGGTCGAACATGGTGAGCCGGTAGCGCGCGCGGCGCACCACGCCGGAATACGGTTCGTCCGGCGGTGCGATCATCGCCAGGTCGCCCGACACGAAGGTGTCGGCCGAGCCGTCGGCGAAGGTCTCCTCGATGGCGCCGCTCTGCATGTCGCACAGGCACACGCGGCCGAGCGGATCCGCGCGGTACGCCATGTCGAACCCGAGTTCGAGCTGGTCGTCGCTGATCGTGCCGAGCACGTCGCGGGCGACCTTCGCGTGCGTCCGCTCCTGACTGCTGCCGATCCGCATCTTGGTGTAGGCCGCGTTCAGCATCGCTTCGGTCGCGGCGAGATCCTCGCTGTCGAATACGAACGTGTCCATCGCTGCTCCGCCTCAGCCGTGCCCGCTGGCGGGCGACTGTCGAACGACCGCCCGCGGCGCTCGACGTGCGAGCACACGGGGGCGAAGTCCCCAGGGTAGTCCGATTCTGGTTCGGCCGTGCCGAAGCGTGGACGCGGCGGCGGAGGTGTCAGGGTTGCGGGTTGTCCGGCGGGGCCGGACGCGGGAGTTTGGGGCGAGGAGTCAGGACGTCCTCGTCGGACGGTTCGGGATCGCGCCATTCGTCGGCGTGGTTCGACGGGCTGGCGTGCAATGCGCCGTGGAGCTCGCGGGCGAGTTCGTCATCGCGCTTGGGGCCGTGCTTGCTGTTTCCGCGTTCCATCGTGTCCTCCTCTCGCGCTGGCCGATAGTGCCGCAGCGGTACTTCGCCGGTTACCCAGCGTCGCGGCGGCGAATCCGGCGGATCGCGAGCCGGACGAACTAAGTTGTTCGAATTGAGGGATTAAGCGAAGTCGCTTAACGTCGGTTCATGAACGACAGGCATTCGCGAGCCGACCCGACGATCGAACGCAGGACCCGGCATGGGTTTCTGTGATGGGCCGATCACCCAGATCGCGTGGGTGACCGACGATATCGAGAAGGCGGAACGCTTCTTCGTCACGCATTTCGGCGTGCGGAAATGGACACGCATCCGCGGCGTCGAATTCGGCCCGCGCACGTGCACCTACCGGGACCGTCCCGCCGATTTCACCGCGCACATCGCGCTGTCGTATCTGGACGACATGCAGCTCGAATTGATCGAACCGGTGCGCGGGGAAAGCATCTACGCCGACTTCCTCGCCCGCTGCGGTCCCGGCCTGCACCACGTGTGCTTCGAACCAGCGGACTTCGACGCCGCCGTGGATGCGGCCGCGCACGACGGCCTTCCGGTGTTGCAAAGCGGCGAGATGGGCGGGGATATGCGTTTCGTCTACATCGACGGCGCCGCCGAGGGCGTGCCGTACATCGAACTCGCCCACATCGGAGACGGCATGCGCGCGTTCTTCGACGAGGTGAAGCGCTCGGCGTCCTGACTCAGAGCCGCCAGCCCGCGTGCACCGATCGGCGGCACCGGGTCCGCTCGTCGCCCGCCGCGACGAACAGGGCGGTGAGCAGGGGAACGCCGTTCGCCAGTGTCTCGCGGGGGAGCGGGCCGGTCGCGACGAGGGAAGCGAGGCCATGGCCGATGGTCCAGCTCTGGGTGGCCAGCTCCAGCGAGTCGACGTCGGACCGGAGGCGACCCGTGTCTTTCGCCCGGTCCACCGTGACGACCAGGCGATGCAGCGTCTCGTCGGCCGCGGCCGAATCCTCCAGTTCGAAGCCCGCGTCGAACATCACGCGATAGAGGTCGGGATTCTCCAGCGCGTTGACGACATAGGCGGCGCCGAGCGCCGCGAGATCCCGTACTGGATCGGACGTCTCGGCCACCTCGCCGAGCGTGGTCGACAGCCGGGTGAACCCCTCCTGCCGCAGCGCGCGCCACAGGCCGTCCATGCCGTCGAAATAGGTGTAGACGGCCATGGTCGACACGCTCGTGCCCGCCACCAACCCGCGCAGGGTGACCGCCTCCCGCCTGCGCAGCATCTGCGCGGCGCGTTCGAGCAGCATCGACCGCACGTGCGGATTCTTGGTGCGCGCCATGGCGCAACAATACATAGCATTGTTATGGTTTGGTCGACCGCAGTCGCGGAACCGAACGACGTGCAGGAGGAGCCATGGCCATCACGCTGGTCAATCCCGAGGGTTTGCCCAAACCCGATGTGTATCGCCAGCTTTCGATCGCCCAGGGCAGCAGGCTGGTGTTCCTGGCGGGGCAGGTGGCCCGCGATGCCGAGGGCAACAAGGTGGGGGAGGGGGATTTCGCGGCGCAGGTCGAACAGGCCTACCTCAATGTGGCCACCGCGCTCGCCGAGATCGGCGGCTCGTTCGACGACGTCGCGAAGCTGACGATCTACGTCGTCGACTGGAACGAGGAGAAGTACCCGCTGCTCGGCGAGGGTGTGGCGCGCGCCGCGGCGAAACTGGGTATCGATCCGGTCAAGCCGATCACGCTGCTCGGCGTCGCCGCGCTGGGCGAGCCCGACCTGATGGTCGAGGTCGAGGCGACCGCCGTCCTCGACTGACCGCGATGATGATCTCGGTGACGCTGCGGGCGGGTCTGACCCACGCCGCGCGCCGAATCAAAGATCCTGTGCACGTAAGGATTTCGCAGCGTCCACCAGCATGTCGAGCGCGTGGCCGACCGTCTGGTCGAGGACGCGGTCCGGGCCGCCGTCGAACGTGCGATGCTCGGCGCGCACCTCGCCGTCGGTGGCCACCGCGAACCAGACCGAGCCCGCGGGTTCGCCGTCCTGCGGGTCGGGTCCGCCGACTCCGGTGACCGCGACCGCGGCGGTAGCGCCCATGAGCGCGCGGACGCCGGTCGCCATCGCCCGCGCCGCGGTCTCCGAGACGACCGGCACGTCGGGCACGTCGAGCAGCCGGTGCTTGACGTCGGGGTGATAGGCCACCACACCACCGCGGAACCAGTCGCTCGAGTCCGGCGCGGCGCCGAGCGAGCAGGCCAGCCGACCGCAGGTGAGCGATTCGGCGACCGCGATGGACAGGCCGTGGTCGAGGGCGAGTCGCGCGAGTTCGGCGGCCCGTTCGTCTGCCTGCGTCACGAGCTTCGCCTCCTGTGTCGGGGTCCGATCCGACGTTACCGGCGTGCGGCGCCCGGCGAACATCGGCCCCCGGGCGCTGTTTCGATCGCGGCGAATCGGGAAATCGGCGGGCACCGGCTGCTCGCAGGGGGCGGCTCGGACCCGGAGGTGATGCCCATGACGCCTGCACGGTCGGGAACTGCGAGCTGGTCGCGCGGGAGGGTGGCGTGGTTCGACGCGCCGAAAGGGTTCGGATTCATCGAACCCGCGTCGGATCCACGCGCATTGGTGTACGTGGACTATTCGAGTATCGAGATGGTCGGCTATCGCACCCTCGTGGAGGGGCAGCCGGTCGCGTTCATCCGATCGCGGGAACGGCCCGAGGCCGTTGTCGTGCGTGTGCTGGCCGAGGGCGTCCGAAAAGGGCGAGTGGCGGCCTGAACGCGAGCGCCCGGACGGGTCGGCGGCAGTGGCCGGCCCGTCGGCGTTCGCGTGCAATACCATTCGCGGCCGATGCCGACTGCCGTACCGAGCAACCGCTCGACGAGGCCGCGGTCGGCGCCCGACCTGTTCTCCAGCAAGCCGACCGGGCAGGCAGACGCCTCGTCGGCCGAGCCGCGAACCCGATCACCGATCTCGATGCGGCCAACCAACTCTCGACCCTCCGGTCGCGTATTTCCCCTGGTAGCGGCTTCGGCGGCGGGGGTCGTACGGAGCAGCCGGGTGGCGAACCGGGGCGACACGCCGCGCTTGCGGGCTGGCTCCGATTAGCTGGATCATTGCCATCGCTACGGTTATCCTCCGAGGCAATCGGTCGCCCAGCCGGTTCCACGCCGGTGCACCGCGATGACCGACGTGCCCGGGAGGATTGCTGTGGTCGAACGGCCGAGCGGAGACGGCGACCGGCATACGGTGCGCCCGCCGACATTCGGCGGAATGCTCCGGCAGCTGCGCGACAACCGCCACATCTCCCGGGAGAAGCTCGCCACGGTCACCGGCATGAGCGCCAGCTACGTCACCCACCTGGAGAAGGGCGAGCGCGATCACCCGACGCGGTCGGTCGTCGAGGCGCTGGCCCGCTCGCTCGACGGCGTGCGCGAACTGAGCCGAGCCGAGCGCAGGCATCTGTTCGATCTGGCGGGGCTGACCGACACCGTGATCCCCACGGTGGACCAATTGCGCGCCGACATCACCCCGGCGATGCGGCACGGGCTCGAGCTGCACGGCCCCAATCCGGCGGGCTACGTCGACTCCCGCTGTAACCTGTTGGCCTGCAACGCCGTCGCCTCCGCCATGCTGCACGACCTGCCCGAAGGCGCCAACCTGCTGCACTGGATCTTCGGCGACCCGGTGGCCGCGGACGTCCTCGTCGACTGGGAACGGGCCGCGCGACTCTCGGTCGCCACGCTGCGGGCGCGCATGGGCCGCACGCCGCCGGGCGAGTGGTCGGCCGCGCTGCTCGACGAACTCGGCAGGTATCCGGACTTCCGTCGTATGTGGGGCGACGGTGTAGTGGATTTCGCCGACGCCTCGGCGGTCCTGCGTCTGCGTGAGCGCGAGACCGGCCGCCCGATCGTCGTCGACTTCCAGATGTACGAGGTGGATAACGGAGGCTATCCGGGGTGGGTCCGCTTCTTCGTCGGCCTGCGCCGCGCGGCCTGAGGGCGCTGCCGAACCGAGTCCGCCCGCGCATCGTGGATGCGCGGGCGGAGCTACGACCGGCGATATTTCACGGCGGGGCGCTCGGTCAGCTCGGCGTCGGCGGCGCGCCGACGGCGCGCGACGGATCGATGACCGCGAACACCTCGCCCTGCTGGCCCCGGAGCACGCCCATCCTGCCGAAGGGGCTGTCGTCGGGTCCCGCCAGCACGGCGGCGCCGAGCTCGGCCGCCTTGGCGAGCGCGGCGTCGGTGTCGTCCACCTGGAACCAGGCCAGCCAGTGCGGGGGCGCCTCGGTCTGCCGTCCCTTGGTGTCGTCGTTCATGCCGCCCGCGACGTCGCTGCCCGACGGCACACTGAATGTCGAGTAGACGAAGTTCTGGCCGTCGCCGATCTCCTGGTAGGTGTAGCCGAAGACCGAGGAGTAGAACTGCTGTGCCTGCTGGTATCCGGGGGTGTGCAGCTCGTTCCAGCAGTACGCGCCGTGCTCGTTGTAGATCTGGGCGCCGGTGTGCCGTTTCGCTTCCCACACGCCGAAGGCCGCGCCGGTCGGGTCGGTGGCGACGAACATGCGGCCGACGTCGAGCACGTCGAACGGCGGCATCAGGACGGTGCCGCCCGCGGCGGTCACCTTCTCCGCCACGGCGTCGGCGCGGTCGGCGGCGAAGTAAGTCGTCCACACGGAGGGCATCGCCATGTTCTCCGGCTTGGGTCCGATGCCAGCCGCCGGAGATCCGTTGCGCATCGCCATCAGATAACCGCCCGCTTCCGGCGGTCCGCCCTCGATGTCCCAGCCGAACAGCGCCGAGTAGAACTCCTTGGCCCGGGCCGGGTCGTCGACCTGGCAGTCGACCCAGCACGGCGTGCCCTGCGGCCAAGCGGTGTCACGGGTAGGCATATCCGTTCCTCCTACTGATCGAAGATCAATGAGTGGATGTCAGCATTGCCCTGGCAACCGGTCGGCACCCAGCCTAAACCGTGCCGTCGCGGTGGCACGCGCGAATGCCAGGAGCCGCGGCCCACGCGGTCGATCGCTGGATCAGACGGGCAGCTCCAGACCGCGCGCGAGCACCGACCACGACGCCTTCAGCGCGTCGAGCCAGTAGCCCCAGGAGTGGGTTCCGGTCGGCGGGAAGTCGTAGGTCGCCGGGATGCCGAGCGCGTTCAGCTTGGCTTGCAGATTGTGGCTGCAGTAGTTGACGCCCGCCTCGATCAGGCCGCCGAGGATCGCCTGGTTCGCCAGTCCGCCCACGCCGGGCAGCGTGAACGGGCCGTTGAGCGTCTCGTAGGGGCCGGGCAGCCCGCTGCCGCTGGAGATGAACAGCTCCACTCCGCGCAACTTCTCGGCGTTCACGTACGGGTCGTTGGCCGCCCACATCGGATCGCCGAACGGGCCGTACATGTTGTCGGTATCGGCGCCGCCCCAGACCCCGACGGACAGATTGACGAATGTGTACCCGATCCGATCGCTGATCTGCGCGCACCCGCTGTAGGCCGCCGCGGCGCGGTAGAGGCCGGGCGCGGCGATCGGTATTTGCAGCACCGAGGTGCCCGAAGTCGACAGTCCCGCAATGGCATTCAGGCCATTGGTGCCGAGCGCGCCGTCGATCAGCGGCGGTAGTTCCTCGGTGAAGAAGGTCTGCCACTTGTTCACGCCCAGCTTCGGATCCGGCGCACGCCAATCCGCGTAGTAGCTCCACGCGCCGCCGATGGGCTGCACGACGTTGACGTCCTTGGTGCCGAGGAACTCCAGCGCCTGCGGTGTGCGGTGATCCCAGTTCGCGGTGCCCTCGCCGCCGTCCGCGCCGGACAGCAGGTACAGCGTCGGGCGTGGCGCCGACGTGTCGGCGGGGCGCTGCACGGTGATGGTGACCGGCTTGTCCATGGCCGCCGAGTACACGCTCAGCCTCAGGTGCCGGTCGTCCTCGATGGTGAAATCCAGTATGCGCGAACCGTCCGCCGCCACCGGGCGGGCGAGCAACGCGCCGTTCGCGATGATCGGATCGGCGTGCGCCGTGCCGGGGACGAGCGTGCTGACAATCGCCGCGGCGACCGCCGCCAGCACGATCGCGGGCCTGCCGAGCGCTCGCCGCTCCATGGTGTACCTCCGTGACTCGTCCGGGTCGGTCGCACACTGTCAGGCACACCGTACTGGCTATCGAGTAACCACTCGGCTATCTCCGCGCGGCGCGCCGCACGGCTCAGCGCCCGGTCAGGCAGTCGGCGAACAGGCGCCATGCTCGTCGACACCAGCGACGGCTACGGGATCGACGGCCACAACGAACAACTGATCGGTCGCGCGATCCGCGGCCGCCGCGACGAGGTCATCGTCGCCACCAAGTTCGGCTTCCGCATCCCCGAAGGCGCGGCGGCGCACAAATTTCCGGTCGGCTTCGCGTTCGGCGAGCTCGCCGTCAACGCCGAGCCCCGCTACGTGCGCGGCTACGCCGAGCAGAGCCTGCGCAACCTCGGCACCGACGTGATGGTTCGACGCGGCCGATCTCACGGCGAACAACGACTCTTACGCCGCGTTGCACGGTATCGCGACCGAGCTCGGCATCAGCCGGAGCCAGTTGGCGCTCGCCTGGCTGCTGCACCGGGATCCGCACGTGGTCCCGATCCCGGGCAGCCGCACGCCGGCGCACATCGAGGACAATCTGTTCGCGGCGAACGTCGGCTTGCATGCCGACACACTGCGTCGCATCGATGAGGTCCTCGACGGTGTGGAAGCGGTGGGGGCGACGCTGCTGGAGAACTGATCTCGGCGAGGGGTCGGGTGCGTGAGTACTGGCCGGACGTCGGCAACCGCGGCCATAGCATCGCGGTCGCGGTCTGCGCCGGTTCATGATTCGATGGGGCATCCTTATCCCGGTCGTGTCGTCCCGGCGCGCCGACTGGATTCGCGACGCGGCAAATCTATAGTTTTGCTGGCAACGACGCATCGACTATGAATGTGGGGTGTTGTTCACACTCGTGATCACTTGCCTGCCATCGGATCTCCACGGTCGGAGGTCGATTTGACCATAGAGCACCCCATCGAGGACGAGGTCACGCAGCTGGCGCGGCGGGTCGAAAAGGCCCGCGGACGGCTCGCCTATCAGTTCGACCCGGCTCTGACCGAGGCGTTGTCCGAAGACGAACTACACGCCGAACGCGATCTCGCCGAGCGAATTCGCGAACAGGACCGCGGACAGCGGTGGAAAGAGGTACAGGCCGCCGCGGTCGCCTCCGACCGCGCCAGGCACACGGCGGAGGAAATCGCGAAGGCCGATATGCGAGATCTGTTGCTCGCCCGCAAGGCGATCGCCGCGCAGCGGCGCGAATCCAGCCCGCACGCGAAGCTCGCCTCGTTGTACCGGCACCGCGCCTGGTCGCTGCGCGCGCTGGCCGGCGTGGTCGGTGCGGGCATGCTGTGGTCCGCGGTCAACGTGCAGCACAACATCGCGCCGGGCGGAGCAAGTGATCCGCTCTACTGGTTCAGCTACCTGCTGGAAGGGATGATCAGCGTCTGTCTGATCATCATCATGATCGGCACCAACAAGGTGGCCGAGTGGGGCGTCATCGACAACCGCCGCCAGGTCGCCGCCGCCGAAATGGCGCTGCTGACACTGACCGTCGGCCTCAACACCTACCCGTACCTGCGCGCCGGACAGTGGTACGAGGTGGCCGTACACGCGATCGCACCGGTGATGATCGGTGTGGCCCTGCTGATTCACGATGCCGCCAGCGCGCGATACGGCCTCGCCATTCATCGGGCCACCGAACAGGTCCGCGAACTGCCCGACCCGGCCGAGCAGATCCGCCGCAGCTTGCCCGCGGTCGTCAATCTGCGCGCCGCCGCCGCGGCCGCCGCGGCCGAACGTCCCATGGTGCGCGTCGCCGAGCGGGAGACCGTCGAGGAGCGGTACGAGCAGCCGGAGGCCGTCGCCGAGCTGATGGCGCCCGATGTGGAGGACGGCTTCGCCGAAGCCCCGCGGGCCGCGAGCAACGGCAAGGTGTCCGCCAACGGGGCGGCGGGCGCGGCCTTCATCCCGAAGAAGGCCGAGCCGAAGAAGGCCGAAAAGCCCGCCGCGGCAGCCAAGGTGGACATGCCGGTGGCCGAGCCCGCTCCCGCGCGGACGCCGGAGCCGGTGGCCGCCAAGGTGGTCGTCCGGCAGACCCCGCCGCCGCCGACCAAGCCGATCGAGATCGACAAGCCGGCCGCGGCTCGCCCCGGCAAGGAGAACAAGGAGAAGGCGAGCGCGAAAGAGCGCAACGCGGCGCCGCCGGATCCGGACGGCGCCATGCACGAGGTGGTTCGCTCGTCGGGTATCTACGACACCGGGCAGTTCCGCATCGCCGAGGCGCTCGAACAGGAGCTCGCCGAGATGCAGGAGGCGCGCAGGCGGGCGCGTGCCACCGCCAGGCGCTCGGCGCTCAGCTCGGACTAGCGGCCGGGGTGAGCGAGCGGCGCAGCCGCTGATCGAGTTCGTCGCGATAGAACTCGAGGAAGCCGTCCGGGTCCGGTCCGGCGTTCTGGAGGGCCAGATGGTCGAATCCGGCGTCGGTGTAGGCGCGGACGGCCTTGACGTAGCGCTCCGGATCGCAGCCGCAGGTGAAGTGGTCGCGAATGTCCTCCTCGCGCACGGTGGCGCTGGCGGCGACGAAGTTGACCGGGTTGGGTAGTTCGCTCATGACCTTCCAGCCGGACAGCGCCCAGCGGGTCGTCTCCAGCGCGGCCTGCGCGCCTGCGTGCTCGTCAGGGGCCCAGGCCAGCGGCACCTCCGCGTAGCGCGGCCCCGTGCCGCCGTTCTCACGGTAGTGCCGGACGATCTCGGGGTCGGCGTCGGTCGCTAAAAGGCCGTCGCCGAATTCGGCCGCGAGCTTCGCCGACGAGGGGCCGCCCGCCGCGACCGCGATCCGCGGCGGCTCGTCGGGCAGATCGAAGATCCGCGCGTCCGAGAGATGCAGGTACTGGCCCGAGTAGGACCGATAGCCGCCGCTCCACAGCAACCGGATGATGTCGAGCGCTTCGCGCAGCATGTCGTGGCGCACCCGCACCGAGTCGGGGAACTCCAGGCCGACGATGTGCTCGTTGAGCCGTTCGCCCGAGCCGACGCCGAGGGTGAAGCGTCCGTCGGACACCAGCGCCATGGTGGCGGCGGCCTGCGCCACGATCGCCGGGTGGTAACGCAGGATCGGACAGGTCACGCCGGTGGCCATGCCGACGCGGTCGGTACGCGCCGCGATGGCGCCCAGCACCGTCCAGGCGAACGGGGAATGGCCCTGATTGTCGAGCCAGGGGTGGAAGTGGTCGCTGATCTCGACGAAATCGAAGCCGGCGCGCTCGGCCTGTACAGCCTGGCGCATCAGCTCGGCGGGACCGAAACCCTCTGCCGCCAGCTTGTATCCGATCTGCATCGCTACCTCCTCGGCTGGATGGTGTCGCTGGTGGGCCACCGACCGCCTACCCCCGCCGGCTTCCAGCAAACGAAGCGCCGAGGTCACCGGGGAAACGTGATCTAGGTTTGCCTCGTCCGCGCCAGGGTAGATCCGCATCATCGCAGGTAACAGCAGATCCGCCGGGAGGTCCGATGACCAGAACGGAAACCGGCGCGGGACCCACCGGACCGTGGAGGGTCACGTGATCGGCTACTACATCCACCACCACGGCTCGGGCCATCTGCTCCGCGCTCGCCGCATTCGCGCCTGCCTCGCGCAGCCGGTGACCGCACTGTCCTCGTCGGCCTTGTCCGACGACGAGGCCTTCGACGACGTCGTCCACCTGCCTTCCGACAACCCCGCAGCGGCGATCGGCGATCCCACCGCCGCCGGGGTCCTGCAATGGGCGCCCCGGCACAACCGGGGGCTCGCAGAACGGATGGCGACGATCGCGACGTGGCTGGCGACCGCCCGGCCGGACGCGGTGGTGGTGGACGCGTCCGTCGAGGTCGCGCTGCTGGCCCGCCTGCACGGCGTGCCCGTCGTCGGCATGGCGCTGCCCGGCGCCCGCGCCGATCCCGCCCACCAGCTGATGTACCGCGTCGCCGACCGGCTGATCGCCGGGTGGCCACGCGATCTCTACGATCCGCTGTGGCTGCGCCCGTACACCGACAAGACCAGTTACGTCGGTGGCATCACCCGATTCGACGGCCGACCTCCGGTGTTTCCGCCACCCGGCGGGCGGCCGACCGTGCTGGTCGTCGGCGGTGCCTGCGGCGGCGCGTTCACCGCGGCGAAAGTGCGCGCCTGTGCCCTGCGTCATCGCGAATACCATTGGCGCACTATCGGATTGGGTGACTGGATGGACGATCCGTGGCCGGAGCTGTGCCGGGCCGACGTGATCGTGACGCACGCGGGACAGGGCGCGGTCGCCGATGTCGCCGCTGCCGCGAAACCCGCCGTCGTGGTGCCTGCGCCGCGTCCGTTCGGCGAACAGGAAGCCACCGCGCGGACGCTCGCGTCGGCAGGCATGGCGCTCACGGTGGATCGCTGGCCGGATCTCGACGACTGGCCCGCCCTGCTGGCACGGGCGCGCGAGCTCGATACCGGCCGCTGGCGGGCGTGGCAGGCGCGCGGCGCGGCCGTGCGAGCCGCCGCGACCATCGCCGAAGTCGCCGCCGAACGCCTGCGCTCCGTTTCGTGAACCGCGGTGTTTCGTGAACCGCGGTGTCTCGTGAATACCGCGGTCGTCGCGAGCCCATGAACGCGGCACGGACGGGCGATAACCACCGCGCGAGCCGGGTAAGCGACCGACATGACAGCGACCATCGCCTCGAAAGCCCATCCTCTGCCCGACCCGCGTGGTGACCTGTCCGCGGCGGTGGTCGACCTGTTGCGCGGCGCGCCGGGCCGGGTCGTACCGCGGCCGGGGCCGATGGATCCCTTCGACGAGGATCTGCTCCTCGCCCTGCACACCTGCTACGAGCTGCACTACTACGGCTTCGACGACGTCGATCCCGGCTGGGAGTGGGATACGGGTCTGCTGACTCTGCGCGCCGCGATGGAACAGCGTCTCCTGAACGCGCTGCGCGACGCGGTCCCCGGCGGGACGGATCTGGAAGGGGAACTCGAACAACTGTGCGTCACGCCGCTGGAAGCGAGCGGGCCCAGCCAGTTCCTGCTCGATCGCGGCGAATGGTGGCAGATGCGGGAGTACCTCGTGCATCGCTCGCTCTACCACCACAAGGAGGCGGACCCGTACGCCTGGGCGATTCCCCGGCTGCGCGGTCAGGCGAAGGCGTCGCTGGTCGCGGTCGAGTTCGACGAGTTCGGCGGAGGGCGCGGCGAACGGGTACACGCCAGGCTGTACGCGGATCTGATGGCCGCGGCGGGCCTGAACCCGGACTACCTGCACTACCTGAACGTCATCCCCGCGCCGATGTTCGCGCTGATGGACACGATCTCGCTGCTCGGTCTGCACCGGTCACTGCGCGGGGCACTGGTCGGGCATTTCGCGACCGTGGAGATCAGCTCGCCGCCGGGCGCGCAGCGGATGGTGCGAGCGCTGCGTCGCCTCGATGCCGACCCGGCGTGCACCCGGTTCTACCGCGAGCACGTGGAAGCCGACGCGGTGCACGAACAGGTCATGCGCCGCGACGTGATCGGCGATCTGCTCGCCCAGGAGCCCGCGTTGACCGAATCGGTGGTGTTCGGCATCCAGGCGACGAATCTGCTGGAGGACCGGTTCGCCGATCATGTGCTCGGCTGTTGGGAGGCGGGCCGCAGTTCGCTGCGCGACGGCGAGCCGGGTTCGGCGGCGCCGGACGATTAGGTCGGCGCTATCCGGCTATCCGCTGTACGTGATGTTGATTCGACCGCCGTGGGTGTACCGTCCGCAATCGGACACCTGGTTGCTGGCCAGGGCGCTGATCGAAGCGGGCCTCCCGCGCGGTGCCCACGTGCTCGACGTGTGCACGGGCAGTGGGGCGCTGGCGATCGCCGCCGTGCGCGGCGGAGCCTCGGCGGTCACCGCCGTGGATATCTCGCGCTCCGCCGCGGTATCCGCGTGGTTGAACTGCCGTGTGCGGGGGATAGGGGCGGAGGTGATCCGGGGCGACTTCGCGTCGGTGCTGAGTGGACGCCGATTCGATCTCGTCCTGGCCAATCCGCCCTACGTCCCCGCACCGGAGCGGGAGCACCGCGGCGCCGCGCGGGCCTGGGATGCGGGCGAGCGCGGTCGCGGGGCCCTCGACCGGCTGTGCCGGATGATGCCGGGTCTGCTGAATCCGCGCGGCGCGGCGCTGGTCGTGCACTCGATGCTGTCCGATCCGGACAGCACCCTGAACCAATTGCGCGACGCGGGCTTGAAAGCCGCGATCGTGGCCCGCCACACCGTGCCGTTCGGGCCCGTGTTGCGCGGGCGCGCCGATTGGCTCGCCTCGAACGGGCTGATCGAACCAGGCCAGGACAGCGAAGATCTGGTGGTGATCCGTGCCGACCACATCCGAAAATGAGCCGTGGCGAGTCACTTTCACCGCCGACGGCCCCGCCCTCGTCGAGGGGCCGGTCGAACTCGTGACCGCAGACGGCAAGACCATCCGCTGCGACCGCTTCCAAGTCGCGATCTGCCTGTGCCGCCGGTCCGAGAACTACCCCCTGTGCGACACCAGCCACCGCAAACATCGCCGCGCCACCGCGTAGCAAGCCGAGCTACGAGCTGATGCGCGACTGTGACACCCTGCTGATCGTCGGCTCCAATTTCCCGTACTCGCAGTTCCTGCCCGAGTTCGGCCGGGCGCGTGCGGTGCAGATCGATATCGACGGCACCATGATCGGGATGCGGTACCCGACCGAGGTGAACCTGGTCGGCGACGCCAAATCGACACTGGCCGAGCTGATTCCGCTGGTCCAACGCAAGTCCGATCGGTCGTGGCGGGAGACCGTGGAGAAGAACGTCGCCCGTTGGTGGGAGACGCTGGAACGGCAGTCCATGCTGGACGCGCGGCCGCTCAATCCGATGCGGGTGGTCTGGGAACTGTCCGAGCGCATCCCCGACGACGCCATCGTCACCGCGGATTCGGGCTCCTCGACCAACTGGTACGCCCGGTGCCTGCGCTTCCGCGGTCAGATGCGCGGTTCGCTCTCCGGCACATTGGCGACCATGGGGCCTGGCGTCCCGTACGCCATCGGCGCCAAGTTCGCCCATCCGGGCAGGCCGGCGATCGCACTGGTCGGCGACGGCGCCATGCAGATGAACGGGCTCGCCGAACTGCTCACCATCGCTCGCTACCGGCGCCGGTGGTCGGATCCGCGGCTGGTGGTCTGCGTCTTCCACAACAACGATCTCAATCAGGTGACCTGGGAGCTGCGCGCGATGGGCGGCGCACCGAAATTCGAGGAATCCCAATCGCTTCCGGATGTGTCCTACGCGGAGGTCGCGCGGGTCATGGGGCTGGCCGCGATCACCGTCGAATCCACCGACGAGCTCGGGCCCGCATGGGACCGCGCCCTGCGCGCCGACGAACCGGTGCTGCTCGACGTGAAATGCGATCCCGAGATGCCGCCCATCCCGCCGCACGCCACCTGGGACCAGTTGAAGGACACCGCGGAAGCCGTGCTGCGCGGCGATCCCGACGCCAGGCACTTCATCGCACAGGGCGTGAAAGCCAAGGCGCAGGAATTCATGAGGAGGGGTTGAGGGGCCCATTCTCTGATGCCGTCGCGGGTGGTCGTCGGCACAGATGACCGGCGATTCTCTCGCGATCACGTTTCGGTAACGGCAACGCGGGTATCCAACCAGAGTCGAATTCGGTTGGAAACGAGGTAGATCGGATGAAACAGGAATCGACGGTGCGCACCGCGGACGACGACATCGCCCGGACCGACACCTACGACAACATCGAGCCGTGGTTCGAGAAGCTGGCGAGCCTGGATGTGAACGACCCGGACCGGCAGCGGGTGCGGGAGGACATCGTGCGGATGTGCTTGCCGCTGGCCGAACACATCGCGCGTCGCTTCGCGGGCCGCGGCGAGGCGTTCGACGACCTGCACCAAATCGCCCGGCTCGGGTTGGTGCAGGCCGTGGACCGCTTCGACGTCTCCCGCGGCAGTTCGTTCCTCTCGTTCGCGGTACCGACCGTCATGGGTGAGGTGCGGCGGCATTTCCGTGATCGCACCTGGTCGGTGCGGGTTCCGCGGCGGCTCAAGGAGATTCGGCAATCGATCGGGCCCGCGACCGATGTGCTCGCGCAGCGGCTCGGCCGGATGCCCACCGCGCGCGAACTCGCGGCCGAGCTGGACGTCGAGCTCACCGAGATCACCCAGGCGCTGGTCGCGAGCAACGGCTACCAGTCGAGCTCGCTGGACACGGCGTACCGCGACGGCGACGACGACGGTTCCACGCGGGCGGCCGTGGACTCTCTCGGCGCCGAGGAGCCGTGCTATCGGCTGCTGGAAGACGCGATGGCGGTGCGTCCGCTCATCGCCGAACTGCCGGAGCGGGAGCGGGAGGTGCTGGTGATGCGGTTCTTCGAGAACAAGACCCAGGCGCAGATCGCCGAGCGACTCGGGGTGTCGCAGATGCAGATCTCGCGCATCCTCGCCAAGACGCTGAAGACGTTGCGGGAACGGGCGCTCGGCGAGGAGAGCGAGCACCTGGCCGCCTGATCGCCCTCACCCGCCTGCCGTGTGGCCGTCGGGCAACCGGCAGCCCACCGTCGCGGTGATCGTCATCGACCGCCGGTCGGCGAGAATCGACAGCTCGGTGTTGTTGTCCCACTTCCCGCCGTCCCCGCCTTCGAAGGTGACATGCCGGTCCGGCGATGCGCTGTCGCCGGGCAGCATGTCCGTCGCGCCGACGGACGCGGCCAGCGCGCGGGCCGTCTCCTGGAAACCGGGCCACGTCCCCTCGGGCAGCGTACCGTCGGCTCGATAGCGCGGCAGGACTACGCGCCTGCCGCCGGTGTGCTCGTACGGTCCGTAGCAGGGGCCGAATGCCCGGTCCTCGGTTCGGCTCCAGCGCAGCGCGGGATCGATCGCCGAGGCGGCCGCCGCGATCCGGTCGACGACCGCCGCGACCTGCCGCTCGGTCTCCTCGGAAGACGGCAAATCGGTCAATTCGGCTGTGGCGGCCGCGATCTCGGCGGGGGAGGGCGGCGGCGCGGGTTCGCCGAGCAGGGTCGCGCAGCCGCCGGTTGTCAAGACCGCTACCGCGATAACGGCGGGCCAGCGCACAGCGACGGTCGGCCGTCGAGGTCCGGTCATCGTCGTCTCCCACGTTCCCCGCGGCCGCACGGATCGTGAGCGCGCTTCTCCGGCAATCCTATTCGCGACCGGCGATGCGCGGGCAAGATCGCGACGCGCCGCGAGCGTGGAGCCGCCACCCCGTGGCGACCCGTCGTAGATGCCGATTCCCGAGACATCCGCCGATCTTTTGGATAGTTTGACAATCGTTCAGTGAAGATCTGGCAAACACTATCCCCGGCCCGGAGGCGACGGAGGTTCGCGCGCCGCGCGGCCGACTAGGAAGGGATGGGCGGTGACGGGGAAATCCGAGGCGGGCGAACATATCGGGCGTCCGGCGCAGGGCAGGGAGGGACCGGGGAACGTGGTGACCATCGCTCAGTTGCGGGCAGTCTTGGCGATTCTGCGCATCGACCCGGACAAGGCGGATCCGCCCTTCGACGGACCGCGGGACGCCACCACCGAGCGCGCGCTGCTGGTCGGTCTGCTGCAACACGTGGTCGGCGGTGAGTCGTGTCAGGCGAACGCCGCGCACGAGGACCCCGCCGAGCGGATGTGCGCCGACGCCGTCGAGTTGCACGACCGCATCGACGCCATGGCCGCCGACGCCATCGCCGAGCCCGCCCCGGTGCTGCTCGCCGCCGCGGTCCGGTCGGCCGACGCCACCGCGGCGATGCTCGAACTGAGCCGCAGTCCCGCGGGTGGCGAGGCCGAAACCCGTTGGCGGCGTGCGCTGACCGATTTGGGGCAGGCCTATCACCTGCTCAACGACGAGTACGTCGGCCGATCGAACACCACGACGGCGCCGCTGCGCTGAGTCGTCTGGTGGTGCGAGCGGCCGGGTGGTGCGAGGGCCGGAGTGGCGAGCGCCTGTCAGACGGGACGGGCCGCGCGGCGGTCGCGCCACACCAGGACAGGCTCGACCACGCGCGCCGCTATCGGACCGAGCACCGCCATGAGCAGCACGTAGGTCGTGGCCAGCGCCGCGAACTCGGTCGGCACCGCGCCCGCGGTGACCGCCAATCCCGCGATGACGATGGAGAACTCGCCGTGCGCGACCAGTGCTGTGCCCGCGCGCGCCCGCCCGTAGCGCGAGCTCCCCGCGCGCTTGGCGGCCCACCAGCCGGTGGCGACCTTGGTGGTCGTGGTGACCGCGGCGAGCAGGCAGGCCCAGCCGAGCACCGGGGGGATGGTCGCCGGATCGGTGCTCAGTCCGAACAGCACGAAGAACAGCGCGGCGAAAAGATCGCGCAGGGGCTCCAGGATCTTGGTGGCGTTGTGCGCTGTCGAATCCGAGATCGCGATGCCGAGCAGGAATGCCCCCACCGCCGCCGAGACCTGCAGTGCGGAGGCGAGTCCGGCGACCAGCAGCGCGGAACCGAGCAGCTTCAGCAGGAAGATCTCGCGGTCATCGCTGTCCACGATCATCGAGACGTATCGTCCGTAGCGCAGCGCGACCACTAGCACGACGGTGACAACGAGCAGCGCGATCCCCACGGTGGTGAGACCGGCCAGGAATCCGGTGCCCGCGAGCACCGCCGTCAGCACCGGCAGATAGCCCGCCATCACCAGATCCTCGAACACCAGGATGGACAGGATCGTCGGCGTTTCGCGGTTGCCCAGCCTGCCGAGATCGTTGAGTACCTTGGCGACGATGCCCGAGGAGGAGATGTAGGTGACGCCCGCCATCGCGATGGCGCCGGTCAGGCCCCAGTCGAGGAAGAGGGCGACCAAGACGCCGGGGGTGGCGTTGAGCACGAAGTCGAGCACACCGGCGGCCCAGGAACGGCGCAGGCCGGTAACGAGCTCGGCGGCGCTGTACTCCAGGCCGAGCAGCAGCAGGAGCAGGACGACGCCGATCTCGCTGGCCAGGTGAATGAACGAATCGACTTGGTCGAGTTCGACGAGGCCGCCTGTGCCGAACAGCAGGCCGCCGACCAGGTACAGCGGAATCGGCGACATGCCGATGCGGGCGGCGACGCGCCCGAGCAGACCGAGACCGAAAAAGACCGCGCCCAGCTGAATCAACGCGAGCGCGGTTTCGTGTGCCACCATGCCTCAGCCGTCCGTGAGGATGACGGCGGCGGCCTCTAGGCCCTCCGCGGTGCCGACGACGATCAGGACGTCGAAGGCGTTGAACACGAAATCCGGACCGGGCGAGGCGATCGCGTGCCCGGCGCGCACCACCGCGACGATGGACGACTTGGTGCGCGTGCGCATTTGTGTGTCGCCGAGCGGCCTGCCGTCGTAGGGGGACCCGCCGCGCACGGTGAGCTGGCGGGTCGTGACACCGTCGAATTCGCGGTGCTCCTCCTGCAATTGCGCCACCACCTGCGGGGCGCCGAGCAGATTGGCGAGCAATGCCGCTTCGCGCCGGGTGAGCGGGATCTGGTCGGTGACGTCGGGGTTGTCGGGCTTGCCGATGATCAGGTCCAAAGTGCCGTCGCGGTGGTCGATCACGCCGACGCGCCGGTTGTTCTTCAATGGAAAGTCTTTGCGTACACCGATTCCCGGCAAGGGTGTTACCTCTACGTTCACGACTTCACCCTATCCGGACAATTCGGGCGGGCTGCGGTCGCCGGAGGTGTACCGCGCGCGGTCGTGAGTCAGTTGCGATCGGGTTGTGCGGCGCGGACCGCGCGGTAGCGGTCGGCGAGTCCGTCCAGCAAGGCTTGGAGTCCGACCTCGAACGCGTCCTCGTCGATGCGGTGTTGCCGTTCCGCGAGCAGATGGGCCTCGCTCAGGTGCGGGTAGTCGCCGCCGTACACGGTGGCGTCGGCGGGGAAGCCCGCGGCGAACGAGGCGAGTGCGGACCCGGTGACGAAGTAGCGCATCAGCGCGCCGACGGTGGTCGCCTCGCGGCGCGGCCAGCCCGCCGCGACGAGGCCGCCGAACACCGCGTCGGCGATGCGCAGCGCATTGGGACGGTGGCCAGGGCCGCCCGCGAGTGCCGGGACGATGTTCGGATGGGCGGCCATGGCGGCGCGGTACGAGTGGGCCCAATCCCGCAGCGCCGTGCGCCAGTCCGGATTCTCCGCGCCGAGCGCGGCGAACATGCCGGTGTCGACCTCGCCCAGCACCGCGTCGGCAACGGCATCGATGAGTTCGTCCTTGGTGCCGACATGGTTGTAGAGCGAGGGGCCTTGCACGCCGAGCTCGGCGGCGATTCGCCTGGTAGACACCGCCGCCATGCCCTCGGTGTCGAGTAGCGTCAGCGCGGTGGCCACGATGCGTGCTCGTGTGAGCAGCGGGTGGCGGGGTCGGGCCACGGGTTTGCCTCCTTGTCCTGTCGCAGCATTGTCGCAGGAGACAAAAACTTGCGCCGCTAGTTTATCGACCTTACGGTGAATCGGAAACTTTCATCGCTAGTTTTGGAGCGTGATTCCATGCGGGTTGTCTCTCGAGGACGAGTCAGGCACAGACCCATCGAACGACTGCGGGGCGTGCTCGCGGCAACCATCGTCGCGGGCGTGACGGCGCTCGGCACGACTCACGCCATCGGTCCGGCGGCGGCCGCGCCGGAGCCCGCGGCGGGCGCGTCCGCATCGATCGAGCAGCAGCTCGCGGATCTGATCGGCGCGGGGCTTCGGCCCGCGCCGGACGGCAGGCAGGTGCAGCCCATCGTGGACACCGGCAGTGGCTCGGGTTCGGCCGGGCGCAGCCACGCCTCCCAGGTCGCCGGCGAGGGGCCCGAGGTGTCGGCCTTCCTCGCCGCGTTCGTCAACGGGCTGGCGCATCCCGACGCGGCGCCGCCCAGCGCCAATCGGCCGGATTGCCGTCCTAGCGCGGAACATCCGCGGCCGGTGGTGCTGGTGCACGGCACCTGGCTCAACGCCTACGACACCTTCGCGTACATGTCGCCGCGGATCGCCCGCGAAGGGTACTGCGTCTTCACATTCAACTTCGGCCGCGCGAGCTTGTTCGAGGGCGGCGGCCTCGGTCCGCTGCTGCCCGGCCGCAACGGCGTGGGGCCGATGGAGGATTCGGCGCGTCAACTGCGCGACTACGTCGACACCGTGCTGGCGGCCACCGGCGCCGACAAGGTCGACCTGGTCGCGCATTCGCAGGGCGGACCGGTCTCGAGCCAGTACCTGAAGTTCGAAGGCGGCGCGGACAAGGTGGGCAAGCTCGTCTCGTTCGGAGGCACCAACCACGGCACCTCGCTGATGGGCATGGCGACGCTGGGGCGGCTGATGACCAATCTGGGCATCAACATCCTCGGCTTCTACCGGCCGCTGATCGGCCAGGCCAATATTCAGCAGGTCGTGGGTTCGGAGTTCTATGCCAACCTGAACCGGGACGGCGACACCGTGCCCGGCATCGAGTACACCGCGGTCGGCACCAGGCACGATCAGATCTCGAACCCGTTCGAATGGACTTTCCTGCAGCCGGGTCCCGACGCCCCCGTGCAGAACATCACCCTGCAGAACGGCTGCGAGCAGGACATGTCCGATCACCTGACGCTGATGTACTCGCCGCGCGCCGCTGCCATCGCGCTGCGCGCCTTGGACCCGCGGGCATCCGTCGAGATGACGTGCACGTTCAACCCGTGGATGATCGGCGGCGGCGGTTCGCTCTGACGCCCGGCGCGACCGCCCGGATACGAAGGGACGCCCGGCCGGAAGGCGGGGCGTCCCTTCGGATTCGGACGATCAGCAGCTGGTCGGCACCGGTTCGCCGCGGAAGCGGGACTCGACGTAGTTCCACGCGTCGGCGAAGCCGGCGACCGCCGCGGTCATGTGCTCGGCGATGTCGTAGGGCACCAGTTTCACCGGGGCGCCCGCCTTGCAATACCGGTTGGCGGTCTCGGCCAGCGAGTCGAACGGCGTCAGCGTGTCGTAGCGGCCCTGCCACAGGTAGGTCGGCACCGTCGGCACGCCGGGGAAGCGGCGAAGGCTGTTCTCGTGCAGCACTTCCCGCGCCTCGGGGCTGTCCATCAGGCTCTTGGACGCGGCCATCTGGTCCGCGCTGCGGAAGGCGCCGTGGAACAGCAGGAAGCGGCGGCAGGCGTCGTGGGTGAACTCGCGGAACCACAGGCCGTTCTCGTTGAGCTGATCCGAGATCGGCAGCCGCTCGGGGTACTCCCGTTCCAGGCCCATCGCCGCGGCGAACGCGAGGCCGAAGCCGGGGTGCGGCTCGAAGCCGAGGCCGAGCGCCATCTCCTCGAGGTCGGCCGGGATGCCGCCCGCCACGGCCGCGGTCAGCTTCAGATCGGGAGCGTAGGTCGGCTGCAGCGCGGCGGCCCACGCGGTGGCCATGCCGCCGCCGGAGTAGCCCGCGATCGCGACCGGCGAACTGCCGAGGCCGAGTTCGGCGACCTTCTGCACCGCCTTCACGCTGTCCAGCGTGATCATCCCGCTGAGCTTGGCGGCGCCGTAGGCGACGGTGGGGCCGAGGTAGTCCGGCATCGAGATGGCCCAGCCGCGGCCGATCGGCAGCATGGCGCCGACCGCGTCCTGCAGTTCACCGTTGAACAGCGACCGCGACGGGTTGCACCGGGAGCCGAGCGAATTGATCAGCGCCTGGTAGGAGACCAGCGGTGGGTTGCGCACTCCCGCGGGCAGCAGCACGGTGGTGACGGCCATGATGGGTTTGCCGCCGGAGTTGGTGGAGCGAAAGGCCACCTGCCAGCCTTCGGTCCCGACGTAGAGGGTCGTGTCGATCCTGCGGGAGCGGACGACGTCGCCGGGCTGCAGCGTGGCCAGTTCGGCAGGCGGGTTGTAGAACGGATCCGGATCCGGTTCGGGGTAGAGGGGGCTGGCTTGCGCCGGAGCACCCATCACACCTACGGACAGGATGCTCAAGAGGAGGATCAGTATTCGAGTCGCGACTTTGAACACGGTCTTTCTTTCCGGCATCGGGCAACGCTGATGGACGACCGTGGGACGAGGGGCCGCGGCGGCCATCGGTGAGCTGGTTGGCAGTGTGGAAAACGACGCGGTGGAACAACTTCGGTCACCGCGTGAACAGTGGGTGATCGGAACGGGTCGCTGGAGACGCGCGCACGCCATTGCCGTCGTGGCGAATGGTTCGTGGCAGGCTGGCGCACCTCCTTCGCCTCCGTGGCTGCCCCGGGGCCGCAGGCGGCGGCACCATATCTCGGCGAACATATCGCAACCAAGATCATAGCGATGATTGCGACACACGGACGTTGGTGATTATCACAACAGTCCGGTGCGCCGGCCGTGCTGTGTCACACGGGAGCCGCGGTCGCGGTTTGCTGTCGCGACCTGTGGGTACGACTCGAAGTTCGTTGCGCCCGAGTAGAATTCGAACCCAACATAGCTGTCTGACCGAGTTCGCCGAAGCGGCCGTGATCAGCGGGATTCATCGCGACAAGAGGTGTTCACGCGCGCGGAACGAGCGGTAGCGATCGGCCAGCATCGTGAATTTGCTAGCGGGTGGCGGAGTTAACCATCATGACGGTCATGGCGACGCCGGGGAAGAGCAGCAACCAAGCGTTCGGGATCCACCAGGCCGGATCGAAGTCGCAGCGCACCAGATAGAAGTTCAGCGCCATCAGGCCCGCGGCAGCGGTCGCGGTGAGCGAGACGAGCATCATGCGCTCGGCCAGCGGCGGCTGTCGGTGCGCCACAGCGAGACTCGCGAGTCCGATGCCGATGGCTGCGAGATCGAGCCCGAGGAACGACCAGTTCCATTGCTGCAGAAAGGGATCCGTTCCGACAGTGACCGCGCCGAGCGCGGTCGCGACCCAGTAGGCGAGGAAGCCGAGATCGGTCAACAGCATGATGCGTTTGGTGCGAGCGAAACGGGCGTCGGCCATGCGGCGTGCCTCCTGGGCGGGCCATCCGGGCGGGCGCGCGCAGGTGGGCGCCCGGTGGCGAGCCTAGCGCAGACGGCACACCGGCGCCGTTCCCGAACGTGCTGCGACGCAGCCGGATACGCCGCCGCACCTCGGGTGTGGCCGATCGCCACGCGCCGTCACCGGAGCGGAATCCGGTGACGGGCGGCGGATCTCTGTCAGGGAGTGGCGAAGCCGATCAGCGCGCCGATGCCCGCGCCGATCGGGACGGTGACCAGTGCGCCGACGCCGCCGAGGAAGAAGCCGATCACCGCGCCGATGCCCGCGCCGATCAGCGCGCCGACCGCGGCGTTGTGCTGCTTGCGCGCGATGGTCTCGTCGTACTCGACGAGTTGGCGCATGTGCTGGGTGGCGGCCGCCGGTGCCCCCGCGGGCGTGAGGGTGAGCGTCCGGCCCGCGTCGGTGATCTGCGGTGTCAGGCCGAAGGTCTGGCCCTGGGCGGTGAAGCCCAGCGGCAGGGTCGCGACGATGCGGCCCGTGGCGTCGGTGAGGCTGACCGTCCGCGCGTCGGCGCCGAGGCGGAATGCGCCGTCGTCGACGGTGGTGACGATACCGTTGCCGTCCGAGGTCGGTCCGGTGGTGTAGCCGACGCCGTGGTCGACGCCGCGCACGGACACCTCGGCGGCGGGGTCGGTGGGCTGGGCACCTGCCGTGCCCGCGGATATTCCGATGGCCCCGATCGCGAGCAGAGCGGAAGCGGCGAATTGATTGACTCTCATCGTGTTTCCCTACGTGTTTCGTTCGGGCAAGACAGCCGATGCGTCCCCAAGAGGCCGTTGGTCGGCCGCCTTCATCCTACGTCCGAACCTGCGAAACGGGCGGTTTTGCGAAATCTCCACCGAGGAAACGCATTCCGGGCATCGCGCGCGTTCGCCTCGTCACGTCGGCGATGGCGTGGCGAGAGCGAAAATGTAGGCAAGATCGCTGTCCGCGTTCGGCTTTCAGCTATTCCCAGGCGCACCGGCGTTGCCGCCCGAGTATCGGCAACGAAATGTCGGCGTGATCGGTCGCAATGGAAATCGTCGTCAGGGCTCGAGAGTGGGGTTGCCATCGGTGCGCTGCGCCGGGTGGACGGTGTAGACGACCGACGATTGCCCGGCCTGCACATGGAGGCGGGGGTGGTTGAGTACCCGGACGGCGGACGCTACGCGGTGGCGGTGTTCGCGCGCAGCGGCGAGCTCGGCACCCGCCGCATCGACGTCGACCTGGGTGCCGCTCGGCCGTCCCGGCCACGCGCGGGAAGTCGCGTCGGTGGTGGCGTTTCTCGCCACGCCCGCGGCGAGGTATGTGACGGGAGCATCGTTCGTGGTGGACGGTGGGATGCTGCTCATGGGGCCGCAGGCCAGCGTGCTGCTCGCCCATGAGAAGTGGCGGCAGGTCTGAACCCGCCGCCACTGCTCGTCAAACAGGTACTGCCTGCGGCCCGCCGTGTCCATGCCGACCGCCTCGATGTATCCGTTCGGGCGTCTGCCGCGCCTACCTTTCCGATCTGCCCCGTCCGTCGTCCGGCAAAAGTGCCGCGTGTAACGCAAGCCGGATTGTCCGAGTGATCTGACTCACAGGATGTCAGGAATCTCGTCTCTGCGGTGTCTTGTTCACGAGCCTCTCGGAACGAAGGAGACACCCATGAGCAAGAACATCGATGTGGTCGTGGTCGGCGGCGGATACGCCGGTGTGATGGCGGCCAATCGCTTGACGCAGCGCGACGACGTGCGGGTGACTGTCATCAATCCGCGCCCGGTCTTCGTCCCACGGCTGCGCCTGCACCAGCTGGTGGGCGGAACCCACGACGCGATCGTCGACTACGAAGAGATCATGGCCGAGGGTGTCCGGCTGGCCGTCGACAGCGTGACGCGGATCGACGCATCCGGGCGGCGCGTGATGCTGGCCGAAGGCGACAGCATCGGCTACGACTATCTGATCTACGCGGTGGGCAGCGAGAGCGCAGGCCAAAGGGTGCCGGGCGCGGCCGAGTTCGCTTACCCGATCGCGACCCTGGAGACGGCCCAGCGGTTGCGGTCGGTGCTCTACGACACGCCTTTGTCGGCTGCGGTGACGGTCGTCGGGGGTGGTCCGACCGGCATCGAGACGGCCGCGGAGCTGGCGGAGCAGGGTCGCACCGTCACGTTGGTCTGCGGCGGCGTCGTCGGTCCGTATCTGCACCCTCGGGCGCGGCGCACCGCCCGCAAGTACCTCGCCGGGCTGGGCGTCAGCGTCGTCGAAGGCACCGATACGTCGGTCACCGCGGTGACGCGGGAGGCCGTGGAACTCAGGGACGGCCGCAGGTTGGCGAGTCAGGTCACCATCTGGACCGTGGGCTTCGGTGTGCCGGATCTGGCCGACCGCAGCGGGTTGCGCACCGATGCCGCCGGGCGCCTGCTCACCGACGAAACACTGACCAGCGTCGACGACGAGCGCATCGTCGCGGCGGGCGACGCGTCGGCGCCATCCGACCTGCCGTTCCGGATGAGCGCCTACGCGGCGGGATGCCTTGGCGCCCATGCCGCCGACACCGTACTGAACCGGATCGCGGGTGAGCGGCCCGCACCGATCGACCTGTCGTTCCCCGCCATGTGCATCAGCTTCGGCCGCAACACCGGGATCTTCCAGCTCGGCCGCAAGGACGACACCGCGATGCCGCTGTACTTCAGCGGGCGTGCGGGCAAGAAGCTCAAGGAGTTCTCCTGCGCCGCCAGCGTCAAACACTTGGTGGCCGAAGCGCGTAAGCCCGGTGCGCATAGCTGGCCCAAGGACGGCAAGCACAGGCCGAAGCTGCTGCAGGCCGAGCAGGCCCCCGCGGCGGCGCCGGTCGCGTAGGACACCCACCGCCGTCGACGCGCCTGGCTGCCGATGACTTCGATGTGCGGCAGGGCTCGCAATCGTGAGCGCTGCCGCACCGGCGACCCGGTGGGCTGGATCGAACGGCAACCGAGGGGAGACGGGAGAGGATCTCGATGGATACGACAAGCGGCGGGCAGTGGAAGGCCGACAGCGCGACAGCGGGCCGGGACGGCGGCGACCACACCACCGCCGAGGCGACGGAAACGTTCGTCGCCCACCGCAACCTGCTTTTCACCGTCGCATACGAGATGCTCGGCTCGGCGGCCGACGCCGATGATGTCTTGCAGGAGACCTGGATGCGCTGGGTCGAAGTCGACCGGATGCACGTCAGCGAACCACGCGCCTACCTGGTTCGGATCACCACCCGCCAAGCGCTCAACCGGCTGCGGTCGATGAAACGCCGCAGGGAGGCCTACGTGGGCTCGTGGCTGCCCGAGCCACTGCTCACCACCGCGGACGTCGCCGCCGATGTCGAACTCGCCGAGAGCGTTTCGATGGCGCTGTTGCTAGTGCTCGAGACGTTGACCCCGACCGAACGGGCGGTGTTCGTGCTGCGCGAAGCCTTCGGGATGGGCTACGACGAGATCGCCGCCGCGGTCGACAAGACGACCGCCGCCGTGCACCAGATCGCCCACCGAGCCCGCCGCCACGTCGAAGCCCGCAGGCCACGTCGCGCGGTCACCGCGCAGCAAGCCGACGCAGCCGTCGAGGCGTTCCGGCGCGCGCTCGAGACCCGCGACCTGCAGGGCCTGCTCGACGTCCTGGCCCCCGATGTGGTGGCGATCAGCGACGGCGGTGGCATCAAGCGGGCCACACCGCGGCCGGTCCTCGGTGCCGACAAGGTGGCCCGCTTCATCGTCGGCGGCCTCACCAAGAACGACGTCGCGCTCACCGTCGAGGCGACCGCGGTCAACGGCAGCCCCGCACTGGCTCTCTACGTGGATGGGCAACTCGACGGCGTCATCGCGATGCACGTCGAGGACACCCACATCACCGGCCTCTATTACGTCCGCAACCCGCAGAAACTGACCCACATCGACTCCGAAACCGCCCTCACCCTGCGATGAACGCCGGATACGTCCCTCGAGGAGTAGACATGACCCCGCGAGCCCCGCTCGCCACCGACACCCTCCCGTCGCGATGGCCGACGGTCGCCGCAGCAGTCCTCCTGCTCACGGCCGTCACCAGCGTGCTGCTCACCGCCTTCGCATGGCCGTCGGTGCGGTCGTCGGTCCACGATGTGCCGATCGCGGTTGCCGGGCCTGCCAGCGCGATCGCACCGATCCGAACCGCGCTCGATCGACGTCTGCCTGGCGGCTTCGAGATCACCGAGGCTGCCGACACCGCCGCCGCTGAACAGCTCGTCCGCGACCGGCAGGTATACGGCGCGATCGACCTGAGCTCCGGTACCCCGCAGGTCATCGTCGCCTCCGCGGCGAGCACCGCGGTCGCCCAGACCCTCCAGACCATAGCGACCGGCCTCGGCCAGACAGACCGATCCGGCACCGCGGTCGCCGTTCACGACCTCGCCGCACTGCCCGCCGACGACCCGCGCGGAGCCGGATTGGCCGCAGGCGCCCTGCCGCTGGTCATGGGCGGACTGCTGGCCGCCGTGTTGCTGACCCGGCTCGTCCACGGCGCCGTCCGCCGGATCACCGGTGCACTCGCTTTCGCGGTGACCGGCGGCCTGGCCGTTACAGCGATTCTTCAGTTCTGGTTCGGCTCGTTGAGCGGGTACTACCCGGCCAACGCCGGCGTCGTCGCCCTGACGATCGCGGCCACCTCGCTGACCGTCCTCGGGCTGGAATCCCTGCTCGGCTTGCTGGGAATCGGAATCGGCGCCGTCGCAATGATGCTCATCGGCAACCCGCTGTCGGGTACGGCGACCGCACCCGAGATGCTCCCCGGCTGGTCCGGCGCGCTCGGCCAGCTCCTGCCTCCCGGGGCCGGTGGACGGTTGCTGCGATCGACCGCGTTCTTCGACGGCCGTGGCGGCGCGTCCGCCGTCACCGTCCTCGTCGCTTGGGTCGCGCTCGGCGCAGTGCTCTGTTTGGCAGGCGGATTGCACGCGAGCAGGGCCGCCGCCCGAGCCACCGCCGAATCTCGCATGGTCCGCACATCCTCGGCCGACAGCACGTCGGCGCCTTCGAGCTGACCAACACCTGGGGGCGGTCACGACCTTCGGCGCCCGTCGCCCCGAGCAGGTGGACGGCTGGCGTGGTGCGGGTTCGGTCGAACCGACCCTCTCCGACATCGAGGAGATCGCCACCGCCATCACCGAGACCGGCGCGGGCACCGGTCCCGCTCGCCCCTGACCCGTCGGCGTCTGCCGTCGGCCCGGTACGATTCGGCACGGCCGCTCGCCGAAGGACTACCTGCCGGGCCGAGGCGGCGGGACGGCCGCCGTCCCATTCTGCAGGACCCGATATGCGGGTTGCATCCCGAATTGTTCGCGAAACCGGGTTCAGCCCATATGATCTCGCCCATGAGAAAACTCGCACACCGCCGGACCACCTTCCTCGCCGGAGCCGTCATCGCCGCCGTGCTCCCCGTGGCGGGAGCCGGGTACGCATTCGCCGCGGACCCGGCCACCGACGCCTACCTCCAGGCGGCGAAGGAGGCCTGCGAGTCGGCGGGCTTCCAGCTGAACACGAACGTGGCGGCCGCCGGCTTCCGCTCGGCGACCGCGCCGTGCCTGGACTCGCGCACGCTGGCCGTGGTGCAGGTGCCCGTCGCGAACGGGACGGCGTGCTCGATCCTGGACGGCGTCTTCACCCGTGAGGGCACCGCCTTCGACGGCGTCTGCCGGTAGTCGTTCCGCTCTAGCCGAACACGGCCCTCCGCTGTCACGCGCACGGAGGGCCGTCGTCGTGTTCGGAGCCGCCGAGGGAGAGGTGCTCCTCGACCCCCGCGACAACGTCGAATTCGCCGACGCGGAATGCGAAAATCCCGACACCGGGCTCGGCGCCACGATTACCTTCGGCTCTATGACGAACACTTCGTCGGAACGACGCTACGACAGCCGAACCAAGGCAGTCCGGCTGCAACTCCAGGAACTGATGCTCGCCTACTCTCCCGTGAGCCAGAACTCCTCGAACCGAGCGGCTTTCGCTCAGGAAGACCAGCGAATCTTCACCCAGCACGTGCCCGTCGGCGGGTACGGCAGCGACTGCGCGAGCTGCGGGCGCCGCTGGCCGTGCCCGCAGGTCGAATCCCTGCGCGACGCCGGGCATTACATCCGCTGACCCCTCGGAGTCGTCATCGACCGTCAGGTGAGGCGGTGCTCCTCGACCGGGGTGCTCAGGACCGTTCCGTTCAGGTCGAGGTAGAGCAGGCGTTCGGTGACGGAGAGGGTGACGGTGTTGCGGCGTTCGACGGCGGCGACGGCGGCATCGATGAAGGCGCGGTCGAAGCTGTAGACGGGGATCTCGTCGGCGCGGTGGACGCGTTTCCCGGCGAGCTGGGCGAGCACTTTGGCGGGGTCGCGATGGGTGTAGACGGCGACGCGTCCGGCCAGCTTGCTGCCTCGGTGCACGCGCTCGGCGTCGGGCGCGCCGACCTCGATCCAGGCCGTGGTGCGGCCGGTGAGGTCGCGGACCAGCACCGCGGGCTCGTCGGTGGACGACACGCCGCCGTCGCTGAAGGTGATGCCTTCCTCGTACTCCAGGCAGTAGGCCAGCAGGCGCGTCAGCATGAACTCGGCCGTCTCGGATGGGTGGCGCGCCACGCGTAACTCCAGCTCCTGATAGACACCACGATCGATGTCGGCCAGGTGAACGGTGAAGGTGTGCAGTGTCGCGCTGAGGGCCATAGGAGCAGAAGCTTAATCGCCCTGCCGACCGCCGATGCCCGGCCGAGCGCCACACAGCTTCCATACGCCGCGCAGCGGCAGCACGTCCGCGGGGCATCGAACGTATCTGTGGCAGGGGAGCCGGTCCAGCCATTGGCGGGTCAATAGACTTTGGGTCATGGGGAATCGGCAGGTCAATGGGGTGGCGGATCTGACGCACCTGCGAACCTTTCTCGCGGTGTACCGCGCTGGGTCGATCACCGCGGGCGCCGCGCAGGTGGGGCTGTCGCAGCCGACGGTGACCACGCAGCTGCAGACGTTGGAGAAGCGACTCGGGCGGCCGCTGTTCGATCGGCTGCCGCGCGGCGTCGCGGCGACGGCCGCGGCGCACGAGCTGGCCGCCAGGCTGGCCGGGCCGATGGACGCGTTGGAGGCGATCGCGGGCGGCGCCGAACCGGAGACCGCCGTGCCCGAACCTCCGGTGCTGCTGGCAGGCCCCGCCGAACTGCTGGCCACCATGGTGGTGCCGACGCTGGCCCCGCTGGTGGCCGACGGCGTACGGCTGACGCTCACCGCGGGACTCACCGACGACCTGCTCGCCGGTCTGCGCGCCGGAACTTACGACCTCGTCGTGGCCACCACCCGCCCGCGTGGTCGCACCGTGCTCGCCGAGCCGCTCGCCGACGAGGAATTCGTCCTCGTCGCCGCGCCCGACCTGGCGCGGCGCGTCGACACCGCCCGGCTGCGCGCGGGCGACCCGTCGGCATTATCCGAGCTCCCCCTGCTCAGCTATGCCGCCGACCTGCCGATCCTGCGCCGCTACTGGCGCCACGTCTTCGACACCCGCCTCGTGGCCGAACCGGCGCTGATCGCCGGGGATCTGCGCGCGGTGCTCGCCGGCGTGGTCGCGGGCGCGGGCGTCAGCGTCGTGCCGCGCTATCTGTGCGCGGGCGAACTCGCGTCGGGCGCGATCACGGCGCTGCTCGAGCCGGCCGATCCGCCGATCAACACCGCCTTCCTGGCTCGCCGCCCCGGCGGCTCCCCGCGCCGCCACGTCGAACTGGTGCGCCGCCATCTGCTGCACGCGGCCAGAGACTGGTGATTCCATCCGCGCGCCGAGCGGGACCGGTGCTCCGCCGTATCTTCCTCCGGGAACCGCACGGATCTTTCCAGCCGGAATCGCCGAGTTCTCCTCGGAGTCGGCGAAACCGCTGGTTCTCCGGGCGAAGAAATGACAGTCTTAACCGGTGACACAACCTCCGGATATTCAGGCGGCGGGACCGGATCCGTCCTCGGACACACTGGACGCCGCCGTCTTCAAGGTGGCGGGCGTGGTCGTGCTCGGCGCGATCATGTCGATCCTCGACATCACCGTCGTGACGGTCGCGCTGCCGACCTTCCAGCTCGAATTCGGCACCACCTACGCGATCGCCGCGTGGACGATGACCGGCTACACGCTGGCGCTCGCGACCGTCATCCCGCTCACCGGATGGGCGGCGGACCGATTCGGCACCAAGCGCCTCTACATGGCGGCGCTGACGTTCTTCGTGCTCGGTTCGCTGCTGTGCAGCACGGCATGGAACATCGAGTCGCTCATCGCGTTCCGCGTCGTTCAGGGCATCGGCGGCGGCATGCTGATGCCGCTCGGCATGACGATCATGACCCACGCGGCGGGCCCGCAGCGGGTCGGCCGGGTGATGGCGGTGCTCGGTGTTCCGATGCTGCTCGGTCCGATCGGCGGCCCGATCCTGGGCGGCTGGCTGATCGACGCGTTCAGCTGGCACTGGATCTTCCTGATCAACCTGCCGATCGGCATCGTCGCCCTTGTGCTGGCCTTCCTGATCTTCCCGGCCGACAAGCCGGAGCCCTCGGAGTCGTTCGACTTCCTCGGCATGCTGCTGGCCTCGCCGGGGCTCGCGCTGTTCCTGTACGGCGTCTCCTCGATTCCGGAGGCGGGCACCGTCACCGCGCGAAAGGTTGTCGTCCCGGCCGTGATCGGCCTCGTGCTGCTGGTGGCGTTCGTCTTCCACGCGCTGCGGGTCAAGCATCCGCTCATCGACCTGCACCTGTTCCGCAACAAGGCGCTGACCGCCTCGGTGCTGACCATGGTGCTGTTCGCCATCGCGTTCTTCGGCGCGGGTCTGCTGCTGCCGAGCTACCTGCAGCAGGTGCGCGGTGAGTCGGCGCTCGCGGCCGGTCTGCTGATCGCGCCGCAGGGCTTCGGCGCGATGCTCACCATGCCGATCGCTGGCCGGTTCGTCGACAAGTACGGTCCGGGCAAGATCGTGATGATCGGCATCGTGCTGCTCGCGCTGGGCACCGCCTTCTTCACCCAGCTCGAGGCGGACACGTCCTATCCGATCATGTGCCTGGCGCTGCTGGTGATGGGTCTCGGCATGGGCTGCACCATGATGCCGATCATGACCGCCGCGATCCAGACGCTGACCCACCAGCAGGTGGCGCGCGGTTCGACGCTGATGAACATCATCAACCAGACCGCGGGCTCGATCGGCACCGCCACCATGTCGGTGGTGCTGACCAACCTGCTGAAGGACCAGCCGCTGGCCGGACCCGCGATCGTCGCGAACTCCGATCCCGCCGTCGCGCAACAGCTCGGACCCGACGCCGTCGCCGCGGGCCTGGATCAGGCCGCGCAGGCGTTCAGCGACACCTACATCGTCGCGCTGGTCCTCATCGTGCTGACCCTGGTCCCGGCGTTCTTCCTGCCGCGGACCAAGCCGGCGACGACGCAGGACGCCGACGCGAAGGTGCTGGTGCATTGAGGGCGCAGGCGCTGGTTCACTGGGCCGCTGGTTCACTGGGCGTGACGGCGCTGGTTCATTGAGCGTCACGGCGCTGATGCACTGAGTTCGCAACGCTGCCAACCGATTCGGGCCCACGGCGATCGACGCCGTGGGCCCGAATCGTTTCCCGGCCGCGGCCTTCACCCGTAGAGCGCGACGAACTTCTGCAGCGAACGCTCGATATCGCCCTTCACCGCGCGGGCGACGCCCGAGCCGATCGGCCCGAACAACGGCGCTCCGCCGAGCTCGATGTCGACGGTCACCTCGGACCCGGATCCCTTGGGAGCGACCAGAAGTCCCAGCGAGAACTTGGTGCCGCCCTTGCCGGAACCGTTCAGCACCAGCTTGCGCGGCGGCTCGGCGGTCGTGACCTTCCAAGTCACGCGGTTGCGCAGACCCTTCACCGACGCGACGCCCACCAACTCGGTCCCGACGGTCAGCTGCTCCGGAACCGCACCGCGCCACGACTCGTGCATGGTCAGCCATTTGTCCAGCTCGGACAGATTGGCGGTGTGCGACCACGCCTCTTCCGGGCTGATCGGGACGTCCACGGACACCTCGAGCTTTGCCATACCGCGCATGGTATCCGGTACCAGCGGTTCTCCCTCGCTTCGATCGCGGCCGCCGACTGTGAGCCCTGCCACTGCGGAATATGCCGCGGCGCAGTGCGGTTACTATGGTTGCCAAGTCAACCAAATGAGCTCGAGGAGGCCTCGTGCAGTTCGGAATCTTCACCGTCGGTGACGTCACCGCGGATCCCACGAACGGCCGCACCCCCAGCGAGGCCGAGCGGATCAAGGCGATGGTGACGATCGCGCAGAAGGCCGAGGAGGTGGGGCTCGACGTGTTCGCCACGGGCGAGCACCACAACCCGCCGTTCGTGCCGTCCTCGCCGACCACCATGCTCGGCTACCTCGCCGGGCGCACCGACCGCATTCAGTTGTCCACCGCGACCACGCTGATCACCACCAACGACCCCGTCAAGATCGCCGAAGACTTCGCGATGCTGCAGCACCTCGCCGACGGACGGGTCGACTTGATGCTCGGCCGCGGCAACACCGGACCCGTCTACCCCTGGTTCGGCAAGGACATTCGCGACGGCATCGCGCTCGCGATCGAGAATTACCATCTGCTGCACCGGCTCTGGCGCGAGGACGTGGTGGACTGGGCAGGCAAGTTCCGCACGCCGCTGCAATCCTTCACCTCCACGCCGCGCCCGCTCGACGACGTGCCGCCGTTCGTCTGGCACGGATCGATCCGCAGCCCCGAGATCGCCGAACAGGCCGCTTATTACGGCGACGGCTTCTTCGCCAACAACATCTTCTGGCCCAAGGAGCACTTCCAGCGGCTGATCGAGCTGTACCGCCGCCGCTACGAACACTACGGGCACGGCGCCGCCGACCAGGCGATCGTCGGTTTGGGCGGACAGGTGTTCATGCGCAAGAACTCCCAGGACGCGGTGCGGGAATTCCGCCCGTACTTCGACAACGCGCCGGTCTACGGTCACGGTCCCTCGCTCGAGGAGTTCACCGAGCAGACCCCGCTCACCGTCGGCAGTCCGCAGCAGGTCATCGACAAGACGCTGACCTTCCGCGAGCACTTCGGCGACTACCAACGCCAGCTCTTCCTCGTAGATCACGCCGGGCTGCCACTGAAAACCGTGCTGGAGCAACTGGATCTGCTCGGCGAGGAGGTGGTTCCGGTGCTGCGCGAGGAGTTCGCCGCCCGCCGTCCCGCCCACGTGCCGGATGCACCGACGCACGCGTCCTTGCTGGCCGAGCGCACTCCGGCGCAGGAGGTGATCTCGTGACGACCTCGCGGATCGCGGTGGTCTCGGGCGGCCTGTCGCAGCCCTCGTCCACCAGGCCGCTGGCCGACCGCTTGGCCGCCGCCGAACGCGTGCTCGCCGGACGATCGGCGGTGCGTCCGCCGGATCCGTATCGCGACACGACGCCGTTCGAGGACCTGCTCGCCGGGCGTCTGCCTGGCTGACGGGGGATAGTCGTTGCGCACCGCCCCGGTGCGCAAGAACAGGGCGGCGCCGAGGATGTCGCGCCCGATCATTGTAGTAATTGAAAGTTCTACCAACTCCAAGGAGCGCACCATGACCACCGGAATCGCCAAGGGACTGACCGCGGGCACCTGGGTCGTCGACCCCGCCCACTCGACCGTCGGTTTCTCGGTACGCCATCTGATGGTGAGCAAGGTCCGCGGCCGGTTCACCGACTTCGACGCCAAGCTCGTCATCGGCGAGGACGGCACCGCGTCGGCCGAGGCCGAGATCCGGGTGAACTCGCTGACCACCGACAACGAGCAGCGCGACGCCCACCTGCGCACCGCCGACTTCTTCCACGCCGAGCAGTTCCCGGCAATGACCTTCAAGTCCACCGGATTCCGGCTGAACGGCGAGGAATTCGTCGTCGACGGCGAGTTCACCGTGCGCGGCAACACCAAGCCGGTCTCGCTGAAGGTCGAATTCCTCGGCGTGAACGCGGGGATGGGCAACGGCCCGGTCGCCGGTTTCGAGGCCACGACTGTGGTCTCGCGTCGCGAGTTCGGCCTCGACATCGACATGCCGCTGCCGGACGGCGGCGCGGTCATCGGCGACAAGATCACCCTGACGTTGGAGATCGAAGCCGGCTTGCAGGGCTGAGGTCGGGCCCGGCCGAGGGCGATCGGGGGGCGCGGACTCTCGCGAGCGCGACGCGCGACCCGTCGATCGCTCTCGGCCAACGAGCCGATCGCGTCCTTTGCCACGGTTCGGACGGATCAGCGCGGACGGATCAGATCGGATCGAATGCGCACAGCCGCCACGCGCCGCCGGACCAGTCGCGGTACTCGGCTCGATAGCGGATGTCGGGGTGTCGCTGATAGCGCACGGTGACCTCGGCGCTCGCCGCGCTCGGCAGCATCGGATCGCCCAGCCACCGGTAGCTCGTGATCTCGACGACCCGCCCTGGACCGCGGGTCTCGGCGTCGGCGGCCATCGCCTGGCGCAGCCGTTCCCGCTCGTCGGCGGGAACGGCGAAATCCACTCGCTCGCCCAGCTTCCCGCACGCCACGGTGCGCAGCGCCACCGGATCGGCGACGCCGAACGCGTGAACGGCCTTGCGGGTCGCCAGCCGGATCGCGTCGACGACCGGCGGAATCGGCCCGCCGCCGGTCGATTTCTCGGCCGCGCACGGCGTGGTGGCGACGACCGACAGATAGCGCTTGCCGTCGGTGTCCCGCACCTCGAAGCCGACCTCGAAACCCCTGTCGTCGCGCCGATACCCGCCGCGGCGGCCGGTTAGCCCCTTGTCGACGGGCATCGTGAACCCCCGCTCGGCCATCGACTTCAGTGCCGCTTCCGTCGCGTCGACCAGCCCCGGCGACGGGTCGGCGAAACGATCGCCTACCGACAGCTTCCACGGCGGGCCGACGGTCCGCGCCGACGCGTTGGTCGCGCACCCGTGCCGCGTCACCTCCGCACCGTAGGAGCGGGCCGGATCCGGCGAGAGGGCGAGCAGATTGTCGAACACGGCGTATTCGGCCTGTTCGACGGTGAGACCCGTCGACTGCAGAACCTCGGCGTTGCCCGGGCCGCGGCTGTAGGGATCGCAGGCGGTCGCCATGGCGGCCAGCGCGAGCACGATCAGCAGTCGCCGCGCCCTCATCGCCGGACGCATCGGCGCCGGCCCGGCCTGCCGGACGCGGCGATTTCGGCGCCGGTCGTACGGACTTCCGCGGTGCTCTGGTCTGGCTCCATGATTGCTTCCCCCGGTTCGGTTCTGTCGTAAGAGTGTTTCGTCTACTCCGACGCGGCGGCCGCCCGCGCGGTTCCCTGCCGGGCCGGAATTCACCGAACAGCGCGCCATTCCATCGGTCGATGATTCCGGACGGAATGGCTTGGCGGCGGGTGCAATCGGCTGCGTTACTTTCGTTTTCCGACGTCAGAAATCCTTTTGGTCACGAAAGGCGAAGCCGGTCAGCAGCATCCGTCGAGACTTCGCTGAGATGCTGCTAGGGTTGGCGAGTCGTCGGGTTCTGGGCTGGTCGGAATCGCTTCGGTCAGCCGGCGGTCGATTCGCTGATCGCTTGTCCTGCAGGCACTGTGAGGTGTGCGGTGAGCCTCCGGTGGGTGCCTTCGGGGCGCCGGATCCTCCGACGCGCAATGGATCCGATCGGGCGTCATGCGGTCGGTGTCGTGAGGAAATAAGGTAAGACGGAGATCTGTAGTGGCAGGGTGCTGGTTCAGGCGCGGACCGTAACGGGGCGGGGCATCGGGGGGACGTTGGATCGCGTCAACGACGAGAGAACTGATGAATCTGGATATCGCCGTACTTGTTCCATGGATCCTCGCCACGCTGCTGGTCGCCGCGGTCGTCTATCTGATCACCGCATTGCGTCGAGCGCAGGCAAAGACCGAGTCTCTACTGGAAGACCAGCGCAAACGCGACGAGGCGCTGGATCGCTTCGCCGGACAGACGATGCCCGCGATCACCGACGCGGTCCGGCGCTTCGAAGCGCCGACCGGCACGATCGAAGTGCCGACGGGACTGCAGAATTCGCGGCTGGCCCAATGCCTGCAGTGGATCGGCGACCGCTACGCCGATGACCTTCGCCTGGTGCAGACCGAGACGAGGGACCGGGCCCTGCTCGAGGCCGACGCGCACGCCAGGCAGGCGATCCAGGCCGCCGAGGAGGCGGTGCGCGCCGAGGTCGGCGGTGCCGCGCGCGACGCGACCAGCGGCGCGGTGCGCTCCTTCGGCACCTCGGTGGTGAGCCTCGGCGCCGACGTCAGCCAGGTGGTGAGCGCCGCGCTGCGCGCGCACCGAAACGACGACGTGTACGCCACCCTCACCCGCATCGACCACACGGTCCAGCAGATGATCCGCCAGGCGCAGTCCTACGTGATCGTGTGCGGCGGCCTACCGGGCAGGCGCTGGCCCGCCCAATCGCTCACCGACGTGGTCGGCGGCGCCACCGGTCGCGTGCGCGACTACCTGCGGGTGCGCCCCACCCAGTTGGACCGCGTGGTCGTCAGCCGAGCGGTGGAACCGCTCGTGCACACCCTGGCCACCCTGCTCGACAACGCTCTGCGTTACTCGCCGCCGACCTCCTTCGTGGATGTCAGCTTCCAGGAGGGGCACCACGGCGTCACCGTCATCATCGACGACGCGGGCGTGCGGATGAACGCGGAGCAGATGGAGGAGGCCAGGCAGGTGCTCGCCAGCGAGCGCCCGGTCGACATCCACCAGCTAGGTCCGTCGCCGAAGGTCGGTTTCCCCGGCGTCGCCGCGCTCGCACGGCGCTACGGGTTCACGGTCTACATCGACGGGCCCAACGCCTACGGAGGCATGCGCGCGATGGTGTACATCCCCGAGGCCCTGCTCGCCGCGCCGGGCGGGAGCGACACGACGACCGCGGCCACCCCGGCCGAGGCTCCTGCGCCCGCACCCGAACCGGCGCCCGCGCCGCGCAAGGAAGAGCCGGAGGGCACCCCGTCCACGGTGCACGAGATCACCGAGGGCGGCCTGCCGAAGCGGCGCCGCCGCGAGGTGGCGCCCGCGATCGGAACGCGAGCCAGGAATTCCGGCGCCGAGCCCGCGCTCGGCAGGCCCGATATCGCCGCCGCATGGCACACCGGTTCCAAGAGCGGCCGCGCCGCCGCCGAACAGACGGAAGGGATGACACCTTGATGGGCACACCGACTACCGCCATGGCCGACAGCAGCAACAAGCTCGGCTGGCTACTCGAGGATCTCAGCATTCCAGGCGTCCGCTTCGCGGTACTACTATCCGACGACGGACTACGCATCGCGCACTCGAAGGGCATCGCACGCGACGACGCCGAACGGTTCTCCGCGGCCGCCTCGGGACTGCGGTCCCTCGGCAAGGCGCTCGGCGAGTTCTGCGGCGGTCTGGAAACGGGCTTGCGCCAGAACATGACCGAATACGACGACGGGATGATCTTCATCACCGCCGCGGGGGAGGGCGCGCTGCTCGGCGTCTCCACCACCGCGGACATCGACGTCAGCCTCATCGCGCACCGGATGAACGAACTGGCCGCGCGCGTCGGACACGAGCTCGGCAGTCAGTCTCGGCAGAGGACAGACAGCAGCTTGTCATGACCAGGTCCCGCCGCGACCCGGATCTCGTTCGGGCCTATGTCCGTACCGGCGGGCGTTCGCGTGCCACTCGCGAGCTGGATCTGGTCACGCTCGTGGTCGCGGCGCTGGCGCCGCCGCCGGGAGCAGGCCCGGACGCGCGCCGTGTGATGAACCTGTGCAGCGGGCGCGGCGTCCTTTCCATCGCCGAGATCGCCGCCTACCTGGACATGCCGCCGTCCGTGGTGAAGATCGTCGTCGCCGATCTCATGGACGGCGGCCATTTGAGCACGCCAACCCCGGCCGAGAACCTGCCGGAGATAGCCCTGTTGGAGGAGGTACTGAATGGGCTCCGCGCTCTCTCGGCCTGAACGTGTCGTCGACTATGTGCCGGAGACCGTGACCCGATCGGTCAAACTGCTGGTGGCAGGCAATTTCGGCGTCGGCAAGACCACGTTCGTCAGCAGCATCTCCGAGATCAAGCCGCTGCGCACCGAGGAGACCATCACCGAGGCCAGCATCGGCATCGACGACATGGCGGGCCTGCCGGGGAAGACGCAGACCACCGTCGCGATGGACTTCGGCCGCATCACGCTGAATCCGCAACTGGCCCTCTACCTTTTCGGCACGCCCGGTCAGCAGCGCTTCGTGCCGCTGTGGGAGGAACTGGCCCGCGGTGCCCTCGGCGCGCTGGTGCTTGTCGACACCCGGCGCATCGAGAAGGCCGACGAGGTGCTCTCGGTGCTCGAGGAGCGCGGCGTGCCGTATTCGGTGGCGGTCAATCAGTTCGAGGGAGCCAAGCACTATCCGCTCGATGAGGTCCGTGACGCACTCGACCTCACCGAGGGCACGCCGCTGACGATGCTGGACGCGCGACATCGCGGCACGTGTCTGCAATCGCTGATCACGCTCGTCGAATTCTTGTTCCACCGTCTGGAGTCCCGACTTTGACAACGCCTCCGCACGCTGCGCCCGCCGGTGTCTGCCCCGTCCCGCACAGTTCGCCGGTCGACACCAACGGCCCGCGAGTACAGCTCTACACCGAGGAATTCGCCGCCGATCCGCACCACGCCTACCGGCAGATGCGCCGCCAGTACGGTTCGCTGGTGCCGGTCGAGCTGTCGCCCGGCGTGCCCGCCACGCTGGTGATCGGTTATCACACCGCGCTGCGAATCCTCAACGATCCGGAGCACTTTCCGGCCGACCCGCGCACCTGGCAGCAGAACGTGCCCGGCGAGTGCCCGATCCTGCCGATGCTGGAATGGCGACCCAACGCGCTGCGCAGCGCGGGCCTCGAGCACCTGCGCTACCGCGAGGCCAACCTCGCCGCGGTCGCCGGGGTCGACCTGCACGCCATGCACGCGACCATCGAGCGCGTCGCGATCCCGCTGATCAACGCGTTCTGCCAGGACGGTGCGGCGGACCTGATCAGCCAGTACGCCTTCCCGCTCGCCTTCGCCGTACTCAACGAGATGCTCGGCTGCCCCTCCGATATCGGCCAGCAAGTGGCCACCGGCATGGCCGCCATCTTCGAGGGCGTGAACGCCGACAAGGGCAACGCGATGCTCACCGACGCGCTGCACGAGCTGACCACCCGCAAGCGCAAGGAGCCGGGCGATGACATCGCCTCCCGGCTGATCGGCCACTCGGTCGGGCTCGACGACGTGGAGATGATCCACCAGCTGGTCACCCTCTACGGCGCGGGCATCGAGCCGGAGCAGAACCTGATCGTGAACACGCTGCTGCTCATGCTCACCGACGACCGGTTCGCCGGAAACCTGTTGGGCGGCAGCCTGTCCACCCGCGACGCGCTGGACGAGGTGCTGTTCACCGACCCGCCGCTGGCGAACTACTGCGTCTCGTATCCGAGGCAGCCCATTCTGATCGACGGCAACTGGCTGCCTGCGCACCAGCCGGTGGTCATCAGCATGTCGGCCTGCAACAACGATCCGGCGATCGATGCGGGCGATTACACCGACAACCGTTCGCATCTGGCGTGGAGCACGGGCCCGCACGCCTGTCCGGCGCGGTCGGCGGCGTACATGATCGCCCAGGATGCGATCGATCAGCTGCTCGACGCGCTGCCCGAGCTGCGGCTTGCGGTGCCCGTGCATCAATTGTCCTGGCGGCCTGGGCCTTTCCATCGAGCTCTGGTGTCCCTTCCGGTCACCTTCCCGAAATCCCCTCCGCTGAACCTGCATTAAGGAGAGTGCCCCCGATGGACAGTCAGCCCCTCGTCCTCGATCCCACCGGCGCCGATATCCAGGGCGAGTCCGCGCGGCTGCGCGAACGCGGACCGGTCGTGCTCGTCGAGCTGCCCGGCGGCGTCCGGGCCTGGTCGATAACCGATGCCGAACTGCTGAAGAAGCTGCTGGTCGATCCTCGGGTGTCCAAGGACGCGCGCCAGCACTGGCCCGCGTTCATCAACGGCGAGATCCCGCAGGACTGGCCGCTGTTCCTGTGGGTGGCGGTGAACAACATGTTCACCGCCTACGGCGCCGAACACCGGCGACTACGCAAGCTGGTGGCGCCCGCGTTCACCCATCGCCGCACCGAGGCGATGCGCCCGCGCATCGAGGCCATCACCGCGGCACTGCTCGACGAATTGGCCGCCGCGCCCGCGGGTGAGCCGGTGGATCTGCGGGAGGGTTTCGCGTATCCGCTGCCGATCCAAGTGATCTCGGAGCTGATGGGTGTGCCGGAGTCGCTGAACGCGGGTCTGCGCACCTGCGTGGACGGCATCTTCGACACCTCGCTCACTCCCGAGGAGTCGCAGGCCAACTACATGGAGATGTACCGGATCCTCGGCGAGCTCGTCGCCTACCGGCGCGAGCAGCCCGGCGACGACATGACCAGCCTGCTCATCTCGCATCGCGACGACGAGGACGGCGCCCAGCTCACCGACCAGGAGCTGATCGACACGCTGCTGCTGGTGATCAGCGCGGGCCACGAGACCACGGTCAACCTGCTCGACCAGGCCATCTACGCGCTGCTGACCCATCAGGAGCAGCGCACCGACCTGCTCGAGGAGCGGGCCGCGTGGTCCGATCTGATCGAGGAGTCGCTGCGGTTCGAGGCGCCGGTCGCGCACCTGCCGCTGCGCTACGCCGTCGACGACATCGAACTCGACGGCGGCGTCCGCATCGCGAAGGGCGAGCCGATCCTGGCGTCCTACGTGACCGCCAACCGCGACCCGAAGGTGCACGGCGACACCGCCGACGTCTTCGACGTCCACCGCGCCGAAAAGGATCACCTCGCTTTCGGTTACGGCGCGCACCACTGCCTCGGGGCTCCGCTGGCGCGCATGGAGGCCGCCGTGTCGCTGCCCGCGATCTTCGAGCGGTTCCCGAACATGCGGCTGGCCGCCGCGGCGGAGGAACTCGGCACGGTGGCGAGCTTCATCTCCAACGGTCATCGCCGCCTGCCGGTGTACCTGAACCCGTAGTGCGCTCGCGGGGAGGGACACTCGGCGTCCTCTCCCCGCGTTCAGATCTGTGTGAGGAGTCCCGCGAGCAGGGTGAGGGCGGGCAGTGTCCCTTGTATCAGGGCGGCTTTGACGAAACGCCGGTCGGTCGCCACCAGGACGCCCGCCGCGGCGACCATCGACCCGCAACCGATCAGCAGCAGCGCCCAGCCGGCCTGCGGGAGTGTGGGCAACAGCAGCGCGCCGATCAACGTGCCGATCGCGAGAAACAGGTTGTACCAGCCTTGGTTGAAGGCCCAGGGCTGGACGGCCGCGAGATCCGCTCGCTCGACGTGGAACGTCCCCGCGTACACCTTCGGCTCGGCGAAGCGCAGTGATTCGAGCACGAAGATGTAGCCGTGCAGCAGCGCCGCGAGCACGGCGAGTATCTGGACGACCGTGAGCACGATGCCCCTCCTCGGTGGGCGCCGACGCGGCGACGCGGTGTACCGGACGAATTCGAGCCTTTGCTTCCAGCACCGTAACGTCGGCGCGGCGAACGACTTGCCGACGCGCCGACGGGCTCCGCTCGCGGTTCAGGCCTCGCCCGGCTCGTTCCAGTTGTAGGTGAGCTCGGCGGCGCGCGACCATCTGCGGTACTCACGCTCCCGGCGCTGCTCCGGCATGGTCGGCAGCCACCGGCTCGCGGTGCTCCGATTGCGGCGCAGCCCTGTCATGTCGGGCCAGAGACCGACCGCGAGGCCCGCGGCGTAGGCCGCGCCGAGCGAGACCGTCTCGGAGAACAGCGGCCGTTCGACCGGCACCCCGAGCGCGTCCGAGATCTGTTGCATGAGCAGGTTGTTGGAGGTCATGCCGCCGTCGACGCGCAGTTCGGCGAGCGCGTAGCCGGTGTCGGCGTTCATTGCGTCGACCACTTCTCTGGTCTGCCACGCGGTGGCCTCGAGCACCGCGCGGGCCAGATGCCCCTTGGTGATGTAGGAGGTGAGCCCGGCGATGACCCCGCGCGCCTCGGACCGCCAGCGCGGCGCGAACAGCCCGGAGAACGCGGGCACCACGTAGCAGCCGCCGTTGTCCTCGACGGTGCTTGCGAGCGTTTCGATTTCGGGCGCGGCCTCGATCAGCCCGAGCCGGTCGCGCAGCCACTGCACCAGCGTCCCGGTCGCGGCCATCGAACCCTCCAGCGCGTACCGGGCGGGTTCGCCGCCGATCTGGAACGCCACCGTGGTGAGCAGTCCGTGGGTGGAGCGCACCGGCGTCGTTCCGGTGTTGGTGAGCAGGAAACTGCCGGTGCCGTAGGTGCATTTGGCCTCACCGGCGGCAAAACAGGTCTGGCCGAACAGGGCCGCCTGCTGATCGCCCAGCGCGGCCGCGATCGGAATGCCCGCCTCGGTGTGGCCGTACACCTCGGCGTTGGACCGGATGCCGGGCAGCATCGCGCGCGGGATGCCGAAGAAGTCGAGCAGCCGGTCGTCCCAGTCCAGGGTGCCGAGATTCATCAGCATGGTGCGCCCGGCATTGGTCACGTCGGTGACGTGCACGCCGCCGCGCGGGCCGCCGGTGAGGTTCCAGATCAGCCAGCTGTCCATCGTGCCGAACAGCACCGCGCCACGCTCGGCGCGCTCCCGCAGCCGCTCGTCCCGGTCCAGCAGCCACCGGATGCGCGGCGCCGCAAAGTAACTCAGCAGCGGCAGGCCGCAGCGCCGGACCACCTCCTCGGCTTCGGGGCGGCGGGCGAGCCGGGTGACGAGGTCCTCGGTGCGGGTGTCCTGCCAGACGATCGCGTTGCCGATCGGCGCGCCGGTCTCGCGGTCCCACAGCACGGTGGTCTCGCGCTGGTTGGCGATGCCGATCGCCACCACCTGGTCGGTGGCCACGCCCGCCTTGGCGATGACCCGGTCGACCAACGCCGCGACATGGCGGCGGATCTCGGCGGCGTCGTGCTCGACCCGTCCCGCGGCAGGGTAGAGCTGCCGGTGCTCGCGCTGCGCGATCGAAACCAGTTGTCCCGCCGCGTCGTACAGGATCGACCGGCTGGACGTGGTGCCCTGGTCGATAGCCATCACATAGCGGGCGCGTGTGCTCATGCGTTCGCTCATCGGCCCACCCGCGGCCGTTCGGCGCTCAGATCGCGGGAAACGGCGCTCGCGGTGGTGCGCACCAGCTCGATGAGCCGAGGGCGGACGCCCGGATCGGTGATCCGGTCGACGGCGCCCACCACGGCGAGCGCGCCTACCACGCGTCCGCCCGCGTCGCGCAGCGGCGCCGCCACCGAGGCGCGCTCGAAGGCGAATTCGGCGACGTCCTCGGCGTAGCCCTGCGCGCGTACCCGCGCGATCTCGGCGTGCACCGCGCGCGGCGCCGTCACGGTGCGCCGGGTGTAGGCGGGCAGCGGCGCTCCCGCGACGCGTTCGGTCAGGCCGGGCGTGTAGGCCAGCAGCACCTTGCCGAGCGCGGTCGCGTGCAACGGAAGTTCGACGCCGACGCGGAGGGTCTGCTCGGTGCCGTCGGGCCGGAACACGTGGTGCACGATCGAGACGCCCTCGCCCCGCAGCGCCCCGATCCGCACCGATTCGCCGGATCGCGCGGCCAGCGTGTCGGCCCAGCTCATCGCGTAGGAGCGCAGCACGTTGGTGTCGAGCCGGGCGTCGGCGAGCCCGAGCGCGGCGGCGCCGATCAAATATTTGCCGGTGCTGTCGTCCTGCTCGATGTAGCCGACCCGTTGCAAGGTGCGCAGCAGACCGTGCGCCGTCGCCTTGGGCAGACCGAGCGCGCCCGCGAGCTCGCTGACGCCGACGCCGAAGGGCGCCTCCGCCACTACGCGCAGGATCGCGGCGGCGCGTTCGATCGACTGAATGGGGCCCGGCACGGAGTCGACTCTACTGCCGACGACCCACAACGTTCGACAATGTCGAACGAGCACCGTTGTCGCGGCATCGCCCGCTGCCTACCTTCGGCATGGGTACCGGCCGCCACGCGCGGCGGGCAACGGACAAATGGAGAGAACGCATGCCAGACCTCATCGGTGCGGTCGACCAGGGCACCACGAGCACCCGCTTCATGGTCTTCGACCACGCGGGTGCCGTCGTCGCCCGGCACCAGCTCGAACACGAGCAGATCCTGCCGCGGCCCGGCTGGGTCGAGCACAACCCGGTCGAGATCTGGGAACGCACCTCGGCCGTCATCCAGACCGCGTTGAACTCGCACGGCCTGCGCGCCGCCGACCTGGCCGCGATCGGCGTGACCAACCAGCGCGAGACCACCGTCGTCTGGAATCGGCGCACCGGACGCCCGTACCACAACGCCATCGTCTGGCAGGACACCCGCACCGACCGGATTGCCGCCGAGCTGGAATCACGTGCGGGACAACTGATCCGGCACCGCACCGGGCTGCCGCCCGCCACCTACTTCGCGGGCGGCAAGATCCGCTGGCTGCTGGAGAACGTCGACGGCCTGCGCGCCGCGGCCGAGCGCGGCGAGGCACTGTTCGGCACCATCGACACGTGGCTGCTCTGGAATCTCACCGGCGGCGTCCACGGCGGCGTGCACGTCACCGACGTGACCAATGCCAGCCGCACCATGCTGATGGACCTGGAAACCCTGGACTGGGACGACGAACTGCTGGCGCTGTTCGACATTCCGCGCGCCATGCTGCCGACCATCCGCCCATCCGCGGTGCCCGAGGGCTACGGTCGCGCCACCGCGCACGGCCCGCTGGCAGGCGAGGTTCCGGTCGCCGCGGCCGTCGGCGATCAGCAGGCGGCGATGATCGGGCAGGTGTGCCTGTCCCCGGGCGAGGCCAAGAACACCTACGGCACCGGTAATTTCCTCCTGCTCAACACCGGGGGCACGCCGGTGCGTTCGAAGAACGGGCTGCTCACCACCGTCTGCTACCAGTTCGCCGGACAGGCTCCGGTGTACGCGCTGGAAGGCTCCATCGCCGTCACCGGCTCGGCGGTGCAGTGGCTGCGCGATCAGCTCGGCATCATCCAAGGCGCCTCGCAGAGCGAGACTTTGGCGGGGGAGGTCGCCGACAACGGCGGCGTGTACTTCGTCCCGGCGTTCTCCGGCTTGTTCGCGCCGCACTGGCGCTCCGACGCGCGCGGCGCGATCGTCGGGCTGACCAGGTACGCCACCAACGCGCACATCGCGCGGGCCACCCTGGAGGCGATCTGCTACCAGACCCGCGACGTCGCCGACGCGATGTTCAAGGACTCCGGGGTGGCGCTGGAGGTCCTCAAGGTGGACGGGGGAGTCACCGCCAACAACCTCTGTATGCAGATCCAGGCCGACGTGCTCGGCGTGCCGGTCAGCCGTCCTGTGGTGTCGGAGACCACCGCTCTCGGCGCCGCCTACGCCGCGGGCCTCGCCGTCGGATTCTGGGGCGGCACCGACGAATTGCGAAAGAACTGGCGCGAATCCGCGCGCTGGCGACCGGAGTGGACCGAGGACCAGCGGGCCGCCGGATACGAGGGCTGGCACAAGGCCATCGGCCGCACCCTCGACTGGGCGCCCACGCACTGACGCCGTGCCACCGGCAACTCGCGCCCACCGACCACTTGCGCACGCGCGCACCACTTTTCGAACACAGAAGGAGACCGACATGGTCGACCGTTCTCTCACCTCACCGGTCGCGATGAGCCCGGACGAGCGCACCCGCGCCCTGGACGCCATGGCGAGCGCCGAACTGGACGTGCTGGTCATCGGGGCGGGCGTGGTCGGTGCGGGAGCCGCGCTCGACGCGGTGACCCGCGGGCTCAGCGTCGGCCTGGTAGAGGCCCGCGACTACGCCTCCGGCACCTCCAGCCGGTCGTCGAAGCTGGTCCACGGCGGCCTGCGCTACCTCAAGCAGCTCAACTTCGCCTTGGTCTTCGAGGCGCTGCGGGAGCGTTCGCTGATCCTGGAAACCCTGGCGCCGCACCTGGCCAAGCCCGTGGAGTTCGTCTACCCGCTGGAACGCCCCGGCCTCGACCGGGCCTGGGTGGGTGCGGGCGTCGGCGTGTACGACGTGCTCGGCGCGGGACGCGGTGTGCCGCAGCATCATCGGCATCTGGGTAAGCGGGCCACGTTGCGGCGCTTCCCCGGAGCGAAGCGCGGCGCGGTGCGCGGCGGCGTGAGCTTCTACGAGGGTCAGCTCGACGACGCGCGCCACACCATGATGCTGGCGCGCACCGCCGCGAGCCACGGCGCGCTGGTCGCCTCCAGCGCCAGGGTCGTCGACTTCCTGCGCGAGGACGGCCGGATCGTCGGCGCGATCGTGCACGACCTGGAGAGCGGCAGGCACATCCCGGTCCGCGCCAAGCGCACGGTGAACGCGGCCGGTCCGTGGACCGACGAGATCCAGGAGATGCTCGGCGGGTCGAGCGATTTCCGTATCCGCACCTCCAAGGGCGTGCACATCGTCGTCCCGCGCGACCGGATCGACTCGGAGACCGGCCTGATCACCGAGACCGAGAAGAGCCTGCTGTTCGTGATCCCGTGCCCGTGGAGCGAGGACCACTGGGTCATCGGCACCACCGACACCGACTGGGACCACGACCTGGCCCACCCCGCCGCCACCCGCGCCGATATCGATTACATTCTCGCCCAGGTGAATCGGCTGCTGGAGCAGCCGATCGACCACGACGACATCGTCGGCGTCTACGCCGGTTTGCGGCCCCTGCTGGCGGGCGCTTCCGAGCAGACCAGCGCGCTCTCGCGGGAGCACACGGTGGCGACGCCGGTGCCCGGCCTGGTGATCGTCGCGGGCGGCAAGTACACCACCTACCGGGTGATGGCCAAGGACGCCATCGACGCCGCGGTCGCGGATCTGCCGGGGCGGGTGGCCCGGTCGTGCACCGAGCGGGTGCCGCTGGTCGGCGCCGACGGGTACCGCGAGCTCTCGTTCTCCCGGGCCCGGCTGGCCGACGAGTTCGGCGTCGACCTCGCGACCGTGGAGCACTTGCTCGGCCGGTACGGCAGCGCGGTGACGGAGCTGCGCGAGATCATCGCAGCGCAGCCGGAACTCGGTGCCCCGCTGGGCAATTCCCGTTACCTGCGGGCCGAGATCGTCTACGCGGTGACCCACGAGGGCGCCCTGCACCTCGACGACATCCTCACCCGCCGCACCCGCCTTTCGGTGGAGACCGGCGACCGCGGCGTCCTGGTCGCGGCCGAGGTCGCGCGGCTGGTCGCCCCGTACCTCGGCTGGGACGAGGAGCGAGTCGAGCGCGAGATCGAGACCTACCGGGTCCGCGTCGAGGCCGAGCTGCGCGCCAACGAGCAGCCCGACGACCGGTCGGCCGACGTGGTGCGGCTCAGCGCGCCGGACTCGCGGGGGATCGCGGGGGCGCAGGAAGGGGACCGGGTATCCGTGTAGCCGGTCCGGGCGCGGCCTCCGCGCCCGGACCCCGGCGGAACGGGGCGAAGATGATTCGACCGGGCTACCGTAGTAGCGAGCTGTCTCGTTGATCACGCGTGTGTATCGCCCAATTAGAGAATCATCTTCGGATTACTGGATCTGATCTCGCAGAATTTTCATACTGAGACCTGTCGCGATCCCTATCGATAGGGATTCGCTCTGACTCGAACGCCGACGAGACGACAGGAGTGCTGATGAAGATCGGGATCCCCCGCGAGGTCAAGAATCACGAGTACCGAGTGGCGTGCACGCCCGCCGGTGTCCGTGAACTTGTCGCTCGCGGACACGAAGTGTTCCTCGAGGCCGGGGCGGGCGCCGGATCGGCCTTCGAGGACGCGGCCTACGGATACGTCGGCGCGCGCGTGCTGCCGACGGCCGACGAGGTCTGGGCCGCCGCGGACCTGGTGCTGAAGGTGAAAGAGCCGGTGGCCGAGGAGTATTCGCGGATGCGCGCCGGGCAGATGTTGTTCACCTATCTGCACCTGGCCGCGTCGAGGGAGTGCACCGACGCGCTGCTGACGTCCGGTGTCACCGCCCTCGCCTACGAGACCGTGACCGGCCGCGACGGCGGCCTGCCGTTGCTGGCCCCGATGAGCGAGGTCGCGGGCAGGCTCGCGCCGCAGGCGGGCGCGTACCACCTGATGCGCAGCGAGGGCGGCCGCGGCGTGCTGATGGGCGGGGTGCCCGGGGTGCGCCCCGCGAAGGTCGTGGTGCTCGGCGCGGGAGTGGCGGGCCGCAACGCGATCGCCGTCGCGGTCGGGATGCGTGCGGAGGTCACCGTGCTGGACGTGAACATCGCCCGGTTGCGCGAGGTCGACGAGCAGTACCACGGGCACGTGCGCACCGTCGTCTCCAACGCGCTCGAGGTCGAGAACCTGGTGCGCGAGGCGGATCTGGTGATCGGCGCGGTGCTTGTGCCGGGCGCGAAGGCGCCCGAGCTGGTGTCGCACGACCTCGTCGCCCAGTTGAAGCCGGGCTCCGTGCTGGTCGACATCGCCATCGACCAGGGCGGCTGCTTCGCCGATTCCCGCCCGACCACCCACGCCGAACCCACCTACCGGGTGCACGATTCGGTGTTCTACTGCGTCGCGAACATGCCGGGCGCGGTGCCGAACACGTCCACGGTGGCGCTCACCAACGCCACCCTGCCGTACGTCATCGCTGTCGCCGAGCGCGGCTGGCGCGCCGCTGCCGCCGCCGATCCCGGCCTGGCCGCGGGGCTGAGCACCCACGAGGGGATGCTGCTGTCCGAATCCGTCGCCGCCGCACACGGTTACACCGCGGAGCGGCTCGTCGCCGCCTGAGCGCCGCGCGTCCGGCCGCCGCGCTCAGCGGCCGGGCACCGGTGTCTGCGGGCGTAGGTGCTCGAAGATGAGGATCGTCTCCGTCGAGGACACCGCGGGGTCGGCGCTCAGGTGCTCGAGTACGAAACCGCGCAGCTCGTCGGTGTTCTCGGTGGCGACGTGGATGAGGTAGTCGTCGGCGCCCGCGATGAAATACACATTGAGCACTTCGGTCAGCGTCGCGAGCCGCTTGCCGTACTCGGCGAGATGCTGACGCGAATTCCCGTGCAGCCGTACCGCGATCATCGCCTGCAAGCCGCGTCCGAGGGCAGCCGGATCGATATCGGCGTGGAAGCCGCGGATCACGCCGCGCTCCACCAGCGCCCGCACTCGCCCCAGGCAGGTCGACGGCGCGATACCGGCCGCCGCCGCCAGTGCGTTGTTGGTGATGCGGCCGTCGCGCGCCAGTTGGTCGAGCAGGATGCGGTCGACGTCGTCGAGGGGGACCGGCATGCGGGCCCGGCGCGGGGCGGTCTGCGATCGAGGTGCGGCTGAATCCTTGCTGGACACCGACTCGATCGTAGCGAATGGGATTCGATTCCGAGCCCGATCGTCCGAACAATCCTCGATCGGACGCGATCGAGGAGGGGCCGGCTCCCGTGGCTATCATCGACGTCGTGGACACCTACTGGCACGCCGTCACGCCGCCACCGGTCGCCTGACGGGCGCACCCGCGGCGAATCCGTTTCGCATTCCGGCCTGCCATCGGGCGGTCAGGAGCACGGTCGTGCGCTCGTTTCGATTCCCACCCTCCTGGAATTCGAGAACGGAAGTGCACCGTCGTGTCCGACCACGTCATCGTCCCGCTGCGCGGGCCCCTGCCCATCCTCACCGCCGCCGTTCTGTGGGGCAGCACCGGAACGGCCAGTTCGCTCGCCCCCGGCGGCGCGCCCGCGGCGGCCGTCGGCGCAGCCGGGCTCGCGCTCGGCGGGCTGCTGCTCGTCCTGACCGGCCTCGGCGCCCGTCCCTCCTTCAGCGGCCCCGAGTGGCGGTCGCTGACCGTGGGCGCGGTCGCCGTCGCGGGATATCCGCTCACGTTCTACCCGGCGGTCGCGCGCACGGGTGTGGCCGTCGCGACGGTCGTAGCGCTCTGTAGCGCACCGGTTTTCGCGGGCCTGATCGCCGGGCTGCGCGACCGCTCCCTGCCGAGTACGCACTGGGTCTGCGCCACCGCGGCCGCGGTCCTCGGCTGCGCCGTCCTCGTGCTCGGTCCTCGTTTCACCGGAGCGCCGGGCGGGGTGGACGGGCTCGGTGTCGCACTCGCCGTCCTCGCCGGACTGACCTACGTGCTGTACTCACGGATCGGCGGGGAGCTGATCGGTCGCGGCCACCCCTCCGGCACGGTGATGGGCGTGCTGTTCGGCGTGGCCGGGCTGCTGGTGCTTCCGGTACTGCTCGCGGCGGACACCGCCTGGCTCGGCACGGTGCGCGGGGCGGCGGTCGCGGTGCATCTGGCCTTCTTCACCACGTTCCTGGCCTACCGGCTCTTCGGCTACGGTCTGCGACACACGCCGGTGGAGGTGGCCACCACGCTCACCCTCGCCGAGCCTGCCGTCGCCGCGGTGCTGGGCGTGGTGATCGTCGGCGAGCGCCTTCCGCTCGTATCGTGGTGCGGCCTGGCGGTTTTGGGCGCGGGGCTGGCGCTGCTCACGCTCGCGCCTGCTCGGTCGAGCCGCGCGGAGTGAACAGTCGCGGGTCCGGGATCGGATTCGGTGCCGGACCCGCGCCCGTTGGGCTTCGAATCGCAGATTTGCGGGCCGGTCGATTCGACTCGAGCGATAATGGCACAGCTTTCGAATTGGCGTTCCCGCTCGAGAAGTACCTGTTCATCGCGCGCGATTTCCGCATTGTCGACCCGGATGTTCCATAACGCCGATTTCGTCGGGCAACCGCGCAGTCGCAATGGTGAAGGCGAACGTCAACGAGCGCGCGGATCGTCGCACCGAGTGTTGTCTGTGGAAGACGTAAAAGCTCTCTACCACACGATGGAGGGTCCCTTTGCGAATTCTTTTGGTGGCCAGTGCATTCAACAGCCTCACCCAGCGCATCCACGCCGAACTGCGTGCCCGCGACCATCACGTCGGCGTCGAACTGGCGCTCGGCGACGAGGCGTTGCGGGCGGGGGTGGCGGCGTTCCGCCCGGAAGTGATCGTGGCGCCCATGCTGACCACCGCGATACCGAAGGACATCTGGTCCGCGTACACCGTCCTCATCGTGCACCCGGGACCGGTGGGTGATCGCGGGCCCTCGTCCCTCGATTGGGCCATTCACGACGGTGAACGCGAGTGGGGTGTGACCGTGTTGCAGGCGGTCGAGGAGTTCGACGCGGGACCTGTCTGGGCTTCTGTGCCGTGCACCCTCGCGGCCTGCGGCAAGAGCGAGCTCTATCGCAACGAGGTCGCGGATGCCGCGGTGCGGGCCGTACTGATCGCACTCGGTCGATTCGCCCGCGGCCGATTCGAGCCGGAACCGCCGGACTGCCTCCGGCCGGACGTCAGGGGACGGCTGCGGCCCTATCACGACCAGCGATACCGCCGAATCGACTGGGCGGCCGACGAGACGGCGGTCGTGCTGCGGAAGCTGCGCGCCGCCGATTCACAGCCGGGCGTGCTGGACGAGCTGTACGGGCGGGAGTTCTACCTGCACGGCGGCCACCATGAGGACCGGCTGCGGGGCAGCCCCGGCACGATCGTCGCCACCCGCGACGGCGCGATCTGCCTGGCGACCGGCGACGGCGCGGTGTGGGTGCCCCAGCTGCGCCCTCGCCGCGCGGCGGGCGGCCCGCCGACATTCAAGCGGCCCGCCACAGACGCGCTCGGTTCCGCGTTGCCCGCATCCATTCCGGAAATACCAGTGACACCCGAGGCGGCCGCCGTTCGGGACACCTGGTCCGAGCTGCGCTACCGGGAGGAGGGCGCCGTCGGCTACCTCGAGTTCTCCTTTCCCGGCGGCGCGCTGAGCACCCGCCAAAGCCGCACGCTGCTGGCGGCGTACCGGCAGGCTTGTGCGCGACCGATCGACGTGCTCGTCTTGGGCTCGGCCCGCGACATCTTCTGCACAGGCATCCACCTGAACGTCATCGAGGCGGCCGCCGACCCGGCGGTCGAATCCTGGCTCAACATCACCGCGATGAACGAGGTCGTGGAGGCGATCCTCACCACCACGGACAAGCTCGTGATCGCCGCGCTCGCGGGAAACGCGGCGGCGGGCGGCGTGATGCTGGCACTGGCCGCGGACGAGGTGTGGTGTCGCGAGTCGGTGGTGTTGAACCCGCACTACCGCCTGATGGGCCTGCACGGTTCGGAGTACTGGACCTATCTGCTGCCCCGGCGCGTCGGCGCGACAGAGGCCGAGCGCTTGACTCGGGAGGCGCTCCCGGTCGGAGCCGCCGCGGCCGCGGCGCTCGGCCTGGCGGACCGTGTCGTCCCCGGCGATGCCGAAACCTTCTGGAATTCGACACGACGAGCGGCCGCACGCCTGGCGGGTAGCGCGGAGTTGGTGCAGCGCCTCGTGGCGAAGAAGCAACGCCGCGCCACCGACGAGTCGGCCAAACCGCTGAACGCCTATCGCGACGAGGAACTGGCCCGGATGCATCGCGACTTCGCTCCGGGCCAGCCGTACCACGCGCTGCGGCGGGACTTCGTGCACAAAGTGCCTCCGGCCGTGACCCCGCCGCATCTCCTCGGCTGACCCGCGCGCGGCCGACTCGCCTCGAACGGTCGGTTATGCCCGGGCGCGCTCATCGGCCGGAGGCGGTGCGGCGGGACCGGTCTGCTGGAGCTTGGAGTGGGTGCGCGAGTACCCGAGATAGATCACCAAGCCGATCACCAGCCAGGTTCCGAAGCGCGCCCAGGTCTCCCACGGCAGCGACAGGATCAGCCACACCGAGAACACCACGCCGACGATCGGGACGACCGGCATGAACGGCAGCCGGAAGGTGCGCGGCACTTCGGGCCGGGTGTAGCGGAAGACCAGCACCGCCACGCAGACCACCACGAACGCGCTGAGGATGCCGATGTTGGTGAGCTCGGCGACCAGGTCGATCGGCAGCAGACCCGCGAGGACGGCCGAGCCGAAGCCGACGATCCACGTGACGCGGGTCGGCACCTTGCGCTCCGGATGGGTCTTGGCGAACCATTCGGGCAGCAGCCCGTCGCGGCTCATCGAGTACCACACCCTGGTCACCCCGAGCATGAAGGTGAGCACCACGGTGATGATGCCGACGATGGCGCCGACCGCGATGACGTTGGCGACGCCGGGCATGCCGACGGACTCGAAGGCGGTGGAAAAGCCGCTCTCCGGGTCGATTTCGGTGTACTTCTGCATGCCGGTGAGCACGAGGGTGGCCAGGACGTACAGCACCATCGCGATGGCCAGCGAGTAGAGGATCGCCTTGGGCAGATGTTTCTTGCCGTCGACCGACTCCTCGGCCGCGGTGCTCATCGCGTCGTAGCCGAACACGGCGAAGAACACGGTGGCCGCGCCGGTCATCACCGCGCCGGTGCCGTACGGGAAGTAGGGGGTGTAGTTCGCGCTGTCGATCTGGAAGACGCCGAGCACGATGATCAGCAGCACGAGGGCGACCTTGATGCCGACGGCCACCGTCTCGAACCGGCCGACGCTGCGAATGCCGCGGGACAGCACCCATGCGGTCCCGAGGCAGAACACCATCGCGAACACGTCGACCACGTGGCCTTCGCCGGTCCCGGAGGCGCCGAGCATCCAATCCGGCAGCGTGATGCCCACCTGATCGAGCAGGAACCCGAAATATCCGGAGACACCGATCGCGACCACCGCCGCCACCGCGATGTACTCCAGCAGCAGATCCCAGCCGATGAACCAGCCGACGAACTCGCCGAGCGAGACGTAACCGTAGGTGTAGGCCGACCCGGCCTTGGGCACCATGCCGGCGAACTCGGCGTAACACAGCGCCGCCGCCGCGCTGGCCAGGCCGGCCACCAGGAAGGACAGCAGCACGGCTGGGCCGGTGGTCTTGTTGGCGACGCTGCCCGCGAGGGTGAAGATGCCCGCGCCGATGATGCCGCCGACGCCGATCGCGGTGAGCTGCCACACGCCGAGGTGTTTGGCCAACCGTTCGTCGGTGGGCGTCTCGTCCTCGACTTCGACGAGGGGCTTGCGGCGCAACATCTGGTGGCGCAACTCCGCGAGGGACATGCGGCTTCCTTTCTCCGCTGCGTTCGGCTCAGGACGCCCGGGTCGCGGGGCCTGCGCCGTAACGCGGATCACACTGATGGCTGTCAGCTAATCGGACCACGAATGCGGTGTGATCGGTGAGTTGGATAAATATTGTTCCGCCCGGCTTGGCCGATCGGACAAAGCCGGGCGGAACGCGGGGCCGTCAGCGCCGGTTGGCCGGGGCCAGCGCGCGCAGGAAGAATGCCAGGTTGGCGGGCCGTTCGGCGAGCCTGCGCATGAAGTAGCCGTACCACTGGTCGCCGTAGGGCAGGTACACACGGACCTGGCGGCGGTCGCCTGCGAGGCGGCGCTGCTCGGCGTCGCGGATGCCGTAGAGCATCTGGAACTCGAACTCGTCCGCCTTGCGGTCGGCCTCGGCGGCGTAGCGCCGCGCCGCCTCGATCATCGCCGGGTCGTGGGTGGCCACCATCGGATACCCCGCGCCGTCCATCAGGATGCGCAGGCACCGCAGGTAGGCGGCATCCACGTCGGCGGCCGACTGAAACGCGACCGACTCCGGCTCCCGGTACGCCCCTTTGCACAGCCGGATCCGCGAGCCCGGCCCCGCGAACTCGCGGCAGTCGGCCTCGGTGCGCCGCAGGTAGGCCTGGAGCACGGTGCCGGTGCCGGGGAAGTCCGCGCGCAAGTCGCGGACGATGGACAACGTCGAGTCCGTGGTGGTGTGGTCCTCGGCGTCGACGGTGACCGCGACTCCCGCCGCGTCGGCGGCGGCGCAGATGTCGCGGGCGTTGTCGAGGGCGATCCGGTGCCCGTCGCGCGGCAGGGATTGGCCGAGCGCCGAGAGCTTCAGCGAAACCTCCAGCGGCCGAACGATTCCCGGTTCCGCGGCGGCGGGCAGTTCGGCGAGCGCCGCGAGCAGTTCGCGATAGTGCGAGACGGTGTCACGCGCCTTGGCCGGGTCGGTGGTGTCCTCGCCCAGATAGTCGATGGTGACGAACCGGCCCGAGTTCCGCAGCGCCTCGGTCGCCGCGATGGCCTGCGGTTCGGTCGACCCGGCCACGAACCGGTCGACGAGCGAGCGGGTGGTGCGCATCCGCGTGACGCCGCGCTCCAATCGCGGCGAGCGAGCGGCCGCGAGCAGCGCGGGCCGCAGCAGTCCGGCGGGCATCACCGCACCTCCGTCTCGAGGCCGGGCGTCGGGGCCTGGTGCGGATAGCGGTGGTCGGTGGGCGGCACGAAGGTCTCCTTGATGGTGCGGGCGGAGGTCCAGCGCAGCAGGTTCTGCGGTGACCCCGCCTTGTCGTTGGTGCCCGACGCGCGCGCCCCGCCGAACGGCTGCTGGCCGACCACGGCGCCGGTGGGTTTGTCGTTGACGTAGAAGTTGCCCGCCGCGAAGCGCAACCGGTCGGTGGCCGCGGCGACAGCGGCGCGGTCGTCGGCGACGATCGAGCCGGTGAGTCCGTAGGCGGTCCCGCGGTCGACGAGTTCCATTGCCGCGTCGAAGGATCCGGGCGCGGAGTCGTCGTAGACGTGCACGGCCAGGATCGGTCCGAAGTACTCGGTGCGGAACGCCTCGTCGGCCGGATCGTCGCCGAGCAGCACCGTCGGATCGACGAAATAGCCCACGCTGTCGTCGGTCCGGCCGCCCGCCGCGATGGTCAGCCCCGGAGTCGCCTTCGCGCGGGCGATGGCGTCGGCGTTCTTGTCGAAGGCGCGCCGATCGATGAGCGCACCGCCGAAGTTGCCGAAATCGGTGACGTCGCCGTAGGTCAGCGCGCCTACCTTGTCGATGAAATCGGCGCCCATCCTCGCCCACACCGAGGCCGGGATGAACGCGCGCGAGGCGGCCGAGCACTTCTGGCCCTGATAGTCGAACGCGCCGCGGATCAGCGCGGTGCTGAGCACGTCCGGATCGGCGGAGCTGTGCGCGAGCACGAAGTCCTTGCCGCCGGTCTCCCCGACCAAACGCGGATACCCTTGGTAGCGTTCGAGATTCATCGCCACTGTGCGCCATAGATGGCGGAAGGTCGCGGTCGATCCGGTGAAATGCACACCGGCGAGCCGCGCGTCGGCCAGCGCCACTTCCGAGACCTCCTGGCCCGCTCCGTGCACCAGGTTGATCACGCCGGGCGGAAGGCCGGCCGCCTCCAGCAGTTTCATGGTCCAGTACGCGGCCACCGCCTGGGTCGGCGCGGGCTTCCACAGCACGGTGTTGCCCATCAGCGCGGGCGCGGTGGGCAGATTGCCCGCGATGGCGGTGAAGTTGAACGGGGTGATCGCGTAGACGAAGCCCTCCAGCGGCCGGTACTCCAGCCGATTCCAGACGCCAGGCGTGGAGATCGGCTGCTCGGCCAGGATCTGGCGCGCGAAATGCACGTTGAAGCGCCAGAAGTCCACCAGCTCGCACGGGGTGTCGATTTCGGCCTGGTAGGCGGTCTTGGATTGGCCGAGCATCGTCGCGGCGGCGAGGGTTTCGCGCCACGGCCCGGCCAGCAGGTCGGCGGCGCGCAGGAACACCGCGGCCCGGTCCTCGAACGACAACGCCCGCCAACCGGCCGCGGCCGCGGTGGCGGCCTCGATGGCGTCCTGCACATCTCGGTGCTCGGCGAAAGTGACGGTGCCGAGTACTGCGGCGTGCCGATGTGGCTGCACCACCTCGACGGCCGGGCCCGCCGTGCGGCGATGCTTGCCGCCGATGACGTGGTGAACCTCGGTCGGTGTCGCCGCGAGTCGGTCCAGTTCGGCGTGCAGCCGCTCCCGTTCGGGTGTGCCGGGGGCGAAGCTGCCGACCGGTTCGTTGACGGGCGTGGGTGTGGTCGCGATGGCGTCCATGGATCCTCCTGCCTGGTCGGAGCTGGTCAGCGCAGTCAACTCCGGGAAAGCCCGGCGCAGGATCGGTCGATGGGACAAAGATGGGAGTCAGTTGTTGTCCGATCGGCCGAAGCCGAGCGGAACGAAAGGTGTGAGCGTGGTCACCGAGGAACCGGGCCGCCGGGCGGGCGTGCCGCTGCGCGAACTGCTCGACGCGCTCGACAGCACCGTCATCGATCTGGTCGAAGCGCCCGAGGGCGACGCGGTCGCGATCGGCTCGGTGGCGCTGCTGGACAGCGACGATCTCGGCGAGGCGCCCGGGACGCCAGTGGACATGGCGCTGCTGGTGGGTGTGCGGGAGTCGGCGGTGCGACGCTGGCTCGGTGACATCGCCGCCCGCCCGCCCGAGCAGCGACCGCGCGCGATCCTGCTCAAGTCGACCGCCGAATCCGCCGCGGTGCGCGGTGCCGCCCGCCGGTCTCGGGTCGCGGTGGTCGTGGTGCACCGCAAGGCGCGTTGGGACGCGGTGCTGGCGCAGGCCCGCCGCCTGCTCGACCGGGCCGGCCGCCCCGACGACTCGCTCACCACCGACACCGACCTGTTCGGGCTGGCCCAGATCGTCGCGCAGAACGCGGGCGGCATGGTTTCCATCGAGGACCCGCATTCGCACGTGCTCGCCTATTCGGCCTCCGACGACTCGGCCGACGAACTGCGCATCCTGTCGATCCTCGGCCGTGCGGGCCCGCGCGACTACCTGCGGGTGCTGAACGACTGGGGCGTGTTCGACCGGTTGCGCCGCAGCGACGAGGTGATCGACCTGCCCGCGCACGAGGAACTGAACATCAAGCGCCGCTTGGTCGTCGGCATCCACGCGACGGCGGTCGAGGGCGGGTCGCGCACGCTCGGCTCGATCTGGTTGCAACAGGGGGACCGGCCGTTCGAGCCGGACGCCGCCGAGGTGTTGCGCGGCGCTGCCGCCGTCGCGGCCCGCGTCATCGCGCGCTCCTTGGATGCGCCGTCCACCGAAACACTGCTGCTGCAAAGGCTTTTCGGGACGCACGGCGAGGGTGTCGACATACCGTCCGTGGCGGGCGCGCTGCGCGTCCCGGTGCACGGACCGGCGGCCGTCGTCGGATTCGCCGTGCATTCGCCCGCGAAGGAACGGCATTCGGCGCTCGGCAGCGTGATCCGCCTGCACGCGAGCTCATTTCGTCCCGATTCGATCGCGACCGTGCTCGGCGACCGCGTCTACGTGCTGCTGCCGGGATACCGGTCCGCGTCGTCGGTCGTCGCGTGGACCCGGCAGCTGGTCGACCAGCTGGAAGCCGGACGCGGCGCGGTCCTGCGCGCGGGCATCGCCATTCCCGTCGCCGGCCTCACCGAGGTGGCCGCCGCACGCGCCGAGGTCGATCGGGTGCTGGACAGCACCGCCGCCACCTTCCCGCGCGGCCGGGTGACCACCCTCGCCGAATCCCGCACCGCCGTGCTGCTCGGGGAGATCTTCGATCTGCTCGCCACCCGCGACGATCTCCGCGACCCCCGGGTGCGCGCGCTGTTCGACTACGACCGCGACCACGGCTCGCAACTCGGCGAGAGCGTCGAGGGCTACCTGCGCGAGCACGGCGACGTCCGCCACGCGGCCGCCGCACTACGAGTGCACCCGAACACCTTGCGCTACCGCTTGCGCCGCGCCGAGTCCATCACCGGCATCGGCCTGACGGACCCCGCGGACCGCCTGCTGCTCGAACTCCAGCTCGCCCTGCACCGCCGCGGAAGTGGTTCCACGTCGAACTGACTTCGCCGCAGCCGATTTCGCTTGGGCGAGAACGACTTCCAGCAGAGGCGGCCTGGGAACCGGTTGGTCTCACTCCCGATCTCCGGGGTGACATCGGTGGCGTGAGACGAAATCAGGTGTGACCTAGACCGGCTGCCGCCTTGGCGTCGGTCAGCACGGCTTCGAGCATGGCGGGGGTGAGCCTCTTGGTGAACGTATTTTGCTGGCTGACGTGGTAGCAGCCGAACAGTTCCAGCTCGGCGCGGCCCGCGACGGCGGGCGCGAGCGTGTAGCGCACGCCGTGCCCGAACTTCGGGCGCGGGCGCGGCACCACCCAGCCCGCCTCGGCCAGCGCGGGCAGCGCCGCCCGCCACCCGAACGCGCCGAGCACCACGACCGCCCGCACCGTCGGCGCCAGCAGACCGAGCTCGAGGTCGAGCCAGCCGCGGCACCGATCGCGTTCGTCGGGTGCCGGTTTGTTGTCCGGCGGCGCGCAGTGCACGGGCGCGGTGACGCGGGCGCCGAGCAGCTCCAGCCCGTCGTCGCGGCGCACGGAGGTCGGCTGGTTGGCGAGGCCGACGGCGTGCATGGCGGCGTAGAGCACGTCCCCGCTGCGGTCGCCGGTGAACATGCGCCCGGTGCGGTTGCCGCCGTGCGCGGCGGGCGCGAGACCGATGATCAGCAGCCGGGCGTCGTCCGGGCCGAAGCCGGGAACCGGACGGCCCCAATAGGTTTCGTCGCGGAAGGCGGCGCGCTTCTCGCGCGCCACCCGTTCCCGCCATGCCACAAGGCGCGGGCAGGCGAAGCAATCGGCGACCGAGGCGTCGAGTTCGGCGAGGGTGTGGCACATGGGTGTCACTCGATCACGACCGTCGCCCGGCCGCGGCGGAACGGTCCCGGTGCCGGTCGCCATGCCTGCAGGATAGGTCCGCCCGGCAGGTAGCGGCCGGTTAGCCCGTATCGACTTGATCACGAACCGGGCGGTTGCCACCCCGTGTGAAACGGCGGTACGTTGCGATGGAACGGGAGGTCGATTTCCCGTGGTCGCACCGGCGTCGGCGACGCGATGTGCACGAGCGTGAACCGTGAGCAATCCAGTTGAGGTGCCGTCTTTGTCCGGCGCCGTCCGTGATCTTGTCGGCGCACATTGTGCGCCGCGACGCAGCGAGGTGGACATGACCGAGGGTTGGCCGAGTTCGATCGGTTCGTTCGACGGCATCGTCCAACGGTTCTTCGGCTCGGGAGGCGCGCAGCCCGGCCCGGCCGGCCGCGCGGCGACAAGCGAGACGCCGACGCTCGATGAATACAGCCGCGATCTCACATCGCGCGGGCAAACCGTCGAAGCCGAAGTCCGAGCGGTGGTCCCTTCCGTGCGGTACTATCGCGACGCCTATCCGGAAAGCGTCGGTGAGGCGGTGGAAACCGCTGGGGGAGTGGGATATTGGGCGAACACGAGCGGACGGTGGCGCACGTGAATTCCCGGGAGGATCTGCTGCGCCGGATCAGGGACGCACTGGTCGAGCTACCCGATGACGAACGGGTGGTGCCGGTGCCGCGCGCCGCCGCCCGCTACGGCTCCGGCGCCGAGCGCAGCGGCCTGGCCGAGCTGGTCGATCTCTTCGCCGAGCGGTTGGCGCAGCATGGCGCGCAGCTGCGCCGGATCACCGCAGCGGCCATCCCGGACCAGGTGGACGCCGCGCTGCGTGAGCACGGCGTGCGCTCGGTGATCGCCCCCGACGGACTGCCCGGCGAATGGCTGGCGGGGTGGGCCGCCGAGGAAGGGCATCGCATCGTCCCCGACAGTCCGCTGGCGGCGGCGGGCGAGGCGGAACAGGTCGACGCGGTGGTCACCACGTGCGCGGCCGCGGCCGCCGATGTGGGCGTCCTGGTGCTCGACGGCGGCGAGGGACAGAGCCGCCGACCGTCGTCGCTGGCGCCGGACTGTCACGTCTGCGTGGTGCGGGCCGAACAGATCCAGCCGTCGCTGCCGGAGGTGATGGACCGGCTCGACCCGCGCCGCCAGACCATCATGGTCGCAGGCCCGTCCGCGACCGCCGACGCCGTCGCGCCGGGGGTGCACGGGCCGCGCAGGCTGATCGTGCTCGTCGTGGAGTGAACCGGGTGACGCTGCGGAAGGACGCGAACGTGAGTGATTTCCGGACCAAGCGGATCTACGAGGACCCGAGCGACGACGACGGCCGCCGCGTGCTGGTCGACCGGCTGTGGCCGCGCGGCATCAGCAAAGAGCGGGCCCGAATCGACCTGTGGGACAAGGAGATCACGCCCTCGAACGAGTTGCGCTCCTGGTTCCACCACGACTCCGCCGCCGATTTCGCCGAGTTCGCCCGGCGCTACGAGGCCGAATTGTCCGGCGAACCGCAGCGGCGCGGTCTCCGGGAACTGCGCGAGCTGGCGGCCGAGCGTCCCGTCACCCTGGTGACCGCCGCGAAGGACCCGGCGCACAGCCACGTCGCGGTGCTGCTCGACCAGCTGCGCGAGCACTGACGCCGGCTCCGTCGCCGAAGAGTCGTGCTTCAGGCTGGGACGGCTCGCGCCACCGCCTCGATCGCGCCGGATCGGTCGATCGCGCCGGATCTTCAGGCCAGCTCGGCGGTGCCGACGACCTCGTCGCCCTCGACCCGCGGTCGCGCGCCGAGACCGGTGTGGATCAGCCGCCGCGCAGCGGTGTTGTCCGGTGTGGTGACGGCGGTGACGCGGCGGGCGCCGGTCCGAGCGGCGAGCTCGCGCAACCGAGCCGCGACGCGCCCGCCGACGCCCCGTCCGCGGTGCGAACGGCCGATCCACACGCCCGCCTCGACCTCCTCGCCGTGCGGTTCGAGCCGCGCCGCCCCGACGACCAACCCGCCGACCGTGATGACGAAGGTGCGTTCGTTCGGGCAGGTGGGGTGTAGCGCGCGGTCGCGGTGAAAGGCGAGGAACGCCTCCTTCCGCTGTTCGGTCCAGCCGGGCGGACCCGGCACCGGCGCCATGACCTCGAGCGGGTCGGCGTCGGCGACGGCCGCGTCGAGCAGGAGCGGGAGGTTGTCCTCGCTGAGTGCGATCAGCTCGACGACAGGTTCGGTGCGCTCGCGCAGGATCGCGTCGGCTCGCTCCAGCTGCTTCGGCGACCAGAAGGCGGCCCAGTCCGCGGGCTGGCCCAGCTCGCGGCGAATCGACAGCACCCGATCGACGAGAACGACCAGATCGGCGAGCGCGCGCTGGCTCTCGGCGCGGTCCACGAAGCCCATGTGAACGGCGGAGTCACGCACCGTGACGATCCGCGCGAGCAGTGCCTCGGGCAGCTGAACGCAGGCGGGCGTGGCGCGGTTCAGCACCTGCGTGGCCTCGAGCGCGCCCACGGTCCACATGTCGGGCAGCGGCCGGTCCGGATGCTCCGGCCGCCCCGCCAGCGTCAGCGTCGTCTCGATGCCCGCCGACTGCCCGCGCACGAGGTGGATGTCGATCGCGGCGAGGACGGCCTTGAGCAGCGCCTCGGCGCACGCGCCGATCGAGACGGCCTGATCGATCAGCGCGAGCGGTTCGCACGACCCGGTGCTCGTCAGCGCTCGGCGCGCGTGCGCACGCGCCAGCTCCTCCAGCGCGGCGGGCAACCGCTCGTAGTCAACAGCGCCGAAAGCGGTGGGCCACTTGTGAAGTGCTGCCATCGGTCGGCTCCCGAAGATCGTCGTGCGGATATCGGGTTGTAGATTGCCACACCGCACCCCGCCCGGCTCGGGCTTTTTCCCGGCCCACAGACCATTTCGACGCCGACAGTGCCGCCGTCGCTGTGCGGCGTGATCGCTGTGTTGGACGGACCGTTCAGGCGGGGTCGCCGGGGTGGTAGGCGAGGCCGAGCAGGACCGACTGCACTTCGCGCAGCCGGTCGACGTCGTTGCGGATGCCCGCGGCGGTGTCGGTGTAGAGGAACGCCTCGCCCAGGCGAACGAGCGTGTACGCCAACAGCTCTCGTTCCAGGGGCGGGTGGTAGCCGTCCTCCTCTTCCACCCGGGCGATGAGTTCGGCCACGGCCGCGACCGCCCGCGGCTGGACCGGTCCGTCACTGGCGGTGAGGATGCGCAGGCCCGAGATCGGCTCGTTCTCGAAGTAGCGCCGGAAGGGTTCGTTCACCGCCTCCCAGCGGGCGACGCGGTCGAGCACGTCGAGGATGCGCGCCGCGCCACGGGTCCGCCGCTTGGCGTCGGCGCGGGCGATCATCTGCTCGTATTCCTGGAGCAGCATCGCGCCGAGCAGACCGTCCCGCGAACCGTACCAGCGGTAGACCGACGCGCGGCTGAGCCCTAGCTCGGCGGCGATCGCCTGTACGTCGACGCGTTCACCGGCCAGGAAAGCCCGGCGGGCGAGTTCGATGACCTGCTCGCGAGTGGCCGAAGCCGGACGTCCGGGGGATCGGGTGGCGGTGGGTCGCGAGGAAGTGGTCACCAGGTGAATCGTACAGCCGCCAGCATGTCATTGGAGACGCAGTGGCCGAGTTGTATTTTATGGATGTCCCCTCGAATCGGGACCATCCTCGACAGTCAGGAGAACCATGAGCGCCCCGACTTCTCGCACGGCCATCGTCACCGGTTCCGCCCGCGGCATCGGCGCCGCCACCGCACGCAAGCTCGCCGCGGACGGGTTCGCGGTCGCGGTCCTCGATCTGGACGAGGCCGCGTGCAAGCCCGTGGTCGATGAGATCGAGGCCGCGGGCGGCAAGGCGCTCGCGGTGGGCGTCGACGTGTCCGACGAACAGTCCGTCGGAGCCGCCGTACAGCGCGTCGCCGACGAGCTCGGCGCGCCGGCGGTGCTGGTGAACAACGCGGGCATCACCCGCGACAACCTGCTGTTCAAGATGAGCGTCGCCGACTGGGACTCGGTGCTGAGCGTGCACCTGCGCGGCTCGTTCCTGATGAGCCGCGCCGCGCAGAAGTACATGACCGAGGCCAAGTGGGGACGCATCGTCAACCTGTCGAGCACCTCCGCGCTCGGCAACCGCGGCCAGGCCAACTACTCCGCGGCGAAGGCAGGCATGCAGGGCTTCACCAAGACACTGGCCATCGAACTCGGCAAGTTCGGCGTGACGGTCAACGCCATCGCCCCCGGCTTCATCGAGACCGACATGACCGCGGCCACCGCCGAGCGGCTCGGCGTGAGCTTCGAGCAGTTCCGCGAGGCGGCCGCCAAGCAGATCCCGGTCGGACGCACCGGCAAGCCCGAGGACATCGCCAATACGGTCTCCTTCCTGGTCAGCGAGGGCGCGGGATTCGTTTCCGGACAGGTCATCTACGTGGCGGGCGGGCCAACCGACTGACCCGGCGCCGCAGGCGCTCGCGACCGACTCGGCGCCGCAGGCACACACGATTGGCCCGGCGCCACACGGGCGCTCGCGACTGATCCGGCGCAGCAGGGCGCTCGCCGGGGCGTACGGCCACCATGATCGGCGGATGGCGCGATCCGCCGGTGCGGGAGCGATACCATCGGAAGGGGTCGGAGTCCCGGAAGGGGTACAGGATGAGCGTTGACCGCGATGCTCGTCGGCGGTCGATTCGATCCACCGTGGTGGCGAGCGCCTGTGCGGGCGCCGCCGCGATCGCCGTGGCGACGGCGCCCTCCGCGGGCGCCACGGCGACCGGAGTCGGTGTTCTACCCGACCTCGGCTACGGCCTCGCGACCAACTTCGGCACCGGCTGCGGTTACACGATCGAGGCCTACCTCACCGACGCCGTCTCGCCGGTGTACTTCTACGACAACGGTATTCCGCTCGCCACGGTGCGGCCGACCGGCGGGGTCGCGCTGCTGAAGTGGGTGCCTGCAACGCCGGGCAGGCACACCATCAGCGTGGTGCAGGCGCCGGACGACGTCATCACCGCCGACTACGCGGTGTCCGTCGGCACCGGCGTGCACCTCGGCCACGGATGCGTGGTGTTCGGCGGCTGATCCGCGGCCGCCGGGGCCGCGGCGGCTTCCGGGAGCGGGTTCGCGTCACGGAGGATCGATATGACGACCCAGCGCAGACTCGAGGTCGGATCGGTGTTCGGGCCGTACCGGCTGGTCCGGCTGATCGGCCGCGGCGGCATGGGCGAGGTGTTCGAGGCCTACGACACCGGCAAGGATCGCGTCGTCGCCATCAAGGTGCTGCCCGAGCGGCTCGCCGAAGACCCCGTCTACCGCGAGCGGTTCCGGCGCGAATCGCACGCCGCGGCCCGGCTCAAGGAACCGCACGTCATCCCGATCCACGACTACGGGGAGATCGACGGGCACCTCTTCATCGACATGCGCCTGGTCGAGGGCCAGAACCTGCGCGAGGTGCTGCGCGAACGCGCGCCGCTGGAGCCGGCCGCGGCGGTCGAACTGATCAGGCAGGTGGCCGCCGCCCTGGACGCCGCGCACGGCGACGAGCTGGTGCACCGCGACATCAAGCCCGACAACATCCTGACCACGCCGGACGGTTTCGCCTATCTCGTCGACTTCGGCATCGCGCATTCCAGCACCGCCGAGGGCCTGACCGCCGACGGCTCGGCGATCGGTTCGTTCCACTACATGTCGCCGGAGCGGTTCTCCTCGCGCGTGGTGACGCAGTCCGCGGACATCTACGCCCTCGGCTGCGTGCTCTACGAGTCCCTCACCGGCGCCAGGCCCTTCCCCGCCGACACCGACGGCGAGATCATGCGGGCGCACATGGTCGAGCCGCCGCCGCGGCCGAGCAGGCTCCGTCCGGAGATCCCGTCGGCGATGGACACGGTGATCGCCAAGGCGCTGGCGAAGGACCCCGCCGCACGATATGCCGGGGCGGGGGAGTTCGCGGCCGCCGCGCAGGAGGCGCTGCGGGGCGAGGCCGCGATGCCGGTGGTCATGCCCACTCAGGAGGCGGCCACCGGCGACGACACCGTCACGAGTGTGGAAGCCGTTGTGCCGCAGGGTGTTGCAGCCGGGGGTGGGCCGGAGCTCCCGGATGGTGGGCCGCGAATCCGGCCGCTCGTCGACGACGCAGGCGGCGCGCGGCCGGCCGAGCCGCCGAAGCGGACCTTCCGGCAGACGGCGCGCGGACTTGCCGTGCCTGCGCTGGTCGCCGCCGTGATACTCGCGGCGGCAACGGTTCTCGTCGCCTGGATGGTATCGGGCAGGCCCGCCGACGGCACCGCGGTTCCCGATCGCGCCGCTTTGAACCCGGCGGACGTCGACCTGGTGGCCAGTGCCGGTCTGATCGGCTACAAGCGCGCCAATTGCGTGCACCGCGAGCCGGATCCCGCCACGACCGCGCTCGTGTCCTGCGACGCCAACGACCGGACGGGCGCCCCCACCGCCCGCCTTTTCCAGTTCCGCACCCTCGACGGCCTGCGGGACTACTACCGGCATTTCATCCTCGAGGCCTACGACGCCACGAACTGCCCGAACGATCCGCCCGGCGACGACGGTCCCCTGGTGGTGGACGGTGAGACCGTGGGGCGAGATGCTTGCCTGATCAGTCGCGTCGACGACCCGGCGACGCCGAAGCCGGTGCTCGCCGTCGCCGACGAGCGCCTGCTCGCGCTCGGTATCTACATCTGGGCGGACCCGGGTGACCAGCCGACGCGCGATTACGTTGCGTCGCACCATTTCTACCATTTCCTGCCGAAGGAGAAGACGGTCGATCCGGACTTCTTCACCGCCGCTGATCGGCGCGTCCTCGATCACCTGACCGGCGACTACGGGCCGTCGACCTGCAAGCACATGGACCTGCCAGGGGCCAGCACGGCCGAAGCCGCGATCCACTGCGCCACCCGCCGTGGCGACCCCGCTCCCTCGTTCTTCGGTTTCCCGGATCACAGGTCGATGAGTCTCGGGTACCAAGCCGGGCTGGGGCAGGTGTCGGGCCACGCGTGCGGTGGTGGCGGCGCGGACGAGGTGTGGCGCAAGTCGTCGGGGCCCGTCGGCCGGTTCTTCTGCTACACCGACGAGAACGCTACGTTCGGTGCGCGCCCCTGCCTGCTGGCGGTGCATGACGAATTCCGCCTGATGGTCGACGTGTGCGCCTCGGCCAAGGACGATCCGGACGGCAGCGTGAAGTCCGAGGCCGATCTGCTGGGTTGGTTCCGCAGCAATTTCGGCTAGCGCCAAAGGTTTACGGTACGGCCGTCGTTTCCGGCCCGGCGATGAAGCGATCACACAGGAAGCCCCTGTTGCTCTGGCCGGGATGGGCGCTGGCCGCGTCCGGGGTGGTGATGCTGCTGGTTGCGGCGGTCGGTGAGTACAAAGATCATCTGGCGGAGCGTGAGAGACAAGCGAAGCTCGAGCGGATGCGCGAGCAGCGCGACGAGCAATGATGCGGTTCGATGACGCGATCCTCGATGTAGCGACGGAGTGGCCGGGCGGCGATCACACTGTCGTGCCGACTGCGGCGGCGAGGCGGTCGAGCGTGTGGCGCATGGCGTTTCGGTTCTTGCCGGGGAAGCCGACCAATTCGAGTAGCGGCGGCAGCAGATTCGCGGAGTAGTCGAAGGTTTCGCGGACCAGGGTCCGGCCGGGGGAACCCGGTACGGCATGGAGTTCGTACCGCCAGGTGTGCCGTCCGAAGTCATTGCGCCAGGTGATGGCGTGCGGTTCGTCGAATTCGGTGACGGTATTGCTGATCCGGCCGCGATTGATGATCGCCACCGCGACCTGCAGCAGCGAGGCGGGATGCGCATCGGGCGGCCACACGCGCATGCGCACCGCGAATGTGCTGTTCGCGCTCAGCCGTTCGGGCGCGCTCACCACCGCATCGTGGACGGAGCCGGAGCCGTCGATCTCGCAATGCCTGCGCGGGTCGGCAAGAACATCGAAGATGACTTCGGCCGGAGCATCGATGATTCGTTCGGCCTGAACGCACCTGGATTCGGACACTGGAACCTCCCGTGCGGTACGTGACCGCGATCGTGATCCGTTGATCGAACACCATGCTGCCAGGTCATACCGGACTCCGGCACCGACCACGGGAGGATCCGCACGACCTACCCGGGACGGAGAAATCTCCGCGAGCTGTCGCGCGGACACCCGCTCTCCCGCGCGCCGATGGCTTCGGCGTGGCAAGAGAGCGGTCGTCCGGGGCGTCGTTGGCGGCTCAGCTCCCCGCGATGGGGACGAGTGCGGCCAGGGCCGCCGCTGTTTCGGGATGCCGGGTCACCAGCGCCGCGACCTCGGTGTGCGGAGCAGCCGCCGGACGCTGCCACTCGCCGCCGTGGCCGAGCAGCGCGCCGAGCGCGGCGCAGGCCGCCGGGTGGGCGAACAGCAGATCCGTGACCGGTCCGCCCGCCGCCGCGAGCGCGGGTACGGCCGCCGGTCGCGGCGTGCCCGTCCACGGCGGACTCCAGCTGTCCACGGCCGCGAGACCGGAGGGGAAGGTGCGACCCGCCTCCCTGGTGAGGGCTGGAATCAGTTCACCGGCCTGCCCGCGCAGGGTGGTGATCAGCTTCGGCAGCCATGGCAGCAGGACGCTGTCCGGCAGCCGGCCGAACGCCTTCGACAACAGCTCCACCACAAAGGGTTTCAAGGAAGGCACCGGATCCATGGCCTGCACGAAACCGCTCAGGTACTGCGGGAAGGCGGGCACGACGAGCGGGTTGGCCAGCATGTCGTCGCAGCGGGTACGCAGGTCCGGCAGCGTGAGCAGACCGAGCTGCAGGCGCGTCGCCCACAGCAGAGCCACCTTCGCAGGCGCCTCCGGATGCGACTGCAACACAGCGAGTTCGAGCTGGGTACGGTCGCAGCCGAGGGACAGCGCCAGGTTCTCCATGCCGAACAGGAAGCCCAGCATGGCGGCGACCGGCCGCACGCCGGTGTTCTCGTCGGTGAAAGCGGTGGGCAGCAGCGTGCAATAGTGCGCGTAGCCCGCGGTGACGAACCGGCCGCACCAGCCGGGGAGACCGTCCTCGGTCGAACGGAAATAGTTGAGCAGCAACCGGATTCGGCGCAGCACCTCGGGCGCGTCGTCCACCGAACGCTCGGCGGCGAGCAGTTCGACGGCGCGGTGGCCGAGTTCGTCGGCCAGCCGCGGCGACTTCAGGTACAGCAGCGCGTCTTCCACCGCCGCCAGTGCCACCGCGGCCGTCGCGTCGGCCGCCGACACCGCTATGCGCAGCCGTTGCTCGAGCACCTGCTCGATGGTCACGCCCTCGTAGCCGAGCTCGACCAGGGCCCGCTGGTGTTTGCCGAGCGCCAGGTCCCAGCTTTCCTGGATGGAGCTCTCACCGAGCGCACGTGACCCCATGATCGGCCGCACCGCGTCCGACGGCAGCAGCCTGCGCAGGATCCACAGCAGATCCGAACACGGCCGCAGGTGCGGATCGGCCCGCAGATCCAGCAGCGACCGCTGCACGGTGCGCTTGCCGGTGTCGATGCCGAGCGGCGTCAGCCGGTCGAGCACGTCGCGGGCCAGCGGCGGCAGCGCCGCGTAGCCGACCTGGCCGATGCGATCGCCGCCGAGCAGGATCTCGCACAGCTTGCGCACGTCGCGGCGGCCCGGCACGTGGTCCTTCTCGATGCACGTGATCGCCGCGTCCTGGAAGTCGTACGGCGTCGGGCGCGCGCGATTGCGCATGCCCGCCAACAGGATCGAGGTCTCGAACACCGCGATCGCGTCGGCGGTGCTCGCCAGGTAGCCGTTGCGCCGGGCCAGCCGGACGATGTCCACCGACCAGTCGAGCAGCTCGGCCTCGTCGAGCGAGTCCAACCGCGGCGGGGTGGACAGGAACCCGGTCAGCTGGTCGGCCACCGCGGCGGTGGTCACGACGGGCGGCGTGCGTTTGCTCGTCTTCTTGCTCGCGGATTTCTGGCCCGCGAGCTGGAACGGCTTCACACTGCCCCGCCGCAAGCCCTTCGACCAGGTCGCCGCCGCGATCGACACCGACCCCGATGCCAGCCCGAACTGTTCCTCGATGGCCGAGTGGCTGGACGGGATCAGCCCATACTGCCAGGTGGTCTTCGACCGCGGCGTGATCTCGTAGGGCGCGGCGTCGGCGGGGAGGCCGAACTGCTCGACCCGGCTGGCCGCGTGGAACGCCCCGCACACGTACAGGCAGTCGGCCGGGTCCACGCCGGTCGCCTCGAGATGTTCGCGCATCCGCGTCCACATGTAGCGCTCGCGGTTCTCGTCCTCCTCGACGCCGGTGCGGCGCAGGCGGCGGAACAGGCTGCCGATCAGCACCATGACCTGGCGGTAGGTGTCGTAATCGGCGCCTGCCAGCGGTTGTTCGACGTACTGGTCCCACCACTCCGACCAGTGCCGCACCTTGCCGTGGTGCAGCAGGTGCTCCTCCAGTTCGGCGAAATGCGGTCGCAGATCACCGATGTCGATGCCGACGGCGTCGCCGTGCAGCGCGCCGTCCTCGGTGGGCTCCGGCGTCTTGTCGGCGGGTGCGTCACCGTCCGGCGTGCCGCCGTTCGGCGCCCACTGGAAGACATGGTCGGTGGAGCGATCGACGAGCACGAGCTCGACGCCGGGGGTGTCGAGCGCGTAGGAGATGGCCTGGTATTCCGCCGACGCCTCGGTGATCGGCGCGACCACCGACAGCGGCGCCCAGGCGGCCGGGAACCCGTCGAGTTCACCGGCCCACGCCTGCACAGCCACCGGCAGCTTGCAGTTGCGCAGCTCGTCCAGGATCGGTCGCAGGTCTTCGCACAGCTCCAGATAGACGACCTTGGGCCGCTTCTCGTGCAGCCGCCGCACCATCGCCAGTCCCGAGGCGGGCGAATGATGGCAGACCGGGAAGATCTCGAGCTCGACCGCCAGCGCCCGGTCGACGTCGTCGACGATGCCTGCCAAGATGTCCGCGACCGCGCCGGGCTCGGTCGCGAATCGCGTCGCGGCCTCCGCCAATTGCTCGCGCAGCGCGCCGAACGGACCGGTCACGAGAGCCTCGCGATCGCCGCCCGGCCGCCCTCCAGGAACTCCGGCCAGTCCCCGCCCGCGTCCTTGCTGCGCGGTTCGACCACGCCGTGCCAGAACTTGTTGAGAATGGCCAGATCCTCCGGCGCCCGCCGGGCCAGCGAGCCGACCAGCGAGCCCGCGAGCGTCTCGGCCCGCAAAGTGCGGTCGCCGAAGAACTGGCTGTGCAGGATCGCGTCCTCCAGCACGCCGATCTGCTCGGCGGTCGAGAGCGCGGACTCCAGCTTCTCGTCGTCGCTGGTCGCGGCGGCGGCCGCGGAGCGAAGATCGGCGAAGCTGTCGAGCAGGATGTCGAGCAGCGTGGGCGGCAGCTCCAGCTCGATCTGGTGCCTGCGCAACAGTTCCGCGGTGCGGAAGCGCACGATCTCGGCCTCGCTGCGCTTGTTGGTCACCACCGGGATGCGCACGAAGTTGAAGCGCCGCTTCAGCGCCGAGGAGAGGTCGTTCACGCCGCGGTCGCGGCTGTTGGCGGTGGCGATGATGGAGAAGCCCGGCTTGGCGAACACGACGTTGTCGTCGTCGAGTTCGGGGATGGAGACGTACTTCTCGGACAGGATCGAGATCAGCGCGTCCTGCACGTCGCTGGTGGAGCGGGTCAGCTCCTCGAAGCGGCCGATCACCCCCTGCTCCATGGCGGTCATGATCGGCGACGGGATCATCGACTCCCTGGACTGCCCCTTGGCGATCACCATGGAGATGTTCCAGGAGTATTTGATGTGATCCTCGGTGGTGCCCGCGGTGCCCTGGACCACGAGCGTGGAGTTCCGGCTGATGGCCGCGGAGAGCAGTTCGGCGAGCCAGCTCTTGCCGGTGCCGGGATCGCCGATGAGCAGCAGGCCGCGGTCGGAGGCCAGCGTGACGATGCTGCGTTCGACGAAACTGCGGTCGCCGAACCACTTCTGGTCGATCTGCCGGTCCAGTCCGTCGGAGCGCTCGGAGCCGAGGACGAACAGCCGCACCATCTTCGGGCTCAGCCGCCAGGCGAAGGGCTTGGGTCCGTCATCGATCGACTCCAGCCAGTCCAGCTCCTCGGCGTACTTCAGTTCGGCGGGGGCGCGCAGCGCGGTATCGGTCATGGTCTGAGGTCTCCTAGTCGAGAAAGTTCTTGAGTTCGAACACGAGTTTCTGGATGCGGCCCGAGATCACCGGCGTGCCCATGGCTTTGAAGCGTTCCCGGAACCAGGGATTCACGCTCTGGTGCCCGGAGCTGTTGACCGAGCCGACCGGGATCAGCTTCACGCCGTTGCGATGCACGGCCTGCATGCTCTCGTACAGCGGCTGGGAGCGGTCGAACTCGTAGAAGTCCGAGATCCACACCAGCACGGTGTTGGCCGGGTCGACGATCTTGGGCTGGGCCATGGCCATGGCGACGGGGCCGTCGTTGCCGCCGCCGAGGTTGGTGCGCAACAGCACCTCGAAGGGATCGTGCACCCACGGCGTCAGGTCGATGGCGCGGGTGTCGTAGGCGATCAGATGCACGTCGACCTTGGGCAGTCCGGCGAAGATCGAGGCGAGGATGGTGCAGTTCACCATCGAGTCCACCATCGAACCGGACTGGTCGACCACCACGATCATCCGGGCGGGCACGGTGCGCTTGGCGGTCTGCCGATAGAACAGCCGATCCACGTAGAGCCGCTCGTCCTCCGGATTCCAGTTGGTGAGGTTCTTCCAGATCGTGCGGTCCACGTCCAGATTGCGCAGGATGCGCTTCGGCGGCACCGAGCGGTCGATGGTGCCCGCGGTGGTCTGCTGCACCTGGGTGCGCAGCACCTCGGCGACCTGCTCGACGTAGCGCCGGATGAGCGATTTCGCGTTGGCCAGTGCGACTCCGGACAGATTCGCCTTGTCGCGCAACAGCTGTTCGAGCAGCGACATGCTCGGCGTCAGCTGGGAAGCCAGCGCGGGATCGGCGAGCACTTCGCGCAGCCGCATCCGCGAGACCAGGTCGGCCTCGAGATCGGCGAGCACGCCGCGCACCTCGCCGCCGCCCTCCTCGCCGAGCATGCGCCGCAACCAGCCCGCATCGCGCTGCCAGCACGCGAGCTGGGTCGCGCTGACCGTGCCGCCGCCCGTCGCGAAGACGTTCAGCAACAGTTTGGACACCAACGCGGCCGAACGCACCTCACCCGCGCCGATGACCGCATCGGCCTCCGTGTCGACAGGAGTTTGCGGCTCTCCGGCCTCGGCGGCGTCCGATCGCGACTCGTCTCCCTGGCCGCCGGTCATCGATTCCGCGGCACCCACGTGCTCGCCGAGGCCGTCGAATTCGGACCCCAGATCCGGAAAGCGTTGCACGACATTGTCGATCGAGACGCCGGGGTCGAGCAGCGCCGCGGGCAGGCCGAGGTCGTCGACGATCGCGACGCTCGACGTCTCCAGCGCGGGCTGGACTTCGCTGTCGAAAATGCCCGCCAGCAGCCGCCAGTAGAGGATCTGCCGTCGGGTCTCGTTGCTTTCGGTCATTTTCTCAGCAGCCGTCCCGCTCGTTCCCTGAGCACCGCGACCGCGTCGCCCGACTTCGCTTGCGCCTTGACGACTTTCGGGTCCGTCGGGCCACAGGCCCAGTCGCCGCCGTGCACGTCGACCTCGGCGCCCTTGGCCTTCTTGCGCACCGCGAGCGGTCGCAGCGACCACCGCCCGGCGTCCCAGCGCAGCAGACCGAGGCAGGTCGAGGAGCTGTTCACCGCGGCGGGGGTGAGCGGGCCGCAGGTGGGCAGCCGATCCAGTTCGAGTACGAGCCGGTGCCCGTCCAGCTCGATGGCTCCGTCCTTGACCTTGTAGGCCTCCAGGAGGACCGGTTCGCACAGGTGCACCGGATCGCGGTCGAGCGGGGGAACGGCCGGTGCGATTGCGCCCGCCAATCCCACACGCGCCGTGGCGAATGGATCGGCGCTCCCGCCGAGACCGGCGGACTCGTCGTGCCAGATCAAATCGCCGCCCGCGGTCATCGGCATGCCGTCGATGTCGAGGCTGAGCCGCTCGGCTATCGCCTTCATCAGCTGCGGATGGTCGGTGAACAGCTGCCAGATCGCGGGGCCGACGATCGTGTCGACCTTGGCCGCGGCGACACTGACCCGCACCCGGCGCGTCTCACCCGCCGCCGTCTCCAGCAACGCGTACAGCTGAACCTGCACCGCGGTGCCGTGCTCGTGCACGTCGACGCCCAGCGGCAGCAGGCGACCGGACACCGCCGTCGCCTCCGCGAATCCGCCTGTGCGCCAGGACAACAGGAGCGCTCGCGCCCAGAGGTCCGCCCACCGGCGTGCGGGCAGCCGATCCATCGTCGCGACCGGACAGCTGGCGCGCAACTCGGCCGTCAGGCCGTCGAGCAGCACCGCGAGCCTGCGCAGGGCCGGTTCGGCCAGCAGCGCTTCGACGGTCTGATCGGCGGCGGAGACCAGGTCGTGGTCGACGCCGCGCCATCCCGTGATGGCCACCTCCTGTAACCAGGAGCGGCTGCCCGCCGCCAGGTTGTGCGGTGTGTGCGCGGGTTCCGGCTGTTCCCAGGCGGCGCGCTCACGCCCCATGGCCGTGTCCACGCGGTCGAGCAGCGCGTCGTGCACGGCGCCGAGCAGCGCGGCCCGTCCGCCTGCCAGCGCCGAGAGCTCCTCGGGGCCGATCGAACCCGCGCCGAGTTTCGCGACCGCCTCGGCGATCGCGGGCCCGAGCGGGGATCCGCCGGTCGCGGCGGCGAGGTTCGCCAGCGCGGCCGTATGTTCGTCGGTGAGCCGCGCGAATCCGTGGCTCAGCGCGGTGTCGAATCCGGCCACCACGTCGAGCGCCTCCGCCACCCCCGGCAGCGGCTCGAGCAGTTCGGCCACATGTACGCCGAGCATCAGCGGCTCACCCCCGTCGCGGGGAACCACTGCAGCTCGGGGATCGGCGCGGTGCCGCCCGGCAGCTCCAGATACGCCAGATGGCGCAGGAATCGGCTGAACACGACGGCCGCGGGCGCCGGCTCGTGCGAGCAGTTCAGCGCGCCGTACAGGCTCGCGCCCTCGGCGATCTCGACACCCAGATAGCGGGCCACCCGTTCGGCGCCGTACTGCACGACCGCCTCGTCGAGCAGCGCGTCGATGTGCTTGCACGGATACGAACCGCGCAGGCCGCCGCACGGCCGATTGTTGTTGGTGCTGCAGCTGAGTCCGTGTGTTTTCGCCGACACCGACGAGACGTACACCCGCGCGATGTCCGATCCGCTCGACACAACGCCCTGCAACCGCCCGTCCGCCATTTCGACGAAGGGCACTTTGGCCAGTTTGCGCGGCGCCACGATGGGCAGCGTCTGCACCACCGCCGCCCGCTCCCACTCGCGGTCACCCGAGTCCATCGCGTTCCCTCCCGTTTCTCTTCATGACCGAAAACCTACGCGAGCCCACCGACAAGTTCGCGGCCCGATTGTCGATCTTGTGGAAAGCGATAAGCGCTGTACCGCAGTGCTTTTCGGAAGAGGTGACGTTGTCGGTACCGGCTGCTAACCTCGCGCTGGGCGACGCTGTGCACGGCCCAGAAACCCGCTTCCGGCCACACGTCTCAGCCGGTCGAGGGCGGCTCCGCCGTGCCCGTCAGTCAGGACAAGATCTTCGGCCGCAACGGCGACGACCTGTCTCTGGCGCTGCCCGGCGGCGCGTCGGCGCGCCCGGTCCCGGCGCGGCCGTGGTATCGAGGACGGATGACACCGACGCGCTCCTCCTACGACGTCGTTGTGGTCGGCGGCGGCCACAACGGCTTGGTTGCCGCCGCGTACCTGGCACGGGCCGGGCGCTCGGTGTTGTTGCTCGAACGGCAGGCGCACACGGGTGGCGCTGCCGTGTCGGAACGCCTGTTCCCCGGTGTCGACGCGCGAGTGTCCCGGTACTCCTACCTGGTGAGTCTGCTGCCCCCGAGCATCGTGCGTGATCTAGGTCTGCGATTCGAGACCCGCCGCAGGCGGATCTCCTCCTACACCCCGGTCGGCGACGGCGGGTTGCTCATCGACACCGGATCCGAGGCGCGCACCAGGGCGAGCTTCGAACGGCTGACCGGCTCGGAGCGGGACTTCGAGGCGTGGCAGCGGTTCTATGCGCGCACCGGCGCGATGGCGCAGCGCGTATTCCCCACCCTCACCGAACCGCTGCCGACGCGGACGGAAATGCGCCGGATCGTCGCGGACGACGAGCTGTGGGACGCCGTGTTCGAGCGGCCGCTGGGGGAGACGATCGAGGAGACCTTCGCCGACGACACCGTCCGCGGCGTGGTGTTCACCGACGCGCTGATCGGCACCTTCACCCACGCGCACGATCCCACGCTGCGGCAGAACCGCTGCTTCCTCTACCACGTGATCGGCGGCGGCACCGGCGACTGGGACGTGCCGGTGGGCGGCATGGGCGCGCTCACCGACGCGCTGGCGGACGCGGCCCGCGCGGCGGGGGCGGAGCTGATCACCGGATGCGCGGTGACCGATATCGCCAGTGACGGCATCGCGGCGCAGGTGCGCTACGAGGGCGGCACGGTCGGCGCGCGGCACGTGCTGGTCAACGCCGCGCCGCACGAGCTGGCGCGGCTGCTCGGCGCACCGGACGAGCCGAAACCCGAAGGCTCCCAATTGAAGGTGAACATGGTGCTGCGGCGCTTGCCACGCCTGCGCGACAAGGTGACCGATCCCGCCGAGGCGTTCGCCGGGACCTTCCACATCGCCGAATCGTATGCCGGGCTGGAGCGGTCCTATCGGGAAGCGGAAGCCGGAAAGATCCCCGCGGCACCCCCGTCCGAAATCTATTGCCACACCTTGACCGATCCCTCGATCCTGTCCGCCGATGCCGCGGCCCGCGGCATGCACACCCTCACCCTCTTCGGTTTGCACACCCCCGCACGGCTTTTCCGCGACGATCCCGACGCGGCCCGCACTGCGGCAATGAAAGGCGTTCTCGCGCAACTGGACCGGGTGCTGGCCGAGCCGATCACCGAATGCCTCGCCGAGGACGCCGACGGCGCGCCCTGCCTGGAGGTGAAATCCCCGCTCGATCTGGAGCGCGAGGTGGGGCTGCCGGGAGGCCATATCTTCCACCGCGATCTCGCGTTTCCCTACCGCGAGGACGACAGCGCGGTCGATCCGGCCGCGCGCTGGGGCGTCGCGACCGGTGTGCGCAATGTCTTCCTCTGCGGTTCGGGCGCGGTGCGCGGCGGCGGAGTCAGCGGCATCCCCGGCCACAATGCCGCGCGGGCCGTGCTGGAGTCGTGAACCGGACGCCGGACATCGTCGAGCGACCCGCGCCGATCCGCCCGCGATCCCCACCCCGTGGGGGACATCAGCGAACTATCGGATACCGCTACGGGATCGGCTGTACAGTCACCGCGACTTGCCGAATTTCGTCCAGGAGCCACCATGGCAGACAAGCGCCCCATCCGTACCGATATCCCGCATTCGGCGCGAATCTGGAACTACTGGCTTGGCGGTCGCGACTACTACGAGGCCGATCGGATGGCGGGCGAGGCAGCTGTCGCAGCGTTTCCCGAGATCAAGGCGATGGCGATGCAGTCGCGGCAGTTCCTGATCAGGTCGGTGCGGTATCTGGCCGCCGACGCGGGCATCCGCCAGTTCCTCGACATCGGCACCGGGCTGCCGACCATGCAGAACACTCACGAGGTGGCACAGTCGGCCGCCCCCGACGCCAAGATCGTCTACGTGGACAACGATCCGCTCGTCCTCGCGCACGCCAGGGCACTGCTGGTCAACACCACCGACGAGGGCGTGACCACCTATCTGGAGGCGGATTTCCATCGGCCCGAGGTTATTCTCGCCGACTCCCGTCACGTGCTGAACTTCAGCAAGCCGATCGCGATCATGTTCATCGGTGTGCTCGGGCACGCGCGCAGCTACGAGGAAGTGCGGCGCGTGGTGGACACCATGATGGACGGTGTGCCCTCGGGCAGCTACCTCGTCCTGTACGACGGCGCCACCGACGACAAGGCGTATGTGCGGATGTGCGAGAACTACGCCAAAACCGGTGGGGATCCCTACAACCCGCGCAGCTCGGCCGAGATCGCAGGCATCTTCGAGGGACTGGAGATCGTCGAACCCGGTGTGGTGCCGATCAACCACTGGCGCACCGACCAGGCGGCCCACGGCGTGCGCGGCGTCTCGGCGTGGGGCGGCGTCGGCCGCAAACCCTGATCGCGGAGATTCTCACGAAATCTCCACCGCGCCACCCCGATATCGGCGCACCGCGCTCCTAGGGTGGTTCACATGGTGATCGAGCAGCGCGAGTCGAACGAATTTCTCCGTTGGACACGGGAATTCGAGGCGAAGGCGCGGGCGAGGGTGGCGGCGGGCGACCCGGATTGGAGCCGCGGCGCCCGGCTGCATCCGGCCGTCGCGCGCAGTGTGCAGCGGTTCCAGGTCGGCGAGAGCGGAGACGGCGCCGACCTCATCGCCAAAGCCGAACGGGCCGGGGACCCGGTGTACACGGCGGCGGTCCGGTTGTTCGTCGACGAGGAACGCAATCACGCCCGCCTGCTCGCACGGCTGTTGCGCGCGGCAGGGGAGCCGACCATCGCGCACCACTGGACCGACGCCGTGTTCGTCCGTTTGCGCCGAGCGCTGGGGTTGCGCCTGGAGCTGATGGTGCTGATGGTCGCCGAGATCATTGCCCTCCAGTACTATCGGGCGCTGCGCGACGGCTCGGGGGACGCGCTCACCACCGCGGTCGCCGCGCTGATCCTCGATGACGAACGTAGGCACGTCCCCTTCCACACCCAGCGGCTCCGCGCAGCCTTCGCGGGCGTCCGCCTGCCCATCCGCCTTGCCGCCCGGGCTTTCTGGTGGATCCTGCTGATCGGCGCGACCCTCGTCGTCGCGCACGACCACGGCCACGCGCTGCGCCAACTCGGCTGCTCCCGAACCGAATTCGTCCGCGCGACGATCGGTCTCTTCGCGACGGTAGCGCCGACCGCGATACACGGTCGGCAGTGATCAAGAACTCTCGGATTCGTCCGTGGGTCTTTCGACGATCGCGTGCGCGGGATTCACCCGAGCCGCTTCGTGGGCACGGGCCGACTGGAGGGTGATACTCGTGTGCACGGTTCGCGCCGACTCGAGATCCGTTACCTTCATGTGCACCAACCTGTTCACGTCCATTTCCACGGTCACCTCGATATCGGCGGCGCCACGCGGCTGGGGCGTCAGCCCGCCCAGCTCCAGCACCCCGACCTTCCGATTCCGTGACGCGAGCCGGCTCTCGCCTTCGAACAGCTGCACTTGGATGTGCCGTTGATCATCGACGACGGTCGTGAAGTTCATGGATCTCTTGGTGGGCGCCGTGGTGTTGCGCTCGATGATCGGCACGATCCGTCCGTTGACATCCGCGACGCCGAGGGTGGCCGCGCTGACGTCGAGCAACAGCGTGTCCTTGAAATGTCCGCGCAATATGCCTGCCTGGATCGTCGCGCCCAGCACGACGCCGTCGGGAATCACTTCTCTGCGCGGCGGCCGACCGGTGATCTCCTCGACCAGCCCGACGATCGCGGGCATCCGGGTCGCGCCGCCGACGAGCGCGATCTGTTGAAGCTGCGCCGTAGTGAGGTACGCGTCGGTCACGGCACGTTGGATCAGCGTTCGGCAACGGTCGATCAGGTCCCGCGTCAGCTCTTCGAATTCCGCTCTGGTGATGTGGAGTTCCATATCCAGCGGTCCATCCGGGCCCACGCAGATCGTGGGCAAGACGATCTCCGTGGACATCCGGGAGGACAGCTCGATCTTGGCTCGCTCGGCCGCTTCCCGAAGCCGTGCCATCGCCGTCTGGTCCGTCGACAGGTCGATCCCGTGTTGCCCGCGAAAACGTGCCACGGCATGATCGACGAGCCGATCGTCCCAGTCCACGCCGCCGAGCCGGTTGTCGCCGCCGCTGGCGCGCACCTCGACCACGCCTTCGCCGATCTCGAGGACGGAAACATCCAGCGTCCCCCCGCCCAGGTCGAAGACCATGAGCGTTTGATCGGTTTCCGTGTTCGCGCCGTAGGCCAAAGCCGCCGCGGTCGGTTCGTTCAGCAGACGCATCACGTTCAGTCCGGCGAGGGCGGCGGCCTCGACGGTGGCCTCCCGTTGGATCAGATCGAAATGCGCCGGAATCGTGATGACGACGTCTCGTACCGTCGAGCCGAGGAATCGCTCGGCGGCCGAACGCAATTCGGCCAGTATCGTCGCGGCGACGCCGACGGGGGTGTAGGTGCGGCCGAACGCGCGGAAGCGCTTCTCGGTGCCGAGCGCCAGCTTGACGCGGGAGAACGTGTTCGCCGGATTGATCGTCGCCCGCCGCCTCGCCTCTTCACCGACGATCCAGTTCCCGTTCTCGGTCACGGCGGCCACGCTCGGCATCGTCCGGTCACCGATTGCGCTGAGCACGACCCGGACGTCGTCGTCGACGAACACCGCGATGGCGGAGTTGGTCGTGCCGAAGTCGATGCCCACCGCATGCCTGGTCCGCAGACGGTCAACGCTCGGCTGTCGCGACAAGTTCCGTTCGTCTTCGACGGGCAGCTCGCCGAGTCCCCGCGAAAACCACAGCTGCTTGGCGAGTTTCGCCACCGCCGGATCGGGATCGGATACCAGCGCCGTCAAATCCGCCCGCGCTGCGTCCCGAACCTCGGGCCGCCAGCTCCCCAGCAGATTCTCCAGTTCGTGCAGCGCGCCGATCCGCTGCCACGGCAGCTTGCTGCGCAGCGCTTCCCGGATATCGCCCGGCACGTGCTGCGGCCGGGCGGCGACATTGCGGGCGAGGTACAGCGCGCCCTGCACGCTCGCGACGCTGCGCGTCGGGGTCTGGTTCGGGGCGCGACGGCGCACCGTCTCGTGCACGTAGCCGTACAGGTCGTCGATGCTGATCCAGCCGTCGCCGTCGAGATCCGCGGCGCCGGACCGCAATCCGAGCACGACCGCGCTGGTGAACACCGACGGTTCCGCCGCGGCGCGGCTCATCGCCTCGGATTCGTGGCTGAACTGCAGCGCGGTCGACGCGGTGATCACCACCCGGCCGCGGCCGGAGAACGGCTCGCGCACATCGACCGATTCGGCGGCCGACCGCGTGCGCAAGCCGCGGGAGAACGCGCCGCTGTAGCAGCAGTCGAGCATCAATACGGTCTTGTTGGAGCGACTGCCCTCGATCTGGTCGCTGATGAAGGTCGAGTCGATGCCGGTCGAGGCGACGTATGCCTTCTCGGTATCGGTGCCGACCAGATAGAGGCGATTGTGCAGGTCCTTCTGGCCGTGGCACGAGATGTGCAGCAGCAGAAGGTCGTCGCCGGTCGCGCCGCGAAAGAAGGTCTCGATCGCCTTCCGGCACTGCGCGGCTGTCCCGTCGCGCAGCACCTGCACCTCGAATCCGGCGATATCGGGGTCGGCGAGGACCGCTTGGAGTTCCGCCGCGTCGCGCGCCGCCCCGGGCAGTTCGGGGTAGGCCGGATCGTCGTAGTGCTGGTTGGCGATGATCAGACTACGGTTGACCATCGCCCGCCGCTCGCCGCCCCGCGAGGAACCGCTCGATGAGCGCGCGCTCCTCATCCGTTGCGACACTGCTGATTTCGAGTTCGTCATCGCCGAGTCTGATGCGGATCGAGCCGCGTTGGCGGCGCACCAGCCAGCTCTTGGCGACCTCGGTCGCCATCTGCAATACGGCGGGCGAGGACACGATGGCCACGATGGAGGCCACTGTCGTCACGTCGCCCGCGCGGGTGCCGGCCGGGGCGGTGCCGATCACCGGGCGATCGAGATCCTCCAGGCCGAGTTCGTGTAGTTCGGCGAGCAGCAGGCCGCTGTCGTGGCTGAGCAGTTCCGGGTCGGCGCCGTCTTCGACGAGACAGAATTCGACCTGTTCGCGCATCGAGATCCCCCGGGTATGTCGTTGCTGATTCGGATCCTCAATATAGTCGTTTTGCGGGAGCGGGCCGGACGATTCGGTGCGGTGCGGTCGCGCCGGACGCAGGTGGCGACGAGTTCGGACGTGGCGATGCCGAGTCCGGCGCAGAATGGAACCATGCCGGATATCGCGTCGCAGTCGGCCGTGATCATCGATGGGCCGCTGAGCAGGGCACAGGTCGTCGCGGTCGCGCGCGACGGCGTTCCGGTTCGGTTGAGCGCCGCCGCCGAGCAGCGGCTGATCGCCGCCCGAGCGCACGTCGACGCCTTGGCCGAGGCGCCGACGCCGACCTACGGCGTCTCCACCGGATTCGGCGCGCTGGCGATTCGCCACATCCCGCAGCAGCGCCGCGCCGCGCTGCAACGATCGCTGATCCGCTCGCACGCCGCGGGCGCGGGCCCCGCCGTGGAGCGGGAGGTCGTGCGCGCGCAGATGGTGCTGCGACTGCGCACCCTCGCCTCGGGATACACCGGGGCCCAGCCGGCGACCGCGCACGCGCTGGCCGCCGTGCTCAACGCGGGTATCACCCCCGAGGTGCCCGAGTTCGGCTCGCTCGGCTGCTCCGGCGACCTCGCGCCGCTGGCCGCGGTCGCGCTCGCGCTGATGGGCGAAGGCGTCGTGACCGATGCCGAGGGACGCGTGACCGAAGCCCGAGAAGCCCTGCGCGCCAGCGGAATCACGCCCGTCGTGCTGGCGGAGAAGGAGGGGCTCGCCCTCACCAACGGCACCGAGGGCATGCTCGGCATGCTGGTGCTCGCCCTGGCCGACCTGCACCGGCTGCTCGACGTCGCCGACGTCACCGCCGCCATGAGCGTCGAAGCGCTGCTCGGCACCGACCGCGTCTTCGCCGCCGACCTGCAAGCCCTGCGGCCGCACCCGGGCCAGGCACTCGCCGCGGCGCGGATGCGGTCCGCGCTCGCCGGTTCTCAGATCGTGGCCAGCCACCGGGACTGTCATCGGGTGCAGGACGCCTATTCGCTGCGATGCGCGCCGCAGGTGCACGGCGCGGCCCGCGACACCATCGCCCACGCGGAGATGGTGGCCGACCGGGAGCTGGCCGCCGCCATCGACAACCCGGTGGTGCTCGCCGACGGACGCCTGGAATCCAACGGCAACTTCCACGGCGCGCCACTGGCCTACGTGCTCGACTTCCTGGCCATCCCGGTCGCCGACGTCGCGAGCATGGCCGAACGCCGCACCGACCGCATGCTTGATGTCGCTCGCTCCCATGGACTTCCGGCATTTCTCGCCGCCGACCCCGGCGTCGATTCCGGGCACATGATCGCCCAGTACACCCAGGCCGCGCTGGTCGGCGAACTGAAGCGGATCGCGGTGCCCGCCTCGGTGGATTCCATTCCGAGCAGCGCCATGCAGGAGGACCACGTGTCCATGGGCTGGTCGGCCGCACGCAAACTTCGTGTGGCGGTCGACGGGCTCACCACCGTGCTCGCGGTGGAGTACCTCACCGCCGCCCGCGCGCTCGAGTTGCGAGCCCCGCTGCGCCCGGCGCCCGCCACCGCCGCGGCGGTCACGCTGTTGCGCACCAGGGTCGAGGGGCCGGGACCGGATCGGCATCTGGCCCCCGAGATCGCGGCCGCCACGGACCTCATCCGCGACGGCGCGCTGCTACGCGCGGTCGCCCCGCACCTGGACTCGGATCCGGCACCCGGCGAACGGAGGCAGTCATGACCACGGAGCATCCGACAGTGCGTGCGGCGCGCGGCACCCATCTGACGGCCCGCACCTGGCAGACCGAGGCCGCGCTGCGCATGCTGCACAACAACCTCGACCCCGAGGTCGCCGAACGCCCGCACGACCTGGTGGTCTACGGCGGCACCGGCAAGGCCGCCAGGGATTGGGCCAGTTTCGACGCGATCAGCCGCACGCTGACCACGCTCGCGCCGGACGAGACGCTGCTGGTGCAGTCCGGTAAACCGGTCGGTGTGCTGCGGACGCACGAGTGGGCGCCACGGGTGCTGATCGCGAACTCGAACCTGGTGGGGGACTGGGCGACGTGGCCCGAGTTCCGCAGGCTGGAGGCGCTCGGACTGACCATGTACGGGCAGATGACCGCAGGCTCGTGGATCTACATCGGCACCCAGGGCATCCTCCAGGGCACCTACGAGACCTTCGCCGCGATCGCGGACAAACGATTCGGCGGCACCCTCGCAGGCACGCTGACGCTCAGCGCGGGTCTCGGCGGGATGGGCGGCGCGCAACCGCTGGCGGTCACCATGAACGGCGGCGCGGCGCTGATCGTCGAATGCGATCCCGCGCGGGCGCGGCGGCGGCTGCGCGACCGCTACCTGGACGAGATCGCCGACGACGTCGACGACGCGATCCGCCGGGTCACCGCGGCGCGCGCGGAGCGAAAGGCGTTGTCGGTCGGCTTGATCGGCAACGCGGCGGAGCTGCTGCCGCGTCTGGCCGCGGCGGATCTGCCCGCCGACATCGTCACCGACCAGACCTCGGCCCACGATCCGCTGTCCTACCTGCCCCGCGGTGTCGACCTGGCCGACTGGCCCGGCTACGCGGCCCGCAAGCCCGACGAATTCACCGAGCGCGCCAGGGAATCCATGGCCGAACACGTCGACGGCATGCTGCGTTTCCTCGACCGCGGCGCGGAGGTCTTCGACTACGGCAACTCGCTGCGCGGTGAGGCCCGCCTCGGTGGATGCGAAAGGGCCTTCGACTATCCGGGTTTCGTGCCCGCCTACATCCGGCCGCTGTTCTGCGCGGGCAAGGGGCCGTTCCGCTGGGCGGCACTGTCCGGTGATCCCGCCGATATCGCCGCGACCGATCGCGCGATCCTGGACCTGTTCCCGCACAACGAATCCCTGCGCCGGTGGATCGCGCTGGCCGGGCAGCGCGTGGCGTTCCAAGGGCTGCCCGCGCGGATCTGCTGGCTCGGCTACGGCGAGCGGCACCTGGCCGGGTTGCGGTTCAACGAGATGGTCGCGGGCGGCGAGCTGCGGGCGCCGGTCGTGATCGGCCGCGACCACCTCGATTCGGGCAGCGTCGCCTCGCCCTATCGCGAAACCGAGGCGATGGCAGACGGTTCCGACGCCATCGCGGACTGGCCGCTGCTGAACGCCCTGGTGAACACCGCGTCCGGGGCCAGCTGGGTGTCCATCCACCACGGCGGCGGCGTCGGCATCGGGCGGTCGATACACGCCGGGCAAGTGTGCGTGGCCGACGGCACCGAGCTGGCGGGGCAGAAGCTCGAACGCGTGCTCACCAACGATCCGGCGATGGGCGTGCTGCGGCACGCGGACGCGGGATACGAACGGGCCGGGTCCGTCGCGGAGGCGCAGGGCCTGCCGATTCCGTTGCGGGACAACGGCTGAGCGTTCTGGTTCAGCGCGCGGGGAAGCGGAGGATGCGATCGTCGCCGGGGCGCACGTCACCGCGGCCGTCGGTGTTCGAGGTGGTGACCCACAGCGCTCCGTCCGGCGCCACCGCCACGGTGCGCAGGCGGCCGTACCGCTCCTCGAACATCGCTCGCGGTGTGCCCGCCGATCCGTTCACCAGCGGTACGGTCCACAGCCTTTCGCCACGCAGCGCCGCGGCGTAGAGGGTGTCGCCCGCGATGGCGATGCCCGACGGCGACGCCTCGGCCGTGGTCCAGGTGACGACGGGATCGACGTAACCGCGGCCCGCGCCGCCACCGCCCTCCACCGCGGGCCACCCGTAGTTGCGGTTCGGTTCCACGAGATTGATCTCGTCGAGGCGATTCTGGCCGAATTCGGCGGCGAACAACCGTCCCGCCCGATCCCAGGCGAGACCCTGCACGTTCCGGTGGCCGAGGCTGTAGACCGGCGAGTCCGGAGTCGGATTGCCCGGCGCGGGCCTGCCTTCCGGTGTCAGACGCAAGATCTTGCCGTTCGGCGAGGCCGGGTCCTGAGCCAGCGCGCTGCGTGCCGCGTCGCCGGTGCAGACATAGAGCATGCCGTCGGGCCCGAACGCGATCCTCCCGCCATTGTGGTTGCCCGCCTTGGCGATTCCCTCGAAGACGACCTCCGGCGGTCCGTCGAGCCGGAATCGCACGATCCGGTTGTCCGCGCTCGCGGTGAAATAGGCGTACACGTAACCGTTTTCGGCGAACTCCGGCGACACCGCGAGACCGAGCAGCCCGCCTTCGCCGCCCGCGACGACCCCGGGTACGTCGTACACCGCTTCCGGCGGTCGTCCGGGCGCCACTCGCAGGATCTTCCCGGTGTCGCGCTCGGCGACCAGCGCCGTGCCGTCGGGCAGGAAAGCCAGACCCCACGGCACATCGATTCCCTGTGCCACTTCCTCGGGAGCCGCGAGATCCGGCACGCCCGAGGGGCTGCTCGCGACGGTGCTCGTCACGACCGGCGTCGTCGTCTCCTCGGTCTCGGTGCGCTCCGCGCCACAGGCGGCGACCATGAAGAGAGCGAACAGGGCGGCACCGGCCGCTGCCCTACCCTTCACCCGCACAGATCCCATGCTCGTGCTCCCTGTTCGCTCGACCGGCACTGTCCTCGAGTTCGGCGACCGAATCGAGCCCGCACCCCGCTCGTGAGCAGGTCCAGGGCCCAGATCCCGCCGTACTGAAACCCACCCCTTCTCGATCATGCCCTGTGCTCGTGCCGGGAGAAACCCCAACCCGACCCAGCGATATCAGCGCCGTCGTAGATTCCACTACGGAGGTCCGAGACGCGGGGTAAAATTCCCAGCAGGCCGAGATCGGTACAGCGTTTCGAACGTGAAGGCGCACAACGGTACTTGATCCGGACCGTTGGGCCGATTGCCCGGGGATCTTCGTACCCAGATTGTGCGGACACTACGACCAGGGGCGCAGCATGATCATCGAGCGATCTCCCGCGGCAGTCGACGTAGTGAGTACGGTCATACCCATCGAATAGTCATCGCAGCATCGCCGCACCCCGGGAAACGTGATCGCCGAGCGGGCAGCGCAGTGATGTCCGCAGCCAGCCCGCGCAGATTCTGGTCTGGACATCGAATCATTCTCTGCGGCAGGAAGATTCGCTTTCCCGTGGTCCGGCCCTCTTTCCGTGCCCGGTGACCGACGGCGCGCGACAAACCCCTCGGACGAGACTGGATCGAAAGGAACGGACATGTCACAGACCCCCCAGGACCGACTGCGGTTGCTTTCTTCCGATCAGGAAACCGACGTCGACGCGGTCGTGCGCGACCTGCTCACCGGAAACGCCGCGGGCGTCCCGGCCGACCTCGTCGACGACATCGACGCGGTCCGAACTCAGTGCCGCCTCGGCGCCGAGCGGATACCCGGCGACGGAGGCGTGCTGCTCGACGCCTTCGCCGCTTGGCCGCTCACCGGCGGTCCGCACCCGCTGATCATCCTGCCCGCCGGACTCGACCCCACCGGCTGGAAGATGTACGGCGGCGCCATCATCAGGCTGCTGATGCGCCGCTATGCCGTCGTCGCCTACACCGAACGGGGTCTGCCGGGTTCCGAAGGCGAGCTGACGGTGGCCGGGCCCGAGGACATCCGGGACGGGCGCAAGGTCATCGACTGGGCGCTCGACAACAGTGACCTCGACGCCGATCCGGACCGGATCGGCATGGTCGGCATCTCCTACGGTTCCGGCATCAGCCAGCTGGTCGCCAACGAGGACCCGCGGGTCAAAGCGGTCGTCGCGCTGAGCACGTGGGCGGACCTGGGCGAAGCGCTCTACGACAACACGACGCGGCACATCATGGCCGCGCGAGCTCTCGCCGCGATCAGCGACCGGCCAAGCGCCGACCTGCTGAAGGTCCTCGACGACTTCGAGAACAACACCAATATCCCGGCGGTGCTCGACTGGGCCGAACCGCGCTCGCCCGCGCACTTGAACCCGGACGAACAGCGGCCCGTGCCAACCTTTTTCACCAGCTACTGGCACGAAACCATCTTTCCGCAGAACCAGCTGCTCGACTACTTCGATCGCTACCCCGGCCCCAAGCGCCTCGACCTCGCCGTGGGCGATCACGGCGCCGTCGAGATTCCCGGACTCACCTTGGGCGTGTACACCCGGACCACGGAAGCCGCCTACGACTGGCTGGACCACCACTTGCGTGGCCTGGACAACGGCATCGAGCGCGACGGCATCGTGCACACCGAGACCATGCACACCTTCGTCATGGAAGCCTCCGCGGACCTGAAATCGTGGTCGAACTCGATGTTGCGCTACTACCTCGACGCTCCCAGCGGCGGGTCCACCGACGGCGTGTTGACCACGCGGCCGACGCCGTCCAACAGCCAGAGCATTCAAGCGGGCACCGAACAGGTCCAGGCGGCGAGCACGTTGGTGTTCGACGGTTTCCTCGAACGACTCCTCATGCCCAAGCGCCAGCTGCTCGACGACGTCGACCGTAGCGCCGCCGCGGTCTGGACCACCGAGCCGTTCTCGGAGCCCCGGCGCATAGCGGGCGCTCCCGAAGTGCAGGTCACCGTCACCCCGTCCGGCAAGACCGTCACGATCATCGCCTACCTGTTCGACCACAATCCCTTCACCGGCCAGATGCGGATCATCACCCATGCCGCCGTCACTGTGCAGAACCGCGAGGTCGGTCACCCGACCCCGGTGAACGTCCGATTGCAGGCGACCGACTACCGGATCCCAGCCCGTCACAAGCTGACGATGATCATCGACACCAAGGATCATCTGTACGGCGACGAAACCATCGACGGATCCACCGTCACGCTCTCCGCCGAACACGGTCCGGCCTACGTGGACGTGCCCATATCGTCCTGACCGTCGATTCCGGACGCCCCTTCGAGGCGTCGCTACGGCCTGTGTGCACCACACCGCGCGGTGTGGTGCACACAGCTTCGCCGTTCTACCTCCGCGATATGTGAATCTCGATCGGCGGAACCGTTCACAGGCCGCCGAGGGCGGCGAGCACTTCGAAGGCGGCGTCGGCGCTGCGCCAGAGGAGGTCCATTTCGGCGCGGACGGCCGGGGCCAGCGCGGGGTCTCGCAGGGCGAGGCCGTTGCCGAAGATCACGACGTTGGCGCCCGCGTCGGCCACACGGAGCAGGGGGCCGGTCGCGACGCCCGCGCCGAGGACGGCGTCGAGGCCCTCACCGAGGAAATAGAAGCGCCAGAGCGGGCCGAGGTCGCCGCCGTAGACCGCCTTGGTGACCTCGACGATGCGGAAGCCCTCGATAGCGATGGCGTCGACGATCCGGAAGTAGTCGGGTCCGTTCGCGGGGGTGCCGCGCAGCGCCGCCACCGAGAGCGAGAGGTCGATGCTGAGGTGTGCGTTGTAGCCCGCCATCGCGACCAGGGCGGGGGAGAGCAGGCACTGTTTCGTCAGGGCGAAGTAGTGCGCCCAGTGGGGTTCCGTTGCGCCGCCGCTGAATTCGGCGTGCAGGTTGCGCAGGAAGCGGGACAGCAGTTCGAGGCTGATGCGGTGCGACCAGTCCGGATCATCGAAGGCGGCCTCGGCGCGCTGCAGTGGCATCACCGCCGCCTGTTCGATGGCATCGAGCCCGATCGCGAACACGCCACGCCGGTCCCGGTGCTCGGCGAGGATCTCGACGATACGACCGTGGTTGGCGACCGCCTGCTCCAGCTGTTCCATGACCGTGCCGGTCAGCGTGGTCGTATCGGAAAGCTCCACGACGGTGTCCACCTCGGCGGCGGACAGCGGTGTGCCGCAGGCGCTATCGAGGCCGGCGGCGTGTGCCTGCGGTGCGTCGACACCCACCAGCGCCGCGGCGACCAGCAGTGCCAGCGAGACCGCCAGAGCGAGTGTGGTGCGGGCGGTGCCGTTCACGCGTGCGAGACGCGTGCCTGCCGAATTCATCGCTGCTCCGTTTTCCGAGGGCGGGGGCCTGTGTTTTCCGAGGAGTCGCCTGAGGGCGGGGCCAGTCGACCGAACGAGTATCACACGGGTAGTGGCGAATTCCGGTTGTCCGCACTATCGGTGCCGGTGATCCTATGGCGCCGAGATGTTCTGCCGCGACTCCATCGACGTCCGCCGGCGTTGCCAGGGGGACCTCTCGACATCTGGATGAGTCGTCCTGGCACCGGTGTGTTCGGGTGCTTTCGCATCCTGTCTGGCTCATCGCCCATCACGGTTGTGCCCGTTGCTCTCGTCACACCGATCGCGAGGCGACTGCCGACACCGTCCTGCACGAGGTTCACCCGTGCACCCGCTGCCGCGCCGAGAAACCGCACTTGGAGTCTGAATACTCCTGTCCACCAGCATTTCTGGCGTCCATCGCTATCATCGGCCGGTGACCGATGAGAACAAGGCAGTCGTCCAGGACATGTGGCGCGCGTTCGCCGAGCAGGACTTCGACTGTTTCGCCGACTTCTTCACCGACGACGCGGAGTGGCTCGCCCCCGCGGCCAACGCCACCGCCATTACGCTCGAGGTCTCGAGTCACATGACCGGCCGCACCGCAATCGCCGACTATTTCGCCGACGACTTCCCTCGCCTGTTCGTGGAGGATGTCGCAATTACCCACCACGGGGTCTACGCCGAGGGCGACCGAGTCATCGTGGAGCACACCATGAGCGCCACCCTCGCCAATGGCGACCCCTACGTCAACGACTACTGCTTCGTCTTCGAACTCCGCGACGGCCGCATCCACCGCGTCCGCGAATACCTGGACACCTCTCGCGGCTACGAAATGATCTACCGCGAAGTCGCGGAGGGCGAGATACCTGAATCAGCTCCAATGTCTGTCGTTGAGGACATCCACCTCGAATGCGCCTGCGAGGCCGGTGGGCCGGGCGCGTACTGTGCCCCGGCCCGCACGGACAACTAGCTCGAGTTCTACCTCTGAACTGGCGTTTTGCGACCCCGGGTGATCACGGGTGAAGCCCTTGGTCGATCATGTCTTCTTGCGACAGAACGACTTTCGATAACCAAGGGCTTCCGTTTGTGCCCGACGAGCTGGTGGCCGAACTCGACAATCCTCACCGCCCCGACCGGATCACCGAACTCACCAGGCAGGCGCGAGCCCGCAAGCGCACTCGTCCGTTATCGGGCCAGCTCGATCAGGTCCGCATGCGCCGGACGTCCGGTCACCCGTTGCAGTAGCGGGGAAACGACCAGCGGTGTAACGATTTCCACCACCATCATGGCGATGTAGAACCAGTGCGGCCAGCCGACGTAGGCGACCGTCATCAGTCGCACCAGACCGCCGACGAAGAACACCGCCATCAACAGATGGATCAGTCCGGCGTTCCGGTCCAAATCCCGTGCGGCCCATACGCATAGGGCACCGTAGGCGAAGAACAGCACCATCACCATGCGTAGATCGGAGTCCAGCGTCGCGTTCGGCGTATTGCCGCCGATGTAGGTGCTCGGCCCGATGAAGATGTGCGCCAGCGCGATAAGAGCGCAGCTCACACCGAAGATTATGAGAAACCATCGCAATCCAGCTCGCACTGCTTCGCCTCCCGGCCGATGAGCACTGGTAGACACGTGTCAACTAACTACCGGGAGCGTAACCCGCCTAGTAAACACGCGTCAACTACCCTGGGGCGATGCCTCCGCGCCGCCGCCTCACCCCGGACCAGCGTCGCGCCGAAATACTGGACGTCGGCGCGCAGCTGTTCGCCGAACTGCCCTACGACCGGGTGCAGATGGATCAGATCGCGGATCGGGCGGGCATTTCCCGCGCACTGCTCTACCGTCACTTTCCGAAGAAGAGCGCCTTGTTCGCCGCGATCTATCAGCGAGCCGCGGAATCGCTGCAATCCGAGGTCCGGTTCGAACCCGATGTACCGCTCGCCGAGCAGATCGGGGCCGGGCTGGACGCACACCTGGAGTACTTCGCCGCCAACCGCAACACGGTGCTCGCCGCCAATCGCGCATTGTCCGGCGATCCGGTCGTGCAAGCCATCGTCTACGGTGAACACGCCGCGATGCGCGAGGTCATCCTCGGCGCCAGCGGCCTCACCGGCACGGTTCGCGAGACCATGTCCGCAATCCTGACGTCCTGGTTGATGTTCGTGCACACGCTGTGTCTGGATTGGCTGGAAAACGACAGTCTCACGCGCGACCAAGTCCGTTCGACCTGCCTCGGAGCCCTGACCGGAGCGCTGGCGGCACTTGATGATTCGCCGCAGCCGCCGAACTGACATCGCCCCGGTCATACCGGCGCGCACCTACCTTGCCGTCACCGACGGGATCTGCCAAAAGCGATGGCGGGGTAGACGGCTCAGCCGCGATGCAGAGTGCCCGCGATGGTGCCGCCGAAGACGCCCGGCGTGCTGTAGGACAGCGAGCCGTCCGGCTGGAGCCGCACCGTGGAGGTGGAACCGCCGTCGGTGCAGTCGGCGGGACTGTCGGCGGTGAGCCGCGCGACGAAGGTGAGCTGGTTCTCGGTGGCCGCGGTGAGTCGTTCGTTTCGCGCGCAGCGCTGCTGGGACAGCTTGCCGGTGTTGGCCGAGGTGGCCACCTCCTGACCGACTTCGCCTTCCCGGACGCTCAATTCGATGTCGAAGGTGACCAAGCCGTCCGCGGCGGTGCCGCGCCAGGCGCCGACGAAGGCCCTCGGCACGCTCGTCACGGCCGCGCCGGTCGCGGTACTCGAAGCGCCGGTGATCGGAGCGGCCGACGCGGAGGCCCCGCTTCCCCCGTTGTCGCCGCCGGACCCGCGCAGCTGGGCGCCGATGACGAACGCGCCGATCGCGACCACCACGCAGGCGACCAGCAGTCCGGCCAGCAGCGGGCCGCGGCGAACATGAGCCTGCTGGCTTCCGGTGGTCGCACCCGCGGGCTGGGCGGCACTCTGCGCTGCGAAAGGCCCTTGTCGCGCGGGTTGCCACTGCGAATAGCTCCGCTGACCGGTCGGATCCGGCGGCGCCGCATCGGCGATGCGCGGCCGACCGAGATCCTGCCCGCCGGGCGCGGAGGCGCCGGGGGATACGCTCAGCTCGGCGGGCACGTCCACCGGCCCGGAATCCAGGTCGAGCAACCGCACCGCGCGCACGCTCATTTCCTCCAGGACCGGCGGCGGCAGCCACCCCGCGTGCTCGGGCACCCCGAGCGCGGCCAGGTCGTCGAGCAGCCGGTGTGGTGTCGGCCGAGTGGCGGGATCCTTGGCGAGGCAGGACGCGACCAAAGGCCGCAGCCGATCCGGCACGGCGTCCAGGTGCGGGTCCTCGTACACGATGCGCCACAGCATCTGCATCGTCTCGCCCGCACCGAACGGGCCGTGCCCCGCGGCCGCGAACGCCAGCACGCCGCCGAGGGCGAACACATCGCTCGCCGGACCGACCGGCTCGCCGGTCACCTGCTCCGGACACATGAAACCCGGTGAGCCGATGACCTTTCCGGTGGTGGTCAGCGCGGTGTCCTCGACGGCGCGCGCGATGCCGAAGTCGATCACCTTGGGCCCGTCCACGGCGAGCAGCACATTGGACGGCTTCAGATCGCGATGCACCACCCCGGCCTCGTGCACCGCCACCAGCGCCTCGGCCAGGTCTCGGGCCAGCACCAGAAGCGTGTTCTCCGAGAAGGTGCCGAACCGCTCCACCGCCTCGGACAGCGCGAACCCCGCCACATACCCGGTTGCCAGCCAGGGCGGGTCGGCGTCCACGTCGGCGTCGAGCACGGGGGCGGTGAAGCGTCCGCCGACCTGCTGCGCCGCCGCCACCTCGCGCCGGAACCGGGTCCGGAATTCGTTGCCGCCCACCAGATCCGGACGGATCACCTTCACCGCCACGGTGCGACCGCCCGCGTTGCGCCCGAGATAGACCCGTCCCATTCCGCCCGCTCCGAGGACGCCGAGAAGCCGGTAGTCGCCGATCCGTCGCGGATCGTTCGTGCCGAGCGGTTGCATCGCGCAGTCGGTTCCCTTCGAACGGTCGAACATCGAAAGGCTACCGACCCGAACCCGGCAGCACCGAGCGGCGCGACGACCCCGGTTCGAGGGGCAGCCGCGCCGCGCGGCGTCAGAGCTGGGACTTGACCTTGTCCGCGATCAGCTCCAGGTGCGCGAGGTCGTCGAGGTCGAGGATCTGCAGGTAGATGCGGCTCGCGCCGATCTCGGCGAAGCGGCCGATCTTGTCGACCACTTCGTCCGGCGAGCCGGCCAGCCCGTTCGTCTTCAGCTCGTCCACCTCGCGGCCGATGGCGGCGGCGCGGCGGGCGATCTCGGCGTCGCTGCTGCCGACGCAGGCCACCAGGGCGTTGGAGTACACCAGGTCGTCGGCGCGGCGTCCGTACGACTCGGCCGCGGCGCGGACCCGCTCGAACTGGCGGGCGCTGTCGTCCAGCGAGGCGAAGGGCATGTTGAACTCGCTCGCGTACTGCGCGGCCAGCCGCGGCGTGCGGGTGGCGCCGTGGCCGCCGATCAGCACCGGCACCGGGTCCTGCACCGGCTTGGGCAGCGCGGGGGAGTCGGTGAGCTGGTAGTGCTTGCCGTCGAAGCTGAAGGTGTCGCCGTGCTTGGTCGCCCATAGCCCGGTGACGATCGCGAGCTGTTCCTCGAAGCGCGCGAACTTGTCCGAGGGGAACGGGATGCCGTACGCGGCGTGCTCCTCGGCGAACCAGCCGGTGCCGAGGCCGAACTCGACGCGGCCGCCGGACATCCGATCGACCTGCGCGACCTGGATCGCCAGCGGGCCGGGCAGCCGGAAGGTGGCGGCGGTGACCAGCGTGCCCAACCGGATGCGGCGGGTCTCCCTGGCCAGGCCGGCGAGGGTGATCCAGGCGTCGGTGGGGCCGGGCAGACCGTCGGAGCCGCCCATGGCGAGGTAGTGATCGGAGCGGAAGAACGCGTCGAACTCCAAGTCCTCGGCAGCTTTCGCGACGGTCAGCAGGGTCTCGTAGTCCGCGCCTTGCTGCGGCTCGGTGAAGATGCGCAGTTTCATGAAGTCCATCGTGCCCGAGGGATCTGGGTGATTCGCGCCGCGCACCCCGGAGAGTGGCCGATGCCACTAGGGTCGGCTGCGAACGCACCGGCGCACGCCCGTCTTCGAGGAGGACCACCGTGACCGAAGTCCCCGTTGCGCGCGTCGTCGTCATGGGCGTCTCCGGGGCGGGCAAGTCGACCATCGGCGGCAGGCTCGCGCACACCTTGGGTGTCCCGTTCGCCGAGGGCGACGACTTCCACCCACCGGCCAACGTGGCCAAGATGCGAGCGGGCGAACCGCTCACCGATGCCGACCGCGTCCCTTGGCTGGACAGCATCGCCGCCTGGCTGGCCGAACGAACGGCCGGGGGCGTCGTCAGCTGTTCGGCACTGAAGCGCGACTATCGGGATCGGCTACGGGCGGCAACGCCCGACATCCTGTTCGTGCACCTGACGGCCTCCCGCGAAGAGCTTGCCCGCCGGATGTCCACGCGCCGTGACCATTTCATGCCGGCGAGCCTGCTCGACTCCCAGCTGGAAACACTGGAACCGCTGGGAGCAGACGAACGCGGCATCGCCGTCGACGCCACCCGAGCGCCCGCGGACCTGGTCCGCGAGACGATCGCGGTCCTGCACAGCGCCCGCCCATCCTGAATCCGGGAATGTGGCTCGCGTGTCAGCTGGTCCGAGTGGTCGATGGGGTGTCGGTCCATGCGGAGATCACGCGGTGAAGGTTGGCCAGGACGTAGGTGTCGGTTTCGGACCGGATCCTGCGTTGCAGGAGCGGGAGAACTACCCGGTCGTCGCGCAGTTCTGCCGTCTGGATCGCTTGGCGGCGTACCTGCGGTTGTTCGTCGGCGAAAGCACGTGCGATCAGATCCGTTGCGTCACCGTGTGTTTCGGCCAGATAGTACAGGGCTGACGCACGGGTGCGCGGATCCGGTCGTGCAACCAGCGGGGCCAGGTCGGCGACCGTCAGGTCGCCGCTCTCGGCTAGCGCCCACATCGCTTGCCGTGTCACTTCCGTGTCATGGTCTTCGAACAGTGCACGGGCTCGCTCGGCGAGATCGGGTGTGCCAAGGACCCGCAAAACACTGATGGCTTCAGCCCGGACCGAGGCGTCTGGATCGTTCAATGCCGTTCGTGCAGCCGCATCGATCGGGATCTTCGATCTCCATGCGCACCCTAGAACGGTGGCCCGCACGAGTACGGACGGGTCTGCCACCGCGGCCGCCAAGGTAGGTATCGCTGCCGCGGAGAGCCGCGGGAGACATTGCAGCGAGGTGGCCGCACGGGCGCGTCGCTCGGCTGACGGATCGGCCGAGAGGATACCGAGCAGGATGGCTTCGTCTCCGGGAAGTTTGTCGCTGAACCAGTCGACGTTGTAACCAGCGAGCAGTTCATCCAGCCAGCGCTCGTACCATGTCAAGAAGTCGGGATCTTCCAGGACGTATGGAGCCGGGACACCGTTGTGATCGATGGCAACCAGCCGACCGCGCCCAGGTCCGGATATCACGAGCTGGGTGTAGCTGGTGCAGCCGTGATGAACAACAGAGAGCGTTCCCTGTAACGGGTCCGGGCGGTCCTGTTGTCCCGAGAACCGATTCCACCAGTCATCGGAGTACGCGATCCCGGGTACGAACGGACTCGGCTCGGCGAGGTATCCGGTGAAGCAGTCGGCTACCTCACCGTATGCCTCGGCCAACTCGAGCAACCCGTAGCTCGGTCCGGCGCCGCCGTCTGCAATCTCGAGCAGGAACCGGCGATAGCCTTCCGGTAGGACGACATCGTGCTCGGTTTCGAACGCCGCGACGGTCGACTCCGACAGCGGCGGATTCAGCCGAAACCCATGCGTGCGTGCACCGAACGCTTCCAGCAATCCCGGATCGGCTGCGGCCCGCGTGAGCTTGTCCACGATCCGCGACAACTGTGCGTCCACACCGTCCATACTGCCCACTGTAAGGCCGCTACCTCTTACATCGGCGAAACCATCACACACCCAGGCGCTCACCGCACGGCAGCATTCGATGAGCAATCAACCATGCCATGCATAGGCAGTTGTAGGCGGGCAGCCGCAGGGTCCCTCCGTGGTCTGGGCACCGCAGGCGCTGGGACGCGGGGCTCGGCTACGTAAGGGCGGGATCGCTTATTTCGGTTGACGGGCAGGGCACAGTGGATTGTTGTGGAACGCAATGACGATGCGGACTCGATCCGTCGCATGGCTGGGCTGGCTACACCGATGGCGCTGCGGGTTGCGGTGACTCTGAGGCTTCCCGATTCGCTTCTCGGTGATGGAGCTTCCGTCGACGAACTCGCGGCCGAACTCGGGGTCGCCCCGGTTGCGCTCGAGCTTTTGCTGAGCCACCTGGCAACCCTCGGTGTCGTCGAACGGACCTGCACTGGTTACCGGACGACCGAGTACGGAGCGAACCTCTGTGCCGATGCAGGCAACGGCTTGACCGACCTTCTGCATCTGGATGCCGCGGGCGGGCGGGCGGAGTTGGCGTTCATCGAGCTGGCCCACAGCATCACCACCGGCCAGGCGGCCTATCCGCGCCGCTACGGGCAGGACTTCTGGGCCGACCTCGCCGAATATCCGTACCTGCGTGCGTCGTTCGACCGGCAGATGACCCACCGCATCCGCGATCAGATACCGCAGATCGTCGCTGGTTTCGATTGGTCGCGGTTTTCCACCATCGTCGACGTGGGGGGTGGCCAGGGCAGCGTGCTCGCCGCGATCGTCGCCGCTCACCCTCGGATGTACGGCCACCTGGTCGATCTCGAACCGACTGCTGCCCAAGCCAGGCGCACCTTCAGCGCGCACGGTCTCGAGGCGCGGACGCAGGTGACGGCGGGCAGTTTCTTCGACCCGCTCCCGGCGGGAGCGGACGCCTATCTCTTGGTTGACATCCTGCACGACTGGGACGACGAACACGCCCACCGCATCCTGAACCGCTGTGTCGAGGCCGTCCGCCCAGCCGGGCGCGTGCTGGTCGTCGAACCGGTCGGTGGGCTCCGGGCCGCCAGCGAGTTCGATCTGGCCATGCTCGTGATGTTCGGTGGTCGCGAGCGCCGGATCGACGAGTTCCGCGCCCTGGCTGCGCCGCACGGCCTGGTCCTCGACGCGGTGACCGATCTGACCGATCAACGCTGTCTTCTCGACTTCCACCTCGCAGCCGACGAATAGGTGCGAGCGCGGTATCAGGCCCGAATCAGGGAGCCGAAACTCCCGGCGGCGGGCATTCGCCGGAGACCACCGGCAGACAGATCCCCGTCGCATCCGACAACATCAGTCCGCCACCGAACAGCAACGCGGCCAGCGCGAGCGCTCCGAAGAAGAGGACCCACAGCAGCGCGGGGATATGGGTCAGGCGCGCCAGTTGATCGGCGTCGGAGTCGACATTGCCCGGCTGGCCCCAGCGGTGCACCCGCCCGCGTTGCATCTCGACGACGGGGCGCAGCCCGGCCAGCAGCAGGAACCACGCCGCGAGGTAGGCGAAAGCGGCCTGCGTCGTGTCGGTTCCGAACCAGGACACCGCGAACACCGTGGCGCCCAGCGCGAGCACCGTGCACAGGCCATAGATGTTGCGGACCTTGATCAGCACGGCGGCGAGCAGCGCGATGGACGTCCAGAGCATCAGCGTGATGCGTTCGGCGCCGAGCAGGGCCGCGAAGCCCAGGCCGAGCAGCGGCGGCGCGGGGTAGCCCGCCATGGCGGTGAATATCATGCCGGGGCCGTACGGTTTTCCGCTGGAGACGGTCAGCCCCGAGGTGTCCGAATGCAGCGTGATGCTGTTGAGTCTGCGACCGGTGAGCAGCGCGGTGAACGCATGGCCGCCCTCGTGCGCGATGGTGACGACGTTGCGGGTGAGGCGCCACAGCGGGCTGTAGCCGACCAGCACCAGCGCCGCCACTCCGGTGACGACGACCAGCTGCCAGGGTGGCGGGGTCTGCGTGGTGGTGAGCCGATCCGCGATGGAGGCGCCGCGGTCGACCAGTTCGGCGGTGTTCACCGCCGCACCCTATCGGTCGCGCGCCGGAATCGCACCGGGGCGAAGCCGCGCGGGTGTCCGTTCAGGTGAGTGGTACGGCCGTCCCGGAGTCGGAGGAGCGCCGCGCGGCCTCGAGCACTCGCAGCGCCGCGACGGCGTCGCGCGGATCCACCGGGACCGGCGCGCCGTCGAGGATCGCGGCGGCCATCTCGGCGTAGAAGGCGGGATAGTCGCCCGCGAGCGTCGGATACGGCGACAGATCCGGTTCGGCACCGAGCAGTCCCCACCGCTCGGATTCGACCGCGCCCCATTCGTCCTCGCGTGGGTCGCGGCCCGCGCGCAGCGCCTCTTCCTGCGGGTCGAGTCCGTAGGTGACGTATCCGGCGTCCGCGCCGAGTACCCGGAAGCGCGGGCCGAGCTGGGGCGTCACCGCGCTCATCCACAGGTGCGAGCGGACACCGCCGTCGTGGGTCAGCGCGAGGAAGACGTCGTCGTCGGTCTGAATGCCGGGGCGGCGACGGTCCAGTTCGCCGTACACCGAGCGGACCGGGCCGAACAGGGTAAGCGCTTGATCGACCAGGTGGCTGCCCAGATCGAAGAGCAGACCCGCTCCTTCGGCGGCGCTGCCGACCTCCCGCCATCCGCCCTTGGACACCGGACGCCACCGCTCGAACCGGGACTCGAAGCGTCGCACCGCGCCGAGCCTGCCGTCCTCGACCAGTGCGCGGACCGTCCGGAAATCGCCGTCCCAGCGCCGGTTCTGGAAGACCGACATGGCGACGCCCGCCCGTGCGGCGCGTGCCACCAGCTCCTCGGCCTCGGCGACGGTGACCGCGAACGGCTTGTCCACCACCGTCGGAATCCCGGCGTCCAACGCCCGCGCCGCCAGCGGCGCATGGGTGCGATTGGGCGTCGCCACGACCACGAGGCCGATGCCGCGGAGGTCGTCGAACAGCGCGTCGGCGTCCGGGAACACCCGCACCCCGTCGTGCGCGCGGCGGGCCTGCTCCGCTCGCTCCGCCGATCCGGTGACCACCGCCGCCACCCGCATGCGCGGTTCTGCGGCGATCAGCGGTGCGTGAAACACCGCGCCCGCCAAGCCGTATCCGACGATTGCCACCTCCAGGCTGCTCATGCGGCCGACGCTACCGCCAGGCTCCGGCGTGCCGGCGCAGCGGCACGGAGCGCTCGACGCGGTGGGTGTCTCAGCGCGCGCGGTTCGGCGCGAAAGCGGTTCGGTCGGTCAGCAATGCGACCACGGTGAGCAGCCAGGCGCCGACCGCGACAACCAGCAGCAGCGCGGCCACCGCCTGCCACCCAAGCAGCGAGAACCGGGTGCCGAGCAAAGGTTCGTCTATCTGGCGATCCGAGGGACGGACGATCAGCCGCGGAGCGTGTCCGGAGCATTCGGTCGGTGTTCGCGATCGGCTTGTCCTTGCCGGGGTGGGGGCGTGCGGCTGGGGGCATCGGCGGACCGGAAGTGCTCGGCGAGGACAAGTCCGATTGCGCGGAGCGCGTCCGGGTCGGTCATCCGTTCGTGCCGGGCGGGAATGCGGTGTTCGGTGATAGAGCCGGTGATGTGGTTGTTCCATGCGAGAGCCGGAGAGGGGTCGTCGTCTGGGTGGTCCGCGGTGGAGCTGAAGTAGATCAGGTCACCGTCGAAGGACACCAGCCGGTGGTTCCTGGTGAGGTCGATGAGCCGGGTGAAGTCGCGGTGCAAGGTCACGAGATGCTCGGGGGTCAGGGCGGTGAAGAGTCCGCCCTGCCGGTGCAGCAGCTCGGCCGCGACCTCGAAGGTGAGGTCGGAGGGGAGCTCGGAAGCGGCGAGGCCGCCGAACTCGGTAAGCAAATCCACGGTGGTGGGTGTGGGAGTGCTGCCGGTGCGGTCGGTGACGACTCGGGTGTCCATCATGGCCAGGGTCGTGACGTGCTCACCGTCGCGGCGGAGCTGGACGGCCATCGCGTGGGCGATGGTGCCGCCGAGCGAGTAGCCGAGCAAGTGGTAAGGGCCGTGCGGCTGGACGGACCGGATCTCCCGCACGTAGCGGGCGGCGAGTTGGTCCAGCGTGTCGAACCGCGCGGTGGGGTCGGTCAGCGTCGGGGATTGCAGTCCTTGGACGGGACGGTCGGGGTCGAGGTGCTGCACGAGTCCGCTGAAACCCCAGGCCAATCCGATGGCCGGGTGGACGCAGAACAGTGGTGGGGCGGTGCCGGCAGCACGCAGCGGGAGCAGGACCGACAGTGCGTCGCCGGGATCCTGTTCATCGAGGCCGCGCAGGCGGGTGTCGATGCGGCGGGCCAGCAATTGCGGTGTCGGGTCGGTGAATACCCACTGCACCGGCACAGTGGCACCGGTCGATTCCGCCAGCCGCGCCACCAGTTGGGTGGCGGCCAGCGAGTTGCCGCCGAGGGCGAAGAAGCCATCGTCGACGCCGACTCGTTCGATGTCGAGAGTCCGGGTGAAGGCATCACAGACAGTGGCCTCGAGCGGGGTGGACGGCGACCGGAATCGGGCGTGCCGCCGGTCGGGTGCGGGTAGGGCTTTGTAGTCGAGTTTGCCGGTGGAGGTGAGGGGGATCCGGTCGAGGGTGAGGATCGTGGTGGGGATCATGTGGGTGGGTAGCCGGGTCGCGAGGTAGGTGGTCAGTGCGATGGTGTCGGGTGTGGTGTGCGGGGTGGGTACGACGTAGCCGGTGAGTTGATTGTTGCCGTTGGGTTGGGTGTGGATTGTGACGGCGGCGTGGGTGACGCCGGGGTGGCTGCACAGCGCGGCTTCGATGTCGCCGCGTTCGATGCGGTGGCCGTGGATTTTGAGTTGTAGGTCGCTGCGGCCCTTGTATTGCAGCGTTCGGTCGGCGGTCCAGGTGACCAGGTCGCCGGTGCGGTACATCCGTGTCCCTGGCGGCCCATAGGGGTCGGGGACGAATCGGGCTGCTGTGGTTGTGGGTTGCTTGTGGTAGCCGCGGGCGAGTCCCGGTCCGGACACGTACAGTTCGCCGACTACTCCGGGTGGGACCGGGCGTAGTCTGCGGTCGAGTACGACGGCGGTGAATCCGCGGGTCGGGCCGCCGATTGTCATTGGGCCGTTTGTGGTCCAGGGAGCGCCGGCGCAGCTCATGACGGTGGACTCGGTAGCCCCGTAGGAGCTGATCACCGTCCGGCGCGGTATCCACTGTGCTGCCAGGTCCGGTGGGCATGTCTCGCCGCCGACGAGAAGGGTGCCGAGGGTGTCGAGTTCGTCGGGGGGCAGCGATGCGAGCACTGTCGGGGTGAAGGCGGCATGGGTGACGTGTTCGGCTTTGATCACTTCAGCCAGCTCGGTGCCAGCGACTACCGCTGCGGGTGCGAGGACCAGTGTGGCGCCGGCGGCTGCGGCGCTGAGCAATTCGAGGACCGAGACGTCGAAGGTCAGGGCAGCGGCGCCCAGCACTCGTGAGGCCGGGGTGAGTCCGAACCGTTCCCGTGTTTCGGCGGCCAGGTCCGCTATCCCGCTGTGGGTGACCACGACACCTTTGGGAATCCCGGTGGAGCCCGAGGTGTACATCAGGTAGGCCGGGTTGTGCGGCCGTAGCGTGGTTGTGCGGTCGTGGTCGGTGATCGCGGCGGAAGACGCCGACGCTGACTTCGCGGCGAAGGAGGGGTCGTCGAGGGCGAGCCATCCGGTGGTGTCCGGCAGCTGGTCTCGGTGGATCCCGAGTGTCAGCCCTACAGCGGCACCGGAATCGGTGAGCATGCTGGTGATCCGGGCCCGGGGATGGGTGGGGTCGATCTGGACGAACGCGCCACCGGCTTTGGCGACCGCCCAGACCGCGATCACGGCGTCGATGGAGCGCGGTAACGCTATGGCTACCAACGATTCCGGTCCTATTCCTGTCTCGATCAGTACCCGCGCCCACCGATTCGAGGTCTCATCGAGTTCGCGGTAGGACAGCCTTACGCCGTCGCAGACCACCGCTTCCGTGTCCGGCGTCATTGCGGCCGTCAACACCTGAGGCAATACCGACATCATCGCACCGGGCTGACCGCGAACGGGTACCAGCGTGGCTCGTTCGACCGGCGATAGCAGCTGCAGCTGGGTCAGGGGCAGGTCGATGTGTTCGGCGATGGTGTCGAGCACTCGCAGCATTCGGTCGGCGATGGCGTCGATCTGGTGTTGTGTGAACAGTTCCGGCAGGTATTTGAAGGTCAGGTGCACTCGGGCGTCCTGGTGGACAACCAGGCCGAGCGGATAGTGCGCGGCGTCGCGTCCGTGCACGTCGAGGACATGCATTCCGGCGATGTCGGTGTCTTCGGACAGCCCGGCCCGGTCGACCGGGTATGACTCGACGACGGTCACGGTGTCGAACATCGCGCCGGGACCGGCCACGCGCTGGATCTGAGCGAGCCCGAGGTGGTGATGATCGAGCAGCGAGGCTTGTTCGGTTTGGATTCGCCGTAATAGCTGGGCCAGAGTTTCGCGGTGATCGAGCCGGATCCGGACCGGCACGGTGTTGACGAACAGCCCGATCATCGATTCGATGCCGGGAATCTGCGCCGGGCGCCCGGAGACGGTGGTGCCGAAGACCACGTCCTCGCGGGCGGTCGAGGTGGCGAGCACGATCGCCCAGGCGGCTTCGATGAGGGTGTTGAGGGTGGCCTCTTGTCGATGGGCCACCGCGACCAGCGCCGCGGTGCGCTGTTGGCTCAGCTGTACCTGGACTTCGCGCGCGGCGATGGTGGGCCGGCGGCCGCGGTCCGCGGGCGCCAGCAGAGTCGGCTCGGCTGTGCCCTCGAATGTCCGCGCCCACGCGGCTTCCGCCGCGTCTCGATCCTGGGTGTTCAGCCACATCAGGTAGTCGCGGTAGGGACGTACCGGGGGCAGCACCGTGGGGTCGCTGTCGCTGGCGTAGAGCGTCAGCAGTTCCCGGATCAGCAGTGGTGTGGACCAGCCGTCGATCAGGATGTGATGCATACTCAACAGCAGCCGATACCGCCGGGGTGCGGTGCTGATCAGGGTGAGTCGCAGCAGCGGCGCCGCGGTCACGTCGAAGCATGCGCGGCGGTCGGTGTCCATGAGCTGTTCGAGCGCAGCTTCTGCGTCGTCGCGCCCGGCCAGGTCGATCTCGGTGAACGGCACGTCGACGTGCTGGTGTACCACCTGGACCGCTTCGCGTGCGCCATCGCGCACGAACGCGGTCCGCAGGTTCGGGTGCCGTCCGATGAGAGCCTGCGCGGCGCGGCGCAGCCGGTCGGTGTCGACGCGCCCACCGAGTTCCAGACAAAGTTGCACGATGTAGGCGTCGAGGGTGCCGTCGGCGAGCTGGGCGTGGAACAGCAACCCTGCCTGCAGCGGCGTGAGCGGCCATATGTCGTCCAGTGTCGAACGTCCGGTCTCGAGCCGGTCGATCGCGCCTTGGTCGAGGTCGACGAGGGCGACGTCGGAGGGGGTTAGCCCGCCTGCGCCGGGGCGGGACGCGTGTGCGGCCAGAGCGATCACCGCGTCGCGCCACAGTCCCGCGAGGTCGGTGACCTCGGCGGAGGTGAGCACGCCGGTCGGATACTCCCAGGCGGCGGTAAGGGTAGGCCCGTCCGATGTATCGATGGTGGCCGCATTGATGCCCAGCAGGGCTGCGACGGGTGCGTCGGGATTCTGGACGCTGCCGCCGCCGGGGCCGTCGCCTACGGGCATCCACCCGATGTCGCGCAACGTTGCGGGAGTGGTGTCGAGCCGACCGAGATAGTTGAAACTCACTTGGGGGGTGGGCAGTTCACGCAGGATGCGGGCGGTATCGGCGTTGAGGTGGCGCAGCAGCCCATAGCCGATCCCGTGATTGGGGACCTGCCGGAGCTGTTCCTTGACCGACTTGATGACGGCCGCGGCGGCACCCTCGGCGGCGAAGGCTTCGTCGATGTCGATACCGGACAGGTCGAGCCGGACCGGGTAGGTGGTGGTGAACCACCCGAGGGTGCGGGTGAGGTCGGCACCGGGGAGCACCGTGTCGTGGCGGCCGTGGCTTTCGAGGGTGAGCAGCGTCTCGGTGACGGTGTTGCCGTGGCGGCGCCGCCATCGAGTCAGCGCCAGCGCGAGCCCGGCGACGAGGGCGTCGTCCACGTTGCCGTGGAACGCCCGGGGCAGGGTAGTGAGTACGGCGCGGGTCACCGCGGTGGGGAGCGCGACCTCGACGGTGGCGACGGTAGCTTGCACGTCCACGACCGGGTCGATCGGGCGGGCACCGATCGGCGGATCGTCAGCGGCGAGCGTGGACTGCCACCAGTCGAGTTCGTCGAGACTCCCGGCGGCGGTGTCCAGAGCATGCGCCCAGCGTCGCATCGAGGTGCCGACGGGCGCGAGCCGCGGCCGTTGCCCGGCACTCAGCTGGGCCCACGCCGCGGCGAGATCGGGGACGAGGATCCGCCACGACACGCCGTCGATCACCAGGTGGTGCGCGACGACGAGCAGCCGTCCCGGCTGTCCGGCCCAGTCGAACCAGACCAGCTGCAGCACGACTCCGGTTGCGGGGTCGAGACGTTCGGCCGCCGCGTTCGCCTCGGCGTCGGCAAGCACCGCGAAGGCGCTGCTGTCCGGCGCCACATCCACCGGCACGCGCCGGATCAGCCCGGCGGCCGGCATCGCGGTCGGCTGCACCCGTAGCGTCCACCCCGACGTGTGCGCGGGTTCCGGCTGTAGTCGAGCTCGCAGCATGTCGTGGTGATCGATCACCGCCTGGACGGTGGCACCGATTCCGGCGGCGTCGATGCCGGTCGGCAGAGTGAGCATCACCCACTGGCAGAAGCGGTCGAAGCCGCCGCGCTCGATCATCCAGCACATGATCGGCGTCACCGGTACCGGTCCCACACCCCCGCCCGGCAGTTCCGCCGGGAGGGAGGTCGCCGCGGCGCTGTCGTCGAGAACGGCGATCTCGGCCAGCCCGGCAACCGTCTTGCGCTCGAACACCTCGCGCGCGGAGAACACCACACCGGCCGCCCTGGCTCGGGTCACCAACTGGATCGACATGATGCTGTCGCCGCCGAGGGCGAAGAACGAATCATCGGCACCGACCGTGTCGATACCCAACACCTCGGCGAACAGTTCCGCCAGCGTCGTCTCCACTTCGGTGGCCGGTGCCCGGAATTCGGCTCGGCCCGTGGTGAAGTCCGGCTCGGGCAGAGCGCCGCGGTCGAGCTTGCCGTTCGCCGTCACAGGCAGCGCGTCGAGCACCATCACGGTCGCGGGCACCATGTGCGAGGCCAACCGCTCCGCGGCGAACGCCAGGACCGCGGCCGCGTCGAGGTCCGCGTGGTGCTCGGGCTCCACGTACCCGATCAATCGGTCGCCGGTGGCGGGGTCCCGGTGCACATTCGCCGCTGCTCGGGCCACACCAGGGCAGGCGACCAGAGCCGATTCGACCTCGCCGAGCTCGACGCGGAAACCACGAATCTTGACCTGGAAATCCGACCGGCCCACGTAATCGAGCGCCAGACTCCCGTCCGGTAGTCGCAGCCACCGCACCAGGTCGCCGGTCCGATACATGCGTTGCCCCGGGCCCGCGAACGGATCGGCGACGAACCGCGATGCCGTCAGACCCATCCCGTTGCGGTAGCCGCGGGCCAGGCCAGGGCCCGCGAGATACAACTCGCCCACGACCCCGATCGCCACCGGCCGCAGCCACGCGTCGAGCACGACCTGGCCGACCCCGCGGATCGGTCCGCCGATCGTCACCGCCTCACCTGCCGCTATCGGCGCACCGGCATCGGTGAGGATCGTGGCCTCCGCCGGGCCGTAGGTGTTGAAGAATCTCCGGCCCGGTGCCCACCGCGACACCAGTGTGGGTGAGGGCGCTTCGCCACCGGTCACGATGGTCCCGAGGTCGTCGAGCCCCTTGGGATCGACCGTCCCCAAGGCCGCGGGCGTCAGCGCGATATGGGTCACCTTCGTGCGCAACATGATCTGCGCCAGCTCGCTTCCGCCGTAGACGGTCGGGGGCGCGATCACCAGCCGCCCGCCGGCCGCGAACGCCAACAGGTGTTCCAGGACCGCCGCATCGAAACTCGGAGACGCGAAAGCCAGCACCCGCGCGTTCGGCCCGATGCCGAACCGCGAACGTTCCTCGGCCACCAGATTCGCCAACCCTCGATGCGACACCACCACACCCTTCGGCACACCTGTCGAGCCGGACGTGTAGATCACGTACGCCGCATTGTCGACCCGCACCGCCGCCATTCGCTCCGCATCGGTCACCGGCGCCGATGACAACCCCGCGGCCTCCGCTTCGACCTCTGACTCGTCCAGGACCAACCACGGCACAGGCCCTGGCAGCCGATCACGCCACTCCGACCGTGTGATTCCCACCGCCACACCGGAATCGGTGAGCATGTACTCGATCCGGCTCGCCGGGTACTGCGGGTCCACCGGCACGAACGCTGCCCCCGACTTGGCCACCGCCCATACCGCCAGTACCGAATCGACCGACCGCGGCAAACCAACCGCAACACTCGCCTCCGGCCCCACACCCCGACCGATCAACAATCGGGCCAACCGATTCGACTCCGCGTCCAGCTCGTCGTACGTCCACCACCGATCCCCGCACACCACCGCGACCGCCCCCGGATCCCTTTCCACCGCCGCCCCCAGCAACTCTGGCAACACCTGCTCCGGCACCGCCGGATCACCCGAAACCGGCGTCAACTCCCGGTGTTCGGCCGGGGAGAGCAGATCCAGCCGCGCCAGCGGCAGATCCGGGTCGGCGGCAATGACGCCGATGACGCGCAGGACCCTCTGCAGCGTCGCATCCATCGTGTCCCGGTCGAAGAGTTCGGGCAGGTAATTGATTTCGACGTGCAGTCGCGTGTCGACCCGCGCAACCAGCCCCAGCGGATAGTGCGCGCCGTCGGTGCCGGTCACGTCGAGCAGCCGCATGCCTGCGATATCGGTGTCCGAGGTCAGCCCGCCGCGATCGATCGGGAAGGACTCGAACACCGTGATCGTGTCGAATACCGCCGCGGGCCCGGCCACCCGCTCGATGTCGGTCAGACCCACGTAGTGGTGATCGAGCAGCCCGGCCTGCTCCGCCTGGATTCGGTCGAGCAGCTGCCCCACGCTCTCGGCGGGATCGAGGCGGACGCGCACCGGCAGTGTGTTGATGAACAGCCCGATCATCGACTCGATGCCCGCGATCTGCGGGGGCCGTCCGGACACCGCGGCGCCGAACGTCACATCCTCCCGGGACGTGAACGCGCCCAACACGATCGCCCATGCCGTCTGGATCACGGTGTTGAGGGTGACGCCACGGGCCCGCGCCAGGCCGGCCAGCGACGCGGTCTGTTCCTCGGTCAGTTCGCCGAGTACCTCACGTGATTCGGTGTACGGTCGGCCGGGATCGGCCGGAGCCACCAGGGTCGGCCCGTCGGCGCCGTCGAACGCGCGGGCCCAGGCGTCGAGCGACGCGGCCGGGTCCCGCCCGACGATCTCCGCCAGGAAATCCCGGTAGGGGCGTATGCGAGGCAGGATCGCGGCGTCGCCGTCGGTGGCATAGAGGATCAGAAACTCCTTCAGGAGCAGCGGCGTCGACCAGCCGTCGAGCAGCAGGTGATGATTGGTCAACACCAGCCGGTAATGCTCGGGCCCCGTGGTGACCAGCATCCAGCGGAGCAGTGGGGCACGAGCCGGGTCGAACCGGGCCGCCCGGTCCGCGGCCATCAGTCGATCCCACTCGCGATTCCGTGCACTGTCCTCGAGCCCGGACAGGTCGAGCTCCGACCAAGGGACCTCGACGTTTTCGTTGACCACCTGCACCGGTCCGGCGCCGGTGTCGGTGACGAATGCGGTGCGCAGATTCGCATGCCGGTCGAGCAGCACCTGCCCGGCTCGGCGCAGCCGCTCCGGATCGACCCGCCCGCGCAGCTCGAGGACCAACTGCACCAAGTAGGCGTCCATCGACTCCTCGGACACCAGCGCATGGAACAGCAAACCCTCCTGCAACGGAGTCAATGGCCAGACGTCGCTCAACGCCGGATAGCTGTCTTCGAGTCGCTCGATCTCGGACTGCCCGAGCCTGACCAGATCCAGATCCGACGGCGTCCGCCCCCCGGCCCCGGCGCGATGGATATGTGTCGCCAACGCGGTCGAGACCCGGTGCCACGACTCCGCCACCTCGCGCACCTCGTCGACGGTGAGCACCCCGGCGGGATACGACCAGATCGCCCGCAACCGTGACCGGCCCGCATCGTCGAGGGTGAAGGCCTTGATGTCGAGCACCGCCGACACCGGCATATCCGGATCCCGCACGTCGGCGAGTTCGCCCCCCGGGAGGTCGTCGTCCACCGGCATCCATCCGGGCGACTGCATTCCTTCGGGAATCTTCGTGGAGACGTAGTCGAACGCGATCTGCGGCGTCGGCAGACTCCCGAGTATCGGTCCGGTGTCCTCGTTGAGATACCGCAAAAGGCCGTAGCCGATTCCGTTGTCCGGGACCGCGCGCAGCTGTTCCTTGACGGACTTGACCGCTGCCCCCATAGCCGGCCCCCCGGCGCACGCGTCATCGAGATCGATGCCCGAAAGATCCAGGCGCATCGGAAAACTCGTGGAGAACCAGCCGACCGTCCGGGTCAGGTCCGCACCCGGTACGGCGCCTTCCTCACGGCCGTGCCCTTCCAGACCGATCACCACGTTCGCGAGCGGGCCGCCGAAGGCGTCCGTTGCACGCTCGCGCCGCCACTTCGTCACCGCTACCGCCAGCGCGGCCAACAGCCCGTCGCCCACACTGCCGTGGAATGCCGCGGGTACGTCGGTCACCAGCGCCTCGGTCACCTCGGGGGACACGTCGACCTCGACCGTGCGGGCCGTGGCAGCCACATCCATCGCGGGGTCGAGGAGCCGGGACCCGATCACCGGATCGTCCCCGGCTGCCATCGCCTGCCACAAGTCGAGCTCGGCGATCCGCTCCGGGCGCTGGGCTGCCTCGATCAACCCGTGCGCCCACCTGCGCATCGATGTCCCGACCGGGGCCGGATCGGGTGGCTCGCCGGACTCGATCCGCGCACATGCGCCCGCGAGGTCGGCCACCAGCACCCGCCAGGAAGCCCTGTCGATCGCCGAATGATGCACCAGCACAAGCACTCTGCCCGGCTCCGCCGCGTCGACCGGATCGAACCAGACCACCTGCATCACGATCCCGGCGCCCGGATCGAGCCGGTCCGCGGCGGCCTCCAACTCCGCCGCCACCGACGCACGGAACTCGACGCTTCCCGGCTTCCCCTCCATCGCGACCCGGTGGACGACGTCGTCGGCGCGAACCTTCCCGACCGGCAGCACCTCCCACGTCCAGCTCCCCTCGGCGCCAGGGCGCAGCCGCGCGCGCAGCATGTCGTGCCGATCGAGTACCGCCTGCACCGTGCACGCCAGCCGCCGCTGGTCGATCCCCGCAGGCGGAGCAAGCACCACTGCCTGCGAGAAGCGGTCGAACCCCGGCTCCGCGCGTTCGATCAGCCGTTGCATGTTCGGCGTCGCCGGTATCGACCCGACACCCCCGCCGGGCAGTTCCTTCGGAAGGGAGGTCGCCGCGGTGCTGTCGCGGACGGCGATCTGGGCCAGCCCGGCAACGGTTTTGCGCTCGAACACGTCGCGCGCGGAGAACACCACACCCGCCGCCCTCGCTCGGGTCACCAACTGGATCGACATGATGCTGTCGCCGCCGAGGGCGAAGAACGAATCATCGGCACCGACCGTGTCGATACCCAATACACCGGCGAACGATTCGGCGATCGTGCGTTCGAGGGGTGTCTCGGGTGCTCGGAACGCCCTGGTGTCGGTGAACACCGGATCCGGTAGCGCCTTGCGGTCCAACTTGCCCGCCGCGGTCAAGGGAATCCGCTCCAGCACCATGATCGCGGACGGGACCATATAGGACGGCAACCGGCCGGTGAGGTATTCGGTCAGGATCGTGGTATCGATCGAGTTGCCGGGCGCGGCAACGACATACGAAACCAGCGACTGGGCCCCGGCATCGTTGCGATGACCGATCGTGGCGGCGAAATCGACGGTTTCATGGGCGGTGAGTGCCGCATCGATCTCCCCGAGCTCGATGCGCAGACCACGAATCTTGACCTGGAAATCCGACCGGCCGAGATGCTGGATCGCTCCGTGGGCCGTCCATCGGACCAAGTCTCCGGTGCGGTACATGCGTTCGCCAGGCGCCCATGGGCATGCGATGAAACGCGCGGCGGTCAGGCCCGCCCTGCGGTGGTATCCGCGGGCCAGCAAGGCGCCCGCGATATACAATTCGCCTGTCACGCCGACTGCTACGGGTTGTAGTCGTTGATCGAGCACCCATACGGAGGCCCCGCGAATCGGCTTACCGATGGTGACCGGTTCGTCTGCCGTCAATGGGGAAGTCAGCGTCGCGGCGATCGTGGTCTCGGTGGGCCCGTATTCGTTGACCATGCTCCGGCCGCCGTCGCTCCAGCGCTCGACCAATTCGGTGCTGCAGTCCTCGCCGCCGACCAATAGCCTTCTCAAACCCGGTAGCGGCCAACGATTGTGGTCGATGGTGGACAACGCCGAGGGTGTGATCAGGACGTGACTGACGTGCTCGCGGTCGAGTAGTTCGCCGAGTTCGTCGCCGCCGTAGACATCGCTGGGCGCGATGACCATGGTCGCGACCCAGTACACCGCGTCCAGTAATTCCAGTACCGACACATCGAAGCTCGGCGAAGCCAGATGCAGAATACGAGAGCCCGATTCGATTCTCATGAAATGCCGGTGCACAGCGGCGCAGTTGCGGAGTCCGCGGTGGGTGACCGCGACGCCTTTGGGTAGTCCGGTCGATCCGGAGGTGTAGAGGACGTAGGCGATGTCGTCGATACGCAGCGGGCGTACCCGGTCGCTATCGGTGACGGAGCGGTTCTCGGCCTCGGGGAGGTCCTCCGATATCAACCAGTCGATGTCGTCGGGCAATTGTGTTCGCGCGGATCTCACGGTCAGACCGATCGCCGCCTTGGAATCGGTCACCATGTGGGTGATGCGTTCGACGGGATTGGTCGGGTCGATCGGCAGAAAAGCGGCGCCCGATTTGGCGACCGCCCATACCGCGAGTATGGAATCGAGGGAGCGTGGCATGCCGATCGCGACAACATCCTCTGGGCCGATACCGCGCTGAATCAGTATCCGGGCCAGACGATTCGAACGCTCGTCCACCTCTCGATAGCTGAGCTGCTGCCCCTCGAAAACGATCGCCGTGGCATTGGGATCCCTTGCGGCTGCTGCCGTCAACAGGTCGGCCAGTGTGGCGGGCGCCGCTGCGGGTCCACCGGAGCGCGACAACAGATCAGCACGTTCGGCGGGCTCGAGCACCTCGATTATCCCGACCGGGACCGTGGGATCGGTGGCGACCGACTCGAGTACCCGGATCCACCGGTGTGCGAAAGAATCGATCGTCGCGGCATCGAACAAGTCAGTGGCATAGGTGACCGCTACCGCCATCTCGCCACCGTTGTGGTTGTCCGACAGTACGACCTGCAGGTCGAAACGAGACACTTCGTTGGGGAGGTCGACCACCGATACATCGAGACCGGGCAGTTCGAGCTTCACCTGTTCCAGATTCTGGAATGCCAGCATCACCTGGAACAGGGGGTGCCGGGACTGGGACCGTTGGGGAGCGAGTTGATCCACCAGTTGCTCGAACGGCACGTCGGCGTGTCCGAAGGCGTCCAGATCGATCCGCCTCACTCGATCGAGCAGGTCGGTGAATGGTTCATCGAGATCGATTCCGGTCCGCAATACCAGGGTGTTGACGAACATGCCGATCACGTCGTCGAGTTCGGCCGCGCCGCGCCCGGCGATCGGTGTGCCGATCGGAATATCGGTGGTACCGCTCAACCGGGCGAGCAGGACCGCCAACGCGCCGTGGATCACCATGAACAGTGACGAACTATGTTGCCGCGCAAACCTTTCCAACGCCTGCACCAACTCGGCATCCAAGGTGTAGTCGATGGTGGCACCCCGATTGGACGCCACCACCGGCCGTGGCCTGTCGGTCGGCAAACGAAGTTCTTCGGCCACTCCGTCCAGGGTTTCGGTCCAGTACCGGATCTGCTGGGCGCCCAGCGATTCCGGATCGTCGGGCGAGCCGAGGGTAGCTCGTTGCCACAGTGCGTAATCCGCGTACTGGACAGGCAGTGGTGCCCACGAAGGGACTTCTCCGCGCATCCGTGCGGTGTACGCGGTCGTCACGTCGCGGGCCAGCGGAGTCATGGAGAAACCGTCCGCGGCGATGTGGTGCACCACGACGGCCATCACGTATTCGGGCTCCTCGCTACCGGCAACGCGGAACAATCGGGCACGGACCGGCGCCCGGGTGCTCACGTCGAAGCCTCCGGTGACGAATTCGGTTACCGTTGCGTCCAATTGGCTCGGCGGAACCGACACCAAGGCCAGCTCGGGGTCTATCTCGTCGGCGGGTTCGATGAGCTGGATCAGCATTCCGTCGTGGTCCGGGTACCGCGTCCGCAAAGACTCGTGCCTGCGCAGCACGTCGACCATGGCCGATCGCAGGGCGTCGACACTCAACTCGCCACGCAACCGAATAACGATCGGCACGTTGTAGGCGCCCGAGCTGGTGTCGTACTGGTTGAAGAACCACATCCGTTGCTGGGCCGGCGCCAATGGCACGAGATCCGGGCGCGGCCCGGCGATCAGCGGTGGGCGTTGTCGCCCGGTGCTGGAATGCTGCTCGATGCGGGTAGCGAGCGCCGCTACCGTGGCTGCCTCGAACAACAGCCGCACCGGAATCTCGGTACCCAGCGCGGCCCCGAGTCGCGCGGCAACCCGGGTCGCGACCACGCTGTCCCCGCCGAGGGCGAAGAACGAATCGTCGAGACCGACGGTATCGATTTTCAATACCTCGGCGAATGATCTGGCGATCGTGCGTTCGAGGGGTGTCCGGGGTGCTCGGAACGCCTTGTAGTCGGTGAATACCGGATCCGGTAGGGCCTTGCGGTCCAGTTTGCCCACCGGCGTCAAGGGGATCCGCTCCAGCACCATGATCGCGGACGGGACCATATAGGACGGCAACCGGTCGGCCAGGTACTCGGTCAGGATCGTGGTATCGATCGAACCACCGGACGCGGCAACAACATACGAAGCCAGTGACTCGGCCCCGGAATCGTTGCGGTGGCCGATGGTAACGGCGAAACCGACGCTCTCATGGGTGGCGAGCGTCGCATCGATCTCGCCGAGTTCGACACGCAGACCACGAATTTTCACCTGGAAATCGGATCGGCCGAGATGCTGGATCGCTCCATCGGCTGTCCACCGGACAATGTCCCCCGTGCGATACATCCGCTCGCCGGGCGCCCAAGGACACGCTACGAAACGCTCGGCCGTCAAAGCTGCCCGGCGATGATATCCGCGGGCCAGCAGAGGACCCGCGACATACAACTCACCCGCCACGCCAACCGGCACCGGTTGCAGCCGCTGATCCAGCACCCATTGCCGGACACCGCGAATCGGGCCACCGATCGTGACCAACCCACCAGCCACCAACGGGGAAGTCAGCGTCACGGCAATAGTGGCCTCGGTAGGCCCGTATTCGTTGAAGATGTTCCGGCCGTAGCCGCTCCATCGCTCGACCAGCTCGGTGCCGTAGCCCTCGCCACCGACCAGCAGGTATCTCAAATCCGGTAGCGGCCAACGGGTGCGGTCGATGGTGGACAACGCCGTTGGCGTGATCAGGACGTGACTGACGTGCTCACGGTCGAGCAGTCGGCCGAGTTCGTCGCCGCCGAACACATCGCTGGGCGCGATGACCATCGTCGCACCCGCGCACAACGCCAACAGCAATTCCAGTACCGACACATCGAAGCTCGGCGATGCCAAATGCGCAATACGAGAATCGGATTCGATGCTCATGGCATCGCGGTGCTCGGTGGCGCAATTGCCGAGCCCGCGATGGGTGACCGCGACGCCCTTGGGCAGCCCGGTCGATCCGGAGGTGTAGATGACGTAGGCGATATCGTCGACACGCAGTGGGCGTACCCGGTCACCGTCGGTGACAGGACGGTCCTCGGCCTCATCGAGGTCCTCCGGTATCAACCAGTCGATGTCATCGGGCAATTGTGTTCGCGCGGATGTCACCGTCAGGCCGATCGCCGCCTTGGCATCGGTCAGCATGTGGGTGATGCGTTCGACGGGATAGGTCGGGTCGATCGGAAGGAACGCAGCACCCGACTTGGCGACCGCCCATACCGCGAGAACCGAATCCGGAGAGCGCGGCATGCCGATCGCGACGACATCTTCCGGGCCGATACCTCGCTGAATCAGGAGCCGGGCCAAACGATTCGAACGCTCGTCCACCTCCCGATAGCTCAGCTGCTGCCCGTCGAAAACGATCGCCGTGGCGCCGGGATCCCGTGCGGCTGCCGCGGTCAACAAGTCGGCAAAAGTAGTGGGCGCCGCCGTGGGTGTACCGGAGCGTGACAGCAGATCGGCTCGCTCAGCAGGCTCGAGCACCTCGATGCCCCCCACCGCAACCGTGGGATCGGTGGCTATCGACTCGAGTATCCGGATCCACCGGTGTGCGAAAGAATCGATCGTCGGGGCATCGAACAAATCAGTGGCATAGGTGACCGCTACCGCCATGCCGCCACTGTCATGATCGTCCGACAACACGACCTGCAGGTCGGAACGAGACATCTCGTTGGGCAGGTCGGCAACCGACACATCCAGACCGGGTAACTCCAGTGCCACCCGCTCCAGATTCTGGAAAGCCAGCACCACCTGGAACAGCGGGTGCCGCGACTGCGACCGCTGCGGAGCGAGTTGATCCACCAGTTGCTCGAACGGAACATCGGCATGCCCGAAGGCATCCAGATCGATCTGTCCGACCCGGCCGAGCAGGTCGGTGAACGACTCATGGAGATCGACCTCGGTCCGCAACACCAGGGTGTTGACGAACATATCGGCTACGTCGTCGAGCTCGGCCGCACGGCGTACGGCGACCGGTGTGCCGATCGGAATATCGGTCGAACCGCTCAACCGGGCGAGCAGGACAGCCAACGCACCATGAATAACCATGTACAGTGGCGAACCACGTTGCCGCGCAAATCTTTCCAACGCTCGAACCAAATCGGCACCCATCTTGTAGCCGATGGTGGCGCCCCGACTCGACATCACCGCAGGCCGCGACCTGTCCACCGGCAGAGAGAGCTCCTCGGGAAGGTCCGCGAGCGTGGCCCGCCAGAACGCCAGGTTCTCGCGGCGGCGCCGTACCTCGGCGCCGTGGCGGGCGCTGTCGGGGTGGACCTGCCCGAGATCGGTGCCGGGTGCGGCGGCGGCGAAGGCGTCGAGGAACTGCACGAATCTGGTGTAGTGCGCCGACAATTCGGGGCCGGTGTAGAGGTTGGGATTGGCCATGAAGTGGAGGATCGTTTGCGGCGGGTCTCCGGCCTGGTACAGGTCGACCAGCAAATCTTCGACCGGCCCGGAGCTGAGGATATGGAATTCCGCGGTCATCGACCCGAGCCGGAGTTGCTGGGGGAAGAACATGACATTCACCACCGGCCCCGCGAAACGCCGCTGCCCGTTGTGTCCCGCGGCGGCGCGAATGTCGGTGAGGCCGCACCGCTGGTGCCGCAACGCTCCAACCAGGTCGGACTGCACGCGCCGCACCAGCGTCGCGATCGTGTCGCCCGTACCGAGCGTAATCGGAAGCGGCACAACGTTGACGAAGACTCCAGCGGACCGCCGCAGCACCGCGGTGGTACGACCCGATACGGGAATATTGACCAGGACCTTGTCCCGGCCGGTCATACGGGCCAGATAGCTTCCGAATGCGGCGATCACCACCGCGGCTGGGCTCGCCTCCAACGCCTCCGCGGAATGATCGATCCGCCCTACCATCTCGGTGGGCAGTTCGGCTTTTGCCACGACACTGTCCGCGCGTGCGGGTGCGTGTCCGTCGGCCAGGCTGGACTCGTCCTCGACGTCGGCGAGCCTGTCCAGCCAATATGCTTGGTCGCTGGTGAAACGCTTGGACTCCCGGTAACTGCGATCGGCCTCGTAGAGGGTGCGCAGGTCTGCCGCCCGGTTCGGCTCCGCTGTCCGGCCCTGCACCGCCGCTGTGTACAGCGCCGCGACCCGGTTCATCGACGTCATCGCGGCGTAGCCGTCCCCTGCGACGTGGTGGCCTTTGAGGTACCACAGGAAATGCCGATCCCCGACCTGCACGACCACCCATGTCAGCAACCGGTCTCGGATCATGTCCATAGGCGAGGTGTACTCCCGGCGCATCCACTGCAAGGCCGCCGCCATGGGGTCCGGTTCGCCACGCATATCGATGAGCGGCCCCGTCGAATCCAGCGACGGGTCGAACAACTGATGCGGCTCACCATCGATCTCTACCAGCCGCATATACCCCCCCTGGAATTCGTGGCCTGCTTGAATCGAAACCTTGCGAAGTAAGTCGAGATCCAGATCCCCATGGAACTCGAGATACTGTGCCTCACATATCGGCACATCCGGGCTCAATTTCTGCGCCAGCCACAGCCCCCGCTGCCCCGCGGACAGCGGCACCGGCTGAGTGACCGACACGTTGGGCTCGGAGTCCCCGTCTGATCCCTGGTCGGGTGGGAACTGCGGTCGCGGAACGGTCATCACTTGCCTCCAGACCCGACCCGCGCCCAGTATAAGCCGACCGATTGGTATGCGTATACCCCCGAATCCGCGATCCGCATCGCGTAATATATCAAGATTTACGAAATTGATAGACGGCGCTCCGCGACTTCTCTGCGGAGATCGTTGAGGCGCATCAGGGTCCGTATAGCGATCCGCTCGACTACTGAATAATTCGCGACGTCTCGACACCTCGATGCAGTTACTTCGACTCTCCGATTGCGAATTGCTCGCGATCGAGCGTCAGGAACGGCGGGATCGATGACGCGGCATTCGGCCGCGTGGCAGATAGCTTGGGCAATATTTGGACGTGAAGTGCAGGTCCGACACACTTCGCTCGAAGTTGCGTCCTATTTGTCCATATTCGGCGATAAGAATGCCGACGCGAATGCGTTTCGGTCTACTCCCCAGAACTGATGATCTGTTCGATATTGCGCTCAGCCAGCGCGCTGATCGTCAACGCCGGGTTCACTGTTCCGGTGCTGCCGGGCACAGCCGCCCCGTCCATCACGTACAGGCCTCGATAACCGCGTACCCGACCGAACCCGTCTGTTGCGCGTCCGATCACAGCGCCGCCCAACGGATGTGAGGTGAATGAGGCGTCCCCACCTATGATCCGTAGGGCAATGGGCGGGCAGTCGCACGCCGCCTTGGCGTTGACTTCCAGCGCTCGCGCGAGGTAGCCGGCCGCGCCGTCGTCAGGCCACTGCAGGTCCACTCGCCCATTGGCCGGGTTGTAGACGAACCGGCCGCGGGTGTCGTCGAGCACGATGCCCAGCGATCCGAGAGTGCTGATGTCGAAAGGCGTCGCGCCGGGGATGAACCAGTTCTCCAGCGACACAGGTGTGCCCGCCTCGTCCAGAATCCGGCTCGCGGACGGTGCGCCTTGCGTGCCCACGTCGAGTGAGCTGAGCGGTCGCGCCAAGCCGACATCACCGTTACTGCCCCAGCCTTCGCCGACGTGTTCGTTCAGGTTCGGCAGCGCGCCGGTATCCCGCGCGCGTACCAACAGTTCGGAGGTGCCGATCGAGCCCGCACCGAGGAACAACTTGTCACAGGTCAGCGTCCGGGTTCGGAGCACCTCGCCGGTAGGTGCGAGTTTGGTCACGGCAACGGTATAGCGACCTGACGGTCCCGGTTCCTTGGCGATGGCGTCTACGCGGTGGCCCGGGTAGATCCGGGCGCGGCCGGTGTCCTCGGCATAGCGCAGGTAGTTCTGGTTCAGATCGAACTTCGCGCCGTTGGAATTGCCGAGGTTCGAACAGCCGACCGTTGCCGACGGCTTCGATCGTCCTGCCAGCTCGTCGCGGATGATGTTCCAATTCCACATGCCGTCGATACGCTGCGGCATATAGCCGGCAGCGCGGACCTGATCGTCCCAGGCCCGCGCGTGCGCGAACGCGACGGAATGATAGATGTCGTCCGGTATCGGGCTCGGCCGCAACGTATCTCGGACTCTGGGGTAGTAGACGTCATGCATCTCGCGGTAGTCGACCACACCGCCGAACACATGGTCGAAGAACCGCTGCTCGGGCTCGATCATCACCCCGGTGAACACCACCGAGCCACCGCCCACGCACGCGCCGCGCCACACGTCGATGCCCGGGTAAGTGGAAACGTCGAGGACCCCGCCGAACAGATCGAACGACATGGGGACCCTGGTCACTCCGGTAAACGTGGTGCGATGCCAGAAGCCACGGCCATCCGGAATCGTGTCGACGGCGAAGATGTTGCGCCACGGATCATTCGGCCAGCGCGACCCGCGCTCGAGCACCGCGACCTCGGTCCCGGACTGTGCCAGGCGCAACGCGGCGATGGATGCCCCGAACCCCGATCCGATGACGATCGCAGGCACATGGTCGGCCGGATCCGGCAGGGGCGCGAAGATCTCCGGCACCAGTACGCGGTACAGCAACGAATTCGGGCTCGGGCTGTAGTCGTCGGCCAACACCGGAGAAGTGCCAGACGCAAGCGTGCTTCCACCCGCAAGACCCAGCATCGCGGCAGCCAGGCCGACGCCTTTGACGAAACCGCGCCGGTCCACCGTGGCCCTCATGTGATCTGAAGGTCGCTCCATCACATCCCCATACCTCTTGGTTTGTGTTGGGAAACTCGGTTACGCGCGCGCGGGTCGGGACATAGCGATGTGCATCCTCGGAGCTTGCTGATCAAGGCATAGTCCGCTCTACCACGCTACCTGCGTGGCAGGACCGCAGAGCCGGAGTCGGTGCGATCGACCACCGTGACGACCATGAGCAGTGTCTTCTGGCCCCGGTCGTCAACGTCGCCGACGGAGGCTAGCCGAGAATTAGCCAACCGTGCAGGCGGCGGCGCTCTACCATGGGGGAGATCCAGCGTGGGAGGTGACAAATGTTAGCGCGCGCGTGGATACGGTGGCTGGTCCTCCATCGCCTGGCACGGACCTATCTCTTGGTGTCGGCACGTCGGGGCGATCCCCTCGCGCAGATGGTGGTCGGCCCGGATCGCGTGCGCGGCGCGCCGCGCTCCGTAGAGGAGATCCGGCAGCGGGGCCGGATGTCCACGATAGCGCAGCAGGTGCGCGTGACCCCGGACCACGAACTGTGCAGGCTCATCCTGCGGGACCGTCGCTTCGGCACGGTCACGCCCAACAATCGAGCCGTGCCGAAGCTGATCCGATGGGTACTGACCGAGACGGATCTGGGGCTTCCCAACCTCGCGGAACCGCCCTCGATGCTGGTGACCGATCCGCCGGAGCACACCAAGTACCGACGCCTGGTCGGACAGGCATTCGCTCCGAAGGCGATAGCCAAACTCGAGGAGCGGATTGTCGAAGTGACCGATGACCTGCTCGAACGCCTGCAATCGACGCCGCGACCTGACCTGATCAGCGACTTCTCCGAACAGTTGCCCATCGCGATCATCGCCGAAATTCTCGGGTTGCCCGCCGACATGCATTCGACCCTGCTGAGGTGGGGAGACACCGGTGCGCCGCTGCTCGACCGAGGCCTGAGCTGGGCCGCTTTCCGCCGCGCCATCGAAGACTTGGCCGAGGGGCAGCGGTATTTCGACCGGCACATCGCCGGGCTCGCCGCCGAACCGGGCGACGATGTGCTCAGCCTGCTGGTGACAGGTGGCGAGCTCACCCGCCGCGAGCAGGTGGCCAACGCGGCCCTGCTGCTCGACGCCGGATTCTTGACGACGGTGAACATGCTCGGCAACGGAATCGCCCTGCTGACACGCCATCCGGACCAGCTGGAAATGCTGGCGGCGCAGCCGGAGCTGTGGCCGGGCGCGGTCGAGGAAATCCTGCGCTACGACGGTCCCATCCGGATAACGGGCCGCATCGCGAGCTGTGACGTCGACATCGCCGATCAGCACGTCAAATCAGGTTCCCTGGTCCTGCTGTTGCTGCAGGGCGCCAACAAGGACCCCACCGTCTTCCCCGATCCCGAACGATTCGATGTGACCAGGGCCAACGCCGCGGAACATCTCTCGTTCAGTAGCGGGGTGCACAGCTGCCTGGGCGCCCACCTCGCCCGATTGGAAGGCGCCATCGCGCTGCGAGCCCTCTTCGAGCGGTACCCGGATCTGCGGCTGGACGGCCCGCCGATCCCGCGTGGCCTGGTGAACCTGAACAGCTACCGCTCCATGCCCGCCAAACTCTCTGCCAACTAGCTGTTGTGGATTCATGACGTCGATGACATCAGCGCCGGGCCGACCTTCCGCAGCGATCGACGTGCACGGGTACGTCGTCCGCGGCTGGGAGCCGGTGGACCGATAGCTCGCGCGTGCCAGTTGTTGGTGGCTGGATCTGTCCTTACATGCCAGTAGTGGTCATGCTGGGCCAATGCTTCTCCGGCGGTTGGTCGCGCTTTACAGCGGATTGTGGTTGTACGGATTCTCCATGGCGGTCATGGTGCGCGCCGGGCTCGGCCTCGACCCGTGGGACGTGTTCCACCAGGGTGTGGCCAACCACGTGCCGCTCAGTTTCGGCGCGGTCACCGCGGTGACCGGCGCGGTGGTGCTGCTCGCGTGGATTCCGTTGCGGCAGCGCCCCGGCCTGGGCACGATCAGCAATATCGTGGTGATCGGGTTGTCGGTGGACGCAGGACTGTGGCTGTTGCCGACGTGGGAATCGCTGCCGGTGCGCGTCGCCGCGATGCTCGCGGCCGTGGCGCTCAATGCCGCGGCCACCGTGCTCTATATCGGCGCGGGCATGGGTCCGGGGCCGCGCGATGGACTGATGACTGGCCTGGTCCGGCGCACCGGCTGGTCCGTCCGGCTGATTCGCACCGCCATCGAGGTGACGGTGCTGGTCACCGGTTGGCTGCTGGGCGGCAGCGTCGGCATCGGCACCCTCGTCTACGCGTTCGGCATCGGGCCGCTGATCCAGCTCACGATCCCCGCCGTCGACCGCCACCTCCCGGGTTTCCAGGCCGTCCGCGCGCCGAATCCCGCTGCGGCGGAATTGGCTTCGGAGCGCCTCTAGTATCGACACATGATCCAGCTGACCGAGCCACGGCCAGTACCTTCTGCCCTTACCAGCCCGCGGCCGCTGCGGCCAACGGCGGATTTCGGCCCAGATGATCGTCTTCGCGGATGGCTTGTCACCGCATTTCTCACCGCACTCGCGGCGGTCACCCGTTTCACCAATCTGAATTATCCGACCGACGGCGGACATCCGGTATTCGACGAGAAGTACTACGCGTCGCAGGGCTGGGAGATGCTGACCAACGGGATGGGGATCGATGACAATCCGGGGTATTCCGTCATCGTCCATCCGCCGGTCGGGAAGATGGCGATCGCGCTCGGCGAAGCGATATTCGGCTACAACGCCTGGGGTTGGCGGTTCGCCGCCGCGGTAGCCGGAACCGTGTTGGTGCTGATCGTGATTCGTATCGCGCGGCGGCTGACGCGTTCGACCGCGGTCGGCGCGATCGCGGGCATCCTGATGGTCGCCGAGGGCGTGACTTTCGTCCAGTCCCGCATCGGGATGCTCGATATCTTCATGGCTTTGTTCGCCACCGCCGCATTCGGCTGCCTCGTCGTGGATCGCGACGAGACGCGGGCGCGAATGGCCTACGCCGATCTCGCCGGACGCACGCTGTCGACACCGTACGGGCCGAGGCTGGGCGTGCGATGGTGGCGGTTCGGCGCGGGCGTATTCCTGGGGCTCGCCTGCGGGACGAAGTGGTCGGGAAGCTACTTCTTGGTCGCCTTCTTTCTGATGTCCCTGGTCTTCACCGCGGTCGCGCGGCGTTCCTACGGTGTGGCCCGGCCGTGGGCAGGCACGCTCGTGCGCGACCTGCTCCCGTCGATGTACGCGCTGATCGTCGTTCCGATGGGTCTCTACCTCGCCTCGTATGGCGGGTGGTTCGCCAGCGAGACCGGTATCAACAGATACGCGGTCGGAAATCACATAGGCGCGGGGGGATTCTTTTCCTTCGTTCCCGACGCGCTGCGGTCGCTCTGGTACAACAGCGGCGAAGTTCTCGATTTCCATACGCACCTGACGAATTCGGCGGGTAATCACCATCCGTGGGAGTCGAAGCCGTGGACTTGGCCGATGGGGCTGCGTCCGATGCTGTACTACTTCCCCGATCCCGGTACGGCGACCGGCTGTGGCGATTCGCCGTGCGTGAAAGCCGTCATGCTGCTGGGCACGCCCGCCATCTGGTGGCTGGCATTCCCCGTACTGCTCTGGGCCGCTTGGCGATCCGTCGCCGGTCGTGACTGGCGGTACGCGTCCGTGCTGGCGTGCTATCTGGCGGCGTGGCTGCCCTGGTTCGGGTCCCTGGATCGTCAGATGTACTTCTTCTACGCCACGGCGATGGCGCCGTTCCTGGTGATCCTGCTCGCGATCGGACTCGGCGATATTCTGGGCCGCGTATCGGCCGCCCACGAGCGCGGGCGTCTGCAATTGCTGATCGTCTGCCTGTATCTCGGAATCGTGATCGCGAACTTCGTCTGGATATGGCCGGTTCTCACGGCGACGCCGATTTCGATGGACACCTGGAATCGTCAGTTGTGGCTTCCGAGTTGGCGATAGCGCACGTCCGATGCAACCCGCCGTGGGCGCTGAACTTCCGCATCGCGCTCGCCGCACAGGCGGCGAGGCTGCGTTCACCCCGGGCGACGCGATGGCCGGATCCGAGGGTTGCGTGTCCTTGAGGACATGACCGCGCCCGCCCAGACTGGGCGTATGGAATCGGATCGAGGCGATGTGGTGGTGGCGATCGCGGACGGCGTGCTGTTGCTCGACGTCGCCGGACCGGTGCAGGTCCTGCACTGGGCGGGCCACCGCATCCGATTCGCCTCACCGGACGGCGCACCGGCGCGCACCGACGTCGGCGCGCCGCTCGGTGTGGAGGGGACCATCGATGACCTCGCCGCCCGCGCCGACACCTTGATCGTGCCGGGATACGCGGTGGGCGAAGCGCTTTCGCCCCAGCTGGTGCACGCCGTTGCCGCCGCGGCGGCGGACGCGCGCCGGGTGGCGTCGGTCTGTACCGGCGCTTTCGTGCTGGCCGAGGCCGGTCTGCTGGACGGACGGCGGGCCACGACCCATTGGCTGGCGTGTGCCGAACTGGCGCAACGGTTTCCGCGCATCGCCGTGCAGCCGGATGCCATCTATGTGCGCGACGGACGGATCGTCACCTCGGCGGGTGTGAGTGCGGGCATCGACATGGCGCTGGCGCTGGTCGAGGAGGATCACGGGCCGGAGGCGGCGCGGTCGATCGCGAAGCATCTGGTGGTGTTTCTGCGCCGACCGGGCGGGCAGTCGCAGTTCAGCCTGCACACCGGTACCGCGACGCCACGCGCGGGCGGACTGCGTGCGGCGATGGACTCGGTCGTCGCCGACCCGGCGGCCGATCACAGCCTGGCCGCGCTCGCGACCCGCGCCGCGGTGAGCGAACGCCATCTGACCAGGTTGTTCCGCAAGGAGATCGGCATGACCCCGGCGCAGTACGTGGAGCGCGCACGGATCGAGGCGGCCCAGCGCCTGCTGGAGGCGGGCGACGAGGGCGTGTCGACCGTCGCCCGGCGCAGCGGGCTCGGCTCCGAGGAGACCATGCGCCGCACCTTCCTGAAACGGCTCGGCGTCACGCCGACCGATTACCGCAACAGATTCCGCGCCGCAGTGCGCTGAATTCCCGTCCCGCACGCCGTATCCCGCGGCGTCGCGGTGCTTTTCACCGAACGAGGGGAGACCCATGTCCATGTCACGTCGCGCCGCTCTCGGCGCCGGTCTGGCCGGCGCCGCGCTCGCCTGGACCGCCGATCACGCGGCGGCGCAGGCGGATTCGCTCGCCCTGCCGTCCACGCCGCTGGCGAGCCGCGCCACCGAACTGATCGACCGGGAGCTTGCGCCGCACCTGCGCAATCACAGCGTGCGCGGCTACCTGTTCAGCCGGGCCGTCGCGGCCGGGCACGGTCTGGCGCCCGGAACCGGCTACGACGAGGAGCTGATGTATCTGATCTGCGCGCTGCACGACATCGGCCTCGGCGAGATCGCCAACGGCGACCAGCGTTTCGAGGTCGACGGCGCGGACTACGCCGCCCGCTTCCTGGAGGACAACGGTGTCACCGACGACCGGGTGGACGTCGTCTGGGACGCGATCGCCGCGCACACCTCCGGACTCAGCGATTCACCCGTCTACCGCCGCAGGCGCCGCCCGGAGATCTGGATCGCGGTGCAAGGCATCGGCATCGACCTCGGCGGCAGCCCGGCCGACTTACCGCCCGGCTACGCCGACCTGGTGCACGCGCGCTACCCCAGGCTGGGCGGCAGCCGCGCCCTCGCCGACTCCGTCGAAACGCAGGCGCTGGCGAAACCGCACAAGGCGCCGCCCGGCTCGCTGCCAGGCGACATCCTCCGCCAACGACACCCGGAACTGCCCTACCTGACCTGGGACGCGATCCTGGCGACCGGCGGCTGGGGCGACTAGACCGTTTCCTTGGCGGCCAGGTCGGCCTTCCATTCGCGGAAGCCTTCCTCGGTGCGGCCGCGGCGCCAATAGCCCGAGATCGACGCGGCCCACTCCGCGGGCACCTGCCGTTCCCTGCGGATGTAGCGGCGCAGGTCGTGCATCACGGCCTGCGCCTCGCCGTGGATGAAGACCTGGACGCGACCGTCGCGCCACGGGGTGGCCCGCACGGTCTCGGCGAGCAGCTCGCCCGCGGGTCGTGCGCCGCGGTGCAGCCAGGTGAACTCGACACCCTCCGGCTTGTCGAGCTTCAGTTCGTCGTCGGGTCCCGACACCTCGACGAAGGCGTGGCCGACGGCGTCGGCGGGCATCGCCTCCAAGGCGGCAGCGATCGCGGGCAGCGCCGCCTCGTCTCCGGCGAGCAGGTGCCAGTCGGCATCGGCGCGCGGGGTGTACGCGCCGCCAGGGCCGTACAGGTCGATGGTCTCGCCGGGCTGCACCGACGCCGCCCACGGCCCCGCGATGCCCTCCGAACCGTGGAAGACGAAGTCGGCGGCCAGCGTTCCGGCGTCGGCGTCCACCGAGCGGACGGTGTAGGTGCGCAGTACATCGACTCCATCACGCGGGAAGATGAATTTCACGTAGGAGTCGGTGAATTCGCTGGGCCGGAACGCGGCGAAACCCGGACCGCCGAAGTGGACGCGGATCAGGTGCGGGGTCAGCCATTCGGTGCGCAGCACGGTGAGGGTGGTGCGGGGGCGTGCCAAGGTAACCTCCGGGCGGTCGATGATTTAGGTATGCCTTACCAACCGTACCTGGATTCGGGGCGGTGCGGGGTGTGCCGTTCCGCCGCTCGTCGCGTGGCCCGGAGACTTCGCCGCACTACGCGGCCGCGACCTTGGCGACGAGCTCGAAGGAGCGGGCGCGGTCCTCGATGTCGTAGACGAGGGTGTTGAGCATCAGCTCGTCGGCCTCGGTGCGGCGCAGCAGGTCGTCGAGCTGCGCGCGCACCGTCTCCGGCGAGCCCATCACCTGGCCCGCGCGGCGCTGCGCGATGAAATGGCTCTCCCGCTCGGAGGGCTGGAAGGCCGCGGCCTCCTCCGGCGTCGGCAGCGCCCGCGCCCTGCCGGAGGTCAGGTAGAGGAAGGCGAGGTCGCGCGGGCGGGCCAAGGCGTCGGCGCGCTCGTCGGTGTCGGCGCAGATCGCCGAGATGGCGACCATGGCGTGCGGCCGCTCCAGCTGCTCGGAGGGACGGAAGTTGTCGCGATAGAGCGCGAGGGCGGCCTCGGTGTTCGTCGGGCTGATGTGGTGCGCGAAGGCGAAGCGCACCCCGAGCACCGCCGCCACCTGCGCGCTGTAGCCGCTCGACCCGAGGAGCCAGATCTCCGGTGCCGCGCCGCGCCCCGGCGTCGCGGTGATGCCGCCCGGCCCAACGCCGCGAAAGTACCGCAGCAGATCGGCCAGCTCGCTGGGGAACGATTCCGCTGACAGCCCCTCGGCAGTGCGCCGCAGCGCGAGCGCGGTCGCCTGGTCGGTGCCGGGGGCGCGTCCGATGCCGAGATCGATCCGGCCCGGATGCAGGGCGTCCAGGGTGCCGAACTGTTCGGCGACCACCAGCGGCGCGTGGTTGGGCAGCATGACACCGCCCGAACCCACCCGGATGCGCGCGGTAGCCGCGGCCAGGTGCGCGATCACCACGCTCGGCGAGGAGCTGGCGATGCCCGGCATGTTGTGGTGCTCGGCCACCCAGAACCGCTGATAGCCCAATTCCTCGGTCCGCCGGGCCAATTCGGTCGTCGCGGCGAGCGCCTCGCCGGGGCTCGCGCCGGCCTGCACGGGTGCGAGATCCAGAACGGACAGCGGGACGTCGATCATGCGGCTCCTCCATAGCAGACGGCCACCGGTGCAACGTCCCGCGTCGCCGACCTATTTCCGGCGCGTCAGCGGTCGGCGCCGAGGGCGCGGAAGACGATCGCCATCGGCGGCGCCATCGGCACCGGCCTCTTCTACGGCGCGGGCGGGGCCATCGAACAGGCCGGGCCCGCGCTGATCCTGGCCTACCTTGCCGCGGGCCTGGCGATCTTCGTGATCATGCGCGCGCTCGGCGAACTGCTCACTTACCGGCCGGTCTCCGGCAGCTTCGCCGAATACGCGCACGAATTCCTCGGCCGCTTCGCCGGTTTCGTGACGGGCTGGACGTACTGGGCGGTATGGGTCGCGACCTGCATGGCCGAGATCACCGTCGCGGGCAAGTACGTGCAGTACTGGTTCGACATCGAGCCGTGGATCACCGCGCTGGTGGTGCTCGGGGTGATGTTCGCGGCGAACATGATCTCGGTGCGGTTGTTCGGCGAGGGCGAGTTCTGGTTCTCCGCCATCAAGGTCACCGCGATCCTGGCCATGATCGGCATCGGCATCGCCGTGCTGGTCTTCGGCATCGGCCACGCGACCGACCCGACCGTGACGAACCTGTGGAACGACGGCGGCGTGTTCCCGAACGGCTTCGGCCAGTCCCTGCTGGTGCTGCAGATCGTGCTGTTCGCCTACATCACCTCGGTCTCCACCATCGGCATCATCTTCGTCTGGGGCATGATCCTGGTCAGCCACCTGCTCTACCGCGCCAAGGTCAGCCGCGGCCTGCTGCCCGCCAGCGATTACCGCCTGCCCGGCGCGCCGGTGACGTCGGTGGCGGCGCTGGCCTTCCTCGGTCTCGTCGTGGTCCTGCTGTTCTGGACCGAGAGCGGACGCACCGCGATCGTCGTCGGCGTCGTGTGGGCGGTGCTGGTGTGCGCCGGTTACGTGGCGATGGAGAAGTTCGGCGGCGGTGTGCGCGAGAAGGAGGATGTCTCGGTGCGGTGACGCGCCGGGCATCGAACCCGGTAGACCGCTGTCGGAACACATCGCCCCGCGTCCGCCCGGCGCGGGGCGATCCGTCCTCCGGCCACGTTCGCTACGGTTGGTCGAAGGGGGCCGCGAGCCCGATCCGTCCGATGCACGGAGGTAGCGATGGCGCAGAAAACGCTGGCCGAACTGATCCCCGGCGACTTGCCCCCGTCCATCGCCGCGCTGCCGCCGGACCGCAGGGCCGAACTGGCCGCGACAGTGGAGCGCGCGGAGGCCAAGCAGTTCGACGAGCTGCACGCGGCGGCGATCTCCCTGCTGGATCTGCTGCCGCGGATGCTGCGCGGCCCGGTGAAGAAGGCGGTGGGGCGGTGACCGTCCCGACCGTGGGCCCGCAGCTGGTCAAACTGGCGCGGACACTGCGCGTTCCGGTGGACGACCTCGGATACCTGGCCGACGTGCCCGATGTGGAACTGCGTCAGTTCCGTATGCAGGTCGCCGACATGCTCTTCGACCACCAGGCCTTCGGGCTGCGTCGAATGGCGCGCGCCGCCAAGGTCATTCCGACACCGATCCTGGTCAAGCTGGTCGGCCGCCACCACAACGCGCTGCTGGCCGCCAAGATGTCGGCGGTGCTCGACCCGGGGCACGCGGTGGAGGTGGCCAAACGCCTGCCCGTCGATTTTCTCGCCGACATCGCCGCTCAGCTCGACGCCCGCCACGCGGCGACCATCATCGCCGGGCTGCCCCCGGCCACCGTGCGGGCCGTCGCCGAGCGACTCGCCGCGCGCGGCGACTGGATCACGCTGGGCGATCTGATGTCGTCGGTCTCCGACGACACGGCGCGCGCCACCGTCGCGGGACTGGACGGGGTCGCGCTGACCCGCACGGCGTTCCTGGTCGACCAGGCCGTGCAGCTCGAGCGCTTCGTCGGGCTCGTGCCCGAATCGAAGCTCGCGGACATGCTTTCCGCGACCGCCGATCACGATCTATGGGCCGAGTTCCACACCACCCTTGCCGCGCTCTCACCGGACGCCGTTCGATCCGTGCGCGGGGCGGCCACCGGCCTGCCCACCGTCCAGCGCGACCGCGCTCTCGCCGAGATCGAAGGCCGCCGCGTCACGGAGTGACCAGGTGCCGGAATCAGGTCGTGCCGTCTGCGCTGCGGCGCGGCATCATGGCCGAGGCCACCAGCATGACCGCGGCCATCGCCGCGACCGTCACGAAGACCAAGTGCACCGCCGAGGCCAAGATATGCGGGGCGGGATGGTCGGTTTCGCCGACCCTCGAGTTGACGATCGCGCCGAACACGGCGACGCCGACGGCGCTGCCGATCGAGCGGGCGAACATATTGGCCGAGGTCACCACCCCGCGCTCGGACCATTCGGCGCTCGTCTGCGCGGCGATCAAGGTCGGCGTCGCGACCAAGCCCATGCCGGCGCCGATCACGAAACAGGACGCGGAGATCTGCCACAGCGTGGAGTGCTCATCGATGAGCATCGTGGACGCGGCTCCCAGCGCGGCGAGTCCGCTGCCGATGAGGGCGCTGCCGCGAAAGCCGATGCGTAGGTAGACCTTTCCGGCCTGGGAGGCGGCCAGCGGCCAGCCGAGGGTCAGCGCGCCGACGGTGAGCCCGGCGACCAGCGCGCTGGTGCCGAGCACGCCCTGGGTGAAGGTCGGCACGTAGGAGGTCAGGCCGATCAGCACCGCGCCGATCAGCACCGAGACCAGGCTGCTCGCCACGACCACCCTGCGGGTGAAGACCCACAGCGGCAGAATCGGATTGGCCGCCCGCCGCTCCACGAGCGCGAACAGGACGAGCACGAGACCGCCTCCGGCGAAGATGCCGATGCTCGCGGGCGAGGACCACGCCCACGCCTGCCCGCCTTCGAGCAGGCCGAGGATGATCGCGCCCGCGCCCAGCGTCAGCAGGGCGGCGCCGAGATAGTCGATGTCCTGGCTGCGCCGTACCGTCCGCTCGGTGAAGCTGCGCACCAGCATCCAGGCGGCGACCGCCGAGAGCGGCAGGTTGACCAGGAAGATCCAGCGCCAGCTGACGAAGTCGGCGAACACACCGCCCAGCAACGGACCCGCCACCGAGGACATCGCCCACACGCTGGCCAGATAGCCCTGTACCCTGGCGCGCTCGGTCAGTGTGTAGAGGTCGCCCGCGATCACCATGGTCATCGGCTGGATGGCGCCCGCGCCGATGCCCTGCACCGCGCGGAAGACGATCAGCGCGAGCATGCTGCCCGCGAGCCCGCACAGCAGCGAACCCAGCGCGAACACCGCGATGCCGAACAGGATCACCGGTTTGCGTCCGACCGTGTCGGCGAGTTTGCCGTAGATCGGCACCGTCACGGCCTGCGCGAGCAAATAGATCGAGAAGAGCCAGGGGAACTGGGCGAACCCGCCGAGGCTGTCCGTGATGGACAGCACCGCGGTGGCGATGATGGTCGAATCGAGGGCGACGAGCCCGGTCGACAGCATCAGCGACCCGAGAATCGCCCCGCGTTCGGACCGGAGGCCGATGGACGACTGCGTGGTCTCGGTCGCCACCGGCGGCCCCTTTCGTTCGTTCGACTAAGCATCTCGAACGAACGTATCCCCGGCCCAGCTATTCCCGCACGGAAATTTCCGGGGGCACTCGACGCAGCCCGCCGATCGGACGCGAGGCGAATTTCGACGGCCTTCCTCCCGCTCCGGCCAGTAGGCTGGCTTGGTCGCTCGGCCTACCGTGGCGCGGCGCGATCCGATCTCGACAGCGAAGGGGCCGGAATGTCATTGCGAGGACAGCTCGGCGTGGCGGAGTCGGCGGGCGCGCTCGTCTTCGGGACTCCGCAGGAGACCGCCGACGGGTCGGTCATCGTCACCGCCGCGCGGGTCGGCTGGTTGCGCGGCACGGCGCGGCCGCTCGGCGTCTTCGTCGTCAAGGACGGTCAGGCCACCTGGACGCCGGCCGTCGACGCGGGCCGGATCGCCCTTCTCGGCGAGACGATCGGTCTGGTGGCCGTGACGCTCGGCTTGCTCGCGATCGTCCGGCGCCCGCCGTGGCCGGACCTGTCCCGCTGATCGGTCGACCGATCTGTCTCGGGAAAGCCCAGGTCGTACGGCTCGGAAAGCGTTCCCGCCGTGCGGTATCGGGTCCGTTCCGTCCCGGATTGCAAGACAGAGCGACGATCTCGGGGCGAGTCGTGCGACTATGGGACGCAGGTCGCGAACCAGGCGGACGCACATCATCGGCGATGGGCACACACCCGCTCGGCACGGCCAGGCGGTGCCGCCGGTGTTTCGCGGTGATCCGGCGCGATGTCGGACCGGACCGTTAAGCTCGGCTCAACCGTGATGCGACAGCGAGAGTTTGGTTTTCCGTGAAGGGGGAACGATGGACACGCTGAAGCTCGACCCGGCGGCGATGGCCGCCTACACCGCGATAGCGGAGACCGTGGCGCAACAGCTGGCGCAGGCATCGGCCGCCGCGTCCGGCGCGGTGAACCCGCAGAAGCTCGACGCCGATCTCGGCATGGTCGGCGCGGAGTTCGTCGCGCGGTTCACCGCCGCGGTGTCCGAGCACACCCAGGCACTGTCCACCGCGGGCCAGCTGGTGGCCGCCTACGGTCAGGTGCTGCGCGACTACGGCGCGGCCATGCAGACCGGCGACGCGGAGACCGCCGCCGCTCTGGGGAAGACCGAGGAGGAGCTGGCATGAGGCGGCTCAGCGCGTTACGCAGGCGGCGCCCCACCGAACAGACCAGCACCGATACGCTGCCGGTGGTCAGCAACGATCCCACCTCCGACCCGCCGATCGTCGCGGCACTGGTGCAGCCGATGCTCTCGCTGCGCGCCACGCTCGGTACCGGAGCCACCCTGCCCGATCGGGCCATCACGGGCGCGCTGTCGGCCGCGTCCACGCACACCGCCGATTCCGAGGGCCCGCACCGGGACGGTCTGTACGCGCTGGAGTCCACCTGGACCTCGCGCGGCGCGGACGCCGCCGTGCCCGCACTGCGCACCACCCAGACCGAGATCGGCGAGATCTCCGATCGGGGCCCCGCCTACCTGTCGGTGCTCGGCGACGCCCAAGCCACCAGTGCGCGCGCCGCGCGCCGGGTGGACCAGATCATCGCCGACTTCCGCCGCGACGCCAGGGTGATTCTCGGCAACGCGACCGCCGCGCCCGACACCGACGCGGTCATCGAGCGCGCGGCCCAGGCGCTGCGCGACGCGATCACCACCGTCGGCGCCGCGCGCACCGAGATGAACGACCACACCCGTCGATTGGACGAGATGGGCCCGCTCACCGTCACCGCACCGGGCGGTGTCGGCGGCACGAGCCAGCCGTATGTCGGCGGCACCTCGCCCGCCGCCGTTCCCGGCGTCACCGTGCAGGGCCAGCCCTTGGATCCGGCGCAGGCCGCCCAGCTCCAGTTGCAGCAGCAGCTCATCTCGGCGGGCGTGCAGCTGGGCACCTCGGCCATTTCCGCCGGTGTCGACATCGGCACGCATCTGATCGACAAGATCGTCGAAGTCGGCACGCACGCCATGGACACCGTGGCGGCCTCCGCGGACAAGGTGATCGAGAAGGCGATCCCAGAACTGATCAACCCGGGCAGCACCACGAACGGCGCCAACAACGGCGGCACGTCCGGTACGCCTTCGAAGGTGATCGACTTCGGCGGCGGATCGTCGCCGTCGAACCCGTCGCAGAACGTGACGGGCCCGAGCGCGAAACCGGACGCCCCGAAGCCGGAGTCCAGGCCCGCGCCGCCCGCATCGATCATCCCGTCCACGCCGCAGGACGGGCCGCCCAAACCGCCCGAGCCGACCGGACAGCCTGGCACGCACGGCGGCGTCGCGATGCCGCCGCCGATGGGCGGCGATCAAGACCGCAGGCCGCGCGACGGCCAGCTCGGTGTGACGGTTCCCGCGGCCGCGATGATTCCGGAATCGGTGACCGTCCCGGCCGCCGTGATCGGCGACTTCGGCGATGACGCGCCCTGACCAGGGCCCGACGAACAAGCAGCAGGGCCAGCCGAATCCGTTCGACACCGGGCTGCCGATGCTGCGCCTGCCCGCGCCGCCGACCGGTAAGCGTCGACGGCGTCGGCCATCGGCGCGTCGGTCCGGGTCGTCGTCCAGTGCACCGCTGCGTGCGCCGGAACCGCCGCGCACACCGCCACATCCGCCCGAGCCGTCGCGCGCTGCGCCGCGCCCGATGCCGGAGCCGTTCTACGGGCCTGAATCACCGCACCCCGCAACGCCGCTCGCAGAGCCGGGGCCGTCCTACAGGCCCGAATTGCCGCGCGCCGCGTCGCCCGCGATGCCGGAGCCGTTCTACGGGCCCGAATCACCGCACCCCGCAACGCCGCTCGCGGAGCCGGGGCCGTTCTACGAGCATGAACCGCCGCGGGCCGAGCCGCCGCCGGTGCGCCAACCGCCGCGACGGATGGGCGAGTGGGCCGAATGGCTCGACCCGCCGATCCGCTCCGAGGAACCCGCGGAGTCGCCGACCGTCGAAATCCAGGTTCCGGTCGACGAGGAGCCGGAACCGGAGCGCGGTGGCGACGATGACGTACCGCTGGTCCCCGCGATCATCGACCGCACCGGCGGCAATCCCGGTCCGGCGCTGCGCCGTCCGCGTCAGCAGGAGCAGCAGCCCGAGCGCGGCAACAAGATCCTCGCGGTGCTGATCGTTCTCGGCCTGCTCGTGGCGGTGGGTTCGATTCTGTGGGCGGTGCTGCCCAGCTCGGGAACTCGCGCCGCGCCGACGCCGACGAGCTCGGCGCCCGCGGCCGACGACGCCAGGCCGACCGTGTCGCCGACGCCGACCGGGCCAGAATCTCCGGCGGCGGTGGCGACTCCAGGATGCGAACAGCGCCGCACGGGTGATGTCGTCTCGGGCACCGGCGTCGGTGGCACCACCGACGGCCCCTCGGCGATCCTGGCCTTCGAGCGCGCCTACTACGTGCAACGCTCGGGCATCGCGGCCCGCGCCGTGGTGGCCACGGATGCGACGGTCCCGCCCGCCGAGCAGATCCAGCGCGGCATCGATCAGGTGCCGGTCGGCACCCGCTACTGCGTGCAAATCACCCGCACCGCCGCAGGGGCGGGGGATGGGCAGTCGCACTGGGAAGTTCGGCTCACCCAGCAGTATCCGGATCAGCTGCCGAAGACCTTCACCCAGATCATCACCACCAAGACCGTCACCGGACGGACCGTGATCACCGGCATCTCGATGGCCTGACTCCCGCGCGAGCCACCGGTCCACCTGCGCGGCCAGCCGAGCCAGCAGCACCGGCGGCGGCGTGTCCGAGTGCTCCTCCGGCAGGAACTCCGCGTTCACCGCGCCACGGGCCACCACGTCTGCGCCTTCGCGAACATCGTCGTGACGCCGCGTTCGAACGGGCAAGTGTCCGTGGACAGTTCGTGTAGACGGACCGCGTCGGCGATCGATTCCCACGCGGCGGCTAGCGTCTCGGCAGGCACGCGGTCGGCGGGCACGCCGGGTACCGCGCTCGTCACCAGGCAGGCGGCGTCGGCTTTCTCGCGCCACTCGAGCGGCTGCGGCCCGGATATACCACGGGTACAAAGCCATTCGGAACGGTCGCGCTCTCGTGCCAGCTCGGCCGTCGTGTTCTCCGCGACGCACTTCGCGTACAGCGAGCCGTCGGCGGCGCGGAATACGGCGGCTCCCGACTCTCCGCTGCCGACCGGCTCCCACTCGCCGTCGGAGGGCAGAACGGATCGGAATCGAGTCAGCGCGCTGGACACGATTCGACGTCAGCAGCGCGTTCCCGATCCGAACCGAGCTCGACCGTCGATTGCGGATCGCCCTCGGCGCGCAGCCTGCCGTTCTCCAGCAGTAGACAGTGGTCGGCGCGCAGTGCTTCGTCGCGTTGGTGGGTGGCGTGCACGACGGTGACACCGCCGATGTCGGCGAGCAGATCCGCGATCCGTTGCCGCGCTTGCGAATCCAGTCCCGTGGTGGGCTCGTCGAGGAGCAGCAGGTCGGCTTCCTGGGCGAGCGCCTGGGCGAGCAGTGTCCGCTGACGTTGCCCGCCCGAGAGGGTGTCGAGCCTGCGTCCGGCCAGATCGGCGATGTCCATCCGCGCCAGGCACTCCTCGATGACGAGGTGGTCGGCGCGCCGCAGCCGCCGCCACGGTCCGCGGTGCGCCCACCGCCCCATGGCGACCGTCTCCCGGACGGTGATCGGCAGCGTCGCGGGCACCGTGCTGTGCTGCACCACGAACGCGGTCCGCCGGACACCGGGCCGTTCGATCGTCCCCGCCACCGGCTTCAGGACGCCGGCGAGCGCGGCGAGCAGGGTCGACTTGCCGGATCCGTTGTGGCCGAGCACCGCGGTGATCCGGCCCGCCGGAATGGTCGCGGTGATGTCCGCCAGCACGGTCCGCCCGCGGTAGCCCGCCGACAGTCCCGCCAGTCGCAGGTCCGCTGGGTGCACGCTGTGTCTCCCGTCGCTAACTTGTAATGATAACCATTTTCATTCTATGGTGTCGCCTCATGGAGTGGTTGATCGCCCCTTTCGAGGTGTCGTTCGTGCAGCGGGCTCTCTGGGGCGGTCTGCTCGTCGCCTGCCTGTGCGCGATCGCCGGAACGTGGGTTGTGGTGCGCGGCATGGCCTTTCTCGCCGACGCGATGGCGCACGGCATGCTGCCCGGGATCGCGATCGCCGCGCTGCTCGGCGGGAACCTGTTGGTTGGGGCCGCGTTCAGCGCGGGCGCGATGGCGCTCGGGGTTTCCGCGCTGACCAGGAACACCCGGCTTTCGGCGGATATCGGGATCGGGCTGCTGTTCGTCGGCATGCTGTCGATCGGCGTCGTGATCGTCTCGCGCGCGCAGTCGTTCGCCGTCGACCTGACCGGCTTCCTGTTCGGCGACGTGCTGGCGATCCGCGACCGGGATCTGGTCTATCTGGCCCTCGCGCTGCTGGCCGCGGCCGCGGTCGCGCTGCTCGGGCACCGGGCCTTCGTCGCGCTGGCCTTCGATTCGCGCACCGCGCACACGCTGGGGTTGCGTCCGAAGCTGGCGCAGGTGGCCCTGGTCGGGCTGATCACGCTGGCCATTGTCGCCTCCTTCCACATCGTCGGCACGCTGCTGGTCTTCGGTCTGCTCATCGCGCCGCCCGCCGCCGCGATGTATTGGGCGCACCGGCTTCCTGTCGTCATGGCGGTGGCGGCGCTGCTCGGGTCCGCGGCGACGGTCGTCGGGTTGCTGATCTCCTGGCACCTCGGCACCGCGGCGGGCGCCACCATCGCGGCGGTCGCGGTGGCGCTGTTCTTCCTTTCCGCACTGGGTTCCGCGCTGCGCAGCCGAATTCGGTTCTCCGGCAACCTGATCGGTCCGGTAGCAACGCTGGTGGCGCTCGTGACCGTCCTTCCGCTCGCGGGCTGCGGCGCCGAGCGGCCCGTCGACGAGCCCGAACCGACGCCGCACGGCTACCTCGCGGGCGCGGAGGAGGCCGCCGAACCCCAGCCGCGACTCGTCTTGGCGGACAAGGAATCCGGAGCGGTGCGGGTGCTGGATCTGATCTCCGAAGACGTCACCGACCTCGCGCCCGCTCCGGGGGTCACGCGGCTGACGAGCGACGGCCGCTACGGGTATCTCTCGACCCACAACGGGATTCGGATCGTCGACACCGGGACCTGGCTGGTGGACCACGGCGACCACGTCCACTACTACAAGGCTCCGGTCCGCGATCTCGGCGCGCACCCCGGCGGACCGGTGGTCGCGGCGGCCGCTGACCCGTCGGTGGCCGCTCTCGTGCTGGACAACGCCGAGACCGTCCTGCTGGACCGTGCCGCGCTGGACACGGGCTCGCCGCTGGATCGTGTTGCGCGGGTGGACGGGCCCGCCGTGCCGTCGGGCGAGCACACGGTGGTGGCGCGCCGGACCGACGGCAGGGTGGAGGTGCGCGGCCGCGACGGCGCGGTGGTCGCCGCGGTCGCGGAGACGTGCCCGGCGCCGCGCGGCACGGCCAGGACCCGGATCGGCGTCGTCTTCGGCTGCGCCGACGGCGCACTCGTGGTCGGCGTGCAGGAAGGGGCCGTCACCGCGACCAAGATCGCCTACCCGCGACCCGCCCCCGACGACGAACGCGCGGTCGAATTCCACCACCGTCCCGGCAGCACCACGCTCGCCGCGCGAGCGGGGGAGCGCGGTGTCTGGCTGCTCGACATCCGCCGCAGGACATGGACTTTCGTGGACACCGGCTCGGTGCTCGCGACGAACACCGCGGGCGAGGGCGCGCCGCTGCTCGCGCTGAAGGCCGACGGCGTGCTGCACGCCTACGACGCCGCGACGGGTACCGAACGCACGCGCAAACAGCTCGTCGCACCCGGCTCCGCCGCGGGGATCGTGGTCGATTCCCACCGCGCATACGTCAACGATCCGGGCGGGCGGCAGGTGCTGGAGGTCGACTATTCCGATCTGCGCATCGCGAGGACCTTCGCGTTGGACATCGCTCCCGCGCTGATGGCGGAGGCGGGCGAATGAGGGCGGCACTGCGTCTCGGCCTGATCCTCGCCGTCCTGCTGGCCGCCGGATGCCTGTCCTCCGGTGCGGAGCGCCGCGAGATCATCGTGACCACAAACATTCTCGGCGATCTGACCGCCGCGATCGTGGGTGACGCGACCGAGGTGACGGTGCTCATGCAGCCAGACGCCGACCCGCACTTCTTCGCGATCTCGGCCCAGCAGGCCGCGCGGATGGAGCGCGCGGGCCTCATCGTGCACAACGGTCTCGGCCTGGAGGAGGGCGTGCAGCGCCACGTCGACGCCGCCGCGCACGCCGGTATCGCGACGGTGGCGGTCGGCGAACGGGTCGACCCGCTGCGCTACCGCCCCGAGGTCGGCGCCGACCGCCCCGACCCGCACTTCTGGACCGACCCGCGGCGGGTGCGCCGCGCCGTCGAAGTGATCCGCGACGAGGTGATCGCGCACGTCGCGGAGATCGACGCCGCGGCGATCCGCGAGCGCGCCGAACGCTACCTCGGCGAACTCGACGAGCTCGACCGGTGGATGACCGAGCGATTCGCCGCCATCCCCGCCGAACGGCGCAAGCTCGTCACGAACCATCACGTATTCGGTTATCTCGCCCAGCGTTACGACCTCCAGGTGATCGGCGCCGTGATACCGGGCGGCACCACGCTCGCCTCGCCGAGCCCCGCGGACCTGGCCGGGCTCGCCGAGGCCGTTCGCGCCGCGGGCGTCGGCGCGATCTTCGCCGACTCCGCCCAGCCCGACCGCCTCGCTCGGGTGCTCGCCGAACAGGCCGGGCTGCACGTCCGTGTCGTCCCGCTGCATTCGGAATCGCTCACCGGGCCGGGCGGTGGCGCCGCGACCTACCTGGAGATGATGCGCGCCAACACCGAGGCGATCGCGCGCGGGCTGGCCCCATGAACGCAGTGTCACGACGAAAAAGGGAGCACCACATGCACTTTCGGTATCGGGCTCGCGGCGGGCTAGCGCTGTCGGGTCTACTCACCGCGGCCGTCGCGCTGGCCGGATGCGGCTCGGACGAGGCCGAACCCGCTGGCAAGCGGATCGCCGAGCCGATCGCGGTCACCTACGACGGCGGCATCCACGTGCTCGACGGCGCGACGCTCGAACTTCGGGGCAGCACCGCGCTCGACGGCTTCAACCGGCTCAACCCCGCGGGCGACGATAGGCATCTGATGGTGTCGCACAAAGACGCGTTCCGCGTCTACGACGCCACCGAGGCCGCGTTCACCGACATCGAATTCCCCGGTGCGAAACCGGGTCACGTGGTTCGGCACGCCGGGCGAACAGTACTGTTCGCCGACGGCCCCGGCGAGGTCACCTCGTTCGACCCGGCGCTGCTGTCGGGCGGCAAGCCCGCCACCCAGGTGTACAAGTCGGCCGCTCCGCACCACGGCGTCGCGATCGAGCTGGCCGACGGTTCGCTGGTCGTCACGCTCGGCACCGAGGAGAAGCGCACAGGCATCGCCGTGCTGGACGCGCAGCGCAAGGAGATCGCCCGCAACGAGGACTGCCCCGGCGTGCACGGCGAGGCGGTCGCCCAAGGCGACGCCGTGGTCGTCGGCTGCCAGACCGGGGCGCTGGTCTACCGCGCAGGCGTCATCACCAAGGTGGCCGCCCCCACGCCGTACGGTCGCATCGGCAACCAGGCGGGCAGCCCGGAATCGACCGTCGTGCTCGGCGACTACAAGAAGGACAAGGACGCGGAACTCGAACGGCCGCAGCAGGTCTCGCTGATCGATACGGCCACCGGCACGCTGCGCCTCGTCGACATCGGCACCAGCTACACATTCCGTTCGCTGGCCCGCGGCCCGCGGGGCGAGGCGCTGGTGCTCGGCACCGACGGCCGCATCCACGTCATCGACCCGGTGGCGGGCACGCTCACCCGGACCATCCCGGTCATCGACCCATGGCAGGAGCCGTTGAAGTGGCAGCAGGCGCGCCCGGCCCTGTTCGTCCGCGACGCCGTCGCCTACGTCTCGGACCCCGCCACCAAGAAGGTGCACCGCGTCGACCTGACGACCGGCACGATCACCGCCTCCGTCGCCCTGCCGGACAGCCCGAACGAGCTGAGCGGCGTTCTGGTCCACTGATTTCCGAGTCGGTCGCGCACGGGAGCCGTGAAGCGGACCTTGCTGCCACAAAGCAGGCGGCAGCGCCGGCGGGTCATTCGGCCAGGGCGGGCGCGAGCCGGCGCGACTTCGCACGGCGGTCGCGCCGCAGAATGGCGACGGCCAGCGCTGCCCCGAGGGCGGTGATCAGCGCCCCGGCATTTCCGGCCACCGCGCCGATGCCATAGCCCAGCAGCAGCGCGGGCATCGCACTCGCCGCGAATCCCGCGACCTCGGTGAGCAGCGGCGCGATGTAGGTGAAGACCGCTACCACGCCGAGATTGCCCACGGCCGTGAGTGCGACCGCAAGCTGAACGTCGCGATCGGCGAACACCCGCAGCTCGCCGAAGACGGAACCCGATGCGGCAGCGGGCCCTGCGGGAACGAAGCGCCTCACGAGCGGCAGTGCGACGAGTGCGCCCGGTCTTGATCGCCTCGACACTCGATCGCGGCTCGGCTCACTCTCCGTCGCCGATCAGCGAACCCTGCGCGATCTGCTTCGCGCCTTGGTCGAATCCGATTCGGAGTAGGTCGTTCGTCGATATTGGATGCCGGAGGCGCACAAAGGTCGACAGGCCTTGGGTGCGTCTGTGTTCTCAGCCGAGCAGTTCGCTGTTGAGGTGGATGAGATAGTCGCGGCCGTACGTCCCGTTCTCCAGGTTCTCCAGCAGCACGGCCGGAAGGTCCTGTGTGATTTCGGGGGAGCGTGCGGCGGCGGCGAGGGCGATCGTCGCGACGGTGTCCACGTCTCCGGTGAACGCGACGCAGGTGCGCAGCAGGTCGCTCATCGTGGCGCTGGTGGACAGTGCGGTGAGTGCCGCACCGACACTCATGCGTCCTTTGGAGCCGACCTTGCCGCGCCAGGGCCGCGACCATCCGTTCGGGACGTGACCGTCCATCCACTGCGGGAGTTTCGCCACCGGGCCCAGTTCGTAGTGGCAGTAGTGGACCGCGAGCGCCGCCGCCTGCGCTGCGGTGATCCCCGCCGGAGTGTCGTGGGTGACCGCCGCCTGCACCGCGGCGTGGTGCAGCACGTCGTCGACGGTGGGGAGCAAGCCGATCGGCGTCGCTCGCATGGCGGCGCCGCTCTTGTCGCTGTCGGGCCGGATCCGGCGCAGGAATTCCGCACCGTCGTGCACCGAGCGCAGGAAGTCGTAGAACCGTCCGGCGTAGCCTTCACGCGGATCGCGGTGGAATGCCGCGACGAATCGGTTGGCCAGCTCCAGTGGCGTCCACGGATTCCCGGCGACCAGCAATTCGGCTATGGCCAAGGTCATTTGGGTGTCGTCGGTGTACGCGCCAGGGCGGATGCCGAGATGCCTCGGATGCTGCACGTAGCCCCGCAGTGTGTTGTGCGCCGCCACGAACGCCGGATCCGCATACTCGAACCCCGCACCGTACGCATCGCCGACCGCCGATTCGACCAGCAACCCGCCGCCCCCTTCTGCCGGGATCACCGACCAGGACGGTCGGCGCTCCATCGAATTTTCTTACCTGCCACAGTGTTACGGCTATATATCCAGGACGGCTCACCGATCGCGAAGTCGGTGGGCGCCAAGAAAACGATCGTGCACGATCGGCCATCGATCTTCCGATAGCAGCCTTCTCACCGTTCTACCCGCGCGGCGATCCCGTGTCGTCCCATTTTCCGCGATCGACGGATCTTTCTGGCGCACCTGAGATTTCGCCAGCCGAACCTGTCAGACCCACTCGTTTCGGCAAGGGCGGCGCCGGGCGGCTGGGAACCGTGCCGAAGCGGACACGGCGGTGACCTCGGATGTCCGCTCTCCGAACGGCGCAGTCGTGGTGGTTCCGGCTGAACGGAACCGCCACGAGCAACTGACGCCCGAAAGGCCTAGGGCATCCAGGTGATTCGGCCGCCTTGGAAGTCCTGGGCCTTGCCGCCCTGGTAGTCGTATTCATCGCCGGTGGGGTAGCCGTAGCGGCCGTTCTCGGCGCCCGCGCGGACCCAGTCGTCGCGAATGGCGCCCCAGACGACGTGGGCGCCGGTGCTCGCGGACCAGAAGATGGCGCCGCCCGCGAAGAGGTTGTAGCGGCCGTTGTCCGCGGCGGCGGTGGCTTCGTCGGTGATGGGGAAGCCGAGCGCGCCGCCTTCCCAGCCGTAAGCGCCCCATTTGTCGCGGATGGCGCCGCCGATCTGGTGTGCGTCGGTGCCGAGAGACCAGTAGATGGATCCGCCTTGGAAGTGGTTGAAGCGGCCCGGCCTGCCCGGTGTGGCCAGTTCCCCGGTGACGGGATAACCGAGAACGCCGTTCTCCCAGCCGAACGTGCCCCACTCGACGCGGATCGAGCCACCGATCTGGTTGGCGCCGACCTCGGGGTGCCAGTAGACGGACGCGTTGCGTTCGAAGGCTTGGAATCGTCCGCCGCGGCCCGCGTCGTGTTCGGGAGTGACCGGGTCGCCGAGGACGGCGGGCCCGCCCACGCGGTCGTATTCGACCTCGATGGCTCCGCCGACGTCGAAGGCGCCGACGGGGCGCGCGGCGGCGGCGCCGATGCCCGCGGTGAGCGCGAGCGCGAGCGCGGCGATGGCGATGGCGCCGCAGCGGGACGCGGACAGGCTGTTGATGCGACGTTGCCGAGCCAAGTGAACTCCTTGACAGGTGTGTACCGGAGGGCGGACCGGGATCGCGAGGCGCCCGGTGTCGACGTGCGAGGTCAGCGTACTGGCGTCGGCGGGTGAGGCCCTGCTCGACTCGCGTAACGACCTGGGCGAAAGCGCACGAACGCCAGGCGCGGCCGCGGGTGCCGGTGTCGACGGTGATCCGCGCGCGGTCGTTGGCAAGCCTTGCGATTTTGCCTGCTCGGTCCGCTTCGCTGTGGGGCGATGCCGGGGCTCGTCTTGACTATTCGGCGGCGATGGTCAGGATGTCCTCGATCGGCAGACGGGGTGTGGGCGGCACGGGGTCCGGCTCGGGTGCGGTGCCCACTCGCACGACGACCTGGGGGCGCAGGTGGCCGGGTATCAGTGCCGCGATCACACGGCGGGCGGCGGGCAGCTCCGTGATGTGCGTGAGCGGGCACGTCGACAGCCCGGCGCCGGTGCACTCCAGCAGCACCGCCGACAGTGCCTCGCCGGTGCGCAACCACTGGGCGGGCGTGTCGCCGGAGGAGCTCAGCGCCAGTAGCCGGGCTCGATCCTCGTCCGTCGTCCTGCGGGTGGTTCCCGGCGGGACGGGGAAGTCGCGGCGAACCGGCACGCGCCCCGCCTCGGCCGCGGTCGCGAGGGCGGTCGGGGGAATGCCTTCGGAGGTGTCGAAATGCCCTGACCACCAGCGCAATTCGCTTTGATACGGCTGGTCGTAGCGGCGCAGCGCCGCGGCCTGGTCGGAGGCGGCGGCGAGCCTGTCGCGCACCGAGTCGGGCAGGTCGTCGAGCGTGATCTCGCACGCGCGCGCCACTTCCGTCACACCGGGCAGGAGGGCGTCCCAGCCCTCGGGTGCGTCCATCGGGAGCCGGTCGGAGTACCTGCGCCCGATGATGCGGGCCTGATTGCGGATGCGCTCGGGCGGGTCGGGCCAAGGCCGGAAGGCGAGTGCGGCGAGATAGCGCGGCCGCGCCGGATCGGGTAGCCGGACGACTTCGGTATGCCAGCCATTTGCGGCGAAGGCGGTCCTGGTGTGGTGCAACAGCGCGCCGCAGCTGATCACCTGCTGGCGTCCTTCCGGATCGGCCATCGGAAGCGACCGGTCGGGGTCGCTGTACATGTGCAGCCGCCTTCCGTCGAAAATCAGACGCCAGGGCTGGGAGTTGTGCAGGGAGGGAGCGCGGCGGGCGACCTGCAGCGCGGCGGCGACGGCCGAGGCGTCGGGAACTGCAGATCCGGCACGAGCGTTTTCTGCGGTCATGCCTGACGAGTATGGCACGAGGTAGCCGAGAATTCGCGGAGTCCGTCATCCAGGTCCCAGGTAGAGGCATATTTTTGTGGGAATCGCCGATATTGCGCCGCGCGCTGTGTTGTGCTCGACGCGTGAGCCAAGTCCACTTGGGGCACATCTTTCACGTCACTGGACAACCGACCGTCCAGGAGGCGGCGGCCGCGCTGGTGTCGATACCGGACGGCGCCCTGATCGTCGGCGGCGACGGGCGGATCGCCTACTGCGGCGCCAGGGACGAGATCCCGGCCGAATTCCGCGGCGTGCCCCCGATGGACCACCGCCCCGGCTTCCTGCTCCCGGGCTTCGTCGACACCCACATTCACTTCCCGCAGACCTTCGCGGGCGACGCCTACGGCGGCGGCCAGCTGCTCGAATGGCTCACGCGCTGCATCTACCCGTCCGAAGCCCAGCTGGCCGACCCGGTGTACGCGCAGCGGGCGGCCGTCGAGTTCTGCTCCCGCCGCCTCGCGGCGGGCACCACCGCCGCGCTGGTCTTCGGCTCGGCCTTCCCGCATGCCCAGGACGCGCTGTTCGCCGAGACGCGCCGCCGCGGCCTGCGCATGGTCAGCGGCCGGGGCATCCAGACCACGGGCGAGGAGTCCGTCGCGCCGCTGATCACCTCCGAGAACGAGGCGATCCGGCTGACCGAATCGGAGATCGACACCTGGCATGCCGTCGATACCGGCCACGTCGACACGGCCCTGCTGCACGTGGCGGTGGTTCCGCGCTTCGCGCTGGCGGTGACCCGCACAACGCTGCGCAACCTCGGTGAGCTGTACGACTCCGTGCGCGATCGGGGTGTCTATTTCCACAGCCACCTGAACGAGAACAACCGCCCCGGCACCGGCGAGGTCGACAGCACCAAACAGGTATACGAGGTGGATTCCTACCTGGACACCTACGACGGGAAGTTCCTGCCCGGCTCGCAGGTGGGCGGCAAGAGCCTGCTCGGCAGGCGCAGCATCCTCGCGCACGGCGTGCACTGCCAGGACGCGGAACTGCGGCGCCTGGCGCAGACGGGCAGTTCGATCGCGCACTGCCCGGTGTCGCAACAGTTCCTGGGGTCCGGCACGATGCCGTGGAAACGGACGCTCGCCTCGGGCGTCACGGTGGCGGCGGGCACCGACTACGGCGGCGGCGACGAATGGTCGATCCCGCGGGTGCTCTCGGCGGCGTTCAAGGTGCACATCTCCGAGCCGGGCGAGGACGGTGTCTCGATGCACCCGGCGGAGATGCTGTTCACCGGAACGCTGGCCGGTGCGCGCGCCCTCGACATGGAGAGCCGGTTCGGCAACTTCGATGCGGGCAAGGAGGCCGACTTCCTCGTCGTCGATCCCGCCGGCACACCGGCGCTGGAAGCCACCCTGGCGCAAGGGGTTCGATCCGACGATCCGGTCCTCGCGCGCGATCAGACGCTCTTCGCGCTGCTGATGGGGATGGACGAATCGACGATCGCGCAGGTCTACGTCCGAGGTCGTCGCGTCGACGACCGCTAGCGGCCCGCCGATGAACGCGACCGCAGTCACCGTCTTCCATCGTCCCGCGGACGGCGCGGCCTTCACCGCCTGGTTGGATCGGATGACCGAAATCGCCTCGGCCGCAGAGGGATTCGTCGAGAGTTGCCGCGCTGTGAGCGACGACCCCGCGCTGGAACCCGGGTTCAGCGCCACGTTCGGCACCGAGCGACAGGTGAACGATTTCCTGGACTCGGCCGCCCGGTACCGTGCGATCGCCGAGGGGGAGAGGCTCGGTTTTCATCGGAAGAGCTCGGATTTGGTCATCGTCGAGGGAGGGTTGCCGCCGCCGGGCGTCGGCGTGTTCCAGCACAGCGTCACCAGGGGCAAGGCGGCGGAATTCATTGCGGCGGAGGCGGAATTGGTCACCCTGAGCGCCACGTTTCCCGGATTCGAGGGCGTCGCGCTGTTTCCTCGCGGCGACACCGGCCGGTGGTTCACCGTGCTGCGGTTCCGCACGTCCCAGCATCTGGCGGACTGGATGCGCTCGGAGGAGCGCGCCGCGGCACTGCCCGCGTTGCGCGCCGAACTGACCGAGGACTTCTCGGTCGTCGCGCACACCACGCCGTTCGGGTCGACGCTGCGCACGGTCGACGGCGAGACCCGGGTGACGCCCACCTGGAAGATCGCGATGCTGGTGCTGCTCGTGCTGTATCCGACCGTGATGACGCTGTCCCGGTTCCTCGGCCCGGTGCTTGACGAGAACGGCGCGCCGCCCTGGCTGGCGATGTGGCTCAGCCAGATCGTGAGCGTCGCGTTGATGAGCTGGATTCTCTCGCCCGCCGTGGCCGCCTGGTTCCGGTGGTGGGTCGATCCGATCGACGGCGCGGGCTGGCGCGTGAGCGCGCTGGGAGCGGCGATCGTCGTGGCCCTCTACGGCCTGACGCTGCTGCTGTTCGCGTCGGTGAAGTGGCTGCACTACTGGGACTACAACCGATGATCAGCGGGCCATCGCGGTCCCGCCGATCGAGACGTACACGAGCATCGCGGTGAACAGGAACCACCCCGCACCCTGCCAGATCGGCCAGACCCGGCCGCGGCGCCAGCGCAGATAGATGACGACGAAGGCGCCGATGCCGCCCGCCAGCAGGACGACGGCGGGCACCAGCAGCACCGCGATGCCGGAGGCCGCGTCGCACAGCAGCGGGCCGGACAGGCATTCGTCACGGCCTGCGGCCCAGATCGTGGCCACCAGCGCGACGAGTGCCGCGGTGCCGAGAACCGCGAGGTCGTAGCGGACGGCCTGGCGAAATCCCTTCGGATCGGACCAGCGCTTCTCGACGTCGTTCACCATCCGGCTCACCTCCGATCGCGGTCAGGGCCTCGAAAACGCCCGTGTTCGGAGTTGCCGGACCGCTCGCTCCCAAACTCGCGGTCGACCGCTCAGTGCGCGGCGGTCAGATCCGGCGGGTCGGCGCGGCGGTGGCGCATTTCGAACCAGTACGTGGCGATCACCGTGCCGTAAGCGGCGGCGGCGACGGAGGCGGTGACGGCGAGCACGATCAAGAGCATCAACAGCAGAAAAGCCATGTACCCTCCCCGGAATCGGTGTCAGGTCGGCGTCGAAACAGGGACGGTGCCGCGTCGCGCCCGGTCCCATTCAGTCCCCCTGCACCCCTCGAATCCTAGAACCGCGGGCTATTCATGGCACGGGTACGCCGCTGTGAGTCGAGTCATAACGAATTGGGTGTGTCTGGCCCATCACATGATCTTGCTGAGGTTGAATTGGAGAGTTCTGCCGTTTTCGAAGTAACGCGCTCTCGTGAGAACGAATCCCCAGCATCACTCCAGCATCCGCGAAGGAGCATGACAGTGAGCACGATCCTCTGCGCGCTACACGACACTGTCCTCGCGCAGTACGACAATCCGACCCCGGAAGCGCCGCCGCTGGCGGACAAGCTCATGCAGATGGGTCGGTACTTCACCTGGCTCGTCCAGCTGTCCGGGATCACTGCCATTACCTACGGCGGTGGCCGTTTTGCCTGGGAGAAGTGGAACGGCGGCGGTCTGCAGTCGCCGAAGATGATCGCCAGCGCGATGGCCGGAGGCGCCGTCGCGACGAGCGCGGGGACGATCATGAACGCGGTGATCTAGCCGCTCTGCGGGTCGCGTATCGCGGACGGAACCGACTCCGCCCGCGATGTGCGGCCCGTTTCACATGCCATATTAGTTGTGTGCAACTTAGTTGCCCGCTACCGTTCATGGGGCACGGAACGCTCTTCGAGAAAGGCACCCCATGAACACCCTCTACACCGCACAGGCCACCGCGACCGGCGCCGGACGCGGCGGGTACGTCCGCTCCTCCGACCAGGCCCTCGACCTGGAACTGAGCATCCCGAAGGAACTCGGCGGCGCGGGCGGTGCTGGCACCAACCCCGAACAGCTGTTCGCCGCGGGATACGCCGCCTGCTTCCACAGCGCGCTCCAGCTCGTCGCCCGCCGCGAGAAGGTGAAGATCGCGGACTCCGCGGTGACCGGCGCGGTAGGCATCGGCCCGAAGGGCGAAGGTTTCGGTCTGGCCGTCACCCTCACCGTCGACCTGCCCGGCATCGACCCCGCCGCGGCGCGCTCCCTGGTCGAGGCGGCGCACCAGGTCTGCCCGTACTCGAACGCCACCCGCGGCAACATCGACGTCGACCTCGTGCTGGCCTGAGCCGCAAGTCCGCGCACCAGAATCGGCTTGCCCGTCCGCGCTCGCACGGCCACGAAATCCATCCCGTGCGAGCGGCGGGTCGCTCTCTCGGCGGATACAAATCGCCGCGCGCGGGTAGGCGTGCGGTATGACATGGACACGTCCACTCGCCCTGGTGACCGGAGCCTCCAGTGGCATCGGGCTGGAACTCGCGAAACAGTTCGTGGCACACGGTTACGACGTGGTGATGGCCGCCGAGGACGCGGCCGTCGAGACCGCCGCCGACCAAGTTCGCCAGCCCGGGGTCGAAGTCCGCGCGGTGCAGGTGGATTTACGGACGGCGAAGGGGGTGGAGCGTCTCTACTCGGCGGCGACCGAGGACGAACGACCACTCGACGCCGTCGCGTTGAACGCGGGCGTCGGCCGCGGCGGTGACTTCGTGGCGACCGACCTCGACGACGACTTCGACATGATCGCCCGCAACGTGCGCTCGACAGTGCACCTCGCGAAACTCGTGCTCGGCGACATGGTGCGGCGCGACACCGGCAAACTGCTGTTCACGTCATCGATCGCCGCGACGATGCCCGGCGCGAGGCAGGCGGTCTACAACGCGTCGAAATCGTTCGTGCAATCCCTCGCCGAGGCGTTGCGCGAGGAGGTGCGCGGCACCGGCGTCACGGTGACCGTGCTGATGCCGGGACCGACCGACACCGATTTCTTCCGCTGGGCCAAGATGCTGGAGACGGTGATCGGCAAGGGGCCCGAGGACGATCCGGCCGACGTGGCGCGCCAGGGCGTCGATGCGTTGCTGCGCGGCGACCAGAAGGTGGCGGCCGGGTCGCTGGGCACCAAGCTGCTGACGACGATCAACCACGTCCTTCCCGATTCGGTGAAGGCGGCCGCCAACCGCGTCGCCGCGGCCGCCCCGTTGCCGCACCGGCACTGAACCCCATGGAGTCGGCAACGCCACGGCCCTCCGACCCGTCTAGGTGCGGCCGACCGGCCATCCAGTAGCTTTGGCGGCAGGGTGGCCGCGTCCCTCGCACGAGCCGACGATGCCGCCGCGGAACCAGTTTTCGCACACCCACCGGACCTGACGAACGAAGAGAGCTGATCGATGCCGACCTCTACCGCGCGTGCACAAATCGGTGTTACCGGCCTGGCTGTCATGGGCAGCAACATCGCCCGCAACTTCGCCAGGCACGGGTACACCGTCGCGCTGCACAACCGTTCCGTCGCCAAGACCGACGCGCTGATCGCCGAGCACGGCGGCGACGGCGATTTCGTTCGCACCGAGACTGTCGAGGAGTTCGTCGCGGCACTGGAGAAGCCGCGCCGAGTGCTGATCATGGTCAAGGCGGGTGACGCGACCGACGCCGTCATCGAGGAGCTCGCCGCGGTGATGGAGCAGGGCGACATCATCATCGACGGCGGCAACGCCCTCTACACCGACACGATTCGCCGCGAGGCCGCCATGCGCGAGCGCGGACTGAACTTCGTCGGGGCGGGCATCTCGGGCGGCGAGGAGGGTGCGCTCAACGGTCCGGCGATCATGCCGGGCGGCCCGAAGGAGTCCTACGAGTCGCTCGGTCCGCTGCTGGAGTCGATCGCGGCGCAGGTCGACGGCACCCCGTGCTGCACCCACATCGGCCCCGACGGTTCCGGGCACTTCGTCAAGATGGTGCACAACGGCATCGAGTACGCCGACATGCAGCTGATCGGCGAGGCCTACCACCTGTTCCGCGACGCGCTCGGTCTGGACGCCAAGCAGATCGCGGACGTGTTCACCCAGTGGAACTCCGGCGACCTGGAGAGCTACCTGGTCGAGATCACCGCCGAGGTGCTCGCGCAGGTCGACGCGAAGACCGGCCGTCCGCTGGTCGACGTGATCGTCGACGCGGCCGAGCAGAAGGGTACCGGCCGCTGGACCGTCAAGTCCGCGCTCGATCTCGGCGTCCCGGTGACCGGCATCGCCGAGGCGGTCTTCGCCAGGGCGCTGTCCGGTTCCCGCGCGCAGCGCAAGGCCGCGGTGGGCCTCGCCTCCGGCGCGCTGGCCGAAAAGCCCACGGACGTCGAACAATTCACCGAGGACATCCGCCAGGCGCTGTACGCGTCGAAGGTCGTCGCGTACGCGCAGGGCTTCGACCAGATCGCCGCGGGCAGCGCCGAATACGACTGGGATCTGCGCCCGGGCGACCTGGCGACGATCTGGCGCGGCGGCTGCATCATCCGGGCCCGGTTCCTGAACCGGATCAAGGAGGCCTACGACCAGGATCCCGCTCTGCCGAGCCTGATCCTCGCGCCGTACTTCCGCGAAGCAATCGAAACGGCCATCGACAGCTGGCGGCGCGTGGTCTCCACCGCGACCCTGCTCGGCATCCCGGTCCCGGCCTTCGCGTCCTCGCTGTCCTACTACGACGCGCTGCGCGCCGAGCGCCTGCCCGCCGCGCTCACCCAGGGACAGCGCGACTTCTTCGGCGCGCACACCTACGAGCGCATCGACGCCGAGGGCAAGTTCCACACGCTGTGGAGCGGTGACCGCAGCGAGGTTGCCGCGGGCTGAGCGGCGCGGGTCACGCGGTGACCCCGTCGTAAGCCGCCGCGACGATGTCGAACGACCGATCGTCGGTGAGCGATCGGTCGTCGTCGAGCATCCGGTTCATGACGTAGGACACCGTCATCCGCGTGTCCATGTCGACCCAGACGAGCGAGCCACCCCAGCCGCCCCAGAAACACGTACGGGCGCTGGGTGATTCGCCGCCGCCGAGACCGTACCCGAGGCCGTAACGCATGGGTGCGCCCAGCACGGTGTCCATGCCGCGGAACTGCTCGTAAACGGCGCGTTCGCAGCCTTCGCGCGACAGCAACCGCACGCCGCGCCAGGCGCCGCCGTTCGCCAGCACCGACTGCACGGCGGTCACCGAACGCGCGTTGCCGAATCCGCCGACGGCCGGAATCTCGGCGCGCCGCCAGGCCGCGGTGTTGGCCGCAGCGGCGGGCACCGAGGGATTGCCGGGGCCGCGCGGCGCGGAATCGTCGCGCCCCGAGCTGGCGGGCGGCGCGATGATCGGCGCCACGCGGTGGTCGTGCTCGGCGGGCAACCCGATGTGGAAGTCGGCCTCCAGCGGCCCGGCGATCTCCTCGGCGAAGAAGACGCCCAGACTGCGACCGGTGATCCGCCGGACGATCTCGCCCACCAGATAGCCCTGGGTGAGCCCGTGATAGCCGGCCGCAGTCCCCGGCGACCAGCGGAGAGGTTGCGCCGCAAGCCGTGCCGTAGCGGCCGGCCAATCGTAGAGATCTTCCACCGTCATCGGCTCGTCCCAGGTCGGCAGGCCCGCGGTATGCGAGAGCACGTGCCGCACCAGCACGCTTTCCTTGCCCGCGACGCCGAATTCGGGCCAGTACTCGGCCACCGGCGCCGCCGGATCGAGGTCGCCCCGGTCCGCGAGCACCAGCGCGCACAGCGCTGTCATGGTTTTGGTCGTCGACCAGACGTTGGTGATGGTGTCGCGCTGCCACCGCGCGGTGCGCGACTCGTCGGTGTATCCGCCCCAGATGTCGACCACGAGCTCGTCGCCCACCGACACCGCCACCGAGGCGCCCACGTCGTCGCGATCCAACGACGCCGCCAAAGTATCTGCCACCGTGCCGAATTCGCTCGCACACCGCCCGTGGATCTCAGCCATACGGGGCAAGCTAATCCGGGACGTCCGCCCGAGCCACCGATTTTCGCGCGCGGCGATCGAGACGGCCTGAATGCTTCGGTCACGGAACAGATATCCGGGATCCGGTCGGGCGGCTGCGGTCCCGGAACATACGACGGTTCACGAAGCACCCGCACTCTCGTACAGTGCAGATATGCCCGAAGACGCGCATCCAGGCACGGTCGAGGCCGCCGCCGCGGGCACCGATGACGTGCTCTCGCTCGCGGCCCAGCTGTGCTTTGCCCTGTATTCGACCTCGCGCTCGATGACCGCCGCCTACCGGCCGTATCTCGACGCCATGCGGGTGACCTACCCGCAGTACCTCACGCTGCTCGCGCTCTGGGAGAACCCGGGGATGACGATGAAGCAGCTCGCCGACCGGCTACGGCTCGACTACGGCACCGTCTCCCCGCTCGTGCAGCGGCTCCAGGCGCGCGGCCTGGTCGAGAGCGTGCGCAGCTCGCACGACCGGCGGGCTGTCCATCTGCACGCCACCGAGGCGGGGTTCGCGTTGGAACAGCAAGCCAGGCAGATGATCGCCGCGGTGCTGGCGGAGGTCGGCTACTCGATCGAGACGGTGGCCGAGCTGCGCGACCAGGTCAACGCCCTCGGCGCCCGGCTCGACACCATCGTCTCCGAACGCGCCGCGCAATAGTCGTCGCTCGGACCGGAGCGCTTGACGGGCGGCACCGTCGCATACACGCTGCGGCGGCGCAACCCCCTCCAGCCAGGCACATCGGTGAACGAGGCCGTACCCGGGGCACGCCCCCGACGATCAGCGTCATGGTCGCGGGTAGGTGATTCTCTCCCATGCCTCCACCGCTTTTGCGACCGAGTCTCCACCGGGGCCAAGCCACCAGCTAGACTCCGGGGCGTTCGCGGCGGCCGAACTTGGGGGGATCCAAACCGGTCGCCAGCTGGTGACTTTTATGAACGACACCTCAGCCGACTTGCGCGTCGGGCGCGGTAGCAGCCTCCTGAGCCCTGTCTGTCCCTCAACTAGCCTTGCGAACTCGACGGCAAGCATCTTGAACGCGATATAAGGGCCGATTTCGTCGAGATTGCCCCGCACCTTGAACGGGAGTTTGTTCGACTCGCTCAGCGTGCTGACAGTCGCTCCGGCTTCGATGGTATTGCGCAGTTGCTGGTACCCTTCGCGGAAGCGACCCAGTCGTTCGATCTCCTTGTTCGAAAGCCGTCTCTCGGTCGCGATCTTGATCAGCAACGCCTCGAACTGGCCCTCCGTGGCTGCCGCTCGTTCGAGTAGGTCCTCGCGAGTAGCTGTCCGTACCTTGCCCTCGCACATCGCACTCCAAGTCTTCCATACGACGAACCACGCGCCGTACACGTCGTGAAAGCGTGAGAGGGCTTCTCTGTCCAGCTCCTTGCGGTGCCGGATGGTTGCCCACAGCAGACCTACCGCGCCGCCGAGCACCGCGACGAATACGAAGGTGAGCAACGCCTTCCAGGTCTCAGGGTCGATCTTCGCAATGCTCATCGAGGCCTTCTTCATGCCGTTGGATGGCTGAACCAACCCATTCTCGGGACAGCCGCACCAGGGTCGGCAGGTCTTCGAAACGAAAAGGTCATCGAGCAGAACCGGCGAACCCTCCGGGATCCGGCTATCCCTGCCCAGCCCGATGCGGACATGCCAGAGATGGTTTGGGGTGAGCCCCAATTAGCTTCTCAGGCTAGCACCCTCTTCCTCGACCACGGTTCTGATTCGCACTCTGATCCCTTGCGAGGTAACCGTTCCGGAATCTGCGTCGGCCTCGCTAACCGGCTTGATTCCCGCCTGCCACCAGGGCTCCATCGACACGAACCGCCTCGAGGAGTGTATCCGCGCACGCGCCGTGCGAACGTTGTTCACAACAGCGCCCGCGACGTTGCGACCGGCTTGTCGGCGGGTGGCGGTGAATTCGTCGAAACTACAACTTCTTTGGCAAGCAATTGCTTGTGCGCCCACGGGTGGTCGCACGGGATAGCCTGTCGGTTGCAAGTTGCTCCGTCGCGAGCCGACATGGACTATCCTCGGTTCGTCAGACCTTGTACGAGACCGATGTTCGGTAGGAGGCTGATGTCGTGGATCCTCAATCTAAGCTTGCGCGCACCAGCGCAACGGATTGTCGAAACTCTTTGTGGGGCCGGTGCAGCGCTACGCATCGTCGAGGAACCCGACATCCTTGACCCGGTCGGGCTGATCGTCTGCTCGGATACGACAACCGCCCTGTGCGATGTCCTCGCAATGGCCAAAGCCGAGAACCTGCAAGTCTATTTACTTGCGATCGAAGAAAACGTAATAGATCCGTGGTGGGTACTGGAGCAAGGCGCGACCGACTATTCGGTATGGCACGACGATCCACGACCGATCCTCGCTCGACTGGAACGACTGGCCGAGGTCGAGGGGCTGTTGGACTCCACGCTCGTATCCGGCGTCATTATCGGACGAAGCCCGCTACTTCGTGCCGCATTGCGAGATCTGGTGATTGCGGCCCGATATGGATCGGCCCCTGTTCTCATTCTTGGCGAGACCGGTACCGGCAAGGAGCTCGCGGCGCGAGTGGTGCATTCGCTCAGCACCCATATCTGTACGGGCGAGCTGATCGTGGTGGACTGCACGACAATCGTGCCCACACTCATGGGAAGTGAACTTTTCGGGCACGAGCGCGGGGCGTTCACCGGTGCGGTAGGGATTCGGACGGGGGCCTGTGCGGCCGCGAATTCTGGCACCTTGTTTCTCGACGAGGTCGGGGAGCTTCCGCTCGACCTGCAGCCCGAACTCATGCGAGTGGTTCAGGAAGGTATGTACAAACGAGTCGGCGGCGACAGGTGGTTGCGGAGCAACTTTCGATTGGTTTGCGCGACGAATCGGAATCTCCTGGAAGAAGCCAATGAGAAACGGTTTCGCATGGACCTGTACTACCGGATCGCCGCCTCCACGGTGACGTTGCCCCCGTTGCGAGATCGGAAGGAGGACATAGTCCCGCTCTTCTGCCACTTCTACCGAGAGGCGAACAAGTCAGCGGATCACATTGTGCTCGACACAGCTGTGGAACTGGCATTGCGATCGCGCGATTATCGCGGGAATCTCCGTGACCTGCGACAGTTGGCGAATCGAGTGGCCGCGCGACATGTGGGGCCGGGACCGATCACACCGGGCGACTTGCCGATCGACGACCGCCCGACAGGTTTCCCAAGCCGTGCGGACTCAGGCGCTCCGACCGAGCATGGTGGAGCCGGGCCGAGTTCAACCGGCGACCTTGCCGACATGCTGGACACAGCCGCCGACCTCGCCGTCCAGCATGGCATGACGCTCAGAGCATTGAAAGAACAAGTCGGTGACCTGGCTGTCTCGGCAGCCCTGGCGCGCAGCAACGGAAACGTCAGAGCAGCTGCGGCGATGCTGGGAGTGACTGACCGCGCGATACAGCTACGGAAGGCGCATAGGTCCGATTGAAGGTATCGGCGAAATGCATTGTCAGGGGACTTTACTGCCGTGGCTACACAATCGGAGCCGGAGTTGATTCAGCCCTGACCTCAGCGCCTCCGGATAATTCGGCTTCATCTCCGCAATGCCCTTGGGTGACCGCACCTGCAGAATTTCCTTCTGGAGATGTGTCGCGATTCTCGATCGGCATCATCGTGGCGCTCCTGGCAAGCTATCGCCGTCGTCGGATGCCGGCAGACTTGCGTGCGCGGTGCGTGAGTCGGAGGACGTTCGCGGACAGAACGAGACGGGAGTCCTCCGGGGGGAGCCTGAGCGCGAAGATCTTGGTGAGTTCGACGAGGGGATTGAGGTACGGGCCGTCGGAGCCGAACAGCACTTTGTGCGGTCCGGCGTACCGGACCGCGTCGGCGAGCAGATCGAAATACCGCACACCGGAGGTGTCGGTGAAGACGTTGGGGAGCTTCGTGAGCAGGCTGATCATCCGGGTTTGCGCTCGCCAGTCGTCCGCGAACGACGACAGGTGAGGAATGATCCACCCCACATCGGGGTGACGTCGGGCCAGCGACTCCACTGTGGTGGTGTCGCCGTACGGGTCGTACAGCACAGGCATGTGGTGGGCCCGGGCCACAGCACCGATCTCGTCGGTCGCGGCCCCGTCACTCCAGTGCACTTTGATGCCGCACGCTCCCCATCGACGTGCTGCGGCGACCACGTGTGCGATCTTGCCTGCCTCGGTGACGGGGTTGACGAACACGTAGCCGAGGAAGCGCGTGGGATAGATACTTACCAACTCGCCGACTGCGCGATTTCCTTGTCTGTATCGACCGCCTGGAGGGGCCATGACGACTGTCAAAATGACGCCGGCAGAATCGGCTCGATCGACATAACGGTCGAACGAGCGATCCGGCGCCTCTCCGGTCAACGGCACATTGCCAAGTCCTAGATGACAGTGCGAGTCGACGATCTTCGTCGTCCTCGCGCAACGACCACCGCTATCCGCCACGTACCGAAGGTTTCGGTCCATGCGGTCATGTCCGCTGCACGTACTGATGCCGCAACCGCTGCGCGAGCAGAGTGGACGGCATGGTGGCATCCACACCAACCATGAGGTCGACTCCGGTCACCGCCCGGTAGGCGTGGATATAGCGCTGAACGGAGTTGCGGAATCGCAGCGCCCAATTTTCGGCGTCGGTTCCTTCGATGCCGGAGTCGTTCCACTGGCCGTGGCGGACGGACAACAGCAGCCTTTCTCCGTGTACCGCGAGGTCGAAGAAATGACTGATGCTCACATCAGACCAGTTCTGTAGCGACTTCATTGTATCGACGCGATCCATCCATTCCTCCTCGTACGGCACCATAGCCCGGCCACCAAGGAACTCCCGCATTTCGGGTTGTGCCAGGGCGAATTGCATGACGATCATTTCTTGCCGCGCTGTCAAAGGGAGATCGGCGAACTGGTTGTTCGCTCCGTAAGCCAAAATCAGGTGTAGTTCACGCAGGCTGCTGAGCAGCGGGAATGCATCCGCCTGCACTGTCTTGTCGTCGTATTCTTTGTAGAAGTGGTGCGTTGCGTTGAGCAAGCTGTGAAATGCTTCTAGGAACTGAGAGCGTCTTTCGACGGCCATTGCGCGCGGTGGGATTGCTCGGCCCACCAGGTGTAGCCCGTACTGGTATTCGTACTCGGCGGCACGCCGACGCACCGAAAGTCTTTCTCTCTCGGACTCGGCGAATCCCCATAGCAGGCTGCGTAAAGGAAGGAGTGGACTGACGCTCAACCGCGCAAGGGGGTCGCGTCCATTGTCGGCGATCCGATTCTGAAACCGCGCGAGGATGCGGTTCATGGTCTGCACGAGCATTCCTTCTTCCATCCAATAATTCCAGATGAGTTCTACCATCGGTACAGTCAGGAATGGAAAATTCCAACATCTCGACTTGTAGTTTGCGAGAAACGGATTAGCTAGATTGCTCCTCTTTCCGATTCCATAGACGTACGACGACTGAAGTCCCTCGGGCACCGTGCTCGAACTATCGAAGTCTTCTACCGGCTGACTTACCCACCGTGGATCTGCTGCCGAATTGACAAAGACTGAAGCCGCACGATCGAGCCGCTCGTAAGGACCGGTTCCGTGCCAGTTATCCTTTCCGCACTGTCCATCCAATTCGGTGTTGGCAGCGTTGATGAATTTCTCGAATCGTAGTCTCTCGGAGATTGATTCGATAAAGTTCCACAATACGGTATGATAACTGCTCGGTGTTGAACTCGGTACGAGCTCAACTTTATGGGGAACAGGCGGTATTACCTCGAACGTCTTACTTCCGTCGGCAACGAATCCCTCGGCGCTGAATTCATCGAGGACGCTGGATTCGGAAAGGTCACTGTAATAGTTGTCTGGATCAAATTTCCATGCAACTACGCATGCACCCGGATATTCGGGCTTTATGGCTATTTTTCGATATCTGTTGTTCGGAGGGTAATCGCTAATTTTTGGAAGATGAAATACCGCCGATATATTTGCGATGTCGTTCGATTCTGTTATCTGCTCGACAACGGCGGTCAACTCTTTCTCCTCTTCCTCTGATTCGGGTCTGAATTCTATAACTCCGTGTATCGTGGCTGTGATCGGATCTGGGTTAACGATGATCTCCATTTTTTACTCCATGACTATTCTGTCTACCGGGATCCGGTGGCGTATTACTCGGCTGATGCGGTGTGTTCACACGATGAACGGCATCTAAGCTGCTGCGCACCGCCCAGATGGTGAGCAGACGAGTCAGCAGTGCGTTCTCGGCTTCTGGCGAGATCGCACCGGTCGCTTTGGCTTGACCGATAACCGCGAACACCAGCGAGGGCGACTGCCGCGCCATGACCGCCACGTCGTCCCCCCACTCCTGGTGGAGACGGCCGAGATTCTCTGGCCTACGTTCCTTCAGCGGCCAAATGCTCCCTAGTTCGCGTCCTTTGAGCGCCGGGGCGCGGTGATGGACCAGCAGGTCGACGAGCCTGCCGATTGCCGCTTCGGTGTTCTCGATCCGAGTTCGCCGCGCCGACGGCAGTACGTCGATGGGGTACATCTGTTTCCAGGTCGAACGCATGATCTGCCACTGCGGATGCGGGTAGAGGGCCTCCCCGACGGCAGAACTGATCAGGACTCGCAGATACGGGGTAGGGTGCGGATCGTCCCCGGAATCGCGGAACACGAAGAACTTCGGGAGACTCACCACCGCGAGCAACCCGACCGTTGAGGTGAGTCCGAGCTTCCCGACGGACCACATGTCCGCGATGATCTCGCTGATCCACCGATCGAAAACCAGCCAGTGTCCGCCGGATTCGGTGCGGGCGGCGCGCCGGATGTCTACTCGGAGCGATGTCACGAGATCGAGCTGTGCCGCACCTTGGTGACCGACCTCGTGACACAGCGATGACGCTATCCCGCTCCCGATCATACGTTCTCGTGGAATGCGAATGATCGCAACAGGATTCGGCTTCCCTCCAGGAAGTCGAGTGTTCGCCCGCCGGATCGCCGCACCCGCTCCGCGTGCGAGGTAGCACACCGCGCGGGCCTCTCGTGTTCCTTCGACATCGACCCGCAGGGCGTCGTCGGCGAGTACGTCGAGACCCGAGAGCCAGATTCCGGTTTCGGCTTCGCTGCGTTGGGTGACAACTTCGGTGAACAGGTCGAACTGTGTCAGCACAACATTGAACTCGAGTCGTACGAGGACGAATCGCTTCTGTTGCTGCGCGGCAGGTGCCGAGCGTCCGGGACCGTGGAGCCAGCGCAAGAACTCGCTGACCTTCGTGCGGAGTTGTTCACGGCCCGCGTGCAGAAACCGCTCGATGATCAATTGCGCATCCGTCGGCAGCGCGGCGGCCTGCACCATCGTCTCGTGCATGACGAATGGTTTGATCTGGTTGAGCCTGCTCAACAGGCCGCGAGCCTCGCTGTCGAGCAACGCGGCGACAACTGCACCGGTTTCCATCGCGGATGCCCTCTCCCTACCGGCGTCCTACAGTCCGTAGAGGACGACCTGACCGTTTCGTCGTACCCACCGGCCCTGGCTGGGCGCGTCCCCTCCGACGTCCTGGCCCCACGTGCCGCTGTTGTCCCATCCGTATCCCGGACTGCCGTACCAGCGACGGCGTCGGCGCCACGGGCGTCGCGCCGACGATCGCAGCAGTGCCGGTGCATACCTTCGTGCGGAACCCACGATCGCCGCACGAACCGCGACCGGAGGGGGAACGGACCTCGGCGTGCGATAGGCGTTGCGGTAGGCGCCCCGCGCGAAGCTCACGAATCTGTGCGCCGCTAATTCTTCGGCGGTGATTTCTCCCAGCGCCTCCGCTTCCTCCTCTTCGAGGAGATTGCCTGCCAGGGAACCGAGCCGACTTCCCAAGGCGGTCCCGATACCCGGTGCGATGAACGAGCCGATAGCGCCGCCGACCATGGGAAGGCCTGCCTTGGCCACGGACTTCAACACGCCGCCCAGCGCCTTGCCGATCGGTGATCTGATGAACTTGCCTGCTCTGCGGACGACGCTGCGGGCTAGTTTCCCGAGGAACTGATCGAGTTCTTCCTCGGATGTGATTTCGAGCAATTCCATCGCGAGTTCGTGTTCCATCGCGTAGTTCTCGTCCTCATCCTCCGATTCCTGGAACGAGCCTTCTTGGTACTCGTCCTCGGATTCGCCGGACCATTCGAACTGCGAGGAAGCTTCCCCGGGGTACTCGTATGCCGTACTCATGTCGTGCTCCTCAGCTGGGGTTTGATCGTCTAGGGGCGAGAGTCATCCGGCTCCGAAGAGCACGATGTTGCGTCCGCGGCGGACCCATCGCCCGCCCTGATTCCGTCTCGAGGATCCTTGGGCGGATCTCGACGCCCCCGACGGTCCGGCGGATGGCCGCGTCAGCCCAGGAAGGTATCGCTGTGCCGCTAGCAGGGCGGCACGGCGAGCCGCGATCGCCGGCGGCACATTACGAGGTGTTCGAGCGAGATTGCGCGCGGCGGCGCGCGCGTAACGGATGAAGGCCCTCGCGTTCACCAGCTCGCGATCCTCCGCCGACAATCCTTCTGTTTGCAGTCCGGTCTCGAACGACGCGGCCGCCGCCCGGCCGAGGTGTTTGCCCACGTCAGCACCGCGGTCCGGGGAGAGGTAGCCGCCTACGGCTTGTCCGATGTGGGGAAGGGCGCGCCTTGCCGAATCCTTCAGAATCTTCCCGATCGCTCGCCCTGCGTCCGATGACGCGAAGTTCTTCGCCGCAGTGATGGCCCCACTGATCAGATTGCCGAGGAACCGGTCCAGTTCCTCCTCGCTGTTGAGCGCAAGCAGCTCGGATGCGAGTGCCAGTTCCTGCCCGTCGACCTCGCCGTAAGTTTCCTCTTCGCCGGACGAGCCCCATTCGCCGAAGATCGAGCCGGTGTTCTCCTGCGATTCTTCGCCGTAGATCTCCCCTTCGCCAGAGAATTCCTCCTCGCCCTCGCCGTAGCTCTCTTCCTCCCCGTAGATCTCCCCCTCGCCGAAGAATTCCTCTTCACCGTAGGTACCGCTTTCGTTCGGCATGGCCTCGAAAAGCGCGCGATCGATGTCGTGCATGGTTGTTCCTCTCGTCGGTCTGTGCCCGAATCGGCAGCCGCCGCGGCACCGCAGTAGCCGCGCACAAGGCCCTACCTCCATGGCTGCACAATCTGTGCCAGGACCGGCAGGGCGAAAACGGCTGGTGGAAGCGAAGAGACGACGAACTGCACTTCGGTCCGTTCGAGCGCGCCGAAGTCAGGTTCGCGGTGACCGGTGGCCCTGCGCCGCGATGCCGAGCTGAGAACGGTATTTGGCGACGGTGCGGCGTGTGACCTCGAAGCCGGTACCGGCGAGTAGTTCTCGCAGTTCTCGATCAGTACGCAGCCCGTCGGAGTCCGAGGCCAGGGCTGCGAGCTGAGCATGGGCGGCGACCGACTTCCCGAACAGGTCTGCCAGCCCTGCGACGTGGCCGTCGGGTAGGCGCAGACGCTTGCCCCGCACGGCTCGGCTCACGGTGGAGGGATGCAGCCCGAGTTCCTTGGCGATTGCTGTTCTGGTCAGCGGGACATGGTCCATCGGTCCGTGCGCGATGAATGCTCGCTGTCGATCGACGGCAACTCCGGCCACCCTCGTCAGCACATCCGCGCGGGCATCGATCTGGTGCAGCAGTCGCCGGGCTGCGACGTCATGGGGGGCGAGCCAGCTTCGCGCCTCGGCATCCGCGACGATCTCGGGAGCGAGTGCCGTGACTCGTAGGCCGAACCATGCACTGTTCGGAACTTCTACGCGGAACGTGTTCGGTCCGTCGGGATAGAGGAACACGTCAGGCTGTTGGCGCAGCGCAGGGCGCGACGGACGAATACTGACGAAGGGACGCAGTCGTGAACGGATCAGTTCCGTAGCATGCGTGAGGTCAGCCTCGGTGACACCGAGTGCGGCCGTGGCCGCGGCATGATTCTCCTCGGCGAGCAGGCCCAGGTGGTCCTGCACGAGCGTCACGAACCAGGCCGGTGCGGCACCGGTGTCACGCAAGACCTCGGCCTGGGCGGTGAGTAGCCCGATAATCGTGGTCTCGCCGATGCCGGGAGGACCGACCACGCGGATTGCGCGGAGAGCTTCGGCCACCGCATCGATGTCCAGGCCGTGCAGCGCTGCGATCTCTTCGGGTTCGGCGTCCAGCAGGCCCCGGTCGGTCAGATGAGCCAACACCAGCGGCAGCGCGACGCGGCATGCGGAACGGATCTCCATGCCTGCCGCCGCTTCGAGCGTGCAGAAAGGATCGACGACAGGCTCCGGAACGGATGCGGCAGCTGTGCCGGAACGAGCGCAGTCGATACACACCCCGGATCGGCAGTGCCGGCCGCATCCCACGCACGGCGCGCCATCCTGCCGTTCCAACAATGGGTTGTCGCGGAGCGCAGTGTCTACCGCAGCATCGACCTCGAGATGTGTGGCGGGTAGCAACGTGAGCGTGTGCAAGACCGCGGCCGTCGCGGACACGGTGAGATCGGTCCTTGGGGTGATACCGAGGGCAGGTGCCGCTCCGTACACGAGAAGTATCGTAGGCGCCTACTATCGCGTCCGGATCGAAAGCCGAGACGATCGCGCCGACGCGGTACTGCGTTTCCGCGACGGCGAGGTGGTCGCCGCACTTGTCTGCACAGCCAGCTCGACAAGCGAAGCCGGCCCGCGACAGGCGGCGTAGGACCGCGAACCTCGCAGGTGACGCAGTTTCGGTCCGTCTGTCTGCGTATGTACGGTATCGGAGCGGGAACGAGGTCGCCGTGGATGTCGACGTCCTCCGTAGCTGTCCGCAGTCTTCGCCTCTCCGGCGCGTACCGGCACGGGTGTGGGCGATCGTGATAACGGTGTCGCCCGGCTTGCGTAAGTCCAGTATCCGGCCCGGGCGGAGTGTGCCGCTCAGAGATCGGCGGCGGCCATGATGCCGCAGCGGCCGCGCATGAATAGGCCTGCACTGGAACAGAACCAGGCGCCGCTGTCGTCGTCGCTGTGGTCGCGTCGGGAACTGTCTTACCGCCCCGACGAACACCCGAGCACCGCAACGGCCCATCCCGCCGCCAGTACAAGTCGAAGCCCCACGCCACTTCCTCAACCGTTCCGCCTGCTCAACCGACCCTACCCAGCGATCGAATACTGGCCCAGCACGGACTTACCGGCCCGCCAGTGTCGCCGGGATTCCCACCCTTCCGGTTCTCCCTGGAATGCACCGGTCCGGTCAACTGCTGGCTTCCTCCTGGGCCGGATCGGACTCAGGCGCCGTGTCGCCCTGCTCTGGTGGCGTCTCGGCGGACTCGGAAGGTGTGCTTTCGGGCTCCGGGGGTGTGCTGAGGGCCTGCGGAGGCGCGCTGAAGGCGTGCACGGCACCGAGCGCCGCACCGACGCCGGCGCCGATGGCCGCGAGGGGGACGGCCATGAGGGCCGCGCCGTAAGCAGCACCCATCGGCCCCGCGGCGAGGCCGATCGGCGCGAACGGCAGGCCGATGGCCCCGCCGATCACACCGCCCATGGCGGCCCCGAACAGCGCGAACGGGCTCGCCACCACCGTGCCCGCGGCCGCACCGATCGCGGCGGAGCCCACGGTCTGGCTCGCGATGCGGTCGGACCTGGTGCGCTCCATACCGACCGAGTCGAGGAATGTGGCGATGTTGGCCTCTGCTTGCGCGGCGCCGTCGTTGAGCTGGATCGCCTGCTCCCGATAGAGCCATTCCGGTGCGTCGACTTGCACGTCTCCGAAGCGCAACTTGTGTGGCGGCGGCGCGATGGGCGGCACCGGGGCGACCGGAACGGGCAGGTGCAGAACGTCTATCGGTGCCAGGTATTTCTTGTCCGGCATCGGCCGCGCCCACTGCAGCGAACTCAGCGTGTCCTCCGGAATATGCAGACCCTGGTACGGACGTACGTTCGGCTCCTGGGCCGCGGGCCACTGCTGCGACGGATCGGCTTCCGCTTCGCCGGTCTCGTCCGTCCCGGTGATCTGGTCCGCCTCGCCGGTCCAGCCGAGCTGCTCGGCTCGGTCGGCCTCGGTCGCCGGGACGGACCGATCGGGCCCCGCGTTCGCGGTTCCGGTTCCCACCAGCGCGACGACCAAGGGGATCGTGCCCGCTACGACAATCGAGCCCATCTTCTGCCGACGCGCGTCGACTGCTCGATGCTTGCCTGTGCCCATAGATCGCCTTTCATCCGGAAGGAGACTTCGACGCTTCACATTCGGATTCGCTGGCGACCTGGATTGGTCGAGCTCGCTATGACATCACGAATTGGCACAACTGCGTGTTTTGCCGGCTAGCTCGCTTTGGTCGTGCAACCGGGCGCTGAACTGTGGAAACAGGGTGGCTAACGGTTATTGCGCCACCCTGTTTCCCGGGCCTGGGTGTCGATCACGCAGATTCGAACAGTCGATCTCGAGCGTGCTCAGAACCAGTCGTCGCGCATTTCCAGCGTGGTGCGGTCGAGCGCGTCGAGCAGGTCCAGCTGCGGACCGGTCTTGGGCAACTCGTAGCGGAAGAAGTAGCGGGCCGCGGCGCGCTTGCCGTCGTAGAAATCGCCCTCGCGGTCGGCCGCGGCCACCACCTGCTCCAGCCAGATCCACGCGACCACGATGTGTCCGAACGCCTCGAGGTAGACGGTCGAGTTCGCCATCGCCGCGGCCGGATCGCCCGCCGCGAACATGCCCGCGGTGACGAGCAGCAGGCGCTGCCAGGACGAGTCCAGCTCCACCGCGAATTCCTCCGCGTCACCACCCTTTTCGGTGGCGGCCTCGACGGTCGTCGCGATGCGTTCCCCGAGCAGGCGCAGCGAGGCGCCCTCGTGCTGGATCACCTTGCGGCCCAGCAGATCCAGGCCCTGGATGCCGTGCGTGCCCTCGTGGATCGGGTTGAGGCGGTTGTCGCGGTAGTGCTGCTCGACGTCGTACTCGCGGGTGTAGCCGTAGCCGCCGTGCACCTGGATGGCGAGGCTGTTGGCCTCCAGACACCACTGCGAGGGCCAGCTCTTCGCGACGCCGGTCAGGATTTCCAGCAGCAGCGTGTGTTCGCGGGCGGTCTGCTCGTCGGCGGCGGTGCGGCGCAGGTCGACCAGCCGGTTGCAGTAGAGCAGAAGGGCCAGCGCGCCCTCGACATAGGCCTTCTGCGCCAGCAGCATTCGCTTCACGTCGGCGTGCTCGATGATCGGGATCTGCGGCGCGGCAGGGTCTTTGGCGGCCACCGCGCGACCCTGGTGCCGCTGCCTGGCGTACTCCACGGACTTGAGATAGCCGGTGTAGCCGAGCGCGGTGGCGCCGAGGCCGACGCCGAGCCGCGCCTCGTTCATCATGTGGAACATGTAGGACAGTCCGCGGTGCGGTTCGCCGACCAGGTAGCCCACCGCGCCCGCCGCGCCGCCAGGGGTGTGCCCGCCCTCGCCGAAGTTGAGCACCGTGTTGGTGGTGCCGCGGTAGCCCATCTTGTGGTTGAGCCCGGCCAGCACGACGTCGTTGCGCTCACCGAGCGTGCCGTCCGCGCCCACCAGGAACTTCGGGACGACGAACAGCGAGATGCCCTTGGTGCCCGCCGGACCGCCCGTGATCTTGGCCAGCACCAGGTGCACGATGTTCTCCGTGAGCTCGTGATCGCCGCCGGAGATCCACATCTTCGACCCGAACAGCCGATAGGTGCCATCGGCCTGCGGTTCGGCGCGGGTGACGATGTCGGCCAGCGACGACCCGGCCTGTGGCTCCGACAGGCACATGGTTCCGGTGAACCTGCCCTCGACCATGGGCCGGACGAAACGGTCGATCTGGTCCTGAGTCCCGTGCGCGGCAAGGAGATTGGCGTTGCCGATGGTCAGGAACAGGTAGCCGGAGGTGCCGACGTTGGCGGCCTGGAACCAGCTGAACCCGGCGGCCTCCACGGCGGCGGGCAGTTGCAGGCCGCCGATCCGCTCGTCCATGCCCGCCCCGACCAGGTTCGCCTTGGTGAACGCCTCGACGGCCGCCTTCACCTCGGGGATGATCGTCACCCGCTCCCCGTCGAAGGTCGGCTCGTTGCTGTCGTTGCGCTTGTTGTGCGGCGCGAAATACCGGGTGGCGATGTCCTCGCAGAGATCGAGGAAGCCGTCGAAGGTCTCCCTGGAATGCTCCGCGAAACGGGGGAACGCGGCCAGGTCCTCGACCCGCAGCCATTCGTACAGCAGGAAGTCGAGATCCCTGCGGGAGATCAGGTTCGAGCGCACGGCCATCCTCTCGCGAACATCACTGCCGGGGCGCGGTTTCGCCCCGAAGTATTTGATACGTTACTACCAATGTGTCGCGAATGGGTGGTTCGGTTACCGCGATCGGGCCTCGGCGGCCGCCACCGCCTCGAGCAGCGGCGTTCGCCACGACGCCCGGCATATCAGCAGGTCGGGCAGGTAGGGGTGGGGACGGTTGTACTCCAGCGGGCTGCCGTCGACCCGGGACGCGTGCAGGCCGGCCGCCAGCGCGACGCCGACGGGCGCCGCGGAATCCCACTCGTACTGTCCGCCCGCGTGCAGGTAGCCGTCGGCCTCGCCGCGCACCACCGCCATCGCTTTGGCGCCCGCCGAGCCCATCGGCACCAACCGTGCGCCGACGGCGTCGGCGACGTCGGCTGCCCAGGCGGGCGGCCGCGAATCGCTCACCAGGAGGCGCGGCTCTCCGGGGGCGGCGGCGGGGCAGGGCGCGTCGCTGGCGTGCACCCGGCCCAGCGGGGGCTGCGCCACGGCCGCGGCGGTGATGCCTCGGCCGCGTTCCCACAGCGCGACGTGCACGGCCCAGTCCGAGCGGCCGGGTATGGCGTACTCGCGGGTGCCGTCGAGCGGATCGATGATCCACACCCGGTCGGCGGTGAGCCGCGCCGGGTCGTCCGCGGATTCCTCGGAGAGCACCGCGTCGCCCGGCCGTGCCGCGGCGAGTTCGGCGAGCAGGAAGTCGTTGGACAGGGCGTCGCCGCGCGCTCCGAGGTCCGGGGGCGGCGGGCCACCGGCAGATAATTCCTCGCGTAGGGCGCGCAGCAGGGTTCCTGCGCGTTCGGCCAGGTCGGCGGCCAGGCGGGCATCGGTGAGCATTGTTTGTCAGTCCAGGGTGTCCAGCAGGGTCAGGATGGTCGCGGCCATGGCGGCCGGGTCGCCGTCGGCGGGGCGCAGCGCCAGATCCGGTGCGGTGGGCGCCTCGTAAGGATCATCGATGCCGGTGAAGCCTCGGATCTCGCCCGCCCTCGCCTTGGCGTACATGCCCTTCGGATCGCGCGCCTCGCAGATCTCCAGCGGCGTGTCGACGAACACCTCGACGAACGGGAGCCCGGCCGTCTGGTGTGCGGCGCGCACCCGCTCGCGGTCGGCACGGTACGGGCTGATCAGCGAAACGACCGCCACCACACCGGCTTCGGCGAACAACCGGGCCACCTCGCCGACGCGGCGGATGTTCTCGACCCGGTCCGCGGCGGAGAAACCGAGATCGGCGTTCAAGCCGTGCCGCAGGTTGTCGCCGTCCAGCAGGAACGCGGGACGCCCCGACGCCACCAGCCGCCGCTCCAATTCGACAGCGACCGTGGACTTTCCGGAACCCGACAGGCCCGTGAGCCAGACCGTCGCGCCGCGGGTGGCGCGCTCCTCGCGACCGACCGCGGTCGAGTGCCAGACCACCCGGGCCGAGGGCAGCGTCGGACCGGTGATCATGCCCGCGGCGACGGTATTGTTCGTCGCCTCGTCGACCAGGATGAAGCTGCCGGTCGAGCGATTGCGGCGGTAGGGGTCGAACAGCAGCGGCTGCCGGGTGCGCAGCTGGATGCGGCCGATCTCGTTGAGCGACAAGGATTCCGCGTGCTCGTCGCGATGCAGGGTGTTCACGTCGAGCCGATAGTCCAGGCTGCGGACCTCCGCAGTCGCGGCGCGGGTGGTGTGGCGCACCGTGTATCGGGCGCCGGGCGTCAGCGCGGAGTCCTCGGCGAACCAGCACACCATGGCGTCGATGTCGCGGCCCACCTGCGGGCGGTTGGCCGGACGGCAGATCAGGTCGCCGCGCGAGATGTCGATCTCGTCATCGAGCTGCATCGTGATCGCCTGCGGGGGAAAGGCTTCGGACACCGCGACGCCGCCCGGACCCCAGATCGCCGCGACGGTTGTGGTGAAACCCGAAGGCAGCACGGCAACTTCGTCCCCCGGCTTGAACACTCCGCCCGCCACGGTGCCTGCGTAACCGCGGAAATCCTGGCCGTGCCTGCGGGTCACGTATTGCACGGGGAAGCGCGCGTCGATGAGATTGCGGTCGGAGGCGATGTGCAACTCCTCGAGGTGGTGCAGCAGGGGCGTGCCCTCGTACCAGGGCATGCTGGCGCCGTGGTGCACGATGTTGTCACCCTGTAGCGCCGAGACCGGGATGAAGGACAGGTCGGCGACTTCGAGCTTGGTGGCGAAACCGGCGAATTCCTCGCGGATCTCGGTGAACCGCTGCTGGGACCAGCCGACCAGATCCATCTTGTTCACGCACAGCACCAGGTGCGGAATACCGAGCAGGCTGGCCAGGAAGGCGTGGCGGCGAGTCTGTTCCAGCACGCCCTTGCGCGCGTCGACCAGGATGAGCGCGACGTCGGCGGTGGACGCGCCGGTCACCATGTTGCGCGTGTACTGGATGTGTCCCGGGGTGTCGGCGATGATGAACTTGCGCCGCGGCGTGGCGAAGTACCGGTGCGCCACGTCGATCGTGATGCCCTGTTCGCGCTCCGCGCGCAGTCCGTCGGTGAGTAGCGCGAGATCCGGGTAGTCGTCGCCGCGCTCGCGGCTGGTGCGTTCCACGGCGGCGAGCTGATCGGTGAAGATCATCTTGGAGTCGTAGAGCAGACGGCCGATCAGGGTCGACTTGCCGTCGTCGACGCTGCCCGCGGTGGCGAGGCGCAGCAGGGTGGTGGCCATCAGAAGTACCCTTCTCGTTTGCGATCTTCCATGCCCGCCTCGGAGATGCGGTCGTCGGCGCGGGTGGCGCCGCGTTCGGTGACGCGGGCGGCGGCGACCTCGGCGACCACGTCGGCGGGGGTGGCCGCGGTGGATTCCACGCATCCGGTGCAGGTCGCGTCCCCGACGGTGCGGAAGCGCACGGTCGCCTCGTAGGGCCGCTCGCCGTCGAGGAGTCGCAGGAACCTGGTGTGCGCCAGCAACATTCCGTCGCGCTGCACGACAGAGCGGCGGTGCGCGTAGTACAGCGGGGGAAGCTCGATCGCCTCGGCCACGATGTAGCTCCAGATATCCAGTTCGGTCCAGTTGGAGAGCGGGAAGACCCGGATGTGCTCGCCGGGGCGGTGCCTGCCGTTGTACAGATTCCACAGTTCGGGGCGCTGGGCGCGCGGCTCCCACTGCCCGTATTCGTCGCGGAAGCTGAAGACCCGCTCCTTGGCGCGGACCTTCTCCTCGTCGCGGCGGGCGCCGCCGAAGACCGCGTCGAAGCCGCCCTCCCGGATGCTGCGCAGCAGCGTGCTGGTCTGTAGCCGGTTGCGCGAGGCGCGCGGACCGGTGTCCTCCACGACCCGGCCCGCATCGATGTCGTCCTGCACCCGGCCGACGATCAGCCGCAGGCCGAGGCGCTCGACGGTGCGGTCGCGGAACTCGATGACCTCGTCGAAGTTGTGTCCGGTGTCGATGTGCAGCACCGGGAACGGTAGCGGCGCCGGCCAGAAGGCCTTCGCCGCCAGGTGCAGCATCACCACCGAATCCTTGCCGCCGGAGAACAGCAGCACCGGACGTTCGAAGGTGGCTGCCACTTCACGGAATATGTGCGCCGACTCGGCCTCGAGCGCGTCCAGATGGGGGAGCTCGTAGGTGCTCGCCGTCGACTTTGCGTACTGGCTCACGCCCCAAAACTAGAACAGGTTTCGGTCAGTGGTCAACGGGTCGGCCGCGCCGCGCCGTCGCGGTGTGTCGCGTTCCCGGACGCTTCGGGGCGGCCCGCCGTGCGGTCTTCGAGCGGTTTGCGACCGCCGGACGCGCTGGTCACCGCGTCTGCGGCGGCGACCAATGCCATTCCGCGGCGGGCGATTTCGGCGCCGGTGATGGACGCGCCGACGTACATCGTGAGCACCATGTTCTGCCTCCCGTTGCCGCCGTAGGTCGGCGCGGCGAGCAGGCTCACCGGGTGCTCCTTGCGCGGCCGGAGATCCGCGCCGAGATACACCCGTTCGCCCAGGCTCGAGACCAGCTCGCCGACCAGTTCGCGCAGCTCGTCGGGCAGATCGCGGGCGGCGACGCCGGCCAGCAGCGAGTACAGCCGCCGCCCTGCCGCGGTCAGGCTTTCCACCAGGTAGCCGCGCTCGCGGCACTCGGCGACCACTTGGCGCAAACGCGCCTCGTCTTGCCGGAGCGGGACGGTGGGCGGGATGGCCAGCCACGCGTCGAACGCCGCATCGGTGTCCCACAGCACGTACATCAGGCCGACGGGCGGCGCGAAGTGGTAGGACGCGCCCATCTTCACCATGCCGGGGCCGGTGCTCTCCAGTACCGAGATCCGGTCGCCGACCACCGCCGACGCGGTGCAGGTCGTGCGGTACCGCGCGCTGAGTTCGGCCAGCTCGGCGCGGGCGATGGCCGAGATGGCGAAGCTGTCCTGGGCGACCCGGCCCGCCGCGATCAGCGCGGGTCCGAGACCGTAGACGTGGGTGTGCGGATCACGCACCAGGTAGCCGCCCGCGGTCAGCTCGGTGAGAATGCCCAGGCAGGTGGGCTTGGCCATGTTCAGTTCGCGGGCCAGCTCAGAGAGTCCGAAGCGCTTGCCGCGCTGCTCGACGAGGAAATCCAGTAGCTGGACCACCCGTTCGGTGGGGGCGGATCGGCGCGCGACCATGGACAACTCCTAGAACACGTTCTAATCTTGCTCGTATCGAAATGTACCAGAGCGGTACATATTTGGACCACCCGGGAGAGCCTCTTGCTGACCCAGCCGTTCGCGGACGCGATCGCCGCCGCCGAGCAGATCATCACCGAAGCACCGCATATCCGGACCGAACAGGATCTCGTGGAGGGCTACGACTACCTCGCGGGCAGCATTCGCGCGGCCCTGCAGATGGCGTGGGCCTACGAGCGTGACTTCCCGTTCTTCGTCCAGTCGACGGGGCCGTACACCAAGATGGGCTTGGACAACCCCGACACCCTGTACTTCCACGCCTATCTGCGACCGGACGCGGAATATCTGGTGACCGGCACCCGCGGCACCACCAGAGACCTCAGCTTCCAGGTGCTCAACGGCAACTATTCGCCGGTGGACGTGCCCGACAGCGAGACCGCCTTCGACGATCGGGCGCTGGACGTGGCGGCCGACGGCTCCTACCAGCTGCGGCTCGGCCCGGGCGAAGCGCGGCCCGGCTACGTGCACCTGGCGCCGGATTCGGCGATGCTGGTGGTGCGCGAGGTCTTCAGCGACTGGTCCACCGAGAAACCGGGCACCCTGCGCATCCAGCGCGTCGACACAATCGGCGACGCGCCGCCCCCGCTCACCAAGGATCTGTTGACCAAGCGCTACGGGATCGCGGGCAAGATGCTGCTGTCCCGGTTGAAGACGTTCCTGGCCTTCCCGGAGTGGTTCTATCTGAACCTGCCGGTGAACACGATGACCGAACCGCGCTCCACCCCGGGCGGGCTCACCACCCAGTTCTCCTCGGCGGGCCACTACGAGCTTGCCGACGACCAGGCCATGATCATCACGGTCCCCAAGTCGGACGCGCCCTACCAGGGCTTCCAGCTGGGCAGCATGTGGTACCTGTCGCTGGACTACATCAACCACCAGACCAGCCTCACCGCCGACCAGGCCCGCGTCGATCCGGACGGGATGATCCGGCTGGTGGTCAGCGAGCGCGACCCCGGACTGGCGAACTGGATCGAGCGCACCGGGCACGCCAGGGGCTACCTTCAGTTCCGCTGGCAGCGGCTCTCCCGTGATCTCAAACCCGAGGACGGGCCGACCGTGGAGATCGTGACGGTCGACGAATTGCCCACGCGGCTGGCGTATTACGAGCAGGCGCGGGTGACGCCCGAGGAATGGAAGGCACGGATCGCGGCCCGTCAGGTCGCCGTCGCGGAGAGGATGCTCGGCTGATGTTGTTGCAGGACAAGGTGGTTGTGGTCTCCGGCGTGGGGCCCGGGCTCGGCAGGGCCATCGCGGTGCAGGCGGCCAAGGCGGGCGCGGACGTGGTGCTCGCCTCGCGCACCGAATCGCGGCTGACCGAGGTCGCCAAGGAGATCGCCGAGGTCGGCAGGCGCGCGGTGGTGGTGCCCACCGACATCAACGACGAAGCGGCGGTGGCGAATCTGGTCGAGACGGCCACCGGTGCGTTCGGCCGGGTGGACACGCTGGTGAACAACGCCTTCGCCATTCCGCCGCTGGCGGATCTGGCCGTGGTCGACCTCGATCAGGTGCGGGCCGGGTTCGAGACGAACGTGCTGGCCGCGTTGCGTCTGACCCGGTTGTTCGTACCCGCGCTCACCGAGACGAAAGGCTCGGTGGTGATGATCAATTCGGCCGTGCTGCGCCACTCCCGGCGCACCTTCGGCCCGTACAAGATGGCCAAGGCCAGCCTGCTGGCGCTGGCGCAGAGCCTGGCGACCGAACTGGGCCCCAAGGGCATCCGGGTGAATTCGGTGGCGCCGGGCTACATCTGGGCCGACAACCTGAAGTGGTATTTCAACTACCTCGCCCAGCAGCGGGGGATCACGCCGGAAGAGGTCTACGCCGAGACCGCGTCGACCATCGACCTGCGCAAGCTGCCCGAACCCGACGAGATCGCAGACGCCGTCGTCTTCTTCGCCTCGCCGCTGGCGCGGGCGATCACCGGCGCGTGTCTGGACGTCAATGGCGGCGAGTACCACCACTGATCGAACACCACCGATGAGGAGAGAGCACAGCATGATCGGCAGGGACGACGTCGGCACCGTCGAGGATCTGCACGCCTCGGCGACCAAGGTGGTCGGACTCGACGATTTCGGCGACGACGACTATCGCGAAGGGCTCCAGGTACTCCTGGACTCCTATGCCGCGGACGCCGAGCTGACGCCGTTCGGCAACAAGGTCAATCGCGCGTTCCTGCGCGGCGCGCTGATCGCCAGGCTGCTCAGCGAGAACGCCTGGCAGCGGCATCCCGAGCACGCCGACGTCGCGATCGAACGGCCCGTCTTCGTGACCGGCCTGCCGCGCTCCGGGACCACGGCCGTGCACCGGCTGCTCAATGCCGATCCCGCGCACCAGGGCCTGGAAATGTGGCTCACCGAGATGCCGCAGCCCCGTCCGCCGCGCGAGACCTGGGCCGACAATCCGGTGTACCAGCGCATCGAGGCGGCGTTCGAGAAGCATCACGTGGAGCATCCCGAATTCATGGGCGTGCACCACATCTCGGCCGACCAGGTGGAGGAGTGCTGGCAGCTGCTGCGGCAGTCGGCCATGTCGGTGTCCTACGAATGCCTGGCCTACCTGCCGGGGTATTCGGAATGGCTGGCTGGCCGAGACTGGACCGACGCCTACCGCAGGCACCGGCGCAATCTGCAACTGATCGGTCTGCCGGACGCGAATCGCCGCTGGGTGCTGAAGAATCCGAGCCACCTGTTCGCGTTGGACGCGATCTTCGAGGTGTATCCGGACGCGCTGATCGTCCAGATGCACCGCGATCCGCGCACCATCATCGCCTCGGTGTGCAGCCTCAACGAGCAGGCATCGGCGGGCTGGTCGGAGAAGTTCCGCGGACCCGTGGTCGGGCGGACACAGCTGGATCTGTGGGCTCGCGGTGCGCAGCGCTTCCTGGAAGATCGCAAGCGGCACAACGCCGATCAGTTCGTCGACGTGTACTACGACGACTTCGTCGCCGACCCGATCGACACGGTGCGCTCCGTCTACCGGCACTTCGGTCTTCCGCTGAGCGCCGCGGCGGAGGCGGCGATGGCGGCGTTGCACGCGGAGAGCACCACGGGCGCGGCGCGTCCGTCGCACCGGTACACGCTCGACGACTTCGGTCTGACCGTGGATCAGGTCGACGAACAGTTCGGCGAGTACCGGGCCGTGCATTTCCCGAACCGCTGAGGGGTTTCGCCGGTCGCCCCGCGCGGTCGACCGGCGAACCTGACACACACTGCAAAGTTGCACCGCATGCAATTTCGGCCAGGGAGGGCGGCTTGACCCCGAATTGTGCTGCGGAACAACACTTTCCGCCTTCAGGCTACGGATTCCATTCTGGATAAGACACCCCCCGCGCACTTGCACTGAGTGCAATCCTCGCGTGATGTCGTCGCCCGAAGCCGCTGTACCACGACGGTACCGCCTCGATGGCCCACCTGCCACCGATGAAACGCGTGTCTGCATCCCGAGTCTTGCGCGACTGCCGCTTCTTGCCGACCGCCGCGTGTGTGTCAGGGGGCGGCGGTACGGCCGGTCGCAGGTCGTTGGTGTGTGGCGTCGACCAAGGGCGCGGGCCTGGCGGGCGGACAGGAATTTCTTCGCCCCGCCCGGTACCAGCTGCGCTCAGTCACAAAATTCGCATTCTCCATTGCTCACGAAAGGTAGCCTGCTCTGCGGCTGTCGCGACTCGCGAGACGGGAGCCGCATCGAAGATGTACCGGCGCGTACCCCTTCTGGACACGACATCCACCAGGTCATGGACGAGCCGCTGCAGTGCCGAGCGGTAATGCCGGTAGACCAGTACTCCACCACTCATTGAACTGCTCATGCCCGATGGCCAGCAGTCCAGCCTCGCCCCGACGACAAGGAAGCGAAATCCACGAGCCCCGGGCTCGCTCCGGACCGCGGCGAAGGCGTCGAATACGTCGCCGCCGTCGGCATCCCAGTGCGTGCCTTGGCCGTCCGTGAGTCGCACACAGTAATCGGCGTCGTCGTTTTGTCTCACCCAGACAGTCCACCTCTGCATTTCACCATCGGGGGTAAGCACTGGAATCTCTTCGACAGAGACCTCACTGTTGTCTGCAACGTCCATGGCTCCAACCTCACCGCCCGCAGTACTGCCCCAGTGCACTCTAATGGCCGAGCGTTTGTGCGGGTCCATCCCGATGATGACCGTCACCGGTGTCCTCCAAGGTCCGAACGAAAGGATGTCCGTGCGAGAAGGCACCGCTACGTCGAGCCACGGCAAACCCCTTTCCAGCCACGCCCGCACGGCACCCGGCGGGACGCAAGCCATTAGCGAGCCACACAGAACACCGACGGGGGCAGCCGATTAGGGAGCCGCCCACCGGGCACCTTGACCCGATCCTGGCCGGGAACGAGCCCTGCCACCAGTCTCGAGTAGCCGATACCTGCGCTCGACTGAAGTCGTCGGAGTGACGAGGTAAACCTGCTGTGCCACTGGTTATTTGAGATGACCTGACGCATACTTACTGTTCTGCGGGGCGGAGGTCGGTGGGCGACTGCGATCAGGACTGCTAGCGCTCGATGTAGAGGCGTTCGTTGGGCAGTCTCGGGAACTCGCGCTTATCGAGGTCGACGGTGACCGCGTCGAGGTAGTGGCGGGCTTGGTGCTCCTGGACGAAGACCAACGCGGCGGTCAGGCAGGCGGTGAAGTCCATCCGCACCCCGTGTAAGAACACCGACAGGTGGACATCTGGTTCGCCAGGGAGCGGCGATGCTGCATCGATGCTCACAAGACCGGCTGTCGTTGGGGGCCGATGACCGCGTGCACGGCGTACAGCACCGCACGCCCGGAGGGCCGAAACACCGAGTGCGCGGCGGTGATCCACCCTCGGTACTCCGAACCCTGATCAGCCGGGGACGGCAACGCCACGAAATCACCGTTTCCCAACACTGCCACCCGGCGGCTGCGATACAAGGCTGCCTCGGCGGCGATCATGGTTGCGGGGATGTCGGAGCGGACCAAAAACGTCCACGTCGCGGTGCGAGGTGTGGTGATGATCGGCCCGCCGCCGTGCCTTTTGGTGTCCAAGTCGACCTTGACCATCTGCCCGATCTCAGCGGGCACCTGCACTGCCCACACCATGCCCGCAGTGAAACCGATTCGGCCCGTGTCGGGTTGGAGTACGGCGGGCAGATGGCACACGGTGCGGTAGTACTCCACCCGTGAACGCGGGGTGTCCCCTATGGCCGGTGCGCTGGATTCGGTGCGCGTCGGTACGGGGGACGGGTATGTAGTCGCTGTGCGGTCATCGTGTTCGAACAAACCCATCGGCAGCACCCTCCCTGCTTGCTCCAGACTTGGTGAGCGCCCACCGTCGGAGACCTTGGAGGGGCACCATGTCAGTCCGACGGCGGGGCTGGATCTGAGCTTGATCGCTGGCCAGCGCTCGAAGGGTCAGTAAAGGGACAGGGCCGTGGACAGCAAGGACAGCTGGGGAGGATCGATCTACGCTCGAATGTATGGGTCAGCATGCGGGAGAGCGGATCGCCACGGAGCGCAAGATCGCCGGGCTGAGCCAACGACAGTTGGCCAGCCGGGCGAAGTACAGCCTCAGCATGGTCAAGGCTGTTGAGCAAGGCCGCGAGGTGCCGTCCCCCGGCTTCCTTTCGGCAATCGCTCGCGCTCTGCGGATAACTCCCGAGCAGCTGACAGGCGCGCCTTACGATGATGGCAAACCTCTCTCGGACGCCGTAAATGACCTGTCCATATTGCTCACAGAGGGGCGGTACGCTCGGGCAACCGAGCCCAGCCGTCTCGCAAATCTCGAAACGGAACTGGCTGCGGCACAACATCTTTACCGCACCGATCGGACCCGTCAAACGATCGAAGCGCTTCCGGAGCTGATCCGTCGGCTGCACGGGGCGGTGCGAGAACTGTCCGGCGACGAGAAAGCATGTGCCTACACCCTATTGACCTCGGCCTACGTATTGGCAGAGTGGTCGGTTCGCAGGACCGGTCATCTCATGCTCGCCCTTCCAGCACTGGATCTGGCCGACACCTACGCCCCGCTTGCCGACGACTCGAATTATGGCGCGTTCTCGGCCCTGGCCCGAGCCCGAGTGCTGACGCATTACGGAGAGTCCGAGGTAGCGGAGCAGCTGATCGATTCCGCGATCCGTTCGGCGGACGACAGCCGAGCCGGCATGGTGCTGGTCGGCTATTCCCATCTGGCCGGAGCGATCAACGAAGCGCGAAAGCTCAACTACCCGAACGCGACAGCTCATGTCGAAGCGGCACGTGATCTAGCTCGGCATACCGGCGAGACCGACCTGTACATGACGTCCTTCGGCCCGCTGAATGTGGACATCCACGCCCACGCGATCGAACTCGAGGCGGGCGACCCGAACCGAGCGGCGTTGGAGGGGGCGGAACTGACGTACCCGGCGGACGCGGCTCCAACACGGATCGCCCATCATTGGCACGACAACGCTCGTGCGTGGTTGATGTCAGGTAAGCCCGATCGGGCGCTTGCGGCGCTCAACAAGGCGAGGGCGGCGGCGCCCCAGCAGACTCGGCTACACCCGTCGGTGCGGGAAACGCTCTTCGGGATCGCGGCCGCGCAGCGTCGCCAGACCGATGGGCTTGTCGGCTTCGCATCCTGGCTCGGCGCTAGTCTCTAGGCGTCGCCGCGAGCCGATCCCGGAGCGGAAAGCACGCCGATCGGCGGCGCGGACTCGAACTATGTTGTGGTTTCACCATTTTCGGCCCAATTCCGGATTCCATTCTGGATAAGATATCGGAGACAGGCTTACGTCTAACGCAATTCTGGCGTGGTGTCGGCGGCAGCGGGCACTGGCGCACACTGGGGGACCGCCGACCTCACCGCCGATGAAGCGCACGGACAATCCTGCGGGCATCGCACGCCGCGGCAGAATCCAAGCCATGGTGGCGGGGTGAGCGCCGCTGCCCGGAAGAATCGACTTCCTGTCGGCTCGGAACCTTCCGCCGGACGGCCGCACGTCATAGCGTTGGAGTGTGACAGCAACGCCGCGACGCCTTGCTCTCGCCGACGTCATCGCCCGGCCTGGGGTCGCCGCGGCGACGTCGGCCGAGACCGGGCCGGAGACGGGCTCGGCGTGGGTGCCGGACGCGGCCGGGCCGACACCGGACGTGCGCAGCCTGATGGCGGACGCCGACTTGGTAGCGGGGCGGAGGGGATCGGTACCGGACCAGGTCCGTGCGTGCCGTCGCCTCGCTGAAAGGAGAGTCGGACCATGACCGCGCCGCGTGAGCCCACGATCGTGGTGATCGGTGCGGGGATGTCGGGCATCTGCATGGCGATCACATTGCTGCGCGCCGGTTTTCGCGATGTCACGATCTTCGAGAAGTCCGATCGGTTCGGCGGCACCTGGCGTGAGAACACCTATCCCGGGTTGACCTGTGATGTGCCGTCGCGGTTCTACCAGTTCCGCTTCGCGAAGAACCCCGACTGGTCGCAGTTCTTCGCGCCGGGGGCCGAGATCGAGGAGTACTTCACGCGGGTGGCGCACGAGTACGGGCTGGCGGGCAGAACCCGGTTCGGCGCGGAGGTGTGCGGTGCGGAGTTCGTGGACGGCAGGTGGACGGTGACGACCGCCGCGGGCGAGCGCGAGCACTACGACTTCGTGCTGTGCGCCACCGGCATCCTGCATCACCCCCGCACGCCGGAGCTACCCGGCTTGGACGACTTCGCGGGTGCGGCTTTCCATTCGGCGCGCTGGGACCACGGCGTCGAGCTGACCGGCAAGCGCGTCGGTGTGCTCGGCACCGGGTCGACCGGTGTGCAGATCGTGACCGATCTGGCCGGAAAAGCGGGGCGGCTGATCATGTTCCAGCGCACGGCGCAGTGGGTGGCGCCGCTGCCGAACCGCCGCTACTCCCGGTTCACCCGCGCCGCGCATCGGCGTTTCCCGGTACTCGACGAGTTCGGCTACGTTGTCACCCACCGGATCTTCGAGTTCCTCATGGGCGCGCTCACCGAGCCGGGACCGAAGCGCACGATGGTCGGTGGACTGTGCCGGGCCAACCTGCGCACGGTCCGCGACCCGGCCCTGCGCGCCGCGCTGACACCGGAGTACGAGCCGATGTGCAAGCGGCTGGTGATCTCCGGCGGTTTCTACCGCGCGGTGCAGCGTCCCGATGTAGCGGTGGTGACCAGCGCCGTCGACCACATCGTGCCGCGCGGCGTGGTCACCGCCGACGGCCGCGTGCACGATCTGGACGTGCTGGTGCTGGCGACCGGCTTCGACGCGCACGCCTTCATGCGGCCGATGGGCATAGCCGGCGTGGATGGCCGCACACTGGACCAGGCTTGGGCGGACGGTCCACGAGCCTTCGAAACCGTTGCGCTGCCCGGCTTTCCGAATATGTTCCTGCTCATCGGACCGCACAGTCCGGTGGGCAACTACCCGCTCACACTGATCGCCGAGACCCAGGCCGAGCACATCGTCGGCTGGATCCGCCGATGGTGCGCGGGGGAATTCGACACCGTCGAACCGACCGAGGCCGCCACCGAGCGCTACTACGCGCAGCTGCGCGCCGCGCTGCCCAAAACGGTATGGGCCACCGGCTGCCAGAGCTGGTACCTAGGCAAGGACGGAAGGCCGGAACTGTGGCCGTGGACCCCGGCCCGGCACCGCGCGCTCATGCAGCGCACACCGGACCCGGCCAACTACCGGTTCGCGGGCCCGCGCGATTGACCCGCGGCTACTGCTGGCCGGGCTTCAGCACGATGAACAGGCCGTTGGCCTCGGCGCACAGCCGATCGCCGTCGTGCAGGGTGGCCCGCACGTAGACCTTGCGACCTTCCTGGCGCTCGGCCCACGCGTGCAGCCGCAGCTCGGTGTTCAACGGGGTGATCGAGCGGTAGTCGATGGTGAGGGAGGCGGTGCGGGTTACCCCGCCCGCGTGCACGGCGGCCGCCATGCCGAGCAGGTCGTCGAAGCCGATCGCGATCTGACCGCCGTGTGCCGCCTTGTTGCCGCCGAGGTGGTACGTGCGGAAGGTGATGCGCGCCTCGACGCCGTCCCGGTCCGCTCGGTCCACCACGAAGGGCGGCAGCGTGATGTTGCCGCGGCCGGGCAGGTCGACCCGGGTCCAGGCGGGCGCCGACCACTCGTCGACGACCGCGGCGTCGAGTTTGTCGTTGAGCTCCTTGAGCACGGCGATGGTCTCGAGCGCCAGCTCGTCGGACGGCGACGAGAGCCGCGCCCGGTCCATCAGGCCGCGCACCTGCTCGATGAAGGCGCCGTAGTGCGGACCGCCGCGGGAGATGTCGACGTCGTTGGCCGCGGCGTCGATCAACTCGGTCATCGGTCGGAACCCGCCCTCGTGATGCTCCTCGCTCGGCAGCGCGGCGCCGGCCTGCTCTTCGTTCATGAGAACAAGTTATCGGTTGCCCGCCGGATGCTCGCGCGGCGGGGGAGGCGCGTACCGTCGGCCCCCGGCGCGACGAGAATCGGGTACCCCTACGCTGGGTACCCGTTCACCCATCAGGTCTACCGAATACACCACGCGAGCTCGGCGCGGCCGGTCGACGACGGCCCGCGGGCGTGCCCTCGCGAGCGGCGAAAGGCGTTGTACCGATGCGTATTACGGCAGTCGTGTTCGATATGGACGGCGTGCTGATCGACTCCGAACCGGTCTGGGAGCAGGTGCGGCGCGAGTACGTCGCCGAAATGGGCGGCCGCTGGCTACCGGATACGCAGAAGCGGCTGATGGGCATGAGCACGGGGGAGTGGTCGGAGTATCTCAGCGGTGAGCTCGGGGTCGGCGAGCCGCCGGAACGGGTGGCCGACGACGTCATCGAGCGGATGGCCGCGCACTACGACCGGACGGTGCCGCTGCTGCCAGGAGCCGTGTCGGCGGTGCAGCGGATGAGCGAGTACTGGCCGCTCGGGGTGGCCAGCTCCTCGCCGAGGACGCTGATCGACACCGTGCTGGGCCGCACCGGGCTGATCGAGTTCTTCGACGTGACGTTCTCCACCGAGGAGGTCGATCGCGGCAAGCCCGCGCCGGATGTGTACGTGGCGGTCGCGGGCTTCCTGCGCAAGAAGTCGACCGACTGCGCGGCCGTGGAGGATTCGAGCAACGGGTTGCGCGCCGCGCATGCCGCGGGCATGCGCGTGATCGCCGCACCGCGTCCGGAGTATCCGCTCGACCCCGACGCCGCGGCGCTGGCCGCTCAGGTCATCGGCGGTCTCGACGAACTCACTCCCGCGCTCGTCACGGGCGAGTGAACGCGCCGCTCAGCGGCGGTAAGACTCGAGCAGGGTACGGGTGGCGCAGGCAAGGTCGGCGTCCACCCAATCCGGCAGCGCGGGGGCGTGCGCGTGCCTGCGCAGGGCCGCGTAGGGCAGGTCGACCACCGCGCGGCTGACCGCGTCGATCTCTCGGTGCCCGTCCGTCCCGAACAGGTCGCGGGCGACGCGGCGCAGATGTTCGATCAACGGCGCGTTCATCCGGTCCAGGCGGGCGCGGAACTCGGCGTCGGGGCCGCCGTCGAGCAGGTCGCGCGGGCGCAGCTCGAGCAGCAGCCTCGCGTCTTCGGGGAGCTCACGGCCGAAGCGGACGGCCGCGCCCGCCATGGCGACCCCGGCCTCGACAGGGTCGGTGTGGTCCGCGGCCGCCAAGGTCCGCTGCTGGAAGCGATCCAGCGCGCGAATCCAGGCGGCGGTGAGCACGCCGTTGCGATTGCCGAAGCGGTGGTACAGCGTGCCGACCGGCGCGCCGCTGGCCTTGGCGATGGCCGCAACGCTGACCGCGCGCGGCCCGTCGGCGAGCGCGAGGGCGCGCGCTGCGTCGAGGATCACATCGGTGTCGTGCTTGCGGGGTGGCGCCATCTACTAGTACGTTCCTTCTATATGGAGCGATTGTCTTATATCGACGAGCATGCCAGAGAAGTCGACGCGAATCGCGAGCAGACCTGGAAAGCGCTGCTTCGAGTCGTCTGCAAGGACCCGCACGACCCTGCCACCGTTCCCTCCGGATTCGTCCTGGACACCGCCGATGAACCGGCTCGTTTCGCGATGCACGGGCAGCACTGGTTCTCCCGCTACGAGCTGATCTTCGAACTCGATGACGAGGGCGCGAGCCGCACCAGGGTGCGTGCCGTGAGCAGGGGGGATTTCCCCGGCCTGCACGGCAAGATCTATCGCGCGCTGGTCGTCGGCAGCGGCGGCCACGCTTTCATCGTCCGGCGCATGCTCGGCCGAATCGCGGCCGCGGCATGATCAGCGGAAAGGTCTGGGGCGCCACCGAAGCCGAGCGCGACGCTCCGTTGCCGTGCGACGAGCTGGAACCCCGTGGGTTGCAGACGGATCGGGCCATCAGCATCGACGCCTCGCCGTGCGTGGTCTACAACTGGCTGTGTCAATTGCGGGTCGCGCCATACAGTTACGACCTGCTGGACAACTGGGGTCGCCCCAGCCCGCGCGAACGCGACCCGCAACTCACCGAACTCGAGGCAGGCCAGGAATTCATGTCGGTCTTCCGGCTCGAGTCGTTCGTCCTCGGCCGCCACATCACACTGGTCTCCGGCCGGATCGCGGTCACCTACGCGGTGCGCCCCGAGGGCGTTGGCAGCCGCCTCGTCGTCCGAACGCGCTTTGGCACACCGCGAATCGTCGGCCACCTGCTGGCCTTCGGCGACGTCTTCATGGCGCGCAAGCAGCTGCTGACCCTGCGCGAGCTGGCCGAGGCCGAGGCGAAGCGGGCGGCCACCGGAACCGAGTGACGGTCACGGCGTGAACGTATGCAGCGGATCGGCTTTCGCGCGCGCGGTCCAGCGTCAGCGGTCGTAAGCGACCTCGACCGGATGGTCGAAGGCCGCGGAGACGGTGTCGGTGGTGAGGGTGTCGCACGCCGGGCCCGCGGCGACGGTGCGGCCGCCGGAGATGAGCACGGCGTGGGTCGTGCTGGTCGGCAATTCCTCCAGATGGTGGGTGACCAGGACCGAGGCGACCTCGGGATGGGTGCGGTCGAGGCCATCGATGGTCTCCAGCACGGTGAGCGAGATGCCGTCGATGATCTGCTTGCCGTCGCGGCGGAAGGTCACGTCGGTCAGCTCGAGCACGGGTGTGGTCACAGGTGTTCCTTCCTCGGCGCGGTCACGAGAACGCCGCCTTCAGTGCGGTGAGATGGGCGCGGCTGAATTCGGCTGCCGCCGTGGGGTTTCGGTGGGCGATGGCGTCGACCAGCCGGATGTGTGCCTCGTGGTCCTCTGGTTCGGAGGGCACGGGGCGAATCTTCGGCATGTCGATCATGGCTTGGCGCAGGCGGGGCAGGAAGCTGTCGAACAGCTGGGTGAGCACGTCGTTGTGCGCGGCGACGATGACCGCGCGGTGGAACGCCATGTCGGCGTCGACGTGCTCGTCGACCGGCTCGCCCCTGGCCTCGCGTGCGGCCAGCGTGCGACGGATGGCCCGCAGGTCCGCGGGGGTGCGCCTGGTGGCCGCGAGCGCGGCGGCCTCGGCCTCGATGGCGATCCTGGCCTCGATCACCGACGCGATGGCGGCGCGGCGCAGCACAGCGTCCCACTCCTCGGTCACGTCCAGCGCGGTGACGAACACCCCCGCGCCCTGGCGGCTGTCGAGCACGCCCTTGCCCGCCAGTTCGCGGATGGCCTCGCGCAGCGTCGAGCGGCCGACGCCGAGCTGCGCGGCCAGCGTCGTCTCGCCGGGCAGGCGGTGTCCGAGCGGCCATTCGCCCGCGCGCACACGGGCCAGCAACAGCTCGGCCGCCTGTGCGGCGAGCGGGTGGCGGCGAACCTGCGGGACCATCCGAACCTCTCTACTTGTCTGAGGAGTTGTGTATAGTCTAGCCATCATGACGCGCATGCTTCTGCTTAGCCGCCACGGCGGGGCCTGAACGACCGGCCGCCCGCCGTGGGGCTTCGTCGTGGCCGGTCACCGCTTCGTATGCGCAGGCCGCGTCCGCCGGAAAGCAGCAGAAACCTTCATGACCGCAAGCGTTTTCCCTACCATCGATACCCCCGCCGGCCCGGTCGCCGACGGTGCGCCGGACTGGAACAGACAGCGGCATTCGCGGATGCCGTCGCACCGGTATCGCAGCGTCTACGACCGCGTGAATGTCCCACTGACACAAAGTGATTGGCCGAACGCGCGAATCACCGCGGCGCCGCTCTGGGTCCCTGTCGACCTGCGGGACGGCAATCAGGCGCTCGCCGAGCCGATGGACCCCGACCGGAAGTGGCGCTTCTTCGAACTGCTGGTCGCCATGGGCTACAAGGAGATCGAGGTCGGCTACCCGTCTGCCTCGCAGACCGATTTCGACTTCGTCCGGCTGCTCGCCGAGACCGATCTCGCGCCCGAGGACGTGACCATCGTCGTCTTCACCCCCGCGCGGCGCGATCTCATCGAGCGCACGGTGGAGTCCGTGCGCGGCCTGCGCAACGAGGTGGTCGTGCACATGTACACGGCCACGGCGCCGACCTGGCGGGAAGTGGTGCTCGGCAAGGACCGCGCCGCGCTGCGCGAGCTGATCCTGGCGGGCGGCCGCGACGTGCTCGAGTTCGCCGGTGACCTGCCCTCGGTGCGTTTCGAGTTCTCGCCGGAGGTGTTCAACCTGACCGAGCCCGACTTCGTCCTCGACCTGTGCGACCGCATGACGACCCTGTGGGACGCCACCCCGCAGCGACCCGTCGTGCTGAACCTGCCCGCCACCGTCGAGGTGGCCACCCCGAACGTGTACGCCGATCAGATCGAGTACATGCACCGCAACCTGGCCCGCCGCGACAGCGTGATCCTCTCGGTGCACCCGCACAACGACCGCGGCACCGGCATCGCCTGCGCGGAACTGGCGATGCTGGCCGGCGCGCAGCGGGTCGAGGGCTGCGTCTTCGGCAACGGCGAGCGCACCGGCAACGTCGACCTCGCGACGCTGGCGCTGAACCTGCACGCCCAGGGCGTCGATCCGATGATCGATTTCTCCGACGTGGACGAGATCGCGCGCACGGTCGAGTACTGCACCCGCATGCCGATCCACGAACGCCACCCGTACGTCGGCGCGCTCGTGCACACCGCGTTCTCCGGCACCCACCAGGACGCCATCAAGAAGGGCATGGCCGAACACCGCGCCCGTGCCGCGGCGACCGGGCGGCCGGAGCGCGAGATCGATTGGCGCGTACCGTATCTGCCGATCGATCCGGCCGACCTCGGGCGCTCCTACGACGCCGTCGTCCGCGTCAACTCCCAGTCCGGCAAGGGCGGCATCGCCTACCTGCTGCACACCGAGTACGGCCTGGACCTGCCGCGGCGGTGGCAGATCGAGTTCGCCCGCCGCGTCCAGGCACACGCCGACGACACCGGACTGGAGATCACCGCGCCCGAGTTGCACGAGCTGTTCACCACCGCGTACCTGGAGGACGCCGAACCCGCGCCGGTGGTGCTGAAGCAGTGGCGCACCGGCGACGCGGTCACGGACATCACGCTCACCGTGGGCGGCGCGACCTCGACCACCGAGCACCACACGGCCGAGCCGATCGAGGCGCTCACCGCGGCGCTGGCCGCGGCGGGCCTGCCGGTGCGGGTGCTGGGTCTCACTCAGCAGTCGATCGGCACCGGCGCGATCGCCTATCTGGAATACCGGACAGGGGAGCGGACCGGTTGGTGCTGCGGTCGCGGCGACTCCGCGCTCACGGCCTCGCTCGCAGCCCTGGTTCGGGCCGCCAACCGCGTGGCATCGACGCCCGAATAGCGGCAAAACGCCCGCCGTGTCCGTCGCACGTGCGAAGGTAATCGGCGTGGTGCGGCACGTGACAGGAAATCTCCCCGCAGAGGTGACGAGCTTCGTCGGACGCGGGGACGAGGTCGCCACGGCGAAACGGCTGCTGTCCACCACGCGGCTGCTCACCCTGACGGGGCCGGGCGGCGTGGGCAAGACCCGGTTGTCGCGGCGGGTCGGCGAATCGGTGCGGCGGGCGTTTCCCGACGGGGTGTGGCTGGTCGAGGTGGCCCACGTCCACGACGGGAATCTGGTGGCGCTGAGCGTCGCGCAGGCACTGGGCTTGCGCGACGAGACCAGCGCCCCCCTGGCCGGGCTCACCGAGTTCCTCGCCGACAAGAACCTGCTGATCGTGCTGGACAACTGTGAACACCTCATCGACGCGTGCGCGGCGCTGGTGAACAGGCTGATCCCGGCCACCGAGGGCGTGCGGATCCTGGCGACCAGCCGTGAGCCGCTCGGCGTGGACGGCGAGCAGGTCATGCCGGTCGCTCCGCTGCCCGTCCCCGAGGTCGACGAGCTGACCGGGGAGATCACCGCGCAGGACAGCGAGGCGCTGCGCCTGCTCATCGATCGCGCGGCGGCGGCCAACCCCGAATTCCGGGTTACCGACGCCAATCTCGGTGTGCTGGCCGCGATCTGCCGTCGGCTCGAAGGCATTCCGCTGGCGCTGGAACTGGCCGCGTTGCGGCTGCGGATGTTCACCCCCGACCAGGTGCTGGCTCGTCTCGACGACGCGATGCGGCTGCTCACCACGGGCCTGCGCACCGCGCCGCGCCGCCAGCAGACACTGGAAGCCGCGATCAGCTGGAGCTACGACCTGTGCACCGCCGACGAGCAGCGGCTGTGGGAGCAGCTCGCGGTGTTCGCGGGCGGTTTCGATCTGGACGCGGCCGAGGCGGTGTGCGTGGTGGATCCGCCCGACGCGCTGGTGGACGCGCTGACCGGTCTCGTCGAGAAGTCGGTGCTCGGGCACCGGCACGACAGCGACGGCAGCGGCCGCTACACCATGCTGGAGCCGCTGCGGCAGTTCGCGCTTGCCCGGCTGTCCGCCGCCGGCGGCGAACGGGCCGTGCGCATCCGCCATCGCGATCACTACCACCGCATCGCCCGCCGCGGCCGCACCGCCTACTGGGGCGGCGACGACGTCACCTGGTTCCGCGACGTCACCAGGGAGCACGCCAATATGCGTGCGGCACTGCACTTCTCGCTGTCCGACCCGGACGGCGCGCACCGGGCGCTGGAGATCGCGACCGAACTCCGCCCGTTCTGGGAGCACTACCGGTTCCTGCTGGAGGGCTACCGCTGGCTGGTGGAGGCGATCGAAAAAGACAAGGCGCACACCGTCGATCGGGCCAGGGCGCTCGCGGCCGCCTCGGTGATCGCGGCGATGCTGTCGGACAACGCGGAGGCCACCCGTTACGCCCGCGAATGCGTCGAGCTGGCCACCGAACTCGACGCCGCCGAGGTGCTGGTCGAGGCGACGCTGCTCTCGGCGCTGCTGGCCTTCAGCGGCAACGACCCGCACCGCGCGCTGGAGATCGCGCTCGCGGCGGCCGAACGCGCGGGCGAGGTCGCCCATCACGGCACGGAGATGGAGAGCTTCGCCTTCGCCTACGTGTGTGCGCTGGTGCTGGAGGACGAGCGCGCCGACGCCATCGCCGAACGTTTCCTGGCCAGGACCGCCGAGCATGGCTCGCATCTGCTCGGCGGGCTGGCGTATTGGGCGGTGGGCACGAATCATTGGCGCCACGGCGAACAGGAGCGCGCCGCCGTCGACCTGCGGCACGCGGTCGAGCAGTTCCGGCTGTTCGATCGATGTGTCTGGACCGCTTCGGGTTTCGACGGGCTGGCCTGGGTGTCGGCCGCGGAGGGTGATCGGGTGCGCGCGGCGCGGCTGATGGGCGCGGCGTCCACGGTGCGGCGCGGCAGCAAGCAGCGGCTGGCACACGCGATGACCGAGGTGGTGGGCGACAAGGTGCGCGACCAGGTGCATCGGGCGTTGGGTGACAAGGAGTTTCGGGTCGCCTTCGACAGCGGCGCCGCGCTGGATACCGACGAGGCGGTGCGCTACGCGCTGGGCACGGCGCCGATCGTCGTCGAGCGCGCTCCGAAACCCGTCGCGGCCGATGTGCTCACGCGGCGGGAGAAGGATGTGGCCAAACTGGTCGCCGCCGGGTACAGCAACAAACGCGTCGCGGCCGAACTGGTGATCTCGGTGCGCACGGCGGAAAGCCATGTCGACCACATCATGACCAAACTCGGCTTCGATTCCAGGACCCAGATCGCGGGCTGGGTCGCCGAGCATCTGCGCTGAGTTCGTGGACGAGACCGCAACGCCGGGGCGATATCCGTTCGAAATGCGCGCCGTGGACTTGGTCGGCGTTTTGCCGGAGGTCCGACGGCCCCGTAACCGTGTCACGGGGCCGTCATTCGCGGCCGGGACTTCTCACTGCGTCTGGGAGCTCGGCAGAAACCACCACCAGTGACTGTCCGGAATTCCCGCCGGAGGTCTTTCGCCTGGCTGCGGCGACACCAACGAGGCTTGTGCACGGAGCTTGGCGTCGGCTTCGGCCAACATCTGCTTCTCATAGTCCGGCGAAATCAACAGTTCCGAACCACCGAATTCGTCCAGTAGGAACTGCACGGCGGAGCGGAACCGGCAGGCGATCTCCCAACTATCCCACTCCTCGAGCGCCGAATGCAGTGCGCTGTCGAGGGTGTCGTCGATGTAGTTGGTCAGCGCCCAGCCACTCGCTCCGATCAGGGTGATCACCCGATTCCGGAAATCGGACCAACCCGTAGCAGATCGAACCTCGGCGCCCCCGAGACAAATCGAGAACAATTCCGACATGCCGTCGGCGAACGCCCGATCGCGTAACTGCACCATGTCGTCCGCGTCGGACGCGGCGGCGATCTCCGCCGCCCTCCCGAAATCATCGATCGCACTCCCCAGCTGCTTCGCCCGCGCGCCCAGATCCAATTCTTCTCCACCTTCTCCGATGTAGAAACCCACGACTCCAAATCCCTTCGCGGCGCGATCAGCTCAGATGAGCCGACAACAGGTCGACGGCGGAACCGCGGCGACCGGAGTTGCTGGGTTGCTAGTGTTGGGTCCAGCTCGAATGCTGTTGTCGCGGTGTACATCGCCTCGGCGAGCGTGGTCAGCATTGCCCGTGCGCGGACCTGCCCGATGCCGTCGCCGATGAAGCGCTGTGCGTCGGTTTCGCAGTTCACAGCCAAACCAAGCACGCCACGATCACCGCCGGGCTATCTGCCTCGGTGTCTCAGTACCAAGACGTCCGGGGCCCAGTCGGGCCGGTAGTCCGAGGATGGGCGCGGCGTCCACGGTGCGGCGCGGCAGCAAGCAGCGGCTGGCGCACGCGATGACCGAGGTGGTCGGTGACAAGGTGCGCGACCAGGTGTATCGGGCGTTGGGTGACAAGGAGTTTCGTGTAGCCTTCGACAGCGGCGCCAGCCGTTTACCACGGCTGTCGAAACCGTCACCACCCAGTGGCTGTGGCCCGCCAATGGAACGCCGATCTGCCGTCCGGTGCCGAGGTCCCACACCCGCGCCGTGTGGTCGGTACCGCCAGTGACCGCAACGAGGCGACCGTCCACCAGAGCTGTCGACACGGACAGCACCCAGCCGTCGTGGCCGGCCATGGGCTCGCCGATCTGCCTATGGCCGAACAGATCCCACACACGCGCCGTTCCGTCCTCGCTTCCGGTGATGGCAACAGGGCGCGCGTTCATGGTTGCCGTCGCCACCGCTCGAACCGAACCGTCGTGGCCGGCCAAAGGCTCGCCGACCTGCTCGCCGGTCATCAGGTCCCACACCCGAAGTGCCCTGCCGTTGTTGCCACCGCTCCACGACGGGCCCACAGCGACGGCACGGCCATCCACCACGGCTGTCGCCACAGACGGCACCTTCCAGCCGGTCAGGGCGTATCGAAAACGGGAATCGACCTGGCTGGCAGTGGCCCACTCCACCCCCCATCGCGCGTGTTCGCCCCCGTCCACAGGTACGGCAGTGATTCGGGCGGCCAGCTCCCGGTGTCCGTACCGGGCGGCATCCAGCGCCAGCAGTTGCCGACGCACCATAGGCGAAGCGTCATGGTGCAGATGTGCCGACGCCCGATACACCGCCGCCACCGAGCGAGCCTGAGCGTCTGGCGCCGAATCCAGCAGCCCCCACACACGCTCGAAGTCCCCACGCACCAGCAACTCCGGATCCATCCACCAGGCATCCTGCCCGACAGCCCCGGCACCTGAACCGCCGTCACGCACACCACCAGACACGATCAGCATCGTAGGTGCTGCCACCGTCCACACCCACGATCCAGAGGTTCGGGATGCTGTCCGCACACGCGGAGCTCCAGCGGGAGCTGATCGTGGCGAACACGAACGGACGGGCAGAGCCATATGGCTCTGCCTGCCTACTGCACTGCCGATGTGGTCAGTCTCCGGTGCGGCCGTCGATGCGTTCGCGCAGCAGATCGGCGTGGCCGTTGTGACGGGCGTATTCCTCGATCATGTGCACGTACACCCAGCGCAAACTGAAGACGGCGGTGCGGAGCGGGCGCGCGAACGTGTGGTCCAGCGGAAGCGTGGCGACCGCGGCATCGGCGGCGCGCACCTCGCGGTGATAGACGGCGAAGGCGTCCTCGGGATCGGCGTCGGCGATGTCGTCGAAATCGCCGTCGGGGTTGACCTCCGAACAGTAGAGGTAGTCCAGCGGCGCGCCCGCCGCCGCGATGCGGAACCAGCCGCGCTCCACCTCGCTCATGTGCCGGACCAGGCCGAGCAGCGAGAGGCCGGACGGCGCCAGCGGGCGCGAGCGCAGCTGCTCGGCGTCCAAACCGGTGCATTTCCAGAGCAGGGTCGCTCGGTGCCGATCGAGCCAGGCTTGCAGCATGGGGCGTTCGCCGGCGACAAGCGGGGTGGGCGTCCGTTCGACCTCGGGGGCGGTCCACGTCATGGACCGAGGCTATCGTCCAGATGGGAGAGGCGCCTTCGGTTTTCGGTGCGGGCGGGCCGGTGGCCACGCCCGCACCGCAGGGCCTACAGGCCGTTCCGGAGGAAATCGGTGACGGCGCGTTCGAAGGCCGCCTTGCGTTCGATCTGCACCCAGTGCCCGCAGCGCCCGAAGAACCGCAGATCGACGTTCGGCAGCTGCCGTGCGGGGAGCAGCGCGCCTTCGGCGGGGGTCACCCGGTCGTCGCGGCCCCACAGCATCAGCACCTCGCTGCGCAGGCCGCGCAGCCGCGCCCACAACGGAACCCGTTCGGCCAGTGCGGGATCGGCGAACGTGGCGTAGGCGTCGCGGATGGCGGCGATGGCCGCGGGTTCCGACGCGGCGGCCAAGCGCGCGTCCACCAGCTCGTCGGTGAGGATCCGCTCGTCGAAGACCATGGTGCGCAGCCAGGCCAGTACCCTTTCGCGCGTCGGGTCGGCCGTGAAGTCGAGCAGTCGCCGAATGCCTTCGGACGGTTCGGGACCCAGCACGTTCACCCCGACCCCACCCGGCGCCATCAGCACCAGCCGGTCGACGCGTGCGGGGTGATCGAGGGCGACGAGCGTGGCCACCGCGCCGCCCATCGAATTGCCCAGCAGGTGCGCGTGCGGCAGCTCCAGGCTGTCGAGCAGGCCGATCACGGCGTCGGCGGAGATGCGAAGGTAGTTGCGGTCGTAGACTTCCTGGCGCGCGCTGGCGCCGAAACCCGGCTGGTCGAGCACCAGGCAGCGGAAGTGCTCGGAGAGCGCCGCGAGGTTGCCGCCGAAGTTGGCCCAGCCGGACACGCCGGGACCGGAGCCGTGCAGGAGCACCAGCGGCGGACCCGAACCCGCCTCGTGGTAGCGGAGTTTCAGCCCGTCGACCGTCACCCAGCGGGTGGTGTCCTCCGCGGTCGGCGCCACCGTCACACCATCCGATCTTCGACGGTCAGGCCGAACTCGCCCCGGCCGAACATGGCGAGCGCGCGCTCCACGTCGTTGATGACGTGCACGCTGCCGGCGTGCGCGTCGCGCCAATGCCGTTCGATCGCATTCGGTTTGCGGATCGAATGGCCGCCGGAGTTGTCGAAGAGCAGCTCGATCGCCTGGATCGCCCGCTCGGTGCCACGCACTTGGTCGCGGCGGGTGCGCAGGCGCACCTCGTCCGGAATCGGCTCGCCCGCTTCGGCGTAGCGCAGCTGCTCGGAGATGTTGCGCTCCATCTGCAGAATCGCGGCGTCGATCTCGGAGGCGGCGCGGGCGACCCGGACGTGGGCGAACGCGTCCTCGGCCACCTTCTGCCCGCCGTAGGACAGCCGAACCCGTTCCCGCATCCGCTCGATGTGCGCCTCGTAGGCGCCCTGGGCGGCGCCGATGATCGGCGCGGTGATGGTGTTGGAGAAGACGCCGGCGAACGGAATCTTGTAGAGCGCAGCGGGATTCGCTTCCTGGCCGGGCCCGCGCAGCTGCGACTGCTCGGTCGCGCTGTAGGCGCGGTGGTGCGGCACGAACGCCTTCTCGATGACGATGTCGTTGCTGCCGGTGCCGGAGAGCCCGACCACGTGCCAGACGTCGTCGATGACGTAGTCCGCGCGCGGCACCAGGATCGTCAGATAGTCGCTGGGCTTGCCGTTCTCGTCGGGGGCGAGCGCGCCGAGGAACGCCCACTGGGCGTGATCGCAGCCGGAGGAGAAGCTCCACCGTCCGCTCACCTCGTAGCCGCCCTCGACGGGGGTCAGCACGCCCGTCGGCGCGTAGGACGAGGAGATGAGGGTGTCGGAGTCGGCGCCCCACACCTCCTGCTGAGCCGCCAGCGGGAACAGCGCGAGCTGCCACGGGTGCACGCCGAGCACCGAGGACACCCAGCCGGTGGACGGGCACGCCGAGGCGATCGTGCGGATCACCTCGTAGAAGGCCACGGGAGAGGACTCGTCACCGCCGAACCGGGCGGGCTGCAGCATCCGGAACACGCCTGCCTCGGTCAGCTCCCGGATGCTCTGCACCGGGACCCGCCGCTGCGCGTCGGTGTCCGCGGCGCGTTCGCGGATCGCCGGAAGCAGGTCACGGACCCGATCGAGCACCTTGTTGGTCATGACGGGTGTCCTCCTGTGTTTCGTCGGGCCGGGAACCGCACGCGCGGCCCCCGCCATGGTGGTGACGCTAGGGCGGTCCACCCCGCGTCCGGTAGGTCAGTCCCGATGATCGGAACCATGGAGGGTGTTTCCGGCGCTCAGCCGACGCCGGCGGCGGCGCGGCCCGCGAGGCGGCCGAAGAACGTGCCGTCGCCGAGGGAGGTGCCGCTGATGTAGCCCTCGCCGTGCAGGCCGGAGCTGGCGCGGCCCGCGGCGAACAGGCCCGGGATCGGCGCGCCGTCGAGATCGAGCACTGCGCCGTCCACGGTGGTGTGCAGGCCGCCGAGGGTGAACACCGAGGCGCCGGTGCCGCGCCGGTCGCCGGTCTCGGCGGGCGGGCGCACACCAGCGCGCACGTCGATGGCGGCCAGCGGCGGGGTCAGCGGACGCAGCCAGCGCGGCGCCTTGTGGAAGTCGGGATCCGCACCGCGCGAAGCGAATTCGTTGTACCTGGCGATGGTCGCGGCGAGCGCGCCTGCCGGGGCGCCGATCAGCTGCTCGAGTTCCTCCGCGGTCTCGGCGACGTGGGTGGGGCGCACGCCCCAGCGCTGCGGTTCTGGCACGGCCTCGTAGGCCTGTTCGTCGAGCACCACCCAGACGTCCATGTCCTGCCGGAACAGGGCGGCCTGGCCGATGCGCCCCGGGTAGGTGTCCTCGTTGACGAAGCGCGCACCGCGACCGTTGACGACCATCCCCCGGGCCGCGAATCCGGGAATCAACGCGATGCCGACCTGTCCCGCGGACATGTGGCGCACCGCCGCGCCCGCCGCCTGCGCCATCCGGATGCCGCTGCCGTCGTCGGTGCCGGCGCTGACCTTGGTGTGCCGCAGCAGGCGGGGAGCGTGCGCGGCCAGCATGCAGTCGTCGTCGACGAACCCACCCGTGGTGAGCACGACGCCTTGCCGGGCGCGCACGGTGAACTCGCGGCCGTAACTACGCGCCGCCACACCGGTCATCGTGCCGTTCTCGGCGCGGATCAGGTTCGTCGCGTAGCTGTCGAATCGCGCTGTCGCACCGGCGTTCTCGGCCGCCGACGCGAGCACGTCCATGAGCAGCTTGCCACCGAAATCATTGGCGGCGGGCCGGTGTCCGCGCGGCGCGGGCGTCGCGAGTTCGGTGAACGGCCAGCTGTTCTCGCCGAGCCACATGAGCCCATCGTCGGTGGGCGGCACCCAGGCGGGGGCGTCCCACAGGCTCGGCTGGAACGGCACGCCGCGCGCCACCAGCCAGTGGAAGTGCTCGACGCTGCCTGCGCAGTACCGCTCGATCTTGGCCTCGTCCGCGCCGGGGCCGAGCGCGGCGCGCAGGAACGCCGCCATCTGCTCGGGAGTGTCGGTGAAACCGCACGCCTGCTGGATGGGCGTGCCGCCGCCGAGATAGATCTCGCCGCCCGACATGGCCGAGGCGCCGCCCGGCCCGCCCGAGCGCTCCAGCACCAGCACCCGCGCACCCGCCTCGGCCGCCTCGAAAGCCGCTGCCGCTCCAGCGGATCCGTAGCCGACGACCAGAACGTCGGTGTCGATGTCGTAGGCGTCGACCTCCGTCGCGGGCCGCGGCGCGACCGACCGGCGTGCGCCCAGAGTTTCGCTCATGCCTGCGCCTCGCTGACGCTCGGCTCCGGCATGCGCGATGCGCGCTGGCACACGATTCGCTCACTGCGTTCGCTCATGAGTGCGACAGTCGCGCCTCGTCGGGCGACTCGACACCGGTCATCTCGGTAGCTGATCGCCACCGCCCGCTCAGTGGGACTGAACCGGCTGGTGCGGTCGCGCACTCGCAAAGGTGTGTGAACGGCGTCACGTTCGTGGTGGCGCAGTGAGGAGAGGATATCGATGCGGGTCCTGATCACCGGAATCACCGAGCCGAGCGGTCGGGCGGTGGCGCGCATGCTGTTGGCCGCCGGGCACGACGTGGCAGGCCTGGACCGCCGGTGGCACCGCTTCGTCGACCCCCGCGTGCGGTTCACCGCAGGTGATCCGGCGGACGCCGCGGTCTGCGCCGAGGCCGTCGCGGGCTGCGACACCGTCGTCCACCTGGCGGGACCGAGCGTCGGCGCGGTCGCCACTGCGGCGCGGAATGCCGGTGCGCGCGTGGTGGTTCCGGTCGTGGCGGGGGCTCGCTCGGCTGGCGTGCCGGAATCCGAAGTCGCCGAACGACTTCGGGAATCGGGCGCGGACCACCTGCTGGTGCGCACCGCGCTGATCGCGGGCCGCCGGATCGGTCACCAGACCCGCCGCGCGCTCGAACCGATCCTCGGCGCCAAGTCCGGCGGCGGATTCCAGCTGCTGCACAGCGACGACCTGGACCGCTTCCTGGTGCTGGCGGCGACCTCGCCGCGGATCGGCGTGGTCGAGCTGGCCGCACCGGGTGTGGTGACGACCGACGAGGTGCGCGACCTGATGCGCGCGGCCGGGGTGCGCTACTCCGCCTGGGTTCCGGGCTGGTCGGCGCGTCGGCCGCTGCTGAATTCCTCGGTGGCGCAGCAGGACTGGGGATTTCGCTGCGGGTGGACCGCGGCAGGGACGGCGGCCGATCTGGTGCGCGGTCTTGTCGGGCGCAAGCCATCGGGCGGTTCCTTCCGTACGCGCAGCGGCGCGATTCCGTTGCCCGCCCACGTGATTCCCTCGCGCGCCGCCACCTCCGACCGCCACCGCCTGGTCGACGTCGCCCCCGAGGGGCTGGAGGGCGAGTTCGACGATCGTGTCGACCCGCGCTACCCGGTGCACACCGCCACCAACACCTCCGAGGCGCTGCCCGGTCCGATGACGCCGCTCACCATCGACCTGCACGCGGGCGCGATCCGGCTCGCCAACGAGGCGATGGGCACCATGATCGCGCTCGACGGCATCGCCCTGGAACACTGGACGAGCCGGGTGACCACGGTGCTCGGCCACCACATCTACATCAACGCCTCGATCGGCGTGCTGGCCGCGGAGAACATGCCGGGCTGGGACGAGGAGAGCATCCGCCGCGACGCCTACGGCAACATCCCCGACGAGATTCCGCTCCAGCCGCACGGGAAGCCGCCGATGCCGACGGGCCTGGCCAGCACCGCCGCCACCTGGCGCGCCACCTCCCGGGTCATCGCCACCGCTCGCCGCTTCGCCGCGACCGCGGAACTGATCAACGCCGCCGCCCACACCGAGGCGCTGACCGCCGAACAGATCGCGGCCCTCACCGACGAACAGCTGCACGTGCGCGCCCTGCTCTGGCGCGACCGGCTGCACCAGGCCTGGCAGGCCGCCTCCATCGGCGTCATGATGACCGGCGCGGCCACCGCCGTGCACGCCCGCGGCAAGAACGCGGGCGAGGTCCCGATCGACTTGAACCGGCTGGAATCGGCGAAACCGATGCTCGCGGTGGAGCGTTTGGCCGCCATCTGCCGCGATGATTCGGCGCTGCTGGAGATCGCGGGCACCGGCGACGTCGCGGCGGCGCGGGCCGCTTCGCCCGCCTTCGCCGCGGCACTGGACGAGGAACTCGCCAAGATCGGCCACCGCGGTCCCGGCGAATGCGAACTGATCAATCCGACCTTCGGCGACCGGCCCGCGCTGCTGGTGACCGCCGCCGCGCGGGCCGCGCAAATGCCCGCGCCGACTCGCGAACCCGTTGCGGAGAATCCGAGCCGCACGGCGCGGATGGCGGCGGGCGCCACGGTCGCCAGGGAACGGGCCCGCGATGCCGTCGTCCGGATCACGCACTGCCTGCGCATGGCGGTGCGCGAACGCGCCGACCGGCTGATTCGATCCGGTCTGCTGCGCGAGACCGACGACGTCTGCTACCTCAGCCTGGACGAAATCTTTTGTCCTCCTGCGGATGCGGCCGAGCGGGTGAGCCGCCGTCGCGCCGAGCGCAAGCGCCTGCGGGACATCCGGATGCCCGATGTCATTGCCGGACAATGGGAACCGGTCGCGGATGCGGGCGCGCTGGCCGCCGACGAGAGCCTCACCGGTATCGGCGTGTGCCCCGGCGTGGTGGAGGGCACCGTGAAGCTGGTGCTCTCGCTCGACGACGACATCGAACCCGGCGACATCCTGGTCGCCTCGGTGACCGACACCGGACACACCGCGATGTTCGCCTACGCCGCCGCGGTGGTCACCGACATCGGCGGCTCCGCCTCGCACGCCGCCATCGTGGCGCGCGAATTCGGCATCCCGTGCGTGGTGGACACCAAGACCGCCACGACCAGTCTGTCCGACGGACAGCGGGTGCGCGTGGACGGGGCCGCGGGCACCGTCACGCTGCTCGCCGGCTGATCACAAAACCTCCGTCCCAGGATCGAAAGGAACCCTCCCTGTGACCATTTCACGCGCCATGCGCGGCGTCGTCGCGGCCTCGGCCGCGGTACTGCTCGGCGTCCTGCCGGTCACCGTCGCGCCCGCGCTCGCGGGCCCGGCCGTCCCCGTCCTCGAATCGCCGGGCAAGGCCGACCGGCCGATGGGCTTGGCGCACGCGCCCAACGCCCGCGACATCGGCGGCTACCCGGCCAAGGGCGGCAGTCGCGTCGCCAGCGGCGTCGTCTACCGCACCGACGCGCTCGCCAAGCTCGACGCAGGCGAACAGCAGAAGCTGGTGGAGCTGGGCATCACCCAGGTCATCGACTTCCGCAGCCCCACCGAGGCGGGCCGCGATCCCGACAAGCTCCCTGCTGGCATTCGCCGCACCGAGCTGCCGGTGTACGACCCCGCCAACGACTTCTTCCTGATGGTGTCCGGGCTCATCCAGGCCGGGCCCGCAGAACAGCAGAAGGTGCTCGGCGACGGCAAGGCCGCCGAGATCATGCGCACCTACTACCGCTGGTTCGTCACCGACCCGACCGCTCGCGGACAGTTCGCCTCGGCGTTCCGCGAGATCGCGAACGCCCAAGGCGCGGTGCTCTACCACTGCACCGCGGGCAAGGACCGCACCGGCTGGATGACCGCCATCCTCATGAGCGCCCTCGACGTCCCGAAGGGCCAGATCTACAACGACTTCCTCGACTCCAACGACAACCTCGCCGCCGGCAACAAGGCGCTGCTCGACGCCCTCGTCCAGCAGGGCCTCGTCCAGGACCGCGAACTGTGGGAGCCGATCGTCGGCGTGCAGCGCGACTTCCTCGACGCCGCATTCGACCAGGTCCAGCAGTCCTACGGTTCGTTCGACCGTTTCCTGTCCGAGGGGCTCGGGATCGACGCGGCGACCCTCGACGCGGTGAAGGCGAAGCTGCTCACCAAGCACTGAGCCGCGCCGCGTTCGACCAGCGCCGCCGTTCCCGCTTCGGCAGGGACGGCGGCGCTGTCGTTCACTCCGCGTCGTCGAGCAGATGCCGAGGGGCGGCCTGCCGCCACGAGTCCAGCACGATCGCCTCGAGTTCGTCCCGATCTTCCAGCGCCGCGAGCCGCACCCGGACCCACGGATTGTTCGCCTCGTGCGCCGCGATCCAGAACTTCTCCGGCTCCGCCACCACCAGCTCGTCCCGATCGATCGCGGGGCACCGCACCGCCATCGACGTCTCGTTCTCCGGCAACGTCAGGAACAACTTCCCCGCCACCCGGAAAATCGGCATCCCCCAAGCGAACTGCTCGCTCGTCTCGGCCAACGACAAGGCATAGGTGCGGACATCGTCCCCGGTGGTACTCATGCCCCGAATCCTTCCAGGAGCTACCGACACCCGACGCCGTCCGGGGGCTGGATGCGAACGCGCGCTCGCGCCGCACTTCTACGGGTCGCCGTCATTGGGCACGACGAACGCCGCTTGGCCGGCCGCGACGGTGTCGACCTCCAGGTCGGCGAAGATCAATGAGAGGTTGTGGCCGTTGGCCATGATCTCCGCTTCGTGGAAGGGCAAGCCGAGTCGTGCCGACCATGTCGCGGCTTCGTCGGAATCGCGTCGCAGCTTCGCGCCCGGGTAGAGGCATTGCCATCGCACACCCCAGACGTAGCCATCGAGTTCGCGACCGATCTCGTAGTCGACGAGGCGGTCGTCCAGCGAGCGAGCCCAAACTTCAACGGGCACAGCAGAGGTTGCTGTCGCGCGGACGCAATGTTTGAAGCGGTACCGCAGATACTCGGGCTGAACGCCTGTCCGAGGATCGGCTGTGGCGTGGAGGAAGATGTCGTAGTCCCGCATGTAGTCGGCGAATCCGTGAAAAACTATCGCCTGGTCGAACACGTCTTCCAGGGCCTGAGCGATCTGTGCGGCGTCCACAAGACCATCTTCCGATACCCGTTCGGCGATTCGTCGAGTTCCGGTCGGGACATCCATAGGCTGGCGCATTCCTCAGCCGGAGGAGCGCCGTCGGTCGTGAGAGGTCTATCGGCCGTGGTACCGCGGACCGGGTATTCGGACCGGCCGTGATGGGCCGGTCCGAACCGTCGGGGAGTGATCGGTGACTTACCCGACCCGCGCCGCTTCACGGGCCAGGATGCGTTCGCGTTGTTCTTCGAACCGGATGACGTCGCGTCCGAGTTTCTCGAGGTATGCGCCGAGTTCTTCGAGGCTGCGTTCGCCGCGCGCGGTGAAGTCGGTGCGGTTGAAGACGTTCCAGATGCGCAGGATCGGCATGACGACCTCGTCCAGGTGCTGGCGGAGGTCGTAGATGCCGTGCTTGACCATCAACACGCCATTGCGCCGCCAGTTCGGCATGCCGGTGCCCGGCATGGCGAAGTTCTTCACGATGGGGGTCACCGCCTCGATCATTTGGTCGGGAGCGATGTCGAACGCGGCGCCCGCGATGTTGCGATAGAACATCATGTGCAGGTTCTCGTCCGCCGCGATGCGTTGCAGCAGCCGGTCGGCGATCGGATCGTCGCAGACTCGTCCCGTGCTGCGGTGGCTGACCCGGGTGGCCAGCTCCTGGAACGTCACGTACGCGACCTGAGCGAGGGCGCCGAAGCCTGGCGGCGCGTGGACACCGCGGGTCATGTGCACCATCCGATCGTTCTCCAAGGCGACGGGATCGACAGCGCGGGTGCAGACGAGATAGTCGCGCATGGCGATGGCGTGGCGGTTCTCCTCGGCGGTCCAGCGGCCGACCCAGGTGCCCCACGCCCCGTCCTGCGAGAAGTTCTCGGCGATCACGCGGTGGTAGGACGGCAGGTTGTCCTCGGTGAGCAGGTTCGTGATCATCGCGACTTTGGCGACCTCCGAGAGCCGTGATTGCTCGGGATGCCAATCCTCGCCGCCCATCGCGGCGAAGTTGCGGCCCTCGTCCCAGGGCACGTAGTCGTGCGGACACCACTCCTTGGCGGTGGCCAGGTGCCGGTCGATATTGGTCGCGACGACCGGCTCCAGCTCCCGCAAAAGCTCTAGTTGCGTCAAGTCTTCAGACATGCAGCGCCTTTCGATTCGGTGGAAAAACCACGGAACGTACCGTTCGCTGTACACGCATACTGACTGTGCGACCCTCGCCGCACTCACACAGTAGACCAGCGGCTTCGATTCGGTGCGCATCATTCGCACACCGGCGGTCGGCCGTCAGGAAGGTTCGCCGGTCCCGGGAATCTGGCCGAGGTGAAGCCGTTGGTACGCCGCCGGTACGTGGGCTGGGTCCCATCCAGTAGCGGATCGATGACGCGCTGCACGGCGCTCGGGCGGTGTTCTGCGCGGTCCCGCATCGCGTTGCGCAACTCCCGCCGCATGTCGCCCGGCCGCTCGCCGGAATCGGGCGACCGCGCGCCGCTCACGCTGGGCGCGCATGCGGTTCCGAACTCGACTGCTTCAGCGAATCATGCACTCGGCCCGCCGATTTCGATCCAGTAGCGGCGAGCGAGCCCGAGTTCGGTGTCCCGGATACCCTCCAGCACACCTCCCTGCCGTTCGATCGTCTTCGCCGAGGCGATGTTGTCGGCCGCGCAGACCGCCAGTACCCGGCTCATGCCGAGCACTCGCGCCTCGTCCAGCATCCGGCCCAGCGCCCAGGTCGCGACCCCGCGGCGGCGCGCGGAGGGCCGGATGCCGTAGCCGATATGGCCCGCCCGCTCGACGGCTTCGTCGGACCCGTGTCTGAGCGCGATACCGCCGAGCACCCGGTCGCCGTCGATGATCCACCGATAGACGGTGCGAACAGGAACCTTCGCCCGGTCCGGTGCGCCGGACAGCCGTGCGACCCAGGCCGCGAATCCCTCCAGCGTGCCGACCTCGTCGGACAACCGCAGACCGAAACCGTCCTCGTGGACGCCGGGTCCCCACTCCCGATGCGCCTCGAGCCAGGCGGCGTGCAGGCGTGTGGTGGGCGCGATCAGCTCGGGCATAGCGCGAACGATACTCAGACGCCCGCCCGCGGTCCGGTAGCTTCGGGCCACGAGGTGAGCAGTTCCGGGTGCTCATCGATCGGATCGAGCTGGGCGCAGTTCCAGGGACATCGGGCTCAGCCGTAGAGCGCGTCCCTGGCGCGGGCATACGTGTCGCGGATGGTGCGGCCGGTGGCGACGGCGTCCGCGGAGACGGAGATTTCGGCGGCGGTGCGGGTCGGCCATCGCGGGGGAGCGGCGGTACCCGCGAGCGCCCAGGCGGCTTGGCGGGCCGCGCCGAGGGCGACGTATTCCTCGGGTTCGGGGACGGTGACGAGATGGCCGAGGATCTGCGCGGCGATCGCCCGGACCAGGGGCGAGCGGGCGGCTCCGCCGATGAGCAGGATGCGGCGTGGGCTGATACCGGTGGCCACGAGGCGGTCGAGGGCGTCGGCCAGGTTGCACAGCATGCCTTCGTAGGCGGCGCGCGCGAGGTGCCCGGGGTGCATGGTGCGCGGGCACAGGCCGTGCAGGCTGCCCGCGGCGTGCGGCAGGTTGGGGGTGCGTTCGCCGGTGAGGTACGGCAGCATGACCAATCCGTCCGCGCCCGGGGGTGCCTGTGCGGCAAGGGTTTCCAGGTCGGAGAGGCCGACGCCGAGTAGTTGCACGGCGGAGGACAGCACCCGCGCCGCGTTGAGCGTGCAGACCAGCGGGAGGAACGCGCCGGTCGCGTCGGCGAATCCGGCGACCGCGCCGGACGGGTCGGCGCTCGGGGAGCCCGCGCACGCGTAGGCGGTGCCGCTGGTGCCGAGCGACAGCACGACGTCGCCGTGTTCGAGCCCCAATCCCAGTGCGGCCCCGGCATTGTCGCCGGTGCCCGCCGCGACGAGCGCGCCCGACGGGGTTCGGCCCGCGGCTTCGGCGGGCGCGAGTACCCGCGGCAGCAGCGGCGTGCGACCGCGAAAAGCCAGTGCTAGCAAGTCTTCTCGGTAGCGACCCGTGGCGGGGGACCAGTAGCCGGTGCCGGAGGCGTCGCCGCGGTCGGTGACGGGCTCGGCGTCGGGGCCGCGCAACCGCCAGGTGAGGTAGTCGTGGGGTAGCAGGATCCGCCGGGTGCGGTCGGCCAGGTGGGGTTCGTGATCGGCGAACCAGCGCAGCTTGGTGACGGTGAACGAGGCGACCGGCACGCTGCCCACCGCCTCGGCCCACCGCCGCGGGCCGCCGAGTTCGCCGACGAGTTCCTCGGCCGCCGACGCGGACCGGGTGTCGTGCCACAGCAGCGCGTCTCGGACCGGCGCGCCGTCGGCGTCCAGCGCCACCATGCCGTGCTGCTGCGCGCCCACCGCGATCGCGTCGATGCCGTCGAGGAGTCCGTCACCCGCGGCGCGCAGCGCGTCCCACCACGCCTCGGCGGGCACCGCGGTGCCGTCGGGATGCAGGGCGGTGGCGCGCTCCAGCACCGTGCCGGTCGCCGCGTCGCAGACGACGATCTTGCACGACTGGGTGGAGCTGTCCACCCCGGCGACCCGGGTCATCCGGACCGATCCGGCCGGATCTGGATCTTGCGGCCCGCTCGCGCACGGAATGCCCCGATCGCGTCGGCGAACTCGTCGAGCGCGAAGCTGTGGGTGATCATGGTGTCGGCGTCGATCACGCCTTTGCCCATCAACTCCACCGCCCGCCCGAAACTGTGCAACACCGCCATGGACCCGACGATGGTGATCTCGTCGTTGTAGACGCGGAACGGGGAGATGGCGGCGGTCGCCGCGCCGGGCGCGACGCCGAACTGCTGATACACCCCGCCGCGCCGGACCCTGGTCACACCGTCCTCGATCGCGGCGATCGCGCCGGTGCAGTCGATGACGACCTCCCACCCGTGCGGCCGCTCGAAAGCGTCGGCGTCGGTGCCGACCGCGTCGGCGCCGAGCTTCTCGGCCACCGCGAGCCGCGCGGAATCCAGATCCACGACCGACACCGAGGCCGCGCCGGCCACCCGCGCCAACTGCAACATCAGCAGGCCCATGGTGCCCGCCCCGTAGAGCAGATAGTGCGAGCCCAGCGCGCGGGGGAGCACGTCGAAGGCGTGCACAGCGCACGACAGCGGCTCGACCAGCGCGCCATGGCTCAGCGAGACCGCGTCCGGCAGCCGGTGGCAGTTGGCGGCGGGCACCGCGACGTACTCGGCCATCGCGCCGTCCACGGTGTCGCCGATCGCGCCCCAGCGTTCGCACAGATTCCCGCGGCCGATCGCGCAGTAGTGGCACGCACCGCAGAACAGCGAGGGATCCACCGCGACCCGGTCGCCTTCCGCGACGCCGACTACCTCGTGGCCGACGGCGACGACCTCGCCCGCGAATTCGTGCCCGGGCACGATCGGATACGGCGTCGGCGGGAATTCGCCATCGATGATGTGCGCGTCGGTGCCGCAGATGCCGACCGCGGCGACGCGCACCACCACCGCACCGGGACCCGGCGACGGGTCCGGCACGGTCTGCACGGAACAACGACCTGGCGTCTCGATGACCACCGCGCGCATGCATCTACCATGCACCCGGATCCACCTGCGGCGGTGCATTTCGAGTATTCGCGGCCGCGATCGGGCAGACTGGCCCGGTGCGTGCGGACCCCAGTCGACCAGCCGGTGACCCCGATTCGACGACGCCGGCCGAGAGCGGCGCCGCCGAGCAGCCGTTCCTGGAATTGGCCAGGGGCGAACGCGCGTGGATCCGGGCCCGCCGCCTGCCCGACGGCATGTACGAACTCCAGCACCGCGAGTGCGACGACCCGCGGCGCTTCGAGGTGTACACCTCCGATCACTGCCTGGTGCGCGATCTGCTGTGCGCGTGGCTGGACGGCGCGGCCGACTGGTCCGTGGGCGTGGTCTGGTCTCCGGTCGATCCGGCGATCGAGGAGCTGGAGCAGGTGCGCAGCGAATTGTCCGGACTGCTCGGCGGTTTGACGTTGCTCGACGACCTCGGGGCGGGGTTGGACATGGCGCTGGCACGCGCCGACGAGCTGATGAACGGGCTCGACGCCGCCGCGCTGGAGCTGCCAGGTCAGCCCTGATACCACCAGGCGGTGGTGGCGATCTCGGCGCGTTCCAGCGGTAGGTAGGTGCCGGGATCGGACCAGCCGAGCGCCTGCACGGTGACGCGCAGTTCGCTGTGGAAGCAGATCGGGTCGCGCACGTGCCAGCGGTACATGCCGAACCGCTGCTCGGCCTCGTAGCAGCGGTCCGGCGGAAGCACTTGGGGCAGACCGAGATACGGCGTCGAGTAGGTCCGGTAGCGGCCGTCCATGTCGAAGTTCCACGCGCCGCCGAAGTAGTCCTCGGTGCCGGTGCCGCAGATGCTCGGGTGCTCGGTGTCACCGTCGAGGTAGAACTTCAGCTCGCCTTCGCCCCACCACCCCGGGTCGCCGGGCCGGATGGCGAGATAGGTGCCCACGTAGCGGCCGCGTCCGGTGACGCCGTCGAGGACGGTGTGCACCGCCGGGCTGCCCAACGGCGCGCTGCGCCGCCACTGGGTGTGCAGGTACCCGGCCTCCTCCGGCACGTCCTCTTCGGTGTAGGTGATCTGGTAGTACACCGGCACCGCGCGGTCGGCGCCGTTGTGCAGCCCGATTCGCGCCCTCCGTCGAAAAGGCATGGGCCAGTAGCTGTTCAGGCCGCCCGCTGGCGCCACCACTACCATCTCCGAGTTCACCAGCGCGAGCTCGTCCCAGGCGTTGCAGAAGAAATCGCCCAGCGGCAGCCGAACAGCGGGCCGCGATGTGTCGTCCCAGTGCATGCGCAGGGTCAGGTCGCGCAACGCGGTGCGGTCGGTCGTCAGCCAGAAGTGCCGGATCACGCCGGGGCCCGCGACGTCGGCCAGTGTGGCGGTCGCGCCGGGCTCGAGATGGATGGACGGTGAGACCTTCCATCCCGGGCCGAGGTGGCGCGCTGCGCCGGCGCCGGTGCCCTCCGTCGCGCGGGCTCCCGCGCCGGGTGCGCCGGTGGGGTTCTCGGCACTGATCGACCGGGTACGGGCGGCGTCGAGTCGCCACAGTTCCGGTGGCGACCCGGCCGCGGTCACAGCCCCGGCCAGCCGTACTGCGCGGGCCCGCGGGCCGGTCCGGCGAGACGCGCGGCGCCCGCGGGTACCGCGGCGACCGGTTCGGCCTGGATGGCGGTTCCGTCCTGCGCGGCCAGCTCCCTGCGGACCTCGTCCATGTCCAGCCAGCGCACCCGCTGCACCACCTCCTCCAGATCGGCGGCGGGCAGGAACCCCGGCTGGTTGAACACCAGCAGGCCCTCGCGGAAGGCCATCAGCGTCGGGAAACGGTCGACCTGGGCCATCGCCGTCAGCGCCTCTTCGGCCTCGGTGTCGACCTTGCCGTGCACGATCTCGGGGTGCTGATCGGCGGAAGCCTCGTACACCGGCGCGAAGTGGCGGCACGGCGCGCACCAGCCGGCCCACCAATCGATCAGCACGATGTGGTTGCTGCTGACGACTTGATGAAAGTTGTGTTGAGTCAAGGTCACTGTGGGCAAATCGGGTCCTCCCTGCCGTTGCTGCCTCATGCATCCTGGCATGACGTGCCGGGATCAGGAAGGCGGGTGTCCCCGGCGTTGCTCGGCGGCGAGGAAATGCGCGATCTCGGCCGTGGCGGTGTAGAGCTCGCGGTAGCGCCGGTAGTACGGCTCGTAGGCGGCGGTGCGGGCCGGATCGGGGACGACGGTGTCGGCCACCGGATTCCACGCCGAGGTGTCGAGACCGGCGGCGGTGGCGGCCAGCATGGCATCGCCAAGGCTCGCCCCGACCGTGTCGGCCGGCAGCTGCTGGGGCAGCCCGGTGACCTCGGAGACGATCCGCGTCCACAGTCCGCCCTTGGTGCCGCCGCCGACGGCGACCAGCCGCCGGGCCTGTCCGCCCGCCTCGGTCATGGCCGCCAGGTTGTGCCGGACGCCGTAGGCGATCGACTCCAGCGCCGCCCGGTACAGCTCGGCGCGGCCGTGGCGCAGCGTCAGTCCGGCGATCACGCCCCTGGCGTCGGGATCGAACAGCGGGGTGCGCTCGCCCGCGAAATAGGGCAGCGCGAGCAGGCCGCGGCTGCCCGCGGGCGCCGTGGCGGCCTCGGTGACAAGCTCGGTGTAGTCGCCGCCGACCAGATCGCGCAGCCATTCGGTCACCGCGCCGGAGGTGGCCATGCCCGCGGCGAGAGTGTAAGTGCCCGGCCAGGTTCCGCAGGTGCTCCAGAGTCCGGGATGCGGGACGGGTTCGGTCAGCACCTGCACCAGGAACATCGTGGTGCCGTACATGATCATGGCGTCGCCCGGCGCGCGCACCCCGACGCTCTCGGCTTCGGCCCAGGCGTCGATGGTTCCGGTGGTCACCGGCAGACCCGCGGGAAGACCCGTCGCGGTTGCGGCCGTCGCGCTCACCCGCCCGACGATCTCGGTGGGCCACGCGAGTTCTGGCAGCGTCAGCCAGGGCGCCACCGCCTCGGCCCAGTCCGCGGCCCACGCTCGCTTGCGCAGATCGTAGAGCGGCACGCACTGACTCGCGGATTGATGGTCGAGCACGTACCGGCCCGTGAGCCGGTGCACCAGAAAGGAACTCGCCATCAGCAGCAGTTCGGTGCGTTCGGCGACCTGTGGTTCGTGCCGGGCCAGCCAGCGCAGTTTGGGTCCGACCGCTTGACTCGTCAGCGGCGAGCCCGCGCGCTCCAGCACACTCTCCGCGCCGAATTCCGCGTTCAGTTCCGCGATTTCGACGGTGGCGCGGGTATCGACGCCGTAGAGGATGGCCGGGCGCAGCGGATTGCCCGCGCCGTCGGCGGGCAGCAGGCACGGCCCGATACCGGAGACCGCAAGCCCCTCGATCCCTTCGCCGTCGGCCGCCGCCACCAGATCCGCGGCGATGGCGACGAAGTCCGGCCACCACACCATCTCCGCGTCGTGCTCCACCCATCCAGGTCGCGGCGTCGAGACGGTATGGGCGCGTTCGGATCTCGCGACGACGATGCCGTCCGCACGTACCAGCACGCCTTTGGAGGCCGAGGTGCCGATGTCGATGCCGAGGAACATCGGCTCACCACCGTTCCCCGCGCGTCATCGCTGGTCGCCGGACGGGACGCGGGAGAACTCGTCGAGCGTGATGCCGAGCAGGTCGCAGGTCGCGCGCACCGCCGCCCGGTGGTCGCCGGGGACGGCGTGAATGTGGTTGGCGCCGAAGCGGGAAAGGAAATCCTCGGCGCGGGCGTCGAGCCGGGCGAACGCGTGCGGCCACTCCCTGGTGGACTGTTTCATCAGCGAGGCGTTGGTCTGCTCGTCGTAGGTCTCGAAATCGCCGAGCATCAACTGCATTCGGTAGTCGCCGTCCTTGCGAGTCAGCCGCGCCAGGGTCATCGTGCCCGGCGCGGCGAGATGGTGCACCGAGGCGCCGCCCGCGGGGAAGAAGAACACCTCCGGGTACAGGTGCACCCTGGCGAGGTTCTCCGCGGGATCGTCGCTGCGGGCGGCGAACCAGGTCGCGTGCTGGCCCGAGTTGCACAGATCCCAGATGTCGCGGTCGGCGTGATAGTGCCGGACGTCGGCGAACAGCACCGGCGCGCCCGCGAGGTGTTTGAGCAGCTGCATGGTGAGCGCGCCGTCCATGTCGGCCTCGGTCGCGCAGACGTGGGTGTTCTTGGGGCCGTTCCAGTCGTAGGGGTCGTTGAGGAAGGCCTCGGTGACGTCCATGGTCGCGAAATACTGCGTCAGTTCCGGCTGGCCCTTGATGCCGGAGAAGTCCAGCCGCCACTGCGCGATCAGCTCGCGCATCGCCAGGTAGGAGCGGATCTGTCGCTCCAGCAGCTCGGGTGTGAGTTTCGCGCCGTCGTAGTGCACGGTGGCGTGGCGCTCCAGCCATTCTCGCGCGGCCTTCACCTCACCGGCGTCGGCTGTCTCGGCGCGCCGCACGATCTCCCACTGGTCGATCTCCTCGACGTCGACGCCGAACAACCGCTGCCACTGATCGGTGTTCGCGACGGCGGTGTTCATGCCCATCGGCCGCCCGCCGATGCGTCCGAAAGTGCTGCCGCGCAACGCCGAGACGGCCGCCGCCGCGGTGGCGCGCACCCCGATCGCCTCGATCAGGGCGGCATCCGCCGGGTCGCCCCAGAGCCTGGTGTGCGCGCGCCCGATCTGGTCCAGCGCGCCGCCCGCCGCGAGCATTCCCACCATGCCCGGCTGCACCGGATCGATGTTCGACAGCAACAGCAGCGGCCCCGGTGTCGCGCCCGCGGCGAGCATGCTGAAGTGCGGGAACGCCCAGACGGCGTAGTGCAGCACGGTGAGATCGACGCCCGCGGCGGCCACTTCGCGCGCTACCGATCCGGCCAAGGCGTTGTCGCTGATGATGTCCGTGCCCCGCACCACCTCGTGCCCCGCCGCCGTCAGGGCGTCGACGAGACGGTCCTCGGTGGTCCGGATGAAGTCCGCGATGCCGGTGTGCACATAGTCGCGGCCGTCGGAAACACTGATCACGCCGATACGGGCCATGCCGTTACCTCCCGCGGTGGGTGGGCGGATAGTCGACTCGCTCAACAGATACCAGGCCACCCCGCCGAATCGGCCTCTTTCGGCGAATCGGAGCCGGGATCGTCACCGAGCGTGGGAGCCGCCGCGGCGTGTCTCGATCAGCGCGGTACGGCGATGCCCGCGGGCGGGCGCGGGAACGTCAGCGGCGCGAGATGCACACCGCCCTGCCCCCATCCGGCACTGGTGATCCACCAGCGACCCGCGTCGCGTACGACCTCGGCGGCGTGCGCGGCCACGTGGCCGATCTTGTCGCCGATGCGGAAGCGAAAAGGGTTGTCGCTGCGGAAGACATCGGTGCCGACGTAACCGGGACGCGGACCGATGAACAGGTACCAGCGATCGTCGTGCCGCACCACGAACGGCGACTCGGTATTGCCCGCCTCGGTGCCGATCGTCGGATCGGCGTAGGCGATATGCCGTTCGCCCCAGTGCCACAGGTCGGTGCTGAGCCGGTAGGCGACCGCGTGGTGACCGCCTGTCGGTTCGCCGGTCGCGCAGTAGTACATCACCCATTTCTCGCCGATGCGCAGCACCATCGGGTCGCGGGCGTCGTAGCCGTCGCGGAACAGCGGCCCGCCCGGCGCGCGCTCCCAGTGGACCAGGTCGGTGGAGGTGGCCAGATTGATCGCCGCCCTGGTTCGGTCGGCGCCGCCCGCCGCGTAGTACATGAAATACGTTGCGCCGGACCGGATCACGTAGGGCGCCCAGAGGTGAGTTTCACCGTGGTAGCCCGGATCGACCCGGAGTGCGGGCTCCCGCTTGGTCCACTGGCCGTGCAGGTCCGGCGCGGTGGCGTGTGCGAACTCGATCTCGTGGAACGGGTCGGCGGGCTCGGGGTGGGTGATGCCGAACAGGTGCCAGCCGCCGTCCCGGTCCTGGACGATCGTGTGGTCGTTGATGTACCACGGGTGCGGCTCGCCCGCGCTGGGGTCGTAGATCCCGGTGAACCGGCCCGATCGCACCACTTCGCGCGTCGCCATACGACCATGATCCCGCCGCGCGGGCCGCGGCGGGCCGGGTTGGCCTGGGACGCGGGCCGCGCGGGGCCGGTGCGCTCAGTTCTCGACGAGCGCCCGGCGCAGATCCGCCAGCTCGCGGTCGCCGAGGCCGTGCGCGCGCAGCCAGCCCGCCGCGCCGCCGTGGTCGGCCCGCAGCCGTTCGAGGAACTCGATCATCACGGCGGGTTCCACCGCGAGGATTCCGGTGCGCACCGGGGGCAGCCCGTGATACGACGGCAGCGCGTCGAGGCGGGCGCGGACCCGAGCCATCCGCTCGCCGGACAGGGCGTAGTCCGCCGCGATCACTTCCGCGGGCACGCCGACGGCGTCCAGCAGCACCGCGGCGAGCACGCCCGTGCGGTCCTTGCCCGCGGCGCAGTGGAACACCACCGAATGGTGGTCGGTGTCGGTGATCGTCCGCACGGCGGTCAGCACGGATTCGACGCTGCCGTCGAGGAGTTCGCGGTAGAGCGCGACCAGGTCGTAGTGCTTGGCGTCGGGCACCAGATCGGTGGGGGTGACGGTGGTCGCCGCCGCCTTGCGCACGGGCAGGTTGACCAGCCGGACGTCCGCGCCGGTGAGCAGGCCGTAGCCTTCCCGCTCGACCTCGTCGGGGTTGCGCAGGTCGATCAGGGTGCGCAGACCGACCCGGCCGGTCAGCAGGACCAGATCGTCCGCGGTCAGGTGCTGCGGGGTGCTGGCGCGGTACACCACGCCGAACCGGGTGACGCCGCCGGGCACGGGCAGCCCGCCGAGGTCGCGAACGTTGTCGATCTCGGCGAAGTCGACCCATCGCCGCGGGGAGCTGTCGGTGCGCATGTCAGTGGGCCCGGCCCGCGGCGGCCTCGTCGGCACGGCTGAGCCCGCACAGGCCGATCAGATCTTCGTGCAGCTCGAACCACACGGTGTGGTAGCTGTCCATGATCGGACGTGCCACCCAGGTGTGATCGCCGCCGTCGATGCGCTGCACCGCGCGCTCCAGGCGGCCCGCGTAGCGCGACAACCGCGGCGCGATCTCGCCGATCCGGCGCACCAGCGGAGCGACCTGTCCGTGCGCGGCGCGCAGACGATCGAGCACCGCGGTGTCGTAAGCACTGTCGGCGTGGTCGTTGACGGTCGCGGCGTCCTTCATCTGCCAGGCGGTGATGATCTCCTTGAGTTCGGTGTTGTATACGCAGAATTCGTCGTAGGCCGCCGCGATCACGGTGGGGTCCACCGTTTCGCGCTCCGCGGTGAGCAGGCGGGTGAGCTCGCCGCGGCCCTCTGGCGTGAGCCGCACGCCGACCGGGGTGACCGCGCACAGTCCGCGGGCGACCAGATCCGCACAGGCGGTCTCGGCCGCATCGTCCGCGAGGCTGTCCGCTACGGCGTCGGGGGCGACCCGGCCCTTGATGCCGATCAGGCGAAGCAGGTCGAGGTCGGAGGCGGGAAGGCGAACGGGGGTGGTGTGCTGCTGTGTCCGGCTGTCGCGCGGGGTGGTGTGCGGCAGAGCGTGATCGGACACAGGCGAAATCCCTGCTGTCATTCGTCCATTCTCGATCGAATGTGTTGCGGACGAGGGATTTTCGGCATCGGGGGACCGTGCGGAGAGCAGGCCGACCAGTTCGTCGGGAGACACCGTGGCCCAGCGGGCGAGCTGCGCCACGTCCTCGATCACGCTCTGGTCCACGGCCTTTCCGGCGATTTCGCCCAGCCACACCGCGCCTGCGCCGCCGTCCACGGTGACCACCTGTCCGGCGAGCGCCGCCACCACGCCGGGTCCGCAGCCGACCACGCACGGCCTGCCCAGTTCCCTGCTCACCAGCGCGGCATGCGAAGTGGCGCCGCCGAGTTCGGTGACGATGGCCCGCGCCGCGATCATCCCGTGCAGGTCGTCGGGGCTGGTGGTCGGCCGCGCGAGCACGACGGCTTCGCCTGCGGCGGCGCGGGTTTCGGCCTCGTCCGGGTCGGTGACGACGACGCCGGAGGCCAGGCCGGGGCAGGCCGACTCGCCGCGGGCCAGCGGCGGCCGATCCGTCTCCGCGCCGGAGGCCGGTCGCAGCACCGTGCGCACCTGCTCGGCCTCGACGCGGCGCAGTGCCGTCGCCGGATCGATGAGACCCTCGCTCGCCATGGCGACGGCGGCGCGTACCGCGGCGCGGGCCGAGCGCTTCGCGGGCCGCGATTGCAGCAGCCACAGCCTGCCGGATTCGACGGTGAATTCGATGTCCTGGATGTCGCGGCCGTCGCGTTCCAGCAGGTCGGCGGCGGCGAGCAGTTGCTCGTGCACGTCGGGCATGGTGACCGCGAGATCGTCGAGCGGGCGCGGGGTGGTGCGGCCGGAGACCACGTCCTCACCCTGACCGCCGATCAGCCATTCGCCGAACACGACGCGCTCGCCGGTGTTCGGGTTGCGGGTGAACAACACGCCGGTGCCGGAGAGCGCGTCGAGATTGCCGAACACCATGGCCTGCACCGTGACCGCGGTGCCGAGGTCGTCGGAGACGCCGCGGCTGCGGCGATAGGTCTTGGCCCGCGCGGAATCCCACGATCGGAAGACCGCGGCGACGGCGCCGCGCAGCTGCTCCCACGGGTCGCGCGGGACCGCGCTCTCCGGGTCGCCGAGCACGATCTCGCGGTATTGCGAGCGGAATCGGCGGTGGGTGTCCGCGGCGTACCCGGGGTTGCGGGTCTCGGCCGCCAGCGCACGTTCGACGTCGTCGTTGATGCCGAGGTTGAGGACCGTGTCCATCATGCCGGGCATGCTCACCGCGGCGCCGGAGCGCACCGACACCAGCAGCGGCCGTTCGGGGTCACCGAAGCGCCGGCCGGTGCCGCGCTCGAGCGCCGCGACGCCCGACCGCACCTGGAGCCAGATCTCCTCGCTCAGCGCACCCCGCGCGCGGAAGTCGGCCCAGCCCTCGGTGGTGACAGCGAACGCGGGCGGCACCGGCAGGCCGAGCGCCCGCATGTGGTCGACGCTCCACGCCTTGCCGCCGATGCGGTCACGGCTCAGCGCGCAGGTGCCGTCGAGTTCGGCAACGGTCGGTGCGGTGCTCTTCAGGGCGCTTCGGGGTCGCTCCACGGGCTCCACTCCGGTCGTCATGTCACTCCTCTTGGTTCACGTTCTCGACTCACCACCGCGGTCGGCGGGGGACGCGGGCCGATGACCGGGGCGCCCGGAAAGCGGCCCACCGGCGTGCCGGGCGAATGGCACAGCATCGGCGCGTCTTTCAGCCTGCCCGCGCGCATCGGCAGGTGCGTACCCGTCGTCCCGGTCAGCAGGACGAGCGCGGGCGCTATGCTGCCGCGGCGAGGCTGCGGCGCAGGTAGTCCGCGGTGATCGACCGCTGGTCGGCGACGAGGTCCGCGGGCGTCCCCGCGAAAACGATCTCGCCTCCGTGCTTGCCGCCGTCGGGACCCAGGTCGACGACCCAGTCGGCCCGTTTCACCACCTCGAGGTCGTGCTCGATGACGATCACCGTGTTGCCGCCGTCCACCAAGCGGTCCAGCAGCGTCATCAGGGTGTCCACGTCGGCCATGTGCAGTCCGGTGGTCGGTTCGTCCAGCACGTACACCCCGCCGCGGCGGTGCAGGTGATCGGCGAGCTTCAGGCGCTGCCGTTCGCCGCCGGACAGCGAGCTGAGGGAACGGCCGAGGGTGAGGTACCCGAGCCCGACCTCGTGCAGTGCCCGCAGCGGCGGCAGGATGCGGTCGCGCCCGCGCCAGAATTCGATGGCCTCGGCGGCGGTCATGTCGAGCACGTCGGCGATCGACGCACCGCGCACCGTGTAACCGAGCACCTCGGGGCGGTAGCGCCTGCCGTGGCAAGCCCGGCACACCGTGGTCACCGGATCCATGTACGCGAGATCGGTGAAAATGATTCCCGCGCCGCCGCATTCGGCGCACGCGCCGGCGGAGTTGAAGCTGAACAGCCCTGGCTTCACCCCGTGCGCCGCCGCGAACAGCTGACGCAGCCGGTCCATGATGCCGAGATACGTCGCGGGACTGGACCGCCGCGATCCGCCGATCGCCGACTGGTCGACCGCCACCGCGTCCGGGTGCGCGGCCAGGAACGCGCCCGACACGAGCGTGCTCTTGCCCGATCCGGCCACGCCGGTGACGGCGGTCAGCACGCCGACCGGAAAACGCGCGGTCACATTCTTCAGGTTGTACCGATCGGCCCCGGTCACCGTGAGCCAGCCCGCGGGCGTGCGCGGAGTGTCCTTGACCGGTCGCGTCCGGCGCAGCCGTTCTCCGGTGAGCGTGCCGGAGGCGCGCAGCTTCTCGACACTGCCCTGGAACACGACAGTGCCGCCGTCGCCGCCCGCGCCGGGACCCATGTCCACCACGTGGTCGGCGACCGCGATGACATCCGGCGAGTGCTCCACCACCAGCACCGAATTACCCTTGTCCCGCAACTGGATCAGCAGATCGTTCAACCGGTGCACGTCGCGCGGGTGCATGCCGACGCTCGGTTCGTCGAAGATGTAGGTCATGCCGGTGAGGCTGGAGCCGAGGTGGCGGACGACTTTGAGGCGCTGCGCCTCACCGCCGGACAGCGTGGATGTCTCGCGGTCGAGGGACAGGTAGCCGAGGCCGACGTCCTCGACGCGACGCAGCCGGGCGATCGCCGCGCTCGCGATCGGCGCGCCCACCGGATCGTCGATCGCGGCGAGCACGTCGACGAGATCCGACACCTCCATCCGGCCGTAGTCCGCGATGCCGAGTCCGTCGATGCGGCTCGCCAGCGCGGCCGCGTTCAGCCGCGCCCCACCGCAGGACGGGCAGACCTGTTCGCCGACCACCGCCAGCGCCGCCGCCCGGTTCTTCTCCGACAGCGCGCTGAGATCGCGTTTGATGTAGAGCCGGTCGAAGCGTTCCAGCAGGCCCTCGTAGGCGTTGTGCCCCATCGAACCGGTCTTGTTCAGGCGCGGCACGCGAAAGCCGTTGCCGCGCAGGAACAGCTCCCACTCCTCGGCGGTGAAGTCGCGTAGCGGCTTGTCCGGATCGAAGAGGCCGGATTCGGCGTAGATCTGCCACTGGAAGGTGCCGACCGCGAAGGGGGAGAAGCGGATCGCACCCTCGTTCAGCGACTTTCCGGTGTCGAGTAGTTTGTCCAGATCCGCGCGCACCACGTGACCGAGGCCGCCGCACTCCGGGCACATGCCGAGCGGGTCGTTGAACGAATACCGGGTCGCCTCGCCGGCGCTGGGCACGCCGTGCCGGGAGAACAGGACGCGGATGATCGACTGGATATCGGTCATGGTGCCGACCGTCGAGCGGGAATTGCCGCCGATCGGCTTCTGGTCCACCACCACGGCGGGCGCCAGGTTGTCGATGACGTCGGCGTCCGGGCGCTCGTACTTGGGCAGCCGGTTGCGGATGAACCAGGTGAAGGTCTCGTTGAGCTGGCGCTGCGACTCCACCGCCACGGTGCCGAACACCACCGACGACTTGCCCGAACCGGACACTCCGGTGAAGACGACGATCTGGCCCTTGGGAATACGGAGGGTCACGTCGCGCAGATTGTGCACCCGTGCTCCGACTATCTCGATGGTCTCTGCGTTCACCAGCGCCACGGTAGGCGGCAATGAGGTCTGATTCGGTCCTCATTGCGGGGCATACTAGGGGCCGTGACCGACACCGCCGCCCGGCTCCTCCAACTCCTCGCTCTGCTGCAGACGCGGCGGGAGTGGAGCGGGCCCGAGCTGGCTCGGCGGCTCGGCGTCACCGTCCGCACGGTGCGCCGCGATATCGAGCGCCTGCGCGAGCTGGACTATCCGGTGCGCTCGGGTCTCGGCGCGGTCGGCGGCTACCGGCTGGAATCGGGGGCCGCGCTGCCGCCGCTGCTGCTCGACGACGACGAAGCGGTGGCGATCACCCTGGGCCTGCGCCATGCCGCGTTCGGCGGTGTGGCGGGCAGCGAGGAGTCGGCCGCGCGGGCGCTGGTGAAACTCCAGCAGGTGCTGCCGGATCGGTTGCGCAGGCGGGTGGACGCCGTGCAGACCAGCACCGTCGATCTCGCCGGACCGCCCACGGGTCCCTGGGTGGACCCCGAAACGCTGGTGACGTTGGCGGCGGGGGCGCGCGATCACGAGCGAATTCGCTTCTCCTACCGCGACAAAGACGGCGCCGAGTCACGCAGGCTGGTCGAGCCCCACAGCCTGGTGTCGGCCGGGCGACGGTGGTATCTCGTCGCCTGGGACGTCGACCGCGCGGACTGGCGCACCTTCCGCGTCGATCGCATCGCGTCCCCGCTGCCCATCGGCGTCCGTTGCCCACCACGAGAACTCCCCGACGCCGATCCCGCCGCCTTCGTCACCCGCTCGCTCGCGTTGGCCCGCCCCGTCCAGCACGTCGAACTCCTTGTGCACGCCTCCGCCGCCGAACTCACCGACCGCTTCCGCGTCCGCACCACCGAAATCGAGCCCCTGGACGACCACACCTGCTTGCTCCGCACCACCGCCGACTCCCTCGAATGGACCGCCCTGCGCATAGCCCACCTCGACCTCCCCTTCGAAGTCCGCCACCCCCCGGAAATGTCCACCCACCTCCGCACCCTCGCCACCAAACTGCTCCGCGCAGCGGGCGATTCGAGTTGACTCCTCGTAGGCCTGAGACGGCATAGACCCCGGTCCATGCGGCTCGGGGTCGCCTCTCGGTCCGTCGAACCGGCTCTTCACGCCAGGGACGCACCTGATATGAAGATGCGGGTGGGACGTAAGAAGTTGCTGGAGCCGACCCTGACGGAGTTGCCGCACGGGCCGCATGGCCTGGCTCGTGAACTGGTGACCGGGTCGCAGCGGCAGCGGCTCTTGTACGGGGTGACGGTCGTCGTCGCGGATCGCGGCTATCTCACCGCGACGATCGCGGATATCGCTGCGGCGGCGAAGGTTTCGCGACGGACGTTCTACCAGCACTTCCCGGATAAGGAAGCGTGCTTCCTCGCCGCGGCCGAGACGGGTCGGGATCTGATGATCGAGCACCTCGAGCGCGTGATGAGGGAGGTATTCGCCGAACCGGTGGAGCCGCTCGAGGCACTGCGGCTCGGAATTCGCGAATACCTCTCCTTGTTGCGTGACGAACCGTCGTTCGCCCGCTCGTTCTATCTGGAGACGGCCCCGGCCGGGTCGCGCGCGATCGAGTCGTTCGAACGATGCCAACACTGGTTCGCCGGGTTCATCCGATCGTGGCGTGCAGGGGCAGGCCCCGTTGATCCATCGGTGCCGGACGATGCGTATCTGGCGGTGACCGATGCGACCAACGAGGCCGTCCGCAGGACCCTGCGCGCCGGAGGTGACTTGCTCGAGCTCGAGGACATCGTGCTGTACATCCACCGCACGCTGCTCGGGCTGGCAACCCCTGCCGGCTAGGGCACCACTTTGTCGCCAGGCCCGGTGAGGTCGCAGGAAGTATCGTCGCTGGTATTGCCGCCTTCAGAAACAATCCTCGCGAACACCTTCGCGCAGTTGTCCCGAACGGTGCCGGAGGTGTTTCCCCTGATAGTGGAGTTCCGCAATACTACGGTGCCCACTGGAACATTGATCACATCCGTCAACAGGCGTGGAAGGGTGTCGAGGTAGGCGGGCGCCACGTTGATGCCGCCGCCCGAGTCCGAGGCACTGTTTCCGGTGATGGTCGCACGATCGAAAGTCACGACGCCCCGGCCCCGGATGTCGACGCCGCCGCCGCGTCCGGCGAATCCGCCTGGGCGGTACCAGACTCCGGGATTGACCACGCGGTTGTCGGAGATCGTCGAGTCGGTGAAGGTGCAGGTATTATCGCATCGCACGCCACCCGCCTCGCCGGATGTGTTGCCGGTGATGATCGTGTTTCTCGTCTGTAGGTCCGACCCCGGCACGTTGAAGATCCCGCCGCCGTACCCGGCGCTGTTACCCCGGACCACGACATCATCGAGTACGAGGTTCGACGAATTGGAAATTCCGCCGCCGCCGGTGTCGTAATACGGGATCTCGTGCTGCGCGGTGACTCCGCCGGTCACGGTCGATCCCGTCAACGTCACGGGCGCGGAGATACTGAGCACCCTGTCGATCCCATTGGCATCCAGCACTGTCCGGTCGCGGCCCGCGCCACGCAGCGTTGTCGGCGCTGTGAGGTTCAGGTCTCCCGTGGTCGGATCCGGGTTGCGGCCCTGCACTTTCCGTGGGTCGGGAGGGATCGTCAAGATGTAGCGCCCCTCAGGCACCACGATTGTGCTCCCGGGCCGGGCATTGGCCGTCTGAATTGCCGCTCGCAGTGTGCAAGTGTTGGCGGCAGTACGGCATAGCCCGCTTTGTGGATCGGCCGCGACGCCGTCTGCCGTGGTGTCGACCGTGACCACCGTTGGTGAACCGGGTGCGTTGTCGGCGGAGGCCGCCCCGGGAAATCCGCCTGCGGATCCAACGATCAAGGCTGTGATGGCAACGGCGCGGGCCGCCGCCGGAGATGTGCTCGTCCTCATACAGTTTCTGATCCAATTCACGAACATGGAGTAAGGTACGCCCGCGTATGAGTGGGGTACGCGAGCGTCTACCACTATGTCGTAGCGCGGTGCGCCTCGGGGGTGTTTCCGGAAATCCGTTTCGCAGTTACCGATTCGCCTCGGTCGGCCCGGCGCACTTCCGAGATCGACCGTTCCCCGTGACACAGCGAAACGGCTTCACAGGTGTCGATGTGCCGTGATCCCGCAAGGCGGTAGCCGCAGGCGTTCGACCGAATTCTCAGCCCCGCCGAAACCACTCGAGACTGTGCCCGTGCGGCCCCGAATAGGCCACCGGCATACCGTCTTCGGTGAGAACAAACCGATCTCGCGTCTCCGAGCACGGTTTCGGCAGGAGACCCGGCCGACGGGAACAACGCCGCAGCCCTCATCGGCGATCCAGGCGCTTGAACCCATCGAACGGCCCTGACGTGCGCCGACATACCGTGCCGAGGCCAGCACGAGATTGGGCTGACGCTTGGCGGCGGGCAGCTCCTCGACGAGCGCGAGCACTTCCGGGTCGTCGGCGATCCGCCGCGACCGGTCCGCGTAGCACGGTGAGTGGCCGTACGCCTCGAAGCGTGCGAACCGTCGATAGCGTTGCGCGGTATCCACTTTCACCCCCCCGGGATGTACTGGGCAGCGCCCCGTACTGCCGACGCTATCAGGCGGTGTTCACAGGGCGGGGTGGAAGTCGATGTCGCGGTGGGTGCCGGGTGGGCGGTGTTCGGCGAGGGGGTAGAGCCAGCGGACGGAGGCGCGGAGGGGTTCGAGGTCAGGGAGCTCGATGGGATGGCCGTCGTTGTCGAAGATCATGCCGAGCAAGTGGTATCGGCCGTCGGGGAGGCCGAGACCGGCGGCTTGTTCGGCGGTCAGGTCGACGCGGGTGACACTGTGCCGTGTCACCCGCAGCGCTTCGACGGTGGCAGGGCGCACGGTGGTGTCGAGGGCGGTGACGACCGCGCGGAAGCGACACCCGCGCAGCCGCCACAGTTCCCACTCCCCGGCGCGCATTCTCGCGGTGCGCGCGGGCAACCGATGGGGCACCTCGACTACATAGAGTTCCCCGATTCGGACATCCCGGGCACGCACAACTCCAGCTTGCCACCGGTTGCCGGGCCCGTAACGCCCTGTTTGCTCAGTTGACCTCGTTCTTCATCTGTGCCGTGATGATGCGCTGATACCCGGAGCCGAAAATCCGAGGGAGCAAATCGATGACGCGGGCGTCGGCGCCGACGAGGATCTTGGCCTTGTCCTTCTGGATGCCGCGCAGGATGATTTTCGCCGCGGCTTCGGGCGTGGTCTTGGCCAGCCGATCGAAGTTGGCGGCGAGGGCGTCGCGGTCGCGATCGCCGCCTGCGCGGGCCTTCCAGGCGATCTCGGTCTTCACCATGCCCGGGTGCACGCTGCTCACCCCGACCGGATGTCCGGCGATCTTCATCTCCTGGCGCAGCGCGTCGGTGAAGCCGCGAATGCCGAATTTCGTTGCGTTGTAGGCGCCTTGGCTCGGGCAGGCGGCCAGGCCGAACATGCTGGAGACATTGGCGATGTGCCCGTCACCGGAGGCGATCACCTGCGGAAGGAACGCCTTGGTGCCGTACATGACGCCCCAGAAGTTGATGTTCACGATCCATTCGAAGTCCTCCCAGGTGAGTTCCTCGACGGTGGCCGTCAGCGAGACGCCCGCGTTGTTGACCAGCAGGTTGGCCGGACCGAAGTCGGCGTGCACCTCCTCGGCGTGCGCGTAGAACGCGGCGCGGTCGGTGACGTCGAGCTTGTAGGCGCGCGCCTTCGCGCCCGCCTGCTCGCACAGCGCGGCGGTCTCGCTGACATTGGCCAGGTCGCGCCCGGACAGCGCGAGACGCGCTCCGCTGCGCGCCAATTCGAGCGCGAGCGCCCGCCCGATGCCCGCCCCGGCGCCGGTGATGACGGCGACCTTGTCCTGGAAGTTCTTCACAGCAGTTGTCCTCGTGTCATTTGGTCGTGAAGCCGCCGTCGGCGACGAATTCCGCGCCGGTGCAGTAGGCCGACTCGTCGGAGATCAGGAACAGCACCACGTTGGCCAGCTCCTCGGGGGTGGCGGCGCGGGGCAGCGGCTGGTCGTGCACCATCGAGTTGGAACGGTCCGACGCGGCGGTCATCTCGGTGGCGACGACGCCGGGATGCACCGAGTTGACCCGGATTCCGTCCACGCCGAACTCCTGGGCGGCGGCCTTGCTCATGCCGCGCACCGCCCATTTGGACGCGACGTAGCCGAGGATGTTGGAGAACGCGATGATGCCGCCGATCGAGGAGATGTTCACGATCGAGCCGCCGCCCGCCCGGCGCATCGACGGCACAACGGCTTTCATGCCGAGGAACACGCCCACCTGGTTGACGTCGATCACCTTGCGGTAGTCCGCTTCGGCGAGCTTCTCGATCGGATCGACGTGCACGATGCCCGCGTTGTTGACCAGCCCGGCGACCGGTCCGAATGCCCGTTCGGCCTCGGAAACCACCGACTGCCACGCGCTTTCGTCGGTCACGTCGTGCGGAAGGAAGAGCGCCCGCTCGCCGATTTCGGCGGCGACCGCCTTGCCCTCCTCGGCGAGCACGTCGGTGATCACCACCGACGCGCCATGATCCGCGAGCTTGCGCGCGAACGCCGCGCCCATGCCCCGCGCTCCACCGGTCACGATGACCGTCTTATCGCTGACCCTGTCCATGTCCTGTCCTTTCACGCTCGATCGAGATCGGCGAGATGGTTGGCGGCGATGTAGCCGAACACCATGGCCGGGCCGATGGTCGCGCCCGCCCCCGCGTAACTGTTGCCCATGACAGCGGCCGAATTGTTGCCCGCCGCATACAGTCCCGCGATCGGTGCACCGTCCGCGCGCAGCACCCGGGAGTGCTCGTCCGTGACCAGACCGCCCTTGGTGCCGAGATCGCCCGGCACCATCTCCACCGCGTAGAAGGGCGGCTTCTCGATCGGCGCGAGGCAGGGGTTCGGCTTTACCGTCGGATCGCCGTAGTAGCGGTCGTAGGCGGATTCGCCGCGATGGAAGTCCTCGTCGCGTCCGGCGAGCGCGAAGCCGTTGAAACGCTGGACGGTCGAGGTGAGCGCGTCGACGGGGATGCCGATCTTGTCCGCGAGTTCTTCGAGGGTGTCGGCCTTCTTGATGATGCCCGCGTCGAAGTACTTCTGCGGGATGGCCTGCTTCGGGAAGGTGCCGAGGAACAGGTACCGGTCGCGGAAGCGCTGGTCCATGATGAAATGCGCTGGCACGTGGCCGATTCCGGATTCGTGCCGCTCGTACATGGTGTGCACCACGTCGACGTAGCTGGCCGATTCGTTGGTGAACCGCTGTCCCGCGTCGTTGACCATGATGGCGCCTGGCTGCGAGCGTTCGGCCAGGCAGAAGAACGGCGGTCCGTCGGGGTTGCGCACCGACGGGCCCCACCACGCGTCGTCCATGAGATCGAGTGCGGCGCCGACGTTCTCGCCCGCACGAATGCCCTCGCCGACGTTCTCGGTGGCGCCGACGGTCCACTCCGTGCTCACCGGCTCGGCGAAGAACTCCTTGCGCATCTCCAGGTTGTGCTCGAAGCCGCCGGCGGCGAGCACAACGCCGCGCCGGGCCCGCAGCACGATCGGCACGCCGTCGCGCTCGGCGCGGACGCCGACCACGGCGCCGTCCTCGGTGATCAGTTCGGTGAGCGGCGTGTTCAGCCACACCGGCACGCCCGCGTCGCGCAGCGCCAGCCACAGCCGGGCGACGAGCGCCTTGCCCAGGCTCAGCGGCAGGCGGCCGCGCAGCTTGTTCATGACCGCCTTGGCGCCGACCTTCATAGCCGTGCGCTTGCCCTTCCAGGTGCGCGCGATCATATTGAGATCGTGGAAGTCGCTGACGGTGAAGGCGATTCCCTTCGGACCCGACATCGTCGGCTGGTTGATCAGCGCCAGGTCGTCGCCGAGTAGGCGACCGTCGACGATGGCGGGCTCGATGCTGCGTCCCTGGGCAAGGCCGCCGGGCAGTTCCGGGTGGTAATCGGAGTAGCCGCGGTCGTAGACGAATTCCAGGTGCGGGGTGCGGCTGGTCAAGTACGACATCATGCGCGGGCCGTTGTCCAGGAACGCGTCCTGCTTGGCCTGCGGAACCCGATCGCCCACCACGGATTTCAGGTAGACGCGGGCCAGATCGGGGCTGTCCGGCACGCCTTCGCGCACCAGCACGGGATTGTTCGGGATCCACACACCGCCGCCGGAGCGGGCGGTGGAACCGCCGAAGGTGCGGCTCTTCTCGATCAGCACCACCGACAGGTCGCGGTAGGCGGCGGTCAACGCGGCGGTCATGCCCGCCGCGCCGGAACCGACGACCACCACGTCGTAGACGGCCTCCGTGGACTTCTGCTGAGACATCGGTCTGCCTTTCTGGTTCAGTAGCCCGCGCCGGTGAGCATGCCGCCGTCGACGACGACCTCGGTGCCGGTGCAGTAGCCCGCGGCGTCGGAGGCCAGGAAGACCACCGCCTCGGTGACCTCCTCCGGCTTGCCCCAGCGCGGGATCGGCAGCCCGGCGAAGAACTTGTCGCCGTCCACGCCGGAGGACGCGTTGGCGGTCATCGGCGTGGCGATGCCGCCGGGATGTACGGAATTCACCCGGATGCCCGCCTTGCCCAGCTCGCGCGAGGCCGACTTGGTGATGCCGCGCAGTGCGAATTTGCTTGCGCTGTAGGCGGAAAGCCCCGCCGCGCCGATGAATCCCTCGACCGAGGAGATGTTGACGATGGAGCCGCCGCCTGCCTCGGTGAGCGCGGGCGCCGCGGTCTTGATGCCCAGCCAGGTACCGGTCACGTTGACGTTCATGATGGTGCTGAAATCGGCCAGGCTCATCTCCGCGATGCTCTGGAAGCGCAGGATGCCCGCGTTGTTCACCAGCACGTCGAGCTTGCCGAACGTCTCGACGGCGGTGGTCACCGCCGCGGTCCAGTCGGCTTCGCCGGTCACGTCGTGGTGCACGTAGTGGGCGGCCGCGCCGAGCGCGGCCGCGAGCTGCGCGCCCTGCTCGTCGAGCACATCGCCGAACACCACCCGCGCGCCTTCGGCGACGAAGCGGCGCACGTGTTCGGCCCCCATACCGCGCGCGCCACCGGTGATCAGCGCGACCTTGCCTTCGAGTCGACCCACTGCGGTCCTTCCTTTCTGCTGCCTCGCTTCGAAGCTAGGACCCGGGCATCGGCGCGGGCGTCCGCAGTCTCATCCAGCGAGACATGCACCTGACCTCAACGGCAGCATCGGAAATATTCCTACTAGGCATATTGAGAAGTGGAGGCAATGCATGAAGTTCTCGATGATCTTCGAGGCGCAGATGACCGACCCGTCGGCCGAGCACGAACGGCAGGTGCTGCGCGACTGTGTGGAGCAGGCCGTGCTGGCCGAGGAGATGGGCTTCGACACCGTCTGGGCCGTGGAGCATCACGGGTTGAAGTGGTACGCGCACATGAGCGCCCCGGAGATCTTCCTGACCTGGGTGGCCGCGCGCACCGAGCGTATCCGGATCGGTCACGGCGTGGTCTGCATGCCGTTCAACTTCAACCACCCGGTGCGCGCCGCCGAACGCGCCGCCATGCTCGACGTGCTCTCCAACGGCCGGGTGAACCTGGGCGCGGGCCGCGGCGCGACCCCGCAGGAGACGTCCATGTGCGGCGTCGACCCCGACCGCACCTACCAGGAGGTCGAGGAGTCGCTGCGCATCATCGGCAAGGCCTGGCAGGACCCCGAGGGCGAATTCGAGTGGCACGGTGAGCTGCTCGACATCGACCCGCACCCGATGCTCCCGCGCCCGGTCCAGCTGCCGCACCCGCCGCTGTTCATGGCGTGCACCAAGAAGGACACCCTGAAGCTGGCCGCCGACTACGGCATCGGCGCGCTGGTCCTCGGTTTCGCGGGCGTGGAAGAGATCGCCGAGCTGCGTCGCACCTACGACCAGGCCATCGCCGAGCGCACCGGCGAGAAGTTCGTCTCCACCGTGGTCAACGATCATTTCGCCGCGCTGTGCCCGACGATCGTGCTCGAGGACCGCGAGAAGGCGCAGCAGATCGGCGCGCGCGGCCAGCGGTTCTTCGCGCAGTCGATCAAGCACTGGTACGGCGCGGGCCCGGTGCCGGACGAGGCCGTCGACCCCAACGCCGACGAGATGGCCGCCATCAAGCAGGCCGCCGACGACCACGTGGCCTACCTGCACGAGGCCAAGATCCCGGTGAAGACCGGCGCGACCTCGGTGTTCAACGCCGCGCACGCCTACGGCTCGCCGGAGGACGCCATCGCCTACGTCGAACGGCTGAAGGAGGCGGGCGCCGACGAGATCCTGTGCCTGATCCAGATGGGCACCGTGCCGCAGGAAGCCTGCCTGGAGACCATCCGGCACTGGGGCGAGACGGTGATTCCGCACTTCCGGAAGAACGAGGAGTGAGTGTGATGACCACTCTCGACGGGAAAGTCGCGATCATTACGGGCGCCGCCCGGGGGCAGGGCGAGGCCGAGGCGCGGCTGTTCGTCGAACTCGGTGCGCGCGTGGTGATCACCGACGTGCTGGCCGACGAAGGCAAGGCAGTCGCCGAATCCCTCGGCGAGGCAGCGCGTTTCGTGGCACATGACGTGAGCAGCGAAGCCGAGTGGGCGGCCGCGGTGCGAACCGCCGAAACCGAATTCGGCCGCCTCGACGTGCTGGTGAACAACGCCGCGATCTACACCACCAAGGCGCTCACCGACACCAGTGCCGAAGAGCTGGAACGGATTCTGCGGGTCAACCTGGTCGGCTCCTTCCTCGGCATCAAGGCCGTTGCGGGTCCGCTGGCGGCCGCGGGCGGCGGTTCCATCGTGAACATCTCCTCGCAGGCCGGTCTCCAGGGTCTGATGGGGCACGCCGCCTACGGCGCGTCGAAGTGGGGGCTGCGCGGACTGACGAAGACCGCGGCGCTCGAGCTCGGTCCCGCGGGCATCCGGGTGAACTCGGTGCATCCCGGCCCGATTCACACGCCGATGATCGGTCACCTCGGATTGAGCACCGGCCCTGGCAGTTTCCCTGCCTTGCCGCTCGGTCGGGTTGGGCTGCCCCGCGAGGTCGCGGATCTGGTCGCCTTCCTCGCCTCGGACGCCTCGGCGTTCGTCACCGGCGCGGAACTCGCGATCGACGGCGGACTCTCCGCCGGGCAGTTCATTCCACCCGGCGCGCAGCTGCCGGGCGTGGAGTGAGGAGCGGATCGTGCCGTTGAAACCCGAAGCCCGCGTCATCGTGGAGCTGGCCTCGGCCTCCTTCCCGAAGCTCGGCACCGAGGTGCTCGACGCCGCCGAGGCCCGTCGCCTGCTGGCGGCGCGGCCCGCGGCGGCCGTCGAGCCGATCCCGGTCGGCCGGGTCGAGGAGCGGACGGTGCCGGGGCCGGACGGAGCGGCGGAGGTGCCGGTGCGGATCTACTGGCCCGCCGATGCAGGGCCCGGCCTCCCCGTGGTGGTGTTCTGTCACGGCGGCGGATTCACCATTTGCAGCCTGGACAGCCACGACCAGTTCTGCCGGACGATGACCAACGGCATCGGCGCGATCGTGGTCTCGGTCGACTACCGCCAAGCTCCCGAGCACCGCTTCCCCGCGGCCGCCGAGGACGCCTACGCGGTGGTGCGCTGGGTCGCCGGCCACGCGTCGGAGTTCGGCGGCGATCCCGCCCGGATCTCCGTGGCGGGCGACAGTTCCGGCGGCAACCTCGCCGCCGTGACGGCGCTGATGGCCAGGGACCGCGGCGGGCCCGCGCTGGCGCATCAGCTGCTGATCTACCCGATGCTGGATCCGTCCTGCGACACCGCCTCGTACCGCGACAACGCCGAGGGGTACTTCACCACGGCCGCGCACCTGCGGTGGTACTGGGAGCAGTACCTGGGCCCCGATGGCGACGGCGACCACCCCTACGCCGCGCCGCCGCGCGCGGCCGACCTGTCCGGACTGCCGCCCGCCCACGTCCTCACCGCCGAATTCGATCCGCTGCGCGACGAGGGGGAGGCCTACGCCGCCCGGTTGCGCGCGGCGGGCGTCCCCACCGAAACGGTCCGCTACGACGGGGAGTTCCACGGTTTCGTGAGCATGGCCGATCATCTGCCCGACGCCGGAAAGGCGGCCGCCGCAGCATTTTCGGCCGTCCGCCGCGCCTTCGGGAGCGACGAATGAGCATCGAACGGATCGGGACGATCCTGCCCACCGACGATCTGCCCGCGACCGTCGCGCTGCTGAGCGCGCTGTTCGGCGTCGCACCCACCTTCGTGGAGGGCGATCGGTGGGCGCAGTTCGACGTCGGTCCGGCCCGCGTCATGGTGGCCGGAAAGGATCGCGAAGGGGACGCGGCAGCGCTCTCGGTCAAGGTCGCCGACCTCGATGCCGCCGTCGCCGCCTTGCGCGGGGCGGGCGTCGCGCTCGCGGATCCGGTCACCGGTCCGCACGAACGGCGCGCCGCGCTCGAAGCGACGCCGGGCACGCCGTGGTCGGTCGTGCTCTACGAACCTTATGATTGCGCAAAGATTTCGGGCTGAGCACGCCGCGAGCGCAACTCCGTCGCGAAACCGGGCGAATCGGGCGCGCCGCGTTGGTATCTTCGCACGATGTCCGACACGCGGGACCATCGGCTCGACGAGGAGCTGCCTGATCAAGGGCAGCGGCCTGCGATCGACACGCTCGAGGTGGACGATGCCGAGCGACCTGCTCGCGAACTGAGCGGGTGGCCCGAGCGGGTGGTGGCGGTCGCGGCCTTCGCGATCGCGATCCTCGCGGTGTGGCAGGTATTTCGGCCGCTGTCGCAGGGCAGTCAGTACTACCTGGTGGTGTTCCTCGCAGGCACGCTGCCGCTGGTCTTCCTGGCGTATCGCTCGGGACTTCGGCTGCTCGACCGGGCCTCGGGGCCGGGTGTGCTGGACTGGGCGCTGGCGGGGCTGGCGCTGGTGGTCTGCCTCTACCCGGTGCTGCCGTTCGAAATCGGTTCGGGCGGCGGCGGATACAACGAGTTCCTGGATCGGCAGGGTCTGCTCGACCCGATGGACGTCGCCATGGGCACGGTGCTGCTCGTGCTGGTGCTCGAAGCGTGTCGCCGGACCACCGGGTGGGTGCTGCCCGTGGTGTGCCTGGCGTTCCTCGCCTACGGCTACTACGGCGGGCTGTTGCCGCAGCAGTGGACCATCGCGCACGCCGGTCTGGACTTCGGCCAGATCGTGGACGCGCTCTACAACTCGGGCAGCGGCTTCTACGGCACCCCGCTCGACGTCGCGGCCACCTACATCGTGCTGTTCACCCTGTACGGCGCGGTGCTCGAATTCTCCGGCGCCGCACAGTTCTTCGTCGATCTGTCGGTGGCGGCGTTCCGTCGCTCGCGCGGCGCGGCCGGGCGCACGGCGGTGGCCTCCGGCTTCCTGCTCGGCACGGTGTCCGGCTCCGGCACCGCGACTGCGGTCAGCGTCGGCGCGGTGACCTGGCCGATCCTGAAGCGCGCGGGATATCCGCCGGAGCAGGCGGGCGGCATGCTGGCCGCGGCCGGTGTCGGCGCGATCCTGTCGCCGCCCACACTCGGCGCGGCGGCCTTCATCGTCGCCGAGTATCTCGAGGTCTCCTACGTGACCGTGCTCGGCTGGGCGCTGATCCCGACCGTGCTCTACTACCTCGGCATCCTGCTCGCCGTGGAGATCGACGCCCGGCGGCTCGGCACGCGTCCGGTGGAGATCGGCGGCGCGTCGGCATGGAAGCTGCTGGCCCGCTTCGGCTATCACTTCCTGTCGCTGATCGTCATCGTGGTGCTGCTGCTCCTCGACGTCAGCGCGACGCGGGCCGTCGTCTACGCCACCGCGCTGGCCTTCGCCCTGTCGTTCCTCGACGCGCGCACCCGCAGCCTCGCGCGTTCTCCGCGCGCGATCTTCCACGCGCTCGGCGGCGGCGTCCGTTCCGCGCTCCCCGTGGTCGCGGTGTGCACCGCGGCGGGCGTGATCACCGCGATGACCACCAAGACCGGACTCGGCGCCCAATTGGCCGCGCTGCTGGTGCGATTCGCTTCGGCGCTGTCGGACAACCAGACCGTGGTGCTCGCGTGCACGGTGGTCTTCGCCGCGGTCGCCCTCGCGCTGCTCGGTCTCGCGGTGCCGGTCACCGCCTCGTTCATCATCGGCTGGGCGATCATCGGGCCCGCGCTGCTCGCGCTGGAGGTGCCCGCTCCCGCGGCGGCCATGTTCGTCTTCTACTACTCGGTGCTCTCCGAGGTCACCCCGCCGACCGCACTGGCCGCGGTCGGCGCGTCGGCCGTCACCGGCGGCCGCACGGTGCCGACCATGTGGCAGGCGCTGAAGTACGCGTTGCCCGCGTTCCTGGTGCCGATCGTGTTCGTACTCACCCCATCCGGCGAACATCTGCTCGGCACCGGGCCCGCGCTCGACGTGCTGTGGACGAGCGTCGTGGCCTGTGCCGGCGTCGCCGCCCTGGCCTGCGCCAGCGGCGGCTGGGTGCTGGGGATCGGCCGTGCGCCGACGCCCGCGCGCGTACTCGCAGCGGCGGGCGGACTGGCGCTGCTGTACCTGGAACCCGCCGCGCTGATCGCCGGGCTCGCCGCGCTCGCGGCCGCCGCCGGGTACACGATGCTCGTTCGAAGGAGGACGAAGTGAGAAGAGTCGCAACGATTGTCGCCGTCGCCACCGTGACGGCCGGACTGCTGGCGGGCTGCGGTGGTCGCCAGGACGCGCCGCGCACCGACGCGGGCGGCGCGGTGAACTGCGAGGTGAAGCAGGATTCGCGCGTCGGCATCGCGACGGGCAACGCCACCGGCGTCTACTTCGCGCTCGGCAACGCCTACGCGGAGCAGGTCGCGCAGGCAACCGGGGGCACGGTGAAAGCGACCGCGGCGGAGACCGGCGCGTCGGTGCAGAACATCCAGCAGCTGGTGGCGGGCACCTACCAAGTGGCCTTCTCGCTCGCCGACACCGCCGCCGACGCCGTGCTCGGCACCGGCGGATTCGACGGCAAAAAGCAACCGGTGCAGGCGCTTTCGCGGCTCTACCCGAACTACACCCAGGTGATCGTGCGGACCGGCGCGAATATCTCCTCGGTCGCGGACCTGCGCGGCAAACGCGTCTCCACCGGATCGCCGAAGTCCGGCACCGAGGTCATCGCCCAGCGGGTGCTGACCGCTGCGGGTCTCGACCCCGAACGCGACATCTCCGCGCAGCGGCTCGATCTCACCAAGACCGTCGACGGCATGAAGGACGGCTCCATCGACGCCATGTTCTTCTCCGGCGGCCTGCCCACCCCAGGCATCACCGACCTGTTCACCTCGGCGCGCGACAAGGTCCGCTTCCTCGACATCGCCGACCTCGCCCCGCGCCTGCGCGAGGTGAACCCGGTGTACGAGCCGGGCACGATCCCGGCCGCGGCCTACGGGCTGCCCGCCGACGCGGCGACCATCGTCGTCCCGAACGTGCTGCTGGTTCGCGACGACCTCGACGCAGACCTGGCCTGCGTGCTCACCAAGACGCTGTTCGATCGCAAACCGCAACTGGAACAGGCGAATTCGGCCGCCAAGGGGATCACGCGGGACACCGCCCGGGAGACCGCGCCGGTGCCGCTGCATCGCGGCGCTGAACACGCTCTCACCAACTGAGCGATCGGTGGCCGGCCGTCGGCGCTGTCCTTGCGTCGACGGTTGGCCCGTTGGTCGGCGCGCTTGGGAGCGACAGTCTTGGTTCGCCTGCTACGCAGCATGTTGCGCCCGCTGCCGCTGCCGCTGATTGCTCGCCGCGCTCGATCGTTCACTGCGCCGCGATGGCCGCTGTCAGCGCTCGCGCGGCGGTCTGCGTCGCGGCGATGTACTCGTCGCGTTCCGGTTTGGTCGTGCTCGTCCGTAGCGGCCCCAGCTGCACCTCGAAGCAGGCCGATCCGTTCGCGTCGAACACCGGGGCGGCGAGGTAGCTCAGCGGTAGGTCGGCGTCGGAGTCCAGCTCGCTCCTGGTGAACGGGCGCGCGGTGAGCGCGGCCAGCTGGCGAAGCGCCCGCGCGCGCAGATTCGGTTGCAGCAGTTCGCTTCCGACGGCGGTGAGCAGATCGGCGAGCAGGTCGACCAAGCTCGCGTCGTCGGCGCGCGGCCGGAACAGCGCGACACCGCGCTCGCGCACCAGCGTCAGCAAGGCGCTCGCCGTGCGCCGGTCCGGTTCGGCCGTGGTGGCCAGCCAGGTGTTCTGCTCGGCCGCCGAACGCCACGGCATGACCGCCGCGCCCGCCGGGAACTGGAGCGGAATGCGGTGGCCGACAGGGATTCCCGGCACCGTGCGATCCGGTCCGTGGCGGACGTCGAGCACGGTGAGGTGATCGGGTTCGATGCGGCTCAGCGTCGCACCGCACCGTGTCTTCGTGGTCAGCTCGGTGAGAATCTCGCCGATCCCGCGCGGCAGCCTGGTCGTGGTCAGCGCGACGAGCGCGGGGCCGATGCGATAGCCGCGGTCGGTGACGCGCACCGCCCAGTCCGCGGCGTCGAGTTCGGCGAGCACCGCGGTCGCCGTGGCCCTGGCGATGCCGAGGCGTTCGGCGATGGTCGCGACGGGCAGCGGGTCCGTCGCGCTCGCCAGCAGCGACACGATCTCGACCACGCGGCGAGTCGGTGGCGAGGGCGATCGGCGCGCGCCGTCGACGGGCTCGGTGTGCTGCATCGGTCTTCCCCTTGTGCCGGTCCGGTCGTCGAACTTACGATGACGAATATAGGACAATGTGTGTCGAATATTCGACACCTGATCGGAGCGCGCATGATTCTCGATCGGTTTCGCATCGACGGGCAGGTCGCCGTCGTCACCGGCGCCGGACGCGGGCTGGGCAGGGCCATCGCCCTCGCGTTCGCCGAGGCCGGCGCCGACGTGCTCGTCGCGGCCAGGACCGAGAGCCAGCTGGACGAGGTCGCCGAACAGATCGCGGCCGTGGGCAGGCGAGCCCACGTGGTGCCCGCCGACCTGAGCGATGCCGACACGGCCGCGAGCCTGGCCGCCACGGCGGTGGACCGGTTCGGCAGGCTCGACATCGTCGTCAACAATGTCGGCGGCGCGCTGCCGTGCCCGCTGCTGGACACCACGCCCGAGGCGATGGCCGAGGCGTTCGCGTTCAACGTCGGCAACGCGCACGCCTTGGTGCGCGCCGCGGTGCCGCACATCCTGGAAACCGCAGGCGGCGGTTCGATTATCAACATCACTTCCACCATGGGCCGGTTGCCCGGACGCGCCTTCGCCGCCTATGGCACCGCGAAAGCCGCACTCGCGCACTACACCCGGCTGGCCGCGCTGGACCTGAACCCCCGCATCCGGGTCAACGCCATCGCGCCGGGCTCGATCCTGACCTCCGCGCTGGAGATAGTCGCGGCGAACGACGAAATGCGCACCCAGCTGGAGACCAAGACGCCGCTGCACCGCATCGGCGAACCGGAGGACATCGCCGCCGCCGCGCTCTATTTGGTGTCCCCGGCGGGCAAGTACCTCACCGGCAAGGTGCTCGAACCCGACGGCGGACTCATCACCCCCAACCTCGACCTCCCGATCCCGGACCTGTGACATGACCTATCGCGTAGTGCAATGGGGCACCGGCAATGTCGGTCGCCACGCCTTGGCGGGCGTCATCGCCAACCCCGACCTGGAACTCACCGGCGTGTGGGTCTCCGGCCCGAAAGCCGGGACCGACGCGGGCATCCTCGCCGGTCTGGACCGGCCCGTCGGCGTCGCCGCCACCAACGACGTCGACGCCGTTCTGGCCGACCGGCCAGACTGCGTCGTCTACTGCTCGATGACCGACAACCGGCTGCCCGAGGCGATCGAGGACCTGCGGATGCTGCTCGCGGCGGGCGTCAACGTGGTCGCGTGCGCGCCGGTGTTCTTCCAGTACCCGTACGGCGTGCTGCCGGACGAGCTGCTGAAGCCGGTGCAAGAGGCTGCGGCGCAAGGCAATTCGTCGCTCTGGGTGAACGGCATCGATCCCGGTTTCGCCAACGACCTGCTGCCGCTTGCGCTCGCGGGCACCTGTCTGCGCATCGATCAGCTGCGCTGCATGGAGATCGTCGACTACGCCAGCTACGACAACCGGGCGGTCATGGTCGACATCATGGGCTTCGGCAAACCGCTGGACGAGACGCCGATGCTGTTGCAACCCGGGGTGCTCTCGCTGGCGTGGGGCAGCGTGGTGCGCCAGCTTGCCGCGGGCATCGGAGTGACGTTGGACGCGGTCACCGAGACCTACGAACGCGTTCCCGCGCCGGAATCGTTCGACATCGCCACCGGACACATCGCCGAAGGCACCGCCGCCGCACTACGTTTCGAAGTGCGCGGCATGGTCGGCGAGCGGGCCGTCACGGTGCTGGAACACGTCACCCGCCTGCGCCCCGACCTTTGTCCGGACTGGCCGCAGCCAGCCCACCCCGAAGGTTCCTACCGTGTGGAGCTCACCGGCGACCCCAGCTACGCGATGGATTTGGTGACCTCCAGCCCGCGCGGCGACCACAACTACGCGACGCTCTTGGCGACCGCCATGCGCATCGTTAACGCGGTGCCCGCGGTGGTTTCGGGCCCGCCCGGGGTGTTGACCGCGCTCGACTTGCCGTTGATCACCACGCCTGCAACTAGGTCCTGATTGCAACGGATCCGACGACGCCACGACACCGATCCCGACTGTAGCCGCACCGTCGTTCAGTCCCAGAGAGCAGCGCAGGGCAGCGGCGGCAGATCGTCACGGACGTCGTCATCCACCGTGACAACCAGGTCCGGAAGGCTGTGCCAGTGCGGCTGCCACGCACTGCACCTGATCGGCGCTGGCCTGGTAGTCCAAGGTCAGGGCGACGAATTCGATGTCGATGTGCCGGATACGCCGGGAGGGGCGAGGTGCCGCAAAGCTGATCACCGTGGCCTACTGGCGGAAGGCACGACGCGGCCAGCGGCGATCAGAGTGTGGAGTGCGGCTGAGCCGGGGTTCGAAGTCCAGGGGTGCCGACCGGTACCGTTTCGTTGCTCGATGTGTGAGCCGCCGCAGGGAGGGAAGGGCGATGTCGAAAGAGCTTGGTGGGAAGCAGTTCCGGCCGCCGGAGGTCTATCGTCCGGGCGGCTGGGAGCGGTTCGACCGGGGACACCGCTACCGCTACGGATCGGTAGCATCACGATCGCCCGATTGCACTGCGGTTCAGACGATTTCGACACCGAACGAATCACGTGCCGAGCGTGTGTGCGAGCTGTTGGGCGACGGCGCTGATGTCCTCGGTGTTCGGGTGTAGGAGTTGCCCACGGCAGCGATCAGCCCCTCGTCCGGTGCGTCCGAGTTCAGCGGACTGTTGAAGTCGCATGTCACTTTGGCCCTAGCTGCGGTCGTAGCGGTAGGCGATCGGGCGGCCGGTGCAGTTGATCTAGGACTCCAGGGTGATGCGCTGGCCGATATCGATCGACAAGGTGAGTCGGGTGAGCACCACCGATATCGGCAACATTCAGCCCGGCCCCGTCCGCACAATGCAGTCGCCGACCACCGCGAGGGCCTGGGGCGCACTCGGCGTCTACGTGCTGTCCACGCTGGCTGCCTCGGTTGTTCTACTTGCGGTGCAACCTCATTCAGGCATCGACCCTGCGGCGCTGTCACTGGTCCAGTTCGGCCCGACGCTGGGCGTGCTGGCAACCTGGCTGACGTTCAGGAAGACCGTCGCCGGACTGCTGCCCGCAGCAGAATCGTCCCGGCGAGTAGGCGCGAGTGTCGTTGCGGTGGTTACGGCTTGCGTGTTGTTCTGGGTTTTGATCACGATGGCGGCTGTCGTGTCGGGCACCGCGCTTGTCGGCCCCGCGGCGGTCGGGAGTCTACCTTTCGCAGTGTTTCTGCTGCTCCAACTCCTCGGCGCGGGCGGGGAGGAGATCGGTTGGCGAGGCTTGATGCAGCCGATGCTCGAATCTCGAATGACCAGGTTCGCGGCAATTTCGACGACCGGGGTGACCTGGGCACTGTGGCATGTCCAGGCATTCGAGGCGGACCTGGTGACCGCAGCCTGCTTCTTCGTCTCGACGATGGCGTTCGCCATAGTGCTCGGATACCTGAGCAATGGGAGTTTCCGCCAGCGTGTGCTGATCGCGTCGATCGGGCATTGGCTGATCAACATCGCAACGTATCTGCTAGCCGGTGACAACACTTTGGATCGGCCACAGATCGTGTTCATCGCCATTGCCGCGGTGCTCATCGCCGCAGGCTCCATGACGATACATGCTCGGCAACAGTAAGCGGCACCGCCCCGTACTCGCTGGCGGACCGCGCTCAGCTTCGGGCCGTGAGCCATTGAAGCCGACTGTGCCACATTGTCATCGATGTAGCCGATCTCGACCGAGCGGTCGTGTTCTGGGGCCACGCGCTCGACGCAACCGAGGAGGCCATTGACCCCGGCAGCCGTCGCATCTACCGGCGTCTGCGTCTGCCCGATTCCGAAGTTCGGATCTTGCTGCAAGCGACCGCCGACGACAAGGTGTCGAAGGAACGGGTACACATCGACATCGAGACCGACGAGGTGGAAGCCGAGGTGCTTCGCCTCGAGGCACTCGGCGCAACCAGGTGGGACCACCAGCAGGAGCGCGGCTACGACTTTTGGGTACTGCGAGATCCCTGGGGCAACGAGTTCTGCGTACTGCAAACAGAATTCCCTGACCTGCTGTCACGGCGCCCGGTCTGGGGTTAGCGCCACAGACCTTTCACACGCTTCGCAGAGGTTGTAGAGGCTGCGAAGCGTGTGAAGGCTCTGCGAAGACCGCCTTCGCGGCGGTCGTGCGGTGCGGGGTGCAGGGAGCGATTACGGCTCCAGGGCGTTCAGGGCGCGGTACACGTCGGTCTCGTCGTTGTAGAGGTGGAACGCGAAACGCAGCGCGCCCGCCCTGGCCGAGGCGATGACGTCCGCAGCCTCCAGCTGTGGCGCGAGATCGGCCGCGCCGGGGACCGCGACGATCGCCGACCGCCCGGGCACGGGCTCGCGGCCGAGCTCGATGAGTCCCCGACAGAAGCGGTCGGCCAGATCGAGGTTGTGCGCGTTGATCTTTTCGACGGTCAGCTCCTCGATGAGGCTCAGACTGGCCGAGGCGGCGACGACGCCCAGCCAATCGGGCGTCGCGTCGAAGCGGCGGGTGGTAGCGGCCAGCTCGCGCGGATCGTAGATCTCGGCCCACCGGTCCTCGGCCGCGTACCAGCTCGGTCCGATCGGGCGCAGTCCGGCGATGGCTTCGGGCGCGGCGGCGAAGAACGCCACGCTGCGCGCGCCGATCAGCCATTTGAACGTCGCGCAGACCCAGTAGTCGGCGTCGGCGAAGTTCAGCGGTAGCCAACCAGCGGCCTGGGTGGCGTCGATGAGTAGCCGGGCCCCGTGCGCCGCGGTGGCGGCGCGGAGTTCCGTCAGGTCGGTGACCCGGCCGTCGGCGGACTGCACGACGCTCACCGCCACCAGCGCGGTCTCCGGCCGCACCTGCGCGGCCAGCTCGTCCAGCGGAACCATCCGCACCGCCAGATCGCCGCGGTGCACGAAAGGCATGGACACCGAGGAGAATTCGCCTACCGCGAGCAGCACCTCCGCGCCGGGAGCGAGCGCGGCGGCCACCGGACCGATGAGTCCCGCGACCCCGCTGCCCAGTGCGATGTGGTCGGGCTGCGCTCCCACCAGCAACCGGGCGAACCTCGCGCGAAGCTCGGGAACCAGCGCGTCGTCGGCCGTCGGCGCGCCCCGTCCCGCGGCCCAGCGGGCGTTGACCTCGGCCAGCGCGGTCAGCGCCCGCTGTGTGGGCAGTCCGTGCGAGGCGGTGTTGAGATAGGCGGTCTCGGAACGGAATTCATCGGGCGCTAACGAGGACATGCCTTGCAGCATGCGACCTCGATGCCCATCCGTACAGCGCCAGCGGCCCGAAAGTGGACCCAAATGTGGGACTCACCCGCGTCGCCGACCAGCGCCCGCCGCGCCTCGGCCCACGGGCGATCGCCCAGTTCGGTGACGCACGATTCGCCATGAAGGCGCTGGACAGGGGGTGGGCGCGGCCAGCACGTCGAGGCTGGCGAGCAGCGTCTCGCGGTCGCCGTGGCCCTCCAGATATCCAGCCCACCAGCAGTTCTAGCCGAGGACGATCGTGTCGCCGGTGAACAGGTACCGGTTGCCGGAGGTGGTGGCCAGGTAGCTGGCGCTGCCGATCAGGTGGGACAGCGCATTGCCCGCGGCATCGTAGACCGCCGCCCACTGCCCGCGCGTCGCGACGCGGCGCAGCCCGCGCAAGATGTGAACCCAAGGCCAGAACCCCGGCGTGCCGTCGCCATGCCGTCGCGGTGAGTACCAGCGCCGCGTCCGTCCGACCTCGCCGACGCGCGCGGTCTTGCCGATCCCGGCCGCACCGGACACCAGCACCGAGCCGCCGTGGCTGGACACTCTGCGGCGCAGCGTTTCCCGCAGCAGCGCCGCCGGATGGTCCCGGCCGATCGGCGGGATTCGTCGCCTCCTCGATGGTCTCCGACGAGACTACCCACAGGGACCATCGGGCAGGGCGGACTCAGTTCGTGAAGGCGCCCGCGCCGGGTGCCGCGCCGATGGCGACCGGCGATCCGCTCGGCCGCAGCGTCGCCGCGTCGAGGGAGATCACCGAACTCGGTCGGCTGCTCGCCACCACCAGGGGCTGGAGCAGCGAGGTCGCGTCGAAGCCCGCGACCGGCGCGATGACCGGACCGGCCTGCGGGCCGAGGCTGCCCACGTAGAGCTTGGCGCCGTCGGCGGTGAAGCCGATCGAGACGGGTGCGTCCACCGGAACCGCGCTCGTCACACGGTCGGCCGCCACGTCGACCACCTGGACGGCGTTCGCGCCCGGCGTGGCCACCAAGAGCCGATCGCCGTCGGGGCTGAACGCGCCCGAAACCGGGGCGCTGCCCGGCGGCAGCGCGATGGCGCCGAGCCGCCGCCAGGACGCTGTGTCGATCACCGAAACGTTGTCGCCGAGCGCGTTCATCGCGTAGAGCTTGTGGCCGTCGGGGGAGACCGCGGCGAACGCGGGCACCGAGCCGTCGATCTGGATGCGTTCGCCGAGCTGGAATCCCGACTCGGGGTCGAACACGGCGGCGGTCGAGTCGGCGAACACGGCGTAGAGGCGTCCGCCGTCGGGCGAGATGGCGGCGGCGAGCGCCAGCGACGGTAGCGGCATCGAACGCACCAGCGTGTTCGACGTGGTGCTGAGCACGTCGATGGAGGGGCGGGCGGTGATCACGTAGACCAGGTCCCTGACGGGATCGGTGATCGGCCGCGCCATGCCGTCGGTCCCCGTGATCGGGATGCGGGCGGTAACGCTGTCGGTGGCGCTGTCGATTACGGCTATGTCGTCAACGCCGACGAACGGCGGGTTGAACGCCTGGACATAGAGATGGCGTCCGTCCCGCGAGGCGGTCACTGCGGACGCCTGCGGTCCGACTCCTTCGACCCGGCCCACGATCCGGTCGGCCGCCGTGTCGACCACGACCACCGCGCCCTCGCCCGCCACCGGGATGTAGGCCAGCGGCCCGGTGTCGGCGGCCCCTGCGGTCGGCGCGAGCAGCGACAGAGCGACCGCGGCGAGCGCCAACGCGCGCGACGATCGCCGCCGGAACCGGTTTGCCATCGTAGGACCTTTCTGACGGGTATCCGAACGGACTATTCCGCGTAATCGCCGCCGCCGCAAGCGGTTGCCACGCAACCGGGCCGAATTGTGGCGGTGACGGGTCGCTTCCACGCCGGTTCTTCGCGCGGCGGAACCGTTCAGACCTTGTCGGCCCACATGTTGCTGAGCAGCCGGTGACTCGGTGTGTCGGCGAGCGATTGGCTGGATTCGTAGATCCGCCGATAGCCCGTCTCGGTGATGCGCCACCGACCGTCGGCGTCGCGCCGGTATCGGTCGTCGTAGTACCCGGCGCCGCGGATCAGCACGCCGTACTCGGTGGCGATGACGGTGTCCTCGAAGGCCCACGATCCGGTCGCGGTGTCGCCGTCGACGGTGATCTCCGGATGGTTGGCTATGTGCACCGTGAGGATGCCGGGGCCCAGATTCTGGCGCATGAAGTCGGTGATGGCGGCGCGGCCGTCGAGCGCGAGCGGTTCGCCCAACGCGTGTGTGCCATAGCGCCCGACCGCGTCGATCGCGAGCGTGTCGGCGAACTCCGCCCAGAGCTTGAGATCGAGGGTCCGGAAGTAGCGGTACTTCAGCTGGCGCACGGCTTCGATGGCGGCGAGATCCATTCGCTCAGCCTGGCACGGGGCGGCCCGCTCGACAAGAACGTGTTCTCATTTCGTCGCGCGGGTGCATCGTCGCGGGCGAATGGGTACTCGACAAGCGGGTGCGGAGCGCCCCTCCGCGCCGCTGCCGTGCACAGACCCGTCACGAGGAGGAACCGTGACCGAGACGCCCGTACCCGCCGACCGCCCCGCCGAGCCGTCCGTCGACCAGCAGCACGCCCTGCGGACCGCCGCCGCCCGGCTGGCCGAGGAATTCGACGGCGTCGCCCCTGAGACCGCCATCGATCAGTTCCTGCACGCCGCCTACGACCACATGGCAGGCCACGCCACCTTCGACAACTTCCTCCCCCTGCTCGCCGAGCGCTACACCCGCGAGTGGCTGCACGCCTTGGCCGAAGCCGAAACCTCGGCGTAGGCCGTCGATTTCGTAGCCGAGCAGCACGAGAAGCCCCATTGGCGGCAACGCTGCTCTGCCGCAGTCGTGTGCCCTGGCCGGCCACGAAATCTATGCGGAGACACGGGCCGAACCGATCAGGAATCGAGAAGCACCGGTCACCCGGCCGCGATTAGCGTTGTCGCCATGAACATCGCCCCCGATCAGACCGCCATCGACTCCGTCATCCTCGAGGTGCCCGACCCCACGGCCGCCGCGGCTTTCTACGACGCCGCGTTCGGTCTCGGCGACAAGGTGCGCCTCCGCGCCTCGGAGGCGCCGACGACCGGCTTCCGTGGCTTCATCCTGTCGCTCGTCGTGTCTCAGCCGAGCACTGTCGACAGCCTCGTCGGCACCGCTCTCGACGCCGGCGCGACGACGCTGAAGCCTGCCAAGAAGAGCTTCTGGGGATATGGCGGCGTCATCCAGGCTCCGGACGGGACGATCTGGAAGATCGCGACGTCGGCGAAGAAGGACACCCGCCCGCCCACCCGGGAGATCGACGACTTCGTGGTGCTCCTCGGGGTCGACAACGTCAAGGCGACCAAGCAGTTCTACGTCGACCACGGCCTGGCCGTGGGGAAGAGCTTCGGCAGCAAGTACGTCGAGTTCGACACCCCGCCGTCTACGGTCAAGCTGGCGCTCTACGGGCGCCGTGCCGCCGCCAAGGATGCCGGCGTCTCCCCGGAGGGCACCGGGTCGCACCGGATCGCCATCGCCGGCGGTTTCGGGGCATTCGCCGACCCGGACGGGTTCGAGTGGGAGGGCACCCCGGCTTGAGCGGTGCCGGCACTCAGGGTGTGGGGTCGAGAGCCTCGGACGCGTCGGCGGCGTAGCCGGCGAGGTCCTCGGCCATTCGCTGCATCACACGGGGAAGGATGAAGGGCATGAGCCAGCCGATGCCGGGTCGCATCCGCCAGGTGCCGTGCCAGGTGATCGTTGTGCCGCCCGTCGCGGTCGGCTTCAGCTCGACCACGGCGCGGTAGTCCTTCAGTGCGAAGTTGAAGGCGTCCTCGTACGAAAGACGTCGATGCCGAACCAGCTCTGTCAGGCGCTCGCCTGTCACGACTCGGCCGGTGCGGAACGCGCGGACCGCTCCCACTCCGTCCCGGCCGTGCGGATCGAGTCCGCTCGAGCGTTCCTCGATCAGTTCATCCAGCCCGGAGGACCACCGAGGCCAGCTTCGGCCATCGATGAGCAGGCTCCACACTCTGGTGACAGGGGCCGTGCTCGTGGAGCTGACTCGATAGTGGGGCATTTCTCGTCCTTTCGACGTTCGGTTCGATCCACCTGAAACACGCCGGCGGGGGTGCTGTGCGGCACCCCACGCCAGACTGGGGGCGGGGTTATCCGTCGAGGAAACGCAGCAGCTCCGCGGTGACGAATTGGGGGTTCTCCTCGACGAGCCAGTGTCCCGCGTTCGGCACATCCACGGCGCGAACGATGTTGGTGATGCGCGGCTCCGCGGTGGCTCGGACCGGGTCGAGCTGTCCCTGGGCGGTCATGAGCAAGGTCGGAACACGTACCGGTGCTGCTGCCGTGGCATCGCGGACGTCCTGGTCGAGGGCGCGGTAGAGCTCGAAGCCGCCCGACAAGGCCTCGGGTCGGCGGTAGGTCCGCGCGTACTCGTCGATCTCGGTGTCGGTGAACGGGGATCGGTCCGAGCTGCCGCCGAACGCCGTGCCGCCGAACGAGACCTGCGGGTAGAACAGCGCCAGGTACTCGCGGACGTCGTCGCCCACCACCGCCTCGGGAACCCGGCGCTGGGAGTGAAAGGCGATGTGCCAGCTCAGTGTTCGGTAGGTGGACCCAGCGATTCCGGGCCCGGGGAGCGGCAGGTCGAGGTAGCCGAGGCGTGCGGTGTCGGCGGGGAACTGGGCGGCGTACTGGAACGCCACCGCGGCGCCGAAATCGTGCCCGACGACGCGGGCGTCACGCACCCCGAGCCGATCGGCGATCAGGGTGTGCACGTACCGCGCCAGCGTGGCCTTGTCGTATCCGGTCGGTGAGCCGATGTTGTCGCCGAGTCCGGGAAGGTCGACGGCGTAGACGGTGTGGTGCTCGGCGAGCGCGGGCATGATCGGCCACCAGCCGAACCAGGTCTGCGGCCAACCGTGGATCAGCACAACCGGCGGCCCGCTTCCGCCGGTCACGTAGTGCATCCGGACGCCGTCGACATCGGCGAACTCGTGCCGGAAGGCGCTGGTGAACTGCGGATCGTCCCGCGTGACGGCAGCGTAGGCGGGAACGTCGTCGGCGGCTGGTGTGCCGCAAGCCCCGGTGCCGATCGCGAGCAGGAGGGCGAGTGCGGCGGTCGCCACTGCGCGGGCGGATCGGCCGGAGTGGTGCGACGACGGTCGCGGTGCGGTGATCATGAATTGGTGTCCTCGATTCGAGACTGCGAGTGGAGTCAGCGCCCGGTCGCGCCGTCGATCAATTCGCGGAGGATGTCCGCGTGACCGGCGTGGCGGCCGGTTTCCTCGATCATGTGGGTGAGAGCCCAGCGGACACTGGGAGCAGGTCGGCCGGGCCGGGGGACCGGTGCGCCGGGGTCGGTGCACCCGTCGAGAACTTCGTTCGCGCGCTCGACCGTCTGTCGGTAGCGGCCGACGACGTCGGCCACGCTGTCGGTCGGCGCGACCCGGAACGTCGCCTGCCAGTCGGTGACCTTGTCCCCGAGGAACATCGAGCGCTCGACGAAAGTGAGGTGCTCGAGCAGGCCGAGCAGGTTCGTGCCCGACGGCACCGCGGCCGTTCGGACCTGCGGTTCGGGGACGCCGTCGACCTTCGCGGCGATCGAGGTCCGCAAGTAGTCGAGGAAACCGCGCAGGGTTTCGATCTCGCTGCTTCCGGTCCGGGGCGGCGGGGTGTCGGTGCGGCGGGCGACGGTGGGCATGGTGGCCTCCTTTGCGGAGCGGGTCAGGCGGTGCGTCGGATGAGCAAGACGTGGTCGGTGACCTCGGCGGTGCGCCCATCCGGTCCGGTCGCGATCCGGCGGGGCGCGTCGGCCCGCTCGACCACCCACCTCGCCGGGTCCAGCTCGATACCTGCGGCGACCTCCCGCGGGCTCGGGTATCGGACGTCGGGATCCTGGTTCCACGACCACGGCGCGGTCGAGCCGTGGTCGACGATCAGCAGCAGCCCGTCCGAGCGCAGCCCGTGCGCGGCCGCACGCAGGACTGTTGCCCTGTCCAAATCGAAGGGAGTGTGCAGGTAGTGGGCGCAGATCAAGTCGAAACTTCCCTGCGGGAAGGACTCGCGCAGGTCGAGCCGCTCGGCGACGACCCGGTCGTTCAATTCGTATGAGCGGGCAAGGCGGGCAAGCCGTTCCACCGCCACGGCCGAGATGTCGACGGCGGTGACATGCCACCCCCGGCGGGCGAGCCACAGCGCGTCCCCGCCGTCGCCGCATCCCAGGTCCAAGACGTGGCCGGGAGACAAACCCGAAACCGTCTCGGCGAGACGGTGATTCGGCTTCGGGTCGGTCGTAGCCGGGCGGGTCGCATAGACGCCGTCCCAGAATATGACCGCATCGGTCGTGCTCATCGAGACTCCTTCTGTCGAGACGCGCTCAGTCTCGCCCAGCTCAGCAGCATCTGGCACGCAATCTTGCGGTTCCGGCAAGATGGGCTCGTGTACCGCGATACAGGCACAGGGACCGAGGCTGCGTGCACTGCGCCGCGACCGCGGCATCACCCTCGCCGACGTCGCGACGACGACGGGAATCTCGGAGAGCGCGCCCTGTCCCGCAATCTGCTTCTGGGAGTGGGGATTCCATTGAGGAAGCGACTCGGCTGGGGAGTTCTGTGCTCCGCATTCGACTGGCCGGTCAGGTCGTTGCCCACGACGCTGACCTGCGGCCAGATACGCTGACCCCCGGCGCCTTCGGTTTCGCGCTCAACCGCTACGACGGCTGACCTCAGCCCCGCCGGACACCTGCCCGGCCGGGCAGCGGTCAGAACCTCACACCTTCTCTGGGCTGATGTGAATCGGCAGAGCACCTGTGCGCCAAACGATCCGCAGGGCCAGCTCCGAGAATCGCCATCCCGCGCTCGTTCGCACAGCGTGCCCGTCGAATACGCCGCCTGCCAGGAAGTGCGATTCGAGTGCAGCCTCGTCACCGGTGCCGGATGCCCATAAGTGCATGGCGGTCACGTTGGCCTGTAGGCGCGCGCTGTCACCCTCGATTCTGATGATGTGATCGGTGGTCATGTGATGAGTGGCTCGGAACAGAGCTATGGCCTCGATCTGCTGAGCTGTAATGGCCTCGAAACCGATCCTTGCGAGGCCGGTTGGACTCACCCAGCGACCGTCCGCCGCGAATGTCTCCTCTACGAGAGTGCGATCGACCCGCTTGTCGTCGACCGCTCGGTAGTAGCGACTGAGCAGCGCGCTGACCTCTGCCCGATCTTCTGACTCGACTGTTGCTGTCATGGCATCAACAGTGGAGAACTCGCCTTGCACGGTACTTGCATGCCTCATGCAGCCTGGCCGCCACCACAGGCAGCCGTGATGAGCTGCCACCGCCGTTTCGCATGAACGCCCACTGATTTCGTCGGCGCATCGGGGCGAATACCGCGTGGTGTTCGCTGTGTCACAACCTGAAGCTGGAGTTCGGTGACCGGCACGGCGCTGCGCTCACGACACAGCATCCGCGCTCCAACAACAGCTCGGCCAAGATGAGGGCTGAAGTCAGAGACATCATCAGATCTGAGGCCAGGCCAGCGTCGAGTATCCATGCCAGCGGCGGTGTCGCGATATGCACGCGCCCGCTCCGATCGAAGCGGGTCCGGTTTCCATGGCAGGAGAGGAAGGCGAGCTCGTCGCCGCCTGTGTGCTGCCCTCGAGTGCATCGATTGTCCCCGATTCTGGCAGCGCTCCACGAGGAAGATGCCCAACAGGCCGCCGCGGCGGGCATAGCGGGCTCGCCCACGCTGCCGGTCGATGGTAGAGACCCGTTCGCGGTGCCGGGCCGTATCCCCGGCATGTCGTGCCGCTCTACCGCACGGCTTACGGCGGGATCGACGGCGCCTGCTCGGTCGCAAGGGTTCCGTGATCGGCGAAGTCGTGGTATCCGCCAGTGGGGACGGCTAGTTCGAGCTGGGCAGACCCCTTTCCAGCGACATCAGAATCGGTCTAGACAGCCAGTGGTGGTGATCCCGGAGCGGGCTGGTCAGGTGGTTCATAGCTCCGCCATGCCTCGGCCAAGCGGCGTGCGGCCTCGCGGAGGTTGTCGGGATCAGCGACGAAGCTGATACGGACGTATTCGATACTGCCGCCGGAGGCGTCGAGACCGGCACCGGGCAGGATCGCGACACCGTGTCGCAGGGCACGCTGGGCGAAGGAGGTGCCGTCCCCGCGGGGTAGGCGGATCCACAGCGTCTGACCGCCGGACACTGCGGGGACCTCCCATTCCGGTAGGCGGTCGGTCAACTCGGTAACGAGTATGTCGTGGCTTTCCTTGCGCTGCTTCGTGATTCGTTCACGCAGCGCGTCCAGATCGCGAAGCAGCCAGGCTGCGGCCAACTGAGCTGGGATGTTGCCGCCGAGGTCGTGCACTGCGCGCAGCCGAGCCAACCGGGCGATCACCGGGATCGGCGCACGCACCCAGCCGACACGCAGTCCGCCCCAGACGATCTTGCTGAGCGAACCGATGGATATCACGGAGTCGTCGTAGGCGGCCAACGGCGGTGGTGGCGGATCGGTGCCCGGAAATCCGAGTTCGGTCAGCACCTCGTCGTCGATCAGCGGTACCCCGGCTGTTCTCGCCGACTTGACCAGTGCTCGCCGGGCCAGCGCGGAAAGCACTGCGCCCGTGGGGTTCTGGTAGGTCGCCACGACGTAGGCGAGCGCAGCCGGGGTCACCGCGCCGAGGCCAACCGGGCCCGTCCGCAGCATCGCCGCGACCTCCCGAAACGCCTCCAGCGCACCGGGATAGGTCGGCGCCTCCACCAGAACCCGGTCGCCAGGCCTGAGTAGTGCGTGGGCGAGCAAAGACAGCGCCTGCTGTCCCCCACCGGTGACGAGAATCTGCTCCGGATCGGTCGGCACGCCACGTGTCAGGTATCGATCAGCAATCATCTTGCGCAACAGCGGATGTCCAAACGGCCGATAACCGATGTCGCCCTCGACCGCAGCGAGTTCGGGCAGGATGTGCTGATATGCCTGAGCCACCTCGGGTGGCGGTGTCGCAGGAGCCGCACAGGCGAGCGCGATGACATCGGCGTCCGGTTCGAGCAGCTGCAGAAACGCCGGAGAATGGGTGGTCTCCCGGGCCGGGAGCACTCCGGATCCCGCGACGCGGGTGCCGCTACCCTGACGGCGCACCACCCGACCCTCCACACTGAGCAGGTCGTAGGCCGCCACGACGGTGCTGCGCCCCACCGCAAGTGCTTTCGCAAGCCTGCGATCGGGCGGCAACCGCATGCCCGACCGCAGCTCACCGTCATCGATCAACGTCCGCAACCGCCCGGCCAGCCGCAGATACAACGGCCCTCGGTCGGCGGACCAGCGACCGAGCCTGTCGGCAAGTTCGATTGGCTCCATACGCAAACCATTCTGCCTCGATTGGCTCTAGGCTCGCGACCCGGCCGCCGTGAGGATGAGGTCATGAGCAAGATCTCCATCACCGATGTCATCGATGACCTGACCGGACCATGGCAGCCGCGGGACCTGGCCACGGCCAACGACGCCGTGGTGCGCATTGCCCGCTTCCACGGTGAATTCCCCTGGCACCACCACGAGGAGGACGAGTTGTTCCTGTGCTGGAGCGGCACCTTCCGCATCGAATTACAAGACCGCGAGCCGGTGACGCTCGGTCCCGGCGAAATCTTCGTCGTTCCACGCGGAGTCGAGCATCGGCCGGTGGCCGAGGAACCGGCTCACGGGATCGTGATCGAACGGCCCGAAACCAAACAGTACGGCAACTGAACCCGATCCTGGCGGGTATGAGGCGTCGGCGTATGGGAGCGGCGGATGCTGATCGCTGGCCGTTGAGATCGGTGTATTCGGCGTCGAGAGGCCGCCGTTGGGGGAGGCGGACGTGCGTCGGGCCCGGGGCAGAGGGTGACGGGCCCGACGCACGGCCCTTTCACAGGTCCGGGCGGACCAGGATCTGGATGTGCCCGTCCGGATTGCGAAGGGCGTCGATGGCCTTCGCTACACCGTCCAGTCCTACCTGGTCGGTGATCAGCGACGCGGCGTCGATGGTGCCGTCCGCGATGCGGGTGAGCGTCCTCGCGTATTCCTCGTGCGGGTAGACCATGCACATCTGCAACGAGATGTCCTTGTAGATGCCGACGATCGGGCGGATGACGTCGTCTGTCATCACCGCGCCGATCTGCAAGATGGTGGTCTGCCGCGGCGCCGTGTACATCAGGTCGTTGATCAGGCCGGGCACCGCGGCGCACACCCAGATGTGCAGGAGCTGGCCGGGTGCGGCGGCCTCGCGCCACACTTCGATCGGATCCGCCATCTCGGGTCGACGACGCGATGTGCGCCGAGTCGTAAGGCCGTGTCGCGCCGCAGTTTCGACGGATCGGAGGCGACGATAGGTGCGACGCCGCGTTCCGCGAGCGCGGCGACCGTGCCCAAACCGACTGGACCGCAACCGATCACGATGCCCGACCCGGACGGCCCGATCCCGGTGCGCGCCACGTTGCCGAAGCCGACCGCGAGCGGTTCGGTCAGCGCCGCGATGTGCGGCGGCACATGCGACGGGATCGGCTCGAGCGCCATGGCCTGCAAGACCATGCGCTCCCCGTAACCGCCGGGGAATTCGTTGGAGAATCCGACACCGTGGATCTGTCCCGCATGGTCCACCGCCCACGGCAGGGCGACCACGAGCTGTCCGGGCTCGTGCGGTGTGTCCGGCCCGGCCGAGACGACGCGGGCGGCGATCTCGTGGCCGAGCACCACGTCCCGGCCCGGGTCGAACTCGAAGGTCGGCACGCCGCTGTCGCGTGAGGCCTGGAGGAACTCGTCGGTGAAATCGAGCGCCTGCTTGTCGGACCCGCAGATCCCGCAGGCCACCGTCTCCACCAGCACCTGGCCGGGACCCGGCACCGGATCGGGGACCTCGTCGACGACCAGACGGCGATCCCGCATCACCACCGCGCGCATCAGTGGCCCTCCTCGTCGGTGTCGGCGCCGAGTGCGGCAGCCAGCGTCCGGCCGTGTTTGTCGAATGCGCTCTGAATACCCGCCTGCAGACCGCCGATCATGCGTTCGCTGTTGGCCTCCGCCCACTCCAGTGACGCGACCCGGTTCCGGTTGGCGCGGGTGAAGTGCGGGATCACGTATTCGGCGAACAGGCGCGCGGACCGCTGGGTGGCGTCCCAGTCCGCGATGTTCAGCCCGAGCAGCAGGAAGGTGCCGAAACCCCCGGACTGTTCGGTCAGCTTCTCGATGGCGGCGATCGCGTCGTCCGGTGTGCCGATGGTGGCGCGACCGAAGGCCGGGAAGCCCTCACCGACCCACTGCCGCACGGCATCTCGCGGCGATCGACCCCACGGCGCGGTCCGGCCGCTGAGCTTCTCGATGTACTCGACGAGGTGCCCGACGCCCCACTCCGCGTCCCGCATCGCCTGCTCCCGCGTCTCCGCGAGATGCATCGGCGCGACCAGCCGCCACCGCGACCGGTCCACCGCGTGCCCGTGCTCGAGCAGGGTCTTCTCGTAGACCTTCCAGTTCGGCACCAGCGCCTCGTAGCCGCTGGGATCCGAGGCGGCCAGCGACAGCAGCCCGGCGCCGTGCCGACCGGCCAACACCGCACCCGAAGGCGAAATAGTCGACGCCACCGCCATTTCCATGCCGCCGGGCTGGTATGGCAGCAGTTGCAGCCGCGCCTCGCCGAGGCGATACCAGTCGGTCTCCGCGGTCACCGTCTCCCCGCGCAACAGTCGCACCAGCACCGCCATGGACTCGTGCATCATGTCCCGCTGCCGCACCGGATCGATCCCGAGCATGGCCGCGTCGGTGGCCAGCTGGCCGGGGCCGACGCCCATCATGGTGCGGCCCATGGTGAGGTGGTCCAGCAGGCACAGCCGGTCGGCGAGCATCAGCGGCTGGTGATAGGGCAGCGAGTTCACCCCGGTGCCGAGCCGGATGCGACTGGTGCGCTGCGCCGCGGCGGCGAGGAACACCTCGGGCGCCGCGATGATCTCCAGTCCGGCCGAATGATGTTCGCCGACCCAGGCTTCCGCGTAGCCGAGCCGTTCGGCCAGCGATACCAGTTCCAGATCGCGGTGCAATTGCAGTGTGGGATTGCCGGTGAGGGGATGGTAGGGCGCGAGGAAGAAGCCGAACCGAGTGGGTCCGGACGCCGCGGTGTCGTTCAATTCAGTTGTCCTGACTTCGAGTTCGGGTCCGTCAGCGCGACCAGTCGTGGCCCCAGTAGCTGTCCGCGGTGATCTCCTCCGCGGTGTAGGTGGATTCGTCCACCAGCAGCCCCTCGGTGCCGAATTCCAGATCCCAGCCGCCCGGGGTGCGGACGTAGAAGGAGATCATCTTGTCGTTGGTGTGCCTGCCCAGCGTGGAGGACAGGTGGTAGCCGGCCTTGCCGACCCGGTCCAGCGCCCGGCCCACGTCGTCGAGCGCATCGACCTCGACCATGATGTGCACCAGGCCGGAGCCTTCCTTGCCGCCGGAGGGAATCAGCGCCAGGCTGTGATGCCGCTGGTTGACGCCGAGGAACCGCACCCGCATCGGGCCGTACTCTGGCGGAGTCGGCAGCCGGAACGCGCCACGCGGCAGGAAGCCGAGCACGTCGGTGTAGAAGCGGAACGCGACGTCCAGATCGGGCACCGGCAGCACCACGTGACCGAGGCCGAGTCCCTCGGTGACGAAACGGTTTCCGTGCCGGGTGACGACCGGGCTGTGGTCGAGCACCGGACCATGGAACACCTCGACGGGTGTGCCCGCCGGATCGGTGAAGGCGATCGCCTCCTCGACGCGGCGTGCGTCGGCCTCCTCGACCGAGAGCGTGGTGACCTCGATCCCCGCTGCGAGCACCGCGTCACGCGCCGCGGCCAGCGCCCGGTGGTCACGGACCTCCCAGCCGACGGCGACCACCTTGTCGGTGTCGCCGGGCACCAGCACCAAACGCGCGCCGCGCTCGTCCATCCGCAGGTAGATCGCATCCGGGTCGGGCCCGCTGCCCTCGGCGAAACCCATCACGTCGAAGGCGAAGGTGCGCCAGGCGTGCGGATCGCTGACCGCGACCTTCACATAACCGAGCGAGCTGATGACAGCCATGGGGTGGTTCTCCTCAGTCATAGGTGATCCGGACCGTGTCGGTGACCGGAATCGCCTGGCAGGCAAGCACATAGCCGTCGGCCAGGTCTTCTTTCTCCAATACGTCGTTGCGCAGCAGCTTCACCTCGCCGTCGCTCACGCGGCACACGCACGCGCTGCACGCACCCTCGCGGCACGAGTACGGCGCCTCGACGCCGCGGGCGAGCAGCACGTCGAGCAGCACGGTCTCGCGCGGCCAGCCGAATTCGTGGGTCTCGCCGTCGATGTCGACGGTGACGGCCGCGGCGTCCTCGTGCCCCGCGTCGGCGGCGGGCACCGGGGCGAACGGGTCACCGGTGAGGGAAATGAACCGCTCCGAGTGCACGCGGTCGACACCGAGTGCGGCGGCGGCCGACTCGACCGCATCCATGAAAGGCTCCGGCCCGCAGACGAAGACGGCGCGATCGGCCCACGGCGCCAACAGCGACTCGAGCTGACGCGCGGAAGGCAGAGCCTGCACGGTCTCCAGCCAGTGCACCACGGTGAGGCGGTCCGGGTGGGCCGCCGCGAGCCGAGCCAGTTCGGCGGCGAAGATCACCGAACGTTCGTCCCGGTTGGCGTAGACCAGGGTGCAGCGGCCCCGTCCTTGCGCCAGCGCCGCTTTCGCGATGGACAGCACCGGCGTGATCCCGCTGCCCGCCGCGAGCAGCAGCAGGTCGTCGTCGAGTGAGGCCGGAGTGAACACCCCTGCCGGGGGCAGGCTTTCGAGCTCCATGCCTTCGGTGGCGTTGTCGCACAACCAGTTCGAGCCGTAGCCGCCTGCGGTCCGCTTCACGGTCACCTTCAGCGGCCCGTCCTCGTGCGGTGCGCTCGACAGCGAGTACGAGCGCGCCACCGACCCGGTGCGGTCGCTGGGGATCCGCAGGGTGAGGAATTGACCGGGCCGGTACGCGGGCCGCGGGCCCTCGGCGACCAACTCCAGCGACACCGCGTCAGCGGTCTCGGCGATCACGCGCGCGACGCGCAACCGGATACTCACGACTCCACCTCGCTGGTACTCGGTTCCACAGTGAGCAAAGCTGCTGCGTGCCTGGCTCGCTCGCTCACAGCAGATCCTGCTCTCGGGTGCTGAGTCCGAGCGCGCCCGCGATGACCGCGTTGTCGATGCTGCGGCGCAGCGCGGCGCAGCCCGGCACCGGTCCGCCGCCGTTGCCGTTGCCGCCGAGCTCCGCGCACTGGCGCGCCGCGGCGGCGGTCCACTGCACGCTCGTGTGCGCCGGGCTGAATTTGACTACGGCGACCCGGTTTCCGCAGGCCTGACAGATGACGGCGTCCATGGCGCTGCGCTCAGGCCTCGCTGCTCGCGCGCTGTGTGGCCAGGTTCTCGGCGACCTCGGCCTCCCACGCGCTGATCGCGCGGGTGGTGTCGACCTCGAATTCGAAACGGGCCGTCATCTTCTCGTCCACCTCGGCGACGTCCCGGTAGAACTGCTCGTACCAGCGGCGCAGCTGGTACACCGGCCCGTCCTCCTCGCACAACAGCGGGTTGTCGATGCGGGTCTTGCGCTTCCAGATCGCCACATCCTGCTCGAAGCCGCGGCCGAGCCCGCCCGCGAACCGCACCGCCATCGCGTCGGCGTCCTCGGGGGACAGTCCGGGCAGCTTCTTGACGATCGCGCCGTACTGAAGCACGAACTCGGTCGGGCTGACCGGGTAGTGGCAGTTGATCAGCACCGCCTCCACGGTCTGGCCGTTGGACTCGTTGACCAGGTTGTCGATCATGTAGGAGGGGCCGTAGTAGTGCGCCTCGGAGTGCAGCACGTTCTTGCCGCCCGCTTCCTTGGCCAGCTCGCCCTGCATGTCCTCGCGGCCGATGGAGGTCATGTACTGGCTGGCGACGTGGCCCTCGAAGACGTTCTTGAAATAGGTCGGGAAGGCGAAGTGCACGTAGAAGAAGTGCGCCATGTCGACGACGTTGTCGATGACCTCGCGGCAGTTCGCGCCGTCGATGACGATCTGGTTCCAGGTCCAGTCGCTCCACTCGTCGCTGAACGCGCCCTCGATGCGCGGGATGGTGACGCCCTCCGGCGGCGGGTTGCCTTCGGGGTCGTGCCAGACGAACAGCTGCCGGTTCTGCTCGAGCGTGGTCCACGCCTTGGTGCGGGCCAGCGGCGGCACCCGGCGCGCGTACGGGATCGCGGCGCAGCGGCCGTTGCCCTTCCAGCGCCAGTCGTGGAAAGGGCAGGCGATGGTGTCGCCCTTGATCGTGCCGTCGCCGAGGTTGCCGCCCATGTGCCTGCAGTAGGCGTCGAGCACGTTGAGCGTGCCGTCGGTGCCCGCGAAGACCACCAGTTCGGTGCCGAACGCGGTGATGGTGTGCGGTTTGCCGTCGCGGAAGCTGTCGGCGAGGCCGAGGCAGTGCCAGCCGCGCGCGTAGCGGGCGGGCGGGGCGCCGGTGTCGATCACGCGCACCTGATCGTCGGTGTTCGCCGTGCTCATGATGTCGGGTCCTCCACTGGTATTTCGCTCAGGCCTATGTCGTTCCGGGCTATTTCGATGCTGTGACGGCGTTCGCGGCGCCGGTAGGCGTGGTCCCACTGATCGGGAGGCGCTCAGACCACCGCCAGCCGCTCGTAGCCGGACCGGTAGAACAGCAGCGGCGCGGCCTCGCGCTGCTCGCCGAGATCGGTGACGTGCGCGACGACGATGGTGTGATCGCCGCCGTCGACCTCCCGCTCCACGGTGCAATCGATCCAGGCGAGGGAACCGTCGAGCAGCGGCGAGCCGTTGGGGGAGCGGCGCCAGCGCAGGTCGGCGAACTTGTCCTGGCCGCTGCGGCCCAGCTGCCTGCACACGTCTTCCTGATCGTCGGCCAGGATGTTGACGCAGAACCGGCCGACCTCGCGGATGCGCGGCCAGGTGGTGGACGTGCGGGCCGGGAACAGGGCGACCGCGGGCGGGCTCAGCGACAGCGCGGAGAACGACTGGCAGGCGAAGCCGAGCGGCTGGTCGCCTTCGAGCGCCGTGATCGCGGTGATGCCGGTGCAGAATCGGCCCAGGACGGCCTTGAAGTCGAGATCGACGGCCATGGTGCTCCTAGTTTCGACTAGAAATATTCCGTTTCGTCATGACCGTAGGCGGCGGGGTGTCGGAGGTGTCAAGCACGGGTTCCGGCTACCGAGAAAGATCCGTACCGATCTCCGTAGTTTCCGGGATTCAGGCTCGACGCGGGCGCGGCACTGTGATGGGAGACACAAACACATGTGCCGAAATTGCACATGCCTAATCGAAATACTTCTAAGCTTGATTCGCTACACAATGGAGGTGAGCCATGACGGTCGAGATGCTGACCCATCCCGAGTCCGGCGAGTGGACGGGTACGGGTCGTGCGACCGCCAAGCCGGCCCAGCCGCCGGTGTCGATGATCGAACGAATGACGCTGATCCTAGATGCGTTCGACGGCGCGACACCGACTTTGACCCTGCTAGGTCTCGCCGAGCGGACCGGGCTGCCCCGTTCCACGGTGCACCGCATCCTGGACCAGATGATTCGCCTGCGCTGGCTCGCGCACGCTCCCGGCGGCTACCGCCTCGGCATGCGCACCCTGGAGCTCGGCGGACTCGCCGCCGACCACAACGAGATTCGCGATGTGGTGAGCCCGCTGCTGCACGATCTGTGTCAGCGCACCGGGATGGTCGGACACCTCGGCGTGCTCGACGGGCGCGAAGTGCTCTACCTCGACAAGGCGGGTGGACGCCTGGCCGCGACCATCCCGACCCGCCTCGGCGGCCGAATGCCCGCGCACAGCACGGCATTGGGCAAGGCGCTGCTCGCGACGCTGGAACCCAGCATCGTCGAAGCGTCGTTCCGTGACCGGCTGCCCCAGCTGACGGCCCGAACTGTCTGCGACAGAGGCGAACTGCACCGGGAACTGAACCGGATCCGGCATCGCCAGGGCGTCGCCGTCGACAACGAGGAATCGGTCAACGGCATCGCGTGCGTGGCCGTGCCGGTGCGCGGGCGCGGCGCCGCAGTGGCCGCGCTGTCGCTGTCCGGGCAGGTGAGTGGTGAGCGGCCCGCGTTGGATACCGCTCGGCTGGCGCGGGTTCTCGTCGAGGTCGCCCACGAGGCCGGTCGCGCGCTGTTCCCGCGGCACGCTCGCTGGCGCTGAGCGCTTCGGCGCAGCGCTCACTCGATGACAGGACGGCGGGCGACAAACACGTATTCGGTGCTGTTGTCAGCAAACGGTTCGCCAGCGAATCCGCCATACAGCGCCTCCAATTCGAGGCCGGCGATATCGAGCAGCCCGAGCCATTCGTTCTTCGTCGCCCACCACAGCGAGCTTCGGGCGCCGCCGTCGCGGGTGATGTCGATCCTGTTGTCGCCCACCGAGTACCGGATCGTGTGCGGTTGCGGTTCGTCCTGATGCACGCCGTCGACGCGGGCGGCGATGTGGTGGTCGAAGGCGAACGCGTTCCAGGCGAACCGCCCGCCTGGCCGCAACGAGGCGGCCACGCGCTCGAACGTGCGGCGGCGATCGGCCCACGTGGCCAAGTGGAGCAGCGCGCGGAACGGGCAGTAGACCAGCCCCGCCGGCTCGTCGAGGCGAAGGTCGCGCATGTCAGCTGCGCGCAGATCGAGTACCACGCCTACATTGCTGGCACGAATACGGGCCTGCTCGAGCATCGCAGGCGACGAGTCGAGGCCGATCACCCGCTGCCCGGTCGCACGCGCGACCGGGATCGCGACACGGCCGTTCCCCACTGCCAGCTCGACCACCGGCCCGTCGGCCTCCCGCGCCAGACCGACGTAGAACGCAACGTCCTCGGTCATGTGCGCCGACCACTCCTCATAGCCGACCGCGAATGCCTCGTCCCAGCTCATGCACCGAGGCTGCCACGTCACGACCTGGCAAAGCCAGTCGATTCCAGGCACCCGCTCGGTGCCGACAAGCCAGTTCGGGGTGCGGATTTCCACGACACGGAGTCCGTGTCAGATCGGAAGAGCCGGTGAGGTCGGAGGCGATCCTAACCGGACATTCGCAGCGCCGCGGGCCGGAACTCGGGGCGTAGCCGGGAGCCTTCACCGCGGCACGAATCAGCGCGGCCACTCGGCCGACATGATGCGACCGATCCCGCGTGGGGATGCGGACGATGGTGGCGGCCGGCAATGCCGTCTCGACGGCGCAGGATCAGTGCGGGATCGAATCGATGAGTGCGCGAGCGCCTTGGCGGAGCAGGTCGGCGCCGACGAAGAAGCCGAGGGCCTTCGGGTCCTCCGGCACGCCCCAGTGTTTGGCGTCCAGCCAGCGGCTGCCGTCGCTGTCGAAGACCTTGCCGTGCAAGGTGAGCCGGCCCGCGGGGTCGGTGGTGGCGTAGCCGGCGATGGGGGAGTTGCAGTGGCCCTGTAGCGCGTGCAGCATGGCGCGTTCGGCGTCGGCGTGCCGGTGTGTCTCCGGATGATCCAGTTCGCCGCCGACGTCGAGCAGCCAGGCGTCGTCGGCGCGGCATTCCAGCGCGATGACGCCCGCGCCGACCGGCGGGCACATGGTGTCCAGATCGAGGATCTCGGTGATGCGGTGCTCTTGGCGTACCCGGTGCAGCCCGGCGACCGCGCAGATGAGCACGTCGACGTGTCCCTCCTCGAGCCGCGCGAGCCGGGTGTTCACGTTGCCCCGCAACGGTTTCACGGTCAGCTGCGGGAAATGCAGCTTCAGCTGTGCCGCCCGGCGCACCGAGCTGGTGCCGACCACGGTGTCCTCAGGCAGCTCCGCCAGCGGCGCGCCGCTCGCGGTGATCACCGCATCGTGCACGTCCTCGCGGGCCAGGAATCCGGCGAAGGCCAAGCCTTCCGGGACCGGGATGTCGCCAGGGATGTCCTTGAGGCAGTGCACCGCCAGGTCGGCCTGGTCGGTCTGGAGCGCGAGGTCGATCTCCTTGACGAACGCGCCCTTGCCGCCGAGCTTCGACAGATCCCCCATCCAGCGGTCGCCCGCGGTGGTCACCTTCACCAGCTCGCTGTCCACCCCCAGCCCGGCCAGCAGTGCCGCCACGTGCTCGGCCTGTGCGAGCGCCATGGGGCTGGATCGGGTGGCGATGCGAATGATGCGCGTCCGCGACATGGGCAGCAGACTACTCCCGGGGTGATCGCCCCGTCGCCGAGGGCAAGGAGAAGTGATGGGCTGGAACGCCGCCGGACTGCTGGTGGAGGGGGAGGTCGGGGCCGATGTGCTGGCAGCGCTGCCGGGCGCGCCCCAGGAATCGGGCGAAAAAGGTTCGGGCGACGAGGTTTTCAGCAGCGGCTTTCCGGCCGATTACGCGGTCGCGACGGTCGGCGGCTGGACCGTACTCGCCGATCCGTGGATCAGCGCGCTCTACGACGAGGAGCTGTCGCCGCGCTTGGCCGAAGGACGCCGGGTGCTGACGTTCATCCTCAACGGGGTGGCCGACACATACGGCGTGGGCTGGTACGTCGATGGCGCCGTCGTGCGCGACGTGCTCGTGGTCGAAGGGGAAACGGTCGCCGAGGAAGGGGTCCCGCTGCCCGAAGAGGACGGGATCGGCCTGTGCGAGGAGGATGACGTCTTCGCCCTGACCGCCCGGCTCACCGGGGTGGATTTCGGAACCATCGCCGAGGCCGAGTATCGCTTCCTGCGCAATACCGCGCCGGAGTGACGCACAGCGGGGCCGGTCGGTGACCGGCCCCGCCGCGAGCGTCGGCATCAGTAGGCGGTGCCGCCGGTCGCCGGTGTGCGGCCGTGCCGCATGACCAGCGCGATCAGCAGTGCGAGCGACGACGCCCCCGCCGCGACCCAGAAGCCCAGCTCGTAGCCGTTGTCACCGAAGATGCCGGGGACCGGGCTCGGCGGAGCAGGTTGACCGCCGACACTGACCAGCGCCCGCATCGGGCTGGCGTGCAGGAACGCCGTGACGATGGCCAGTCCGATCGCCACGCCCATGGACTGCATGACCCCGAGCATGCCCAGGCTGATGCCCTGTTGTTCCTGCGGGACCGCCTCGACCATGAGGATCGGCATGGCCGCGTAGTAGAACCCGAATCCGACGCCGAACGCGGCGCTCACCCAGAGGAACGTCACCCAGGTGTGCGGGAGCATGGCGTAGCAGACCCCCGCGCCGACGAACAGCGCGAGCGCCACGATCAGCGGCAGCCGGGCGCCGATCCGGCGGGCCAGCGCACCGGCCAGCGCGCCGCACAGCATCGCGAGCACGGCTTGCAGCAGGGCGATGCGGACCGCGAATTCCAAAAGGGTGTAACCGTTTCCGTAGGTGTAGCCAGGATCGAGGGTCACCTGTACCGCCTCGGGCGGTATCGGTTGTCCGGTCTGCTGCTGAACCTGCGCCAGCGTGGCCTGTTGCACGCCCGCGGTGACGGTGGCCTGGTCGGGGGTCTGCGTCATGTAGCCGAGCGCATAGGACTGCACGCCGATCAGGAACGACGCGAACAGTGCGCCGGCGAGGACGAGCGCGACCCTCGGGTGGAACAGCAGCCGCATGTCCATGATCGGCCTGCTGACCCGGTTCTCGATCACCACGAACAGCATGAGCAGCACGAGACCGGCCGCCAGCCAGGCCAGCGTCGTCGGCCTGCTCCAGCCCCAGTCCTGGCCCTTGTCCAGGTAGATCAGGGTGAGCCCGGCGCCGGCGGACAGCAGCACCGCGCCGGCGACGTCGATGCGTTCGGGCACGCGGAGCTTGGACTCGGGCACCACGAACCAGACCAGCGGCAGCATCAGCAGCGTGAACCCGGCGAGGCACCAGAAGATCGCGCGCCAGCTGTAGTTGTCCACCAGGAACCCGCCGAGCAGCGGACCCGCGATGGCCGAGAGGCCCAGGCCCGTCGCGGTGATACCGAGGCCGATCGGAACGTACTTGCGCGGCATCAGATCCCGGATCAAGCCATAGGCGATGACGGCGGTCGCGATGGCCGTCGCCTGCAGGCCGCGCCCGATCAGGAACAGCGCCCAGTTCGAGGTGATCGCGTCGAGCACGCAGCCGAGCATGAACAGCACGCCGCAGACGAGGAACATTCGCTTCTTGCCCCAGACGTCGCTCATCTTGCCGATCAGCGGCGAGGCAGCCGCACCGATGAGGCCGAAAACGATGATGGCCCAGTTGATGTTCGCGCCGACGCCGGGGAAGGTCGGCGCGATCTTCTGCAGCGCGGCGGCCACGATCGTGTACTGCATCGGGGCGACCTCGGTGAACAGCACGATGACCGCGAGCACGGCGAAGATCCTGCCGCGCGACGCGCCGTCGAGTCGTCCGGTGTCGTCGGCGGATTCGGAGACGACACCCGGACTTTCGGTAGTCGCGGGGTCGCTGGGAATGGTGGACATGGGTCGCCCTCCGATGCTCTGGTGATACGTGTTGTGAAACCTGTCACATCGGGGCCGGATCGATGCCGTGTGAATCCCACTCAACGGGATTTCTCACCTGTCATATGCCTAGGCGATATAGTCCTAGCGTGACCGATGCCAAGCCTGTTTCCGTGGACGCCGGGGTGCCCGACCTACCGACGACGAGCTGGGCGGTGCTCGGAATGCTCTCGCACGCCGAGGAATTGTCCGGCTACGACCTGAAGAAGTGGGCCGACTGGAGCCTCCAGTTCTTCTACTGGAGCCCGTCGTTCAGCCAGATCTACGCCGAACTCAAGCGGCTCGAGAAGCACGGCTTCGCCACCTCGCGCACCGTGCTGCAGGACGACGGGGTGCGCGGCAAGCGGATGTACGCCATCACCGAGGCCGGTCGCACGGCGGCCGCGCACTGGGTCAATCACGCGCCGGTGGAGGCGCCCGTTCTCAAGCACAGCGTGATGCTGCGCGCCTGGCTCGGCCATCTCGCCGAACCGGACCGGCTGCGCGAAATCCTCACCGAGCACATCGGCTACGCCGAGCGGATGCGCAAGCTCGCCGAGGTGGACGCCGAGGGCGCCGAGGAGAATCCGGACTGGGCCTATCCCGGCGCGGTGCTGCGCTGGTGCGTGCGCCACTACGAGGCCGAGCGGGACTTCGCGCGGGAACTGCTGGCCGACGTCGACAAGCTCGCCGAGGGGCGGCGGCCCAAGGGCGCCGCCAAGGGCAAGGGGCGCCGCGCGTCCTGAGTCGGGAATCCGCCCAATGCGCGCCGCCGGGCGGAGTCCGCCGCGTGGCGGGAGCACCCGGAACGGCCCGCTGAGCGGGACTGCCGCTTTCTATATCGATTAGGGATATTTCTACTAGTCATATAGGAGGAGGTGGTCATGCGTACCGAATTCGCAGGACAGCGGACGTTGGATCCGGTCGAGACGGCGATCGCGGCGATCGCCGCGGGCGGGATCGCGGTCGTCGTCGACGACGAGAACCGCGAGAACGAGGGTGATCTGATCCTCGCCGCCGAACTGGCGACCACGGAGTCCATCGCGTTCCTGGTGCGCCACACCAGCGGCGTGCTGTGCGCACCGATGGCGGGCCCCGATCTGGACCGCCTGCTGCTGCCGCCGATGACCGCGGTCAACGAGGACCCGAAAGGCACCGCGTACACGGTGTCGGTCGACGCGGCGCACGGCGTCAGCACCGGCATCTCGGCCGCCGACCGCGCCCACACGCTTCGCACGCTCGCCGACCCGCGCACCGAGGCGCGCGAGCTCACCCGTCCCGGGCACGTCTTCCCGTTGCGCGCCCACCCGAGCGGCGTGCTCGGCAGGCCGGGGCACACCGAGGCGGCGGTGGATCTCGCCCGCCTCGCCGGACTGCGTCCGGCCGGGGTGATCGCGGAGGTCGTGCGCGACGACGGCGCCATGGCCAGGCTGCCGGAACTGCGGGAGTTCGCGCGCGCCCACGGGCTGCCGATCATCTCGATCGCCGATCTGATCGAGTACCGCCGCCGGGTCGAGCGAACGGTGACCCGCGTGGTGCAGACCAGGATGCCGACCGAGTACGGCGAGTTCCGCCTCGTCGGCTACCGCGACGAGCTCACCGGAACCGAGGCGCTCGCCATGGTTTTCGGCGAACCGGGCCCGGACGCGGTACTGGCGCGGCTGCATTCGGAATGCCTCACCGGCGACGCGCTCGGCTCGCTGCGCTGCGATTGCGGCGACCAGCTCGACGCCGCACTGCGCGCGGTCGCCGCCGAGGGCGGCGGCGTGGTGGTGTATCTGCGCGGGCAGGAGGGGCGCGGCATCGGACTGCTGAACAAGTTGCGCGCCTACGAGCTTCAGGACCTCGGCGCCGACACGGTCGAGGCCAACGTCGCGCTCGGGTTGCCGGTGGACGCGCGCCGCTACGCCGCGGGCGCGCAAGTGCTCGCCGATCTCGGTGTCCGCTCGGTGCGCCTGCTGAGCAACAACCCGGCCAAACAGGCCGGGCTCGAGGAGCACGGCATCGCCGTGGTGCGCAGGGTGCCGCTGCAATCGACACCGACCGAGCACAATATCCGGTACCTGCGTGCCAAGCGCGATCGGATGGACCACCGGCTGTCCGAGATGGACGCGGAGCTCGAGCGCGCCAGCTCCTGAAAGCGGTACGCCATCACCAGACAACCGAGCTGAATCGCTCACTGTCTCCCGTTGCGGACCGACCATTCTGTCGCGGTGAAAAATTTCCGTTCGGGCCGCGCGGTATGAATTCTGCTGGTTTCCTTGACGAGTCAGGATCGACAGTCCGCGAGCGAGGAGAGCCTGGAAGCCGGAGACAGCGGTGCACCGAATACCGATACAGCAGGGTCGTTTTCGGATGGGCTGGGTGTGGTCGGTCGTCGGCGCGGTGATCGCGGTGGTCGGCGTCGCGGTATGGGCGACGCGGCCGGAAGCGGTCGCGTGCGAGCCGGCGGCGGACGGCGGCGTGCATGCCGTCCCGACGTGGTCGCCGGTGACCGGAAACAATTCCGGTGCGCCCGCGCGACATTGGCCGCCGCTGCCGCCGATGCCGGGTGAGGCGCGCTACTACTCGTCCAGGTCGATCGCCGCGTGCTCGTTCGAGGATCTGCCCGCCGACGGGCTCTACGCCGGGCTCTCCACCGCGGAGTTCGGCCGCGCCGACCTGTGCGGCGGCCACCTCGACGTCCGGGGTCCGCGCGGGGCGGTGCGCGTGCTCGTCGCCGATCGTTGCCCGGGATGCGCTCCGGGACAGCTGGACCTGAGCGTCGCCGCGTTCGACCGGATCGCCGACCGCGCCGACGGCGTTGCCCAGATCAGCTATCGGCTGGTGCGAGACCCGGAGCCCGTCCCCGAACTCGGCTTCACGGTGAAGCCGGATTCGTCGAGGGGCTGGCTTGCCCTGCTGATCACCGGCACCGGCAACCCGATCCGCCGGGTCGCGTTGCGCGACGAGGCGGGCGAGCAGTGGCGCGAGCTGACGCGCGGGACGGACAACTACTGGACTCTCGTCGGGGCCGGATCGGGACCCTTCATCGCGCGGATCACCGATGCGTACGGGCACGAGGCCGAGATCGTCGGGGTGACAATCGATTCCGGCGCACGCCGAACCGGCGTGCGGCTGTATTCCGCCGCGACCGCCCCCACGCCGATGATCGTGCCCGCCACCTCGCGGGTGCGAGCTCAACCGTCGGTCGCTTCGCCCTGCGTTCGCTAGCCAAGGCTTCTTCGGTCGCGGTATCGCCGTCGCCTCGCGCGGCCGCGGCGGCGATGCGCAGCTGGTCGAGTTCGACGCTGACCTCGTCGATATCGCCGGGAGGGACGCGCAGCCACCCGGCTACCGTTGATCCGCGAGATCGAGATCACCGCGAAGTTGGTGCGGGATCTGCTGCGTGACCAGCACCCCGACCTGGCCGATCACCCTGTGCGGCTCGGCGCACGTGGCTGGGACAACCAACTGTGGCGGCTCGGCGACGATCTCGCCGTCCGGCTGCCCTGGGCGACGGAGTCCGCGGACGCGCTGCTGCGCAAGGAGCACACGTGGCTGCCAGCCCTGGCCCCGCGCCTTCCTCTACCGGTTCCCGCAGTCGCAGCCCGGCGCGGCCGGATGTGTGGCCCGCCGCCTCGGAATCAGCTGGACGTCGGCCGCCGATGCCGGTGTACAGGCCGCCGCCGGTTGCGCGATCGACTCGTCTTGGATCGCCAACCGGCCAGCGCGGGACCTCGGGAACGCGCGACGCGCCCGGTGCGGCCAGGGGAGTAGCGAGGAGTGGGCCCGTGGCGGCGAGATCGTGCCAGACTGGTCCGAGCCCGGCACATCGCGAAGAGGTGATTCGGAGTGAACCGATGATCGCGTGGCGCGTTCGCCGCCCCGGCCCGATCGACGATGGGCCGCTGGAGCTGGTGCGCGAACCGGCGCCCGAGCCGGGCACTGGTGAACTGCTGGTGCGGGTGCTCGCCTGCGGGGTGTGCCGCACGGATCTGCACGTGGCGGAGGGCGATCTCCCGGTGCATCGGGCCGGTGTGACGCCCGGGCACGAAGTGGTGGGCGAAGTCGTCGCGCTCGGTCCCGAGGCGGCGGTGTCGGCCGGGCGGCCGTTCGCGCCGGGCGACCGGGTCGGCATCGCCTGGCTGCGCCGCACCTGCGGAGTGTGCCGCTACTGTCTGCGCGGCGCGGAGAATCTCTGCCCCGACTCGCGCTACACCGGCTGGGACGCCGACGGCGGATACGCCGAGTTCGCCACTGTTCCAGCAGATTACGCACATCATCTGCCCCCGGGCTACGACGACGCCGAGACGGCGCCGCTGCTGTGCGCCGGCATCATCGGCTACCGCGCGCTACAACGCGCCGACCTTCCCGAGGGCGGGCGGCTCGGGATCTACGGCTTCGGCGGCAGCGCGCACATCGCCGCGCAGGTCGCGCTGGCCCGCGGCGCCGAAGTGCATGTCATGACCCGCGATCCGGCCGCGCGCGAGCTCGCCCGCGAGCTCGGCGCCACCTCGGTGCAGGGCGCCGCGGATCCGCCACCGGCGCCATTGGATTCGGCGATCCTGTTCGCGCCCGTCGGTGAGCTGGTGCCGCCTGCGCTCGCGGCGCTGGACCGCGGCGGCGTGCTCGCGATCGCCGGAATCCATCTGAGCGATGTCCCGGCGTTGAATTATCAGCGACACCTGTTCCAAGAGCGGGAAATTCGCTCGGTCACCGCGAATACCCGAGCCGATGCGCGGGAATTCCTGGCCCTGGCCGAAAAGCACCGGATAACCGTGACGACGCGGGGGTACTCCCTGGACAGGGCGGATCGGGCGCTCGCCGACCTCGCGCACGGACGGTTCACGGGCGCAGCGGTTCTCGTCCCGTAGCGCTCGCACCGCACCGGGCAGCCTTCGCGCACAACGATTGTGCGATGACTCGGTCTCGCTTGGATTGAGTTGCTTGACGCAACTCACTGCCGTTCTTACCTTCGCGGATATAGCCGAGTGATAGTCACTGACAACCGTCACTCGGTGTTCTCACAACGGCGTGAGTGGGTGATCGTCATGGCCAACCGGAAGGTAAATCTGTTCCGAAATCGACCTGTGGCAAGGGCATTCGCGGTGCTATTGCTCATAGCGGGGTTCGGAGCTGCGACAAGTCTCGGCACGCAGGCGTCTGCGGACGCGTGCGCTGCGGTGGACGTGGTCGTGGCCCGAGGTACCGGGGAACCGGGATGGTTGGGAAGTGTGGTCGGCGATCCGCTGTACGGCACACTGCTCCAAACGCTTCCGGTCGACTCCACCGCGTACGCGGTGAACTACCCGGCGAACCTGCTCGTTCCGTCCTCGGTGAGCGACGGCACGCGGGACATGACCGCGCACATCATGGCCCAAGCGGCGATGTGCCCGGATCAGCGGTTCATCCTGGTCGGTTACTCGCAGGGCGCGGTCGTCACGCACGGCGTGCTCGGCACCGGCATCGTGACCGCGCTGCCCGGCATGTACGTCCTGCCGTACGAGCTGGAATCGAGGATCGCCGCGGTGCTGCTGTTCGGTGATCCGGTTCGCCTGATCGGATGGAATGTGCCGGGGTTGTACGCCTGGCGCACCGCCAATTACTGCACCGGTGGTGACCCGGTGTGCGGCGGCGGTTTCGATCCGGCGGCGCACGGCAACTACGGTTGGGCGATGTGGCCCGCCGCGGAATTCGCGGCCGCCCACGTCTGAGCACCCGGCCGGGAAATCCGGGACGTCGGGGCATGGCGGCGACGCCAGGCCCCGACACTTGTGTGCGCACTCGACTGACCGAAGTGTGCGACCAGCTCGGTGCCACCTTCGCCGCTCTCTCGCTCGCTGCGGGCGCGGATTGTCATCCCTCCTGCGGCAAGGGCAGGCGAAGTTCGGTGACGGCGATGCGGGCAGTCTCGGCGATGGCGGCGTCGACGACGGGCAGGTGCGGATCCGCACGGGCCGCACGGGTGAAAATCGCTACCGCGACGGGGTATTCGCCGGGAAATTCGACAACCGCGACCTCGTTGCGGATGACCCCGATGGTTCCGGTCTTACCCGCTGTCGACACGCTGCGATGGGGGAAGCCTGCGGCGACGCGATGCGGCCAGACCTGGAGACGCATAACGGAGCGGACGAACTCGGTCTGCTCTGCGGACAGCACCGTGCCGCTCCACAGGGCGCGCAGCAGTCGGGTCATCTCCTCCGGCGTCGTCGCGCTGGTGTACGACGGGTCGTACGCCGACACCGACCACGCGTCGTCGTTCTCCGCGAGCACCGCGAATGCCTCGGCAGTGGTATGCGCGTCGGTGTCGCGGACGAGACTGCGGTGCAGGTCGGCGGTGCCACCCACGATGCGGGTGCGGGTCAGGCCGAGATCGTCCAACAGGCTCTCGACGGCACCGAGGCCCGTCTCGCCCAGCAGGACATCGGCCGCGGCGTTGTCGGAGACGGTCATCATCGACGCCGCGAGGTCGCGCAGGCTCATGGTCACCGGATCGCGCAGGGCAGCGATGCCGGTCGGACCCGGCGTGCAGTCGGACGGGGTCACCGTCAGCCGGGTAGCGGGATCGATGCGCCCGGCGTCGACATGGCGGCAGAACGCGACGAACAGCGGCAACTTGTACACCGACGCGAGCACGACCCGCTCGTCGCCGCCCACGGAGATCTCGGTCGAGGAGCCGTCGCACCGGCGGGCGTGCAGCCAGCCGCTGCATCCGGCATCGGCGAAAACGGCGCGGATTCGGTCCTCGGCGGTGCTCACCGCAGTCGCTCCCGGTACAGCACCCGGTCGACCGCGTCGGCATGGGCGTCGGCGCCGGGACGGTGGACGACGCGGACGCGCAGAGCAACGGATTGCGGTGCGATGCGCAGCCACGTCACGCCGGGCATCGACGACGGACGCATGGCGGTGAGCCCGAAACTCGTTCCGGCCGCCACCGCCGCGAACATGGTGCGATCGTCGGGCGCGGGCACGGTCGGCGCGTCCAGGCCCCGCTCGCGCAGCAGGTCCACGACGGTGTCGAAGGCCGGCGGGTTGGCCGAGCGCGGCGGACAAGCGAAACTCAGTCCGCCGAGCATGGGGAAGGCGGGGCGTTCGGTGCCCGCGCTGCGATGATCCGACGGCACCACCAGCCACCGCGGCACCTTGACGACCGGCCGGACCTCGACCCCGTCGACCAAGGCGGGATGCTCGATCACCGCGACATCGCACAGTCCCGAGCGCACATCGGCGACCAAGTCGACACTCGTGCCCACCGTCGTGGACACCGCGGCATCCGAAGCCACCACGGTACGCAATGCGCCCACACACGCCGTGACTACCCGATCGGGCAGCGCCGCGGTCGCGCCCCAGTGCACCGCGCCGTGGGCGTTCGCGATGCGATGCGCCTCGGCGAGCAGGCGCTCGGTGTCGTCCACGAGCAGCCGAGCCCGCGGGAGCAGTTGCAGACCGGCCGACGTGAGCACGGCTCCCTGCCGGGTGCGGTGAATGAGGTCGACGCCGAGGTGCCGTTCGAGCCGGCGGAGTCCCTGCGACAGCGGTGGCTGGGTCATATCCAGCGCGGCCGCCGCCTTGCCGAAATGTCCTTCGTCCGCGACCGAGACGAAGAAGCGAAGGTGGCGGATCAGGTCCATGCGGTCATTGAACCAGGGGGTTCGCGGACCTCGGTTTCGCTGTCCGACCGCGCGGTCTGCGCCAGGGTCGAAGTGCACGCGAACCTGCGACGATATCCAAGTCGACTCGCCCGCGCCGGAGCCGGATATTGGTGTCGGCGGGCGTGTCGATGGTGTGGTGCGGCGGTGAACTTTTCTGTCTTCACCAGCCCTGGCCCGCTCGGTCGTCGTCGGCTCCTCGCCGCCGTGGCGGTGTCCGCGTTGTCCGTCGTCACCGCCGCGTGCGGGTCCGGCACCGATGTGCCTGCGGCCGCGAACACCACACCGGCGGCCGCGACTACGTCGTTCACCGAGATGGAGGCAACGCACTCCGCACGTCTGGGGGTTTACGCGATCGACACCGGCTCCGGCCGCACTGTTGCCCATCGAGACGGGGAGAGGTTCCCGATGGCCTCCACATTCAAGGGTCTCGCGTGCGGCGCCCTGCTTCGCGACCACCCGCTGTCCACGGGCTACTTCGATCAGGTGATCCACTATTCCCGCTCCGAACTAGTCGAGTACTCGCCGGTGACCGAGAAGCACGTCGACGCCGGAATGACTGTTGCCGCACTGTGTGACGCGGCGATCACTGTGTCCGACAACACCGCGGGCAACCAGTTGCTGAAACTTCTCGGCGGCCCGGAGGGTTTCACCGCATTCCTGCGGTCCATCGGCGACACCACCTCGCGCTTGGACCGCTGGGAGCCCGAGCTGAACACCGCCATTCCCGGTGACGAGCGCGACACCACCACCGCCGCCGCCCTCGCCGCCGACTACCGCAACCTGGTTCTCGGCGATGTTCTCGCCGAACCCGAACGGGTGCAATTGAAGTCGTGGCTGATCGCCAGCAGGACCGGGGCCGACCGTATTCGTGCCGCGTTGCCCGCAGGCTGGACCGTCGGCAACAAGACCGGCAGCCCCGCCTACGGCAGCGCCCTCGACGTCGCCATCGCCTGGCCGCCGGGGCGCTCCCCGCTCGTCATCGCCGTACTGTCCACGAAGTTCGAGCAGAACGCCAAGGCCGACAACCCACTTGTCGCCGAGGCCGCTCGCACAGCCGTTGGGGTGCTCGGGTAGTGCCGAGCCGTTCGACAATCAGTCCCAGGACGAATCCGCCGCGCCGACCGTTCATTCGGTGACGAAGTCGGCCATCATCGCCATGTCCTCGTGCTCGAGATTGTGACAGTGCAGCATGAACGGCCCGGGATGATCGGTGAAGCGCACCGCGACCTCGACCGCTTCCGCGGGGCGCAGGTCGACGGTGTCCTTCCAGCCCAGGTCGAAGCGGCCGGGTGCGCGGTTGTTGCGGCCGATCACCTGGAACGGATCGAGGTGGACGTGCACCGGGTGGTGGAAATCGGTGAGGAAGCGCCAGATCTCGACCGTGCCGAGTTTCGGCCTGGCCAGCGGCTCGCCCGGTGCGTAGAGCTTGCCGTTGATCGCCCAGCCGTGCTCGCGTAGCTGAAAGTGGAAGGTGCGCACCGCGACCGCCGTGCTCGGATCGAGCGCGGCGATCCGGCTCAGCTGCTCGGGGACGGTGGTGTCGTCGCGGCGCGGTGGCCCGGTGAGGTCGAAGCGCATGATCTCGGCGGTGCGTCCGGCGCCGAATTCGTTGCGCAGCCGCACCCGCGTTCCCGGACGGTAGCGCGCGAAGTCCACGACGAGGTCCACCCGTTCACCGGGGGAGAGGTCGATCGCGTCGTGGGCGACGGGCCGTTCGAGAAGCCCGCCGTCGCTGCCGATCTGGACGAGCCCGCCACCGCCCGGCGGCGGCGGATCCAGCGCGAGGCGGTAGCGGCGGGCATTGGAACCGTTCAGCAGCCGGAACCGATAGCGCAGCGGATCGACCTCGAGGCGCGGCCACGGCGCGCCGTTGACCAGCAGGACATCGCCGAGCACACCGTTCATGTACGCGTCGGTGACGCCGGGGGTGCGCAGCGTCGGATCCGCGTGCGGATAAGCGAAGGATCCGTCCTCGGCGAAGGAGCGGTCGGCGATCAGCAGTGGAATGTCACGGTCGCCGGTGGGCAGCCCGAGCGCGGCCTCCTCGTCGTCGGTGATCAGGTGGAAGCCGGCCAGGCCGCGCCAGACCGCCGGACCGGTGAAGCCGTGGCGGTGGTCGTGATACCAGAGTGTCGCCGCGCGTTGGTTGTTCGGATAGTGATAGTCGCGCTCCCCGTGGGCGATCGCGTACCCGGCCGCAGGTGTGCCGTGTCCGTCGTGGTGCGCGCTCGTGGCCGCGGACTCGCCGCGCGGCAGGATGACGTCCATCGGGTAGCCGTCGCTGTCGGCCGGGGTGTGTCCGCCGTGCAGGTGCACGACCACCGGGTGCGGCAGTTCGTTGCGGTGACGCACCACCGACCGGCGGCCCGATCGCGCCAGGATGGTCGGACCGGGAAAGCTGCCGCCGTAGGTCCACGCCGGTGTCCGGAGACCGGGCAGGATCTCCAGATCCGTTTCCCGCTGAACGATTTCGTAGTAGTCCGCCTCTCCGTCGCTGCGCACCGGAGCCAGTACGGCGGGGACGGGCAGCGGTGCATGGAAGGCCGGTGGCGGCGGCACCGCGCTCGGCAGCACGCGGCCGGGTTGCCCTGGCGTGAGCAGCAGGCCGCCCCGGACGCCGGCCGCACCCAAGGTCGCCGCCACGCCGAGGCCGGCCCCGGCGGCCAGGAACCCGCGTCGGCTCATCCGGTTCACGCGCGCCACCGCCACGCCCAGGCCGTCAGCAGGGCGGTGCCGATCGACAGTCCCACGGCCAGCGGTACATGCACCGCGAGAACCCGCTGTTCGCCCAAGGGGATGAGCGCACCGGCGATGATCGTCTGCACGACGCTGGTCCGCACCGGCCAGGACGGGCCGGAACCCAAGCGCCACAACAGGATCGCGGCGACCGTCTGGATCGCCATGCACAGTGCGACGACACCGCCGTTGCGGCCGTGCGCCGCCAGCGCCTCGAAATGCCCGGACAAGAACTCGCCCGCCAGCAGCGCCTGGCTCAGCACGAGCAGCGCCGCGACGGCGGTACCGGCTCGAAACAGCGCCAGCGGCCAAAAGCGGGGTGGGGCAAGGGATTCGGTCACGGATTCTCCTACCGGAACAAGAAGGATGGAGCGGGGGCTCAGCGGGCCTGGCGCACGCCGCGTCGCCAGACCTCGGCGATCGCGGCGGTCGCCGTGATGTCGGTGGTGGGATCTCCGTCGACCAGCACGAGGTCGGCGCGCAGACCCGGCGCGATCCGGCCGCGGTCGGCGAGCCCGAAATACCGGGCGGGCAGGCTGGTCGCCGCGGCGAGGGCCTGCTCCGGCGTGAGGCCGGCCTCGGTGAGCAGGCGCAGTTCGGTGTGCAGGTCGACGCCGTGCGCGGGGACGAACGGCGTGGCGTCGGTGCCTGCCAGCAGCGCGACACCCGCGCGGTGCAGTGCCCGCGCGACCCGGGTGGCGCCGTCGAGCGTCCCGGCGCGTGCGCAGTCCGGCGTATTCGCCGACCGATCCGAGATCGCCGCGAAGTACACCAGCGTGGACACGACGAAGACGCCCTGCGCGGCGACGCGGTCGACGAGCGCGATGTCGTCGTCCGTCCACACATGGGCGAGCCCGTCCACGCCCGCGTCCAGTGCGATGCGCACCTCGGCGGCGGTGACGGCGTGCGCGAGGACGCGCAATCCGGCCGCGTGCGCCGCGGTGACCAGCGCCGCCGCGGTGTCCGCGCCGAGCACCGGCAGTCGCGTGCCGTGCACCGCGCCGTCGTCGACGACGATCTTCAGGTAGTCCGCGCCCTCGGCGACGCGGGCGCGCACGAAATCCTCGGCTTGGTCAGGTCGCTCGATGGTGTCGAACGGTGCGACGTCGAGCGCGTCCATCCCGGGCGCCGTGAGCAGCTGGCTCGGATGTCCGCCCGGCGCGGTCGCGAGGGTGCCCGCGCTGCGGAAGTCGGCGACGTCGTCCCGGTCGGCGGCCAGCGTCCGCTGGGCGGGGAGGTGGTTCGGCAGGCAGAACATGTCCAGCTCGGTCGTTACCCCGTGGCGCAGCGCCTGCACGAGATCGTCGCCGAACACGTGGGTGTGCGCGTCGATCAGTCCGGGCAGCAAGGTCTTTCCCGCGCCGTCGATCTCGACGTCGCCGGGGTCGCCGTCGTACTCGGCGATGCGGTCGTCCACGATAAGGACGGTGGCGTCCGTGCTGGTCTTCTCCCCGTCGAACAGTCGGACGTCGCGAATCACGGTGCGCATGGGTGCTCTCCTTCGTTCTCGGCGGCGGGCGCCGCGTACGGACATCTGGAGTCGGGGGAGAGGCGAGAGTGTGACGTTCGAGTGAGATGGATCACTCCGCGGCCGCGTCGCGTCACACTGCGGTGCGGCGCGGCCCTCTCATGCTCGAGATGAGCGAGCGTAGACAGGAGATGTGATGGAACACCGGCCCGTGGGCGACAGAGCCATGGACACCGATGCCGCGACCGAAGTGTTCGTGCGACACCGCGAGCTGCTGTTCTCGGTCGTCTACACGATGCTCGGCAGCGTCGCCGACACCGAGGATGTACTACAGGAGACCTGGTTGTCCTTGGCGCCGCGCAATACGGCGCTGTCGGCCGAGGAGATCGCCAACCCCCGCGCCTACCTGGTGCGGGTGGCCGTGAATCAAGCGCTCGCGCGGCGCAACGCGATGATCCGGCGAAGGGAAACCTATGTCGGCCAATGGCTTCCGGAACCCGTGGTGCGTGAGACCGAACCCGAGCCCGACGCCGCCGATCGCGCGGTGCGCACCGAGGCGTTCTCGATGGCGCTGCTGGTGGTCCTGGAATCGCTGACCCCGCTGGAGCGCGCGGTGTTCGTGCTGCACGAGGTGTTCGGGTACCCGCACACCGAGACCGCCGAGATCCTCGGCCGCACCCCGGCGGCGGTGCGTCAGATCGCGCACCGCGCCCGTAGTCATGCGCAAGCTCGTCGCCCGCGCGGGCATGCCGACCCGAAGGCGCGCCGCCAGGTGACCGAACGGTTCGTCGCGGCGGCGATGGGCGGCGACCTGGAGGAACTGCTCGCCGTCCTCGCCCCCGACGTCACACTGTGGACCGACGGCGGCGAGCGCGGCCCCGCGACCAGCCTGCGCCCGGTGCACGGGGCGGGCGCGGTGGCGCGGTTGTTCGCCGAGGTGGCGCGCGGGCTGCGGCCCGGTTACCGGGTCGGGTACCGGGCCGTCAGCACCGATCCGTGCGCGGTGCTCTTCGACGGCGACGCCCCGCTGGCCGTCGTCGTGCTGGACGTGACCGCCGAGGACACCGTGCGCGGCATCTACTCGGTCACCAATCCGGACAAGCTGACGCGCATCCGCTGAGCCGCGAACCGGCCTACCACTGCAGGCCTGGCACCACCCGCGCGACCCTGGCCGCCGGGTTCGGCAGCGCCATCAGCGGCATCAGCACCGGCCCGAGCAGGGTGAGCGGCCCGCGTCCCGAGCTGTCCTCCGCGGCGCCGGGGGAGACCGCGGCCTCGGTCGAAACACCCCGTGCCGCATGCGATTCGCCGAACATGCGGAAGCCCTGGTGCAGGATAGTGCGCTTCACCGACGGCATCAGCAGATCGACCGCCTGGGCGAATGTGCCGACCGGCGTGTCGATGCGGTGCGGCCGGTCCTCCAGCGCGCGCACCACGATGGCCGCGGCCCGGTCGGGATCCGGCACCGGCAGCGACCGGTACAGATCGGTCGGCGCGATCATCGGGGTGCGCACCAGCGGCATGCGCACCGAGGTGAAAGTGATGCCCGCGTCCCGGTTCTCGACGGCGGCGATCTCGCTGAAGTTGTCCAGCGCCGACTTGCTGGCCACGTACGCGGCGAAGCGCGGAACCTTGGTCTGCACCGCGATGGAGGAGATGTTGACGATGTGACCGAAGCGCCGCGCCCGCATCGACGGAAGCAGGCCGAGGATGAGCCGCACCGCGCCGAAGTAGTTGACCGCCATGGTCCGCTCGAAATCGTGCATCCGGTCGGTGGAGTTCACCACCGAACGGCGGATCGAGCGGCCCGCGTTGTTCACCAGATAGTCGACGTGACCGTGGTCGGCGAGCACCGCGCGCACCAGTCCGTCGACGGCCTCGGGGTCGGTGATGTCGCACGAATAGATGTACGCCGCCCCGCCTTCCGCGTGCACCGACTCGGCCGCGGCGAGCAGGTCGGCGCGGCCGCGTGCCACCATCAGCACGGTGGCGCCGCGCCGCGCCACGGCGTGCGCGGTGGCCAGGCCGATGCCGGAGGAGGCGCCGGTGATGAGCACGATCCGCCCGGACAGCGGGTCGCCGCTGTCGGCCGGGCGGTCCCGGTTCGGATCGAGGTTCGCGCGCCAGTACTGCCACAGCCGCGCGGCGTAGCTCTCGAACGGCGGCACCGACAGGCCGCTGCCGCGCAATTGGGCCTGCGTCGACTCCGAGACGAACTCCGAGGCGAAGGAAACGTGCGGCGCGACCTCCGGGGGAATTCCCAACTGCGACAACAGGAAATCGCGAACCGCGGGCACGCCGGGCAGCTGCGCGAGACCGTTCAGCGCCAGTCCGCTGCCCGGTACGGGGCCGATGCCTGCGGGCGCGCCCGCGGCGGCGGCGAGGGCGCTGTACACGGCGTCGAACGGCTGCGGCCGCGGGTTAACCAGGTGGAAGGTGCGGCCGTCCAGGCCGGATTTGCGCACCAGCTCCACCATGGCGGCCGCGACGTAGTCGACCGGGACGATATTGGTGGCGCCGAGGTCGGGCAGCGGCATCGGCAGGTCGGACGGCAGGACCGCGAGCTTGGCGATGGCGGAGAAGAAGTAGTACGGACCGTCGATCTTGTCCATCTCGCCGGTGCGCGAGTCGCCGACCACGATCGCCGGGCGGTAGACCCGCCAGCGCACCCCGCGCGACTCGCGAACCATCTGCTCGGCGGCGAATTTGGTGCGGTGGTACGGCGAGGTGAGGTTCTGGCCGAGGTCGAAATCCTCCTCGAAGAACTTGCCCTTGTGGTCGCCCGCGACCGCCACCGAGGACACGTGGTGCAGCACCGCGTCGATGTCGCGCGCCAGCGCGATGACCGAGCGGGTGCCCGCCACGTTCGCGGCGTGCGCGGTGCGCTCGTCGGCGGTCATGTCGTAGACCGCGCCGAGGTGGATCACGTGATCGGCCTTCGGCGCCTGATCACGCAGGCCGAGCCGCTCGGCGGTGAGGTCGCCGACCAGGGCGAAGACTCGTTCGCCGCCGTGCCAGCCCTCGGCCAATTCCGTGAACTTGGCTAACGATTCGGCCCGGACGAGCACGTGGACGATCGCTTCCGGATCGGCGTCCAGCAGCCCTTGCACGACCCGTCGACCCAGAAATCCGGTTCCGCCCGTCACGATGTAGGAGACCATCGTCCCTCCTGCTGTTCACTCGAACCTGTTGTCGCGCACCATTGATCCGGCATGCGGCGGTGAATGCGGAGTCAACGAATCGGCCCCCGGTGACAGCGGTCGGGCCGAAAGTAGGAACACCTTCGTCCTGACTTGTGCGGAACTGTAATCGGTTCAGCGTCGGCGGGGCAAGCCGATCGGCGTCGGCCGCGGTGTGGGAATCCTCACCGTCGCCCCAGGTCAAACGGTATGTGTTACAAGTCTTTCCAGTTACCCAGTCTGATGGCTGCGCCGGAGCAACCACTCGGCTCACTTGGTCAATTGACCAAAATGCTCGCGACGGCGTCGGTCATCCTGGCGCGGAAGGCCGACGGGGCGAATGTGATCGCGTGCGCGCGAATTTCGGCGGGATCATAGACGGACGGGTCGAAATCCGTCATGGCCGCGGCGAGCGCGGTCGTCACCGCATCGTCGGGACCCGGCTCGACGTAGCCGCCCGTGACGCCGGGCCGGACGGTGTCCAGCGCGCCGCCGAGCCCGACGGCCAGCACGGGCGCGCCGCAGGCCATCGCCTCGACCGGGACGATACCGAAATCCTCGATGCCCGGCATGAGCAGCGCGCGGCAACGCCGGTACATGTCCTGCAAAACGTCGTCCGAGACGGGGCCGAGGAAGGTGGTCTCGGACCCCGCGAGCGTGTCGAGATGTGCGCGGAAGCGTCCGCCGCCGACGATCACCAGTCGGCAGCCCACGCGCCGGGCGGCGCGGATCGCGAGGTCGGGCCGTTTGTACGGCACGAGCCTGCCCGCGAAGAGGAAGAAGTCCTCGCGCGCCACCGCCGGGTCCGGGGTGAAGCGGTGGATGTCCACCGGCGGGTTGATCACGGTGGCGGGCCGCCCCCACCAGTCACGGACGCGGTCGGCGACGGCATGCGAGTTGGCGATCACGTGCGTCAGCCGCGGCGCGGCCCGCGACTCGCACCGGCGAGCCAGCGCGCCGAGGGCGGTGAGCGCGAACCGGCCCGCGGGCCCGCCCGCCTCCTGGGCGCGGAAGCCCGGCTCCCAGGCCCAGCGGGCCGGGCTGTGTACGTAGGCGATGGTCGGCGCCTCGGTCGCGAACGCGGCCTGGGTGGCGAAGGCGTGGTGGCTGATGACGACGGCGTCGAAGCCTGCGTCGAGGGGCAGGCCGCGCAGCGCGCGCGGCGCCAGCGGCAACAGCGGGGCGTGCGAGCGCCGCCCGGTGGCCGCGTGGACGCGGCTGAGCCAGGTGTCGTGCACGCGGCTCAGTGGCGGACGGACACCCGCCGGATCGACGATCGCGGCGAAAATCTCGGAGCCAGGCCAGGTTTCGTGCAGCTCGGCGACCACCGCCTCGGAGCCGCCGTATTCGGTGAAGCGTTCATGGACGATCGCGATGCGCGGTGCGATCACGGTTCGCGGCGCTGTCACAGCTCGCGGCGCGGTCGGCGGCTCTGTCACGCGCCCGCCGGTTCGGTGTCGATCCGGCGCGGTTCGGCGTGTTTGCGCAGCGCGGGGGCGACGGGCCTGCCGTGCAGCAGTCCGTCGACGCTGCCCTGCTCGATCGCCTTGCGGTAGCTGATCGCCGCCTCCCGGCAGGCCGAGATCGTCTGCGCCACCTCGGCTTCGGTGTGCGCGGCCGAGGTGACGAAGGACTGACCGAGTACGCCGCGCTCGAGCAGTTCCTGGAGGAACAGGGTGCGATAGGCCTGCGATGGCTTGCCGTCCGCGTCGCGGGTGGCGAAGATCAGGCACGAGGGCCTGCCGAGCACCTCCAGGTATTCGGCGATGCCGAGTTCGGCGGCGACGGCGTTCACCCCGTCGGCGAGCAGCCGCCCCGCGTGTTCCATGCGGGCGACGGGATCGCCGGTCGCGTACTCGCGCACCACCGCGCGGAAGGCCGCCAGCGACGAGGATTCCGGGCCGTGCGTGGTGGACAGCAGGAACACCCGCTCACGGTCGGTGCGTAAGCCGCCCAGCTCCATCAGCTCGCGCCTGCCCGTCAGCGCGGAGATGGGAAAACCGTTGCCCATGGCCTTGCCCCAGCAGGACAGGTCGGGCCGCACGCCGTACACCGCCTGCGCGCCGCCCGCCGACCAGCGGAATCCGGTGATCATCTCGTCGAAGACGAGCAGGGTGCGGTGCCGGTCGCAGAGTTCGCGCACGCCTTCCAGGAAGCCGGGCTCCGGTTCGGCGAGTGCGGTGGCGGCCTCCATCACCACGGCGGCGACGGCCTCGGTCTCCAGCACCGCGGCGAGCGAGGGCAGATCGTTGTAGCGGAACCGCATCGTCCCGGCCACGGCCGCGGCGGGAATGCCGCGTGCCATCGGCGTGGTGCCGATGAACCAGTCGTCCACCGAGAAGAACGGCTGGTCGCAGACCGCGATCACGGTACGTCCCGTGGCGGCGCGCGCCAACCGGACGGCCGCGGTGGTGGCATCGGAGCCGTTCTTGGCGAACTTCACCATGTCGGCGCCTGGGACGAGCTCCAGGAAATCCTGTGCCGCAAGCAGTTCCAGTTCAGTCGGGCGGCTGAAGCTCACTCCGTCGGCGATCGCGGCTGCCACCGCGTCCAGCACCGGCCGGTAGCCGTGACCGAGGGTGACCGAACGCAGGCCCATGCCGTATTCGATGTAGCTGTTGCCGTCGGCGTCCCAGACCCGGCATCCGCTGCCGCGCACCAGGATCGGCGCCATCGACTCCGGATACTGGTCGGCGCCACGGGCGTAGGTGTGCGCGCCGCCAGGCACCAGGTCGTGCAGGCGCGCCTGGAGTTCGTTGCTGCGCGCGAACCCGCGATGTCGCGGGGCCGGTTCCTCAGCCGTGCGGTGTTCCATAACCGATCTCCTGGCCTCGCCGTGCGACCGCGCGCACGTGAAAGTGGTTGCGCGCGAGGGATTCTGCGCACAACTCTACGTCCGGTGCGGCGCCGTGTCGTCCGGAACGGTGACCGCCCACAGATCGTGGTCGGCGCGGCGGCCGGTGGCGCCGACGAACCGGCTCATCCTGCCCTCCCGCACCATGCCGACCCTGGCGGCGACGGCCGCGGCGTCGCGGTCCTGCGGTTCGATCGCGGTGGCGATGCGGCACAGCCCGAGCACATCGAAGGCGTAGGCGACGAGCAGCCGGGTGGCGGCGGTACGCACCCGGTCCGCGGCGTCGCCGAGCGCGGGATCGGTCCAGACGAACATGCGCGCGTTGCGGTCGAACATGTCCAGATCGAACAGGCGGCACTCGCCCGCGTACACGCCGTCCACCTCGATGGCCAGCACCAGGCCCGCCGCCGAACGCAGCCCGGGCCTGGCACGGAGCACTTCGCGCAGCCAGTGCACCCGGGAGTGTGCGTCCACCCAAATCGCTGGCGGCGCTTCGTCATTCGGGTCGAGTGCCGCCCTGGCCCGCAGCCGGGCCGCGCGCCACTGCCTGCCGTCCGCGAGCCGCCGCTTGCGCAGCACGACGCCCGGCCGGTCCCGATCGTCGAGCGACGGTACCGGCGGGGCGCGCAGCGGATCCATCAGGTGCAGCACGCGTCCCGCGTAATACCTTGCCGCGGCCGCGATCACGGTGCCGGTGGCGACGGGCGGACCGGTTCGCTCCCCGGTCGGCGGCAGGGGTGCCGGCACCGGATGGTCGGCGCGGTGCCTGCGCACCCAGGCGGCGGTGCAGCCACCCGCCGGGACCATGGCGGCGGTGAGCGCCCACAGTTCGTGATCGCGGCGGGCGCCCCCGGCGTCGAAGTAGCGGGTCATCATGGCCTCGCGCTGGAACCCGATCCGGGCGGCGCCGCTCGCGGTGGCCACGTTCGCGGGTGAGATCGGAGCGGTGATGCGCTGCAACCCGATCGGCCCGAAGCCGAAGTCGAGCACCATCGCCGCCGCCAGTCCGCCGATGCCGTGCCTGGCCATCTCCGAGTCCACCCAGACGCCGAGTTCCGCGCTGCCCGTGCCGGTGTCGATGGAGATCAGTTCGACCTGCCCGGCGAAGCGGCCGTCCACCTCGATGACCATCGCCATCCGCCGACCGGCGCGCGCCTCCTCCCGCACCGTGAGGCATTCGCGCACCCACAGTTTCGCGGTGTGCCGTTCGTGCCACCCCAGCGGAGAACTCGACCAGAACGGTTCGATCAGGCTCCGGTCGCGCAATCGGAGCCGGCGCCACTGCCCGTGATCGGCGATTCGGGGTGGACGAAGCAGCACGGTGGCGCCGTGCAGGACCACCGGACCGAGCCGGATGCGCGACAGCGATGGCTGGTCGGACACGGGATCACTCCTTGGGTCGCTGGCGGCCGAGAGATGTCGTCCGCAGCGCGCCGTCGGTGGCCACCGACAATCGCCAGTAGCCGCCCGCGGCGTCCTTGAGCACGATGCCCGCGTCGGGACGGTCGGACAGCCACGCCCCGCTGGAGAGCACCGCCGACCGGACGGTCCCGTCGCTGGTCTGCGCCTGAAAGATGTCGGCGTCGCTGCGGCCTGCCCGGCCGACCAGGGTGCCGTCGAATCGGGGCGCGTGCAGGCTGTCGCGGCTGATCACGGTCCAGCCGTCCGGGAACAGTCCCGGTTCGAGATTGTCGGTGGCGCTGGAGATCAGGTTCACCGCGGTGCCCTCGGGGCAGCCGGTGCGATCCACCCGCACCTCGACGGGATGCCCGTCGAGATCCTTGTCGAACTGGACGTTGGCCAGGTAGGGCTGGCGGCAGTAGGCCAGCTCGAGGCAGACCTCGCGCGCCGCGACCTTGCAGTTGACCATGCCGAACTGCGCGGGCCCGCCGCGCTCGCGCCGCCCGATCGCCAGCGCGGTGCCCGCACCCTCGAACCAGACATTGGTCAGCCACCAGTCGTTGGCCGCGCCGTCGACGTCGATGTGTCGCGCGGTGGTGCGCGGATCGCTGTCGGAGACGAATTCGACGTTGCTGAGCGCCAATCCGGCGTTGTGATCGTTGCCGGTGCCGAGCACGCCCACGTAGTTGCTGGTCAGCTTGGACGAGGTGACGTAGTTCTGGATGCACGAGGTGACGATGCCGAAGCCGAAATTGTTGATGTCGCAGTTGACGAAGGAGGTGCCACCGGTGTTGTCCCTGAGCACCACGCCTCGCTGCTCGAGAAAGCGCGGGTGGTTGCCGCTGAGATGGTTACCGCGGATCACCACCGAGTCGAAGGAGCAGCGGAAGCACTCGGACAGCTCGACGGCGGTCGCGCGCGGCCCGGAGACGTAGATGCCCAGCCGCGCGAACCGGACCCGATTACGTTGGCGCAGCGAGATCAGCGTGGTGTCGGTCTCGCACACGATCAGCGAGACGTCGCCGCCGTCGCCGAGCACGGTGGCGTAGTCGGCCATCGGCGGCCAGGCCGTCACCCGGTAGCGGCCCGCGGGCAGGTAGAGGACCAGCGGCATGCCCTGCACCGCGGCCGCGGCGGCGATGGCCGCGGTGTCGTCGGTCACGCCGTCGCCGATCGCGCCGAAATCGCGCACGTTGCGCGCCGCGGGCGCGTCGCTGACGTGCGGGGAACGGAACCCGATGCCGGGTGTCTCCGGATCGGCGCAGGCCGCGGCCAGCGGCACCGCGGCCGCGGCGCCCAGTGACGCGGCAAGTAGGAGTCGTCGTCGGCCCAGGCCGTCGTCGGTCATCTCCGCAGCCTCCCCACGAGCCGCTGCAAGCGGTTGCCCGGCCTGCTGTACGCTACCGCGCCGGTGAGCCGCTCGGAGCCGAATGTGGCCAGCGCACCGCGCAATTGGGGCGCCGTGGTGGCGCCGAGCTCGACCACGCCGAGCGTCCGCTCGCACAGCGGCGCCACCACGATGGCGTCCGCGGCCGCGGTGACCGGGGCGGTCTGCACGACGACGTGCTCGAAATCCGCGCGCAGTTCGGCCAGCACGCTCGAAAATCGTTCGGAGGCGAGCAGATCCGCGGTCTGCGGGTCGGCGTCGCCGAGGGGGAGCACGGTGATGCCGGTCTCCGGCCATCCGGTGAGCGCCTCCGCGGCGGGCGCGCCCCGCAGCACGGCGGCCAGCCCCTGGCCGGGACCGGTGGCGAAGCGCTCCGATCCGCCCCCGCCGGAGGTGTCGGCGTCGACGAGAACCACCGAGCGGCCGGTGTCGGCGAACGATTTGGCCAGTGCCAGAGCGACTTCCGGTTCGGAACGCGGGGAGAGGCCGGTCACTTGGATGGCGTGTGTCTGCCCCTCGCGCAGCAGCCGGGTGCGCATCCGGCGCGTCTCGTCGGCCGCGCCGGGCCTCCCCTCGTCGATGATGCCGAAGATGGGCACCGGCAGCAGCGCCTCGAGATCGTTGGACGTGCGCAGCGTGCGGTCGGTGCGATCGCGCAGGAACGCGGCGAGCGCGCCCAGCGCCAGCCCGGCCAGCAGACCCAGCGCCAAGACGCGCCCGGACTGCGGACCGTCGGGTGACGCAGGCAGCTCCGCACGGTCCACCACCGCGACACGGGCGGCGGGCGCCGCGTCGCGTTCGATGGTCTCCAATTCGTCGATGAGCCTGCGGAAGTGCGCGACGACGGTGTTGGTGAGGTCGCGCGCCCGCTGGGCATTGCCATCGGTGACCGAGATGACGATGAGGGTGGTGGCGGGCGGCGAGGTGGCGGTGATCTCGCCGCGTAGCTCGTCGGGGGACATGTCGATGCTCAGATCGTCGATGACCCGTTCCGCGACCGTGGCGCTGGTCGCGAGGTCCAGGTAGGACCGCACCCGCTGCTGAGCCGCCAACCCGCCCTGGTACGAGTCGTTCACCGAGGTGCCGGTCGCCATCGACACGTACATGCTGCTGGAGGCCGAATAGGTGGTCGGCTGGCCGCGCAGATAGACCGCCGACGCCGCGAGGCACACCAGCGCCACCCCTGCGATGACGAGCCACCGTCGGCGCGCGATCCGCCAGTATTCGGTCAATCCCATTGCCAGGACTTCCTTTTCCCTACACTACGACGGGCGAAACAACCCGCGCTGGCGCGTGCCGGGTGCGGCGCCGCACCTCGGTGACCACCGCGTGAACGAGCCAGGCCAGCACGGCGGCCTGCAGAAATTTGCCGAGATTCTCCATGCTGCCGAGAATTCCGCGTTCGAACAGCGCCGAGGAGCCGGTGATCGCGAGGCCGAGTACCACCACGGGGAACAGCCGCGAGGACAGCGCCCGCGACCAGGCCAGCAGCAGCCCGAAGGTGAACAGCGCGCCGACCAGCACGCCGGTGTAGCCGCCGAGCACATAGCCCTCGTTGAGATTTCCCTCCGCCAGCGAGACCGAGACCTTGCTCATGTCCACCGAGGCGCCGCGCACGTCCTGCGCCCACGCGGTGCCGGACTGGAACTTCTGAGTGCCGAGCAGCTGAGCGGGCACGAGACTGAGGGCCGCGTTGTTCAGCACCTCACCCGGCGTCAGCCAGTAGCCGGGACCGTGGAAGTAGGCGTCGGTGGCTGCCTCGAGCAGATCGAACCGGCGCAGGATGCTCAGGAACGGGCGCACGCCCGGCGGGTAGTCCGAATCGATCAGCGCCGCTTCGGCTTTGGCGAGCTCGGTGGTCTTGAACGATTGCAGCCAGCCGAACCCGCCGATGCCGAGCGCGCCGATACCGGCGACGCCGAGCGCCTTGGCCCGCGTCCACCCCGAGAGGGCGAAGCGGATCGCGACGGCCATCGCCGCGCCCATGATCGGCGTCTTCGACTCCACCACCGCGGTCCAGGCCAGTTCCCCGGCCAGCAGCACGCCGACGGCGAGCGCGGCGACCTCGGGACGCGCCGGGCGCGCGAACACGATCAGCCCCAGCGACGCCACCGTGGCGAGGATCGAGACGAAGCTCAGAATAGGGTTGGCGCTGGTGACCTCGCCCGCGCTGCCGACCGAACCGGTGGCCACCGCGGCGGCGCGACCGAGCAGGCCGAGCGCGTACATGGTGACCAGGGTGGGGATGAGATCCGGGTCGCAGGCAAGGGCGGGCGAGGCAGGCGGGCGGGCGTGCGCCCACACCGCGTAGGCCACCACCAGCGCGGCGTATACCCACAGTCCGAACACGACGTGGTCCAGCACGAGATCGATGCCGTGGTCGTAGCCGAGTTCGGCCAGTCGCGGATCGGGCACGTTGTCGCCGTAGTGCGGTTGCGGCTGGACCGCGAGCAGCACCAGCGGACGCGCGATGTAGGACAGCGACCAGAACGCCGCCTGGGCGATCACGAAAACCCGGACCACACCGGGAATCCAGGCGGACGCGACGACCAGGGTGAGCAGCGCGCCCGCGACGCCGGCGAGTTCGCTCATACTTGCGCCTCCAACGCGGCGAGTATCTCCCGCGCCCGGTCGACGTAGCGGTGGCCGCCTTCGACGATCCTGCGGTGCCCGGCGTCGGCGACGGCGGCGGCCCGCTCTGGATTGGCCGCGCACCAGTCGAGGATCTCGTGCAGCTCGGCGGTGTCGGTGAACAGGAAGCACTCGGACTTGTCGCGCAGCAGTTCGGCGTGCTCTTCGGTGCGCTCGCCGACGAAAAGCCCGCCCGCAGCGGGCACTTCGAACGTGCGGCAGGTGTGGGTGTCGCGGTTGCCGGAGTTGAGCAACACCAGGTTGGCGGTGACGGTGGCGATCACCGCCGAATAGTGTTGCCCGTACACCGGACCCGCCACCACCGCCCTTGTCGTCCGCAATTCGGGCACCCGCCGCCAGCCGGGCCCGCGAATCAGCATGCGATCGCCGTACTTTCGGGCCAGTGCGACGAGGTCGGCGCGGCGGTCCGGACGGCACACGCCGACGAAACCGGCCAGGAATTCCCGGCGGCCGCGCCGCGCGGCGCGGTGGTGCCAGGCCGGGTCGTAGGCGCTGCGCACGAAAGCGACCGCGCGAGCGCCGCGCTCGCGCAGTTCGGCGACGTTGTGCCGCTTGGTGGTCACCACCAGATCCCAGTCCGGTTCGTGCGCCAGGTATTCGGAGGTGATGTTCTCCGGATTGGCGACGTCGTCGGGGCTGTAGTGCACACGGCCTGCGGCGGGTACGTCGAGCAGCCGCCGCTGATCCAGGTGCACCGACTTGAACGCCAACAGCAGATCAGGACGGAACGACGCTGCCGCGCTGTCGATCTCGTCGTGCAGACGCTCGACGGTCCAGGGTGCGCGCCGCCGCGCCGCCTTGGCGTAGAGCCACGGCGGGGACAGTCGCGCGGGCAGCGTCACGGGCGTGGAATCGACGACGAGCACCTCGTGCCCGGCCTGGCGGAAGCCGTCGGCCAGCGAGCGGGCATTGCTGCCGATCCAATCGTCGCCGACATAGAGGATTCTCACGCGCCGCCCTCCTCGCGCATCATCACCACGGCCGGAGCGGTGGCCGCCGCCGTCGTCCGCTCGCGCACGATCAGCCAGCGCACGCGCGCGAGATACCAAGCGGCGACGGTGCATTCGACGATCACCGACCCGTAGACCAGCGTCCACACCGAGTGCGTGCGGAACGCGATGGCCAGTGCCGCGGCGGCAACGCAGGTGCCGAGCACCGCGCCGATCAGCACGCCTGCGGTGTCCTGCCGCACCGGAAGCACCGCGGTGGTGACGAACGAGGTGACCGTGGTCGCGGGCAGCATCAGCACCTCGACGCGCAACAGCCCGATGGCGCCGGTGAACCCGTCGCCGAACACGAGATGGACGAGCACGGGCGCGGCCGCCCAGACCGCCGCGGCCGCCACCGTCGCCACGCACACGCCGACGGCCAGCGCCTGGAGCGCATGCCGCCAGAACCGGTGGTCGGCGCTGCGCTTGGCCATGCGCGGCAGCAGTGCGAAACCGAGTGAGTCGAGCATCGATTGGATCGCCCGCACGAGCCGATCGCCCGCGGAGTAGAGCCCGAGCGCGACCGCGTCGAGCACCGTGGCGTAGACAGCCGCCGCGCCCTGCCCGTACGACGTGGCCAGCAATCGCGAGGCCAGCACCGGTGCGCCGGTGCGCAGCACGGCCCGGACCAGCCGCGGCCGCGCGGGCCTGCCGTAGGTGCGCAGCGCGTCCCACCAGGTCAGCGCCACGGTCGGTACCGAGGACACGAGCAGGCAGAGCAGCGCGACGTGCGCGTGCGGCAGCCGGGGAAGCAGCACCACGAGCAGGATCAGATACCCGATCCGGCCCACCGCCTGATACGCCGTCGAGGTGCCGAACCGGCCCTGCCCGATGAGCAGCCAGTCCTCCGATGTCGACCAGAATCCGCCCGCGAACAGACCGAGCAGGATCATGTCGACCCGTTCCGGCACGCCGACCACCAGGCCCGCGGCGAGCGCGGCGCCGAGCACCGCGAAGCCGGTGGCGCGGATGGTGAGGTAGTCGCCGCGCAGCTGGTTGACGTAGTCGCGCCGGTCGCGGTCTCCGGCGATGTCGTGCACTCGCGCGGCGAGAAACGAGGTGATGCCGAGGTCCACCAGCAGCGAGCCGAGGAAATAGGAGGACATGCCGATCGCGAGCAGGCCGAGCCCGTGCACGCCGAGCACGCGCGCGATGAGCGGCACCGTCACCACCGTGATGACGTACTGGCCGTACTTGCCGAAGCTGACGTACCCGATATCGCGCAGCACCGCGAACAATCCTTGCGAGCGGTGGGTGCCGCCGCCGGACGCCCCGCGCGTTCCGTCGTCCCTGCGATGCGCGCCGCCCGCACCGGCGCGGTCCGCGGTATACCGCGTCTCAGACATGGGCGGCGTTCCGGCGCTGGACGATCCGGCCGAGGAAGGCGGCGACGGAACGGGCGGTGACGGCGATGTCGAAATCCGCGGCGCGCCCGCGACCCGCCGTGGCGAGGCGCGTGCGCAGGTCCGGATCGCCGATGAGGGAGTCGAGCGCGGCGGTGAGCGCGGCCTCGTCGCCGCCGGGCACCAGGAGACCGTCGGCGCCCGCGCGCACGATCTCTTCGGGACCCCCCGGGCCGGAGGCGATCACGGCGCAGCCCGCGTGCATGCCCTCGACGACGACCTGACCGAACGGTTCGGGCAGTACCGAGCAGTGCACCAGGATGTCGGCCTCGCAGAGGTACGGGCGCGGGTCGTCGACGTGACCGGTCCGGGTCGCCAGGAGTCCGAGATTTGCTGCGAGCCCGTCCAATTCGGCCGCAAAGGGTTCCTCGTCGAAGAAGGCGCCGCCGATCAGCAGTACCCGGCGCGGCCGGATCCTGGTCGCGGCGACCGCGCGCAACAGCACATCCTGTCCCTTCCACGGGGCGATTCGCCCCAGCACCGCGACCACCGTCTCCTCGGGTTCGCGCTGGGCGGCACGGGTCGGCATGACCCCGAGTTCGACACCGGGATAGGCGACTTCGGCCGGGCGGCGACCGGTGCGCAGGGTGGCCAACGTGGTTCGGCTGTTGGCCAGAAAGCCCTGTGCCACAGCTCGTCCGAGCAGACCGACGACGAGCGCGGGCAGGCGTCCGAAGTAGTCGGCCGCGATCCGGTCGTGCACCTGCCACACCAGCGGAATGCTCGCCCGCGGCGCCGCTACCGCGCCCATCACCAGGGCCTTGGTGCTCTCGGCGACCAGCACGTCGGCCTGTGTGATCGCCGGATGCGAGCCGAGCGTCCAGCCCAGGCGCAGCAGCGCCAGCGCGCCCGCCAGCAATCGCAGCGGCCCCGAGCCGATCGTCATGGCACGGCTGTCGAACGCGCCTCGGACCACGTGCGCGTCGATGCCGCGCGCTCGCGTCCGCTCGACCATCGGACCGTCCTCCGTGTAGATCACGGCGACATCGGCGAGCCGCTCGGCGCGCAGCGCGGAGGCCAGTCGCAGGGTGGCCAGTTCGGCGCCGGACGGGGCCGCCGTGTGCGCGAGGAACACCGCCCGGATCGTCATGCGACGGTCCTATACATCGCCACGTGGCGTTGCGCGGTGACATCCCAGGAGAAGGTCTCCGCGTGCGCACGACAGCGCTCGGGTGCCGGCAGCGCGCCGTACAGCGCGGCGGTGATGCGCGCGCCGAGGGCGTCGGCCGCACCCGCCGGGACGATGAGCGAAGGATCCAGTCCGCGAACCGAATCCGGAAGCCCGCCGCAGTCGGTGACGATCGGCGCCCGGCCCGCGGCGAGCGACTCCAGCGCGATCAGGCCGAAACCCTCCAGCGCGATGGTGGGCACGACCGTGAGCGCGGCCTGCTCGTACAGTTCGGCGAGCCGGTCGTCGGCGACGTGCCCGGCGAACACGATGGAGTCACCGAGGCCCGACTCGTCGGCCATGGTGCGCAATGCCCTTTCCGCCGTGCCGGTTCCGACGATCACCAGGCGCACGTCCGGATGCTCGGCAACCACATCGGGCCAGCAGCGCAGCAACGTATCGATGCCCATGCGGCGTTCCAGTCTGCGCACGCACAGAACGGTCGGCGCGTCGGCGGGCGGCGGGGCGGCGCGGAAACGGGACAGGTCGACACCCGGCGGGATCACCGCGATCCGCTCCTCCGGTATCCGATAGTCCGCGCCGAGTACCTCGCGAAAATGGTTGGACAGCACCACGAATCGGTCCGCGCCCGCGTAACGCAGGCGTTCGATCAGGTACTTCGCCTTCGCCGCGAGCTCACTCTGCCCGGTGAGCCTGCTCTCCGCCGCCCACGGCCCGTGGAAATGCACCACCAGCGGCAATCGTCCCCGCCTGCCGATCGCGGCGGGTCCGTAGAGGCAGAAGTGCCGATCCAGCACCGAGGCGCGGCGCAGCGCGGCCCGATCCAGGAAGGCGATGCGAGCCCGTCGCGCGGTGGAATCCCCTGTCGCCCCCCAGGATTGGGCGTCCGCCGGATCGTCCTCGCTGGTCGCGCCCCAGGCCACCGCCGACACCGCGACCTCCGGCCTGCGGGAGAGAGCGTGGAACAACTCGGTGAAGTATCTGTTGAGTCCGCCTGGCTCCGCGGTGAACCATTCGGATCCCGTCATGTGGACACGTAGCGAACCCGTCCCTGCCGTCACCCGGGCCCCCTACTCCCTGCACCGGCCGCGCGGATCGTCCGGCCGAACTCGCTTCCCGCGCAACAGTCTAGGACACGGAGACGCCCCCGGCGTGGCATCGCGAGCGCTGGCCGTCGCCCGTGGCGTCGGGTAGATTGCACAGCGAGTTCGTGCTCGCGGGGGACAGGCGGGAGGACTGAACAGTGGGGATCGGTAGTTCCGTGCCCGAGCGAATCACCCTCGCCGAGCGCGATATTCGCGTGCTAGTGGAGAACGGTGAGTACTGGCTGCGCAATCGCGGTGACATCGCCATGATGGTCACCACCATCGAACGGTTGCGCGCCCGCTGGCCGCAGGCGCGCATCGGAGTGCTCACGCACCAGCCCGCGGTGCTACGCGCGCTGCTTCCCGAGGCGGAACCCATCAGCGGACCCGACTGGTCCTGGGGCTCCGAGGGCTGGTCCGGCCGCGTAACCCACACGGCCGCAACGAAATTGATCGGTCCCGCCGCGTTGCGCTGGCGCGCGGTCACCGACGGACCCAAGGACCGGATCCGCGCACTGCGCGCGGAGGTCGCGACCGCCGTCGCCGAACCCGAAAGCGCCGAGCCGCGGGCGTCGGTCCCCGCGGCGGTGCGCGAGGCCTCGCTGGTGCTCGCCATCGGCGGCGGGTACCTGACCGATGTCGACAAATATCAGGCGCACCGCACCCTCGATCTGCTGGAATCGGCGCGTGCCCAAGGCATTCCGGCCGCGCTGGTCGGCCAAGGCCTAGGCCCGCTGCGCGATGAGCGCCTGCTCGACCGCGCCGCCGAGGTGCTGCCCGGAGCGGACTTCGTCGCGCTGCGCGAGCGACGGCGCGGACCGGAACTGCTGGCGCGGGTCGGCGTCGCGCCGGAACAGATCATGGTCACCGGCGACGACGCGGTGGAATTCGCTTACCGCCTGCGCGATGCACGCATCGGGACCGACCTCGGTCTGTGCCTGCGGGTCGCGGAGTACGCGCCGGTCGGCGCGGCGGCAAGGGAAACGCTGGGCCGGGTGGTCCGCGACCGCGCCGCGGCGCTGGACGCGGGACTGATGCCGCTGATCATCTCCGAGTACGCCTCCGAGGACCGCCGCTCCACGCTGCCACTGCTCACGGGCGCGGCCAAGCGCAGGCCACCGGTCGGACGCGGCGGCACACCGCGGGACGTGGCCAGGCAGGTCGCTCGCTGCCGGGTGCTGGTGACCAGCGCGTACCACCTGGCGGTTTTCGCGCTGTCCCAAGGCATTCCGGCGGTCGGCATCACAGCCTCGGAGTACTACGACGACAAGTTCCACGGCCTGGCGGGCATGTTCGGCGCGGGGCTGCGGGTGGTGCACCTGGACGATCCCGGCTTGGACGCCGCACTGCGGCAGGCCATCGACGAGCTGTGGGAAGCCGCTCCGGAGTTGCGGGATCCGTTGCAGCAGAAGGCTGTCGAGCAGATCGAGGCGAGCAGAGCGGGTCTGGAACGGGTCTTTCGACTGGTGGAGAACGGCCCGGTCGCCCGGGTCGACGGCTAGGGGGCTGACATGGCGTCGCTGTCGGTATGCGTTCCGGCGTACAACTCGGGGCGGACGCTGGCCGCCACGCTGGATTCGATACTCGCCCAGGACGAGGACTTCGAACTGGTGGTGCTGGACAACGCCAGCACCGACGACACGGGGGAGGTGGCGCGCTCCGTCGACGATCCCCGGGTGCGGGTGCTGCGCAACGACTCCGTGCTGCCGATCGGCCGGAACTGGGACAAAGTCATCATGGCCTCGACCGGAACGCTGGTCAAGGTCGTCTGCGCCGACGACGTGCTGCGGCCGGGCGCGCTGGCCGCACAGCTGGCGGTGATGGCGGACGCCTCGATCGCCATCTCGTCGAGCCGCTTCGAGGTGATCGACGAGGCGGGGGAGGTGAGGGAGTCCGGGCTCGGTCTCGCGGGCCTGCTCGGCAGGCAGACCCCGCGCGAGCTGGCGCGCACCATCGTGCGACGCGGACCCGCCGACTTCGGGCCGACCGCCGCGGCCATGTTCTACCGTGAGCACTACGACAAGGTCGGCGGGCTGCGCGGCGACCTGGTCTTTCCGATGGACGTCGATCTGTTCGCCAGGGTCGGTTCGTTCGGCGCGTTCTTCGGAATGACGGAAATCCTCGCCGCCTGGCGCAATTCGTCGTTCAACCTGTGCAGCCGGTCCTCCACGGTGAGCAAGCTGACCGAGATGTACCGCTTCCACCACCGCATCGCGCACGACTACCCGGAGCTGGTGCACCGCGGGGACGTGCTGGCCGGGGACACCAGGCTGGCGAAGGCGGCGCTGCACCGGCTGCGCGTGCGCACCCTGGCGACCGTGCGGAACCGCCCGGATCTGCTGGTCTGATCCGGGCGGCCTGCGGCGGGCTCAGATCGTCCAGAGCTTGCCGTAAGTGATCACCGTGTCGCCGTTCGCGCCCACGATCATCACGAACGGGCGAATGTTGGTCGGCCCGACCACGCCGGTGACGGTGCCGTGGAAGCCCGACATGCGGATGAAGCCCGACGTGCCGGAGATCTCGCCGCTCGCGCATTCGATCGTCTGGATACCCGGTCCGAAACCGACCTCCACCTGGAGGCCGAGCCGCGGGATCAGGCTGTCGATCTTCAGCAGCGCGCCGTCACCGCCGCCGAGATCGACGCCGAGACCCGGTGTCGAATACTCGAAGCGGATCTTGCCGTTCAGCGTGGCGGGGAACCCTACCTGGTAGCCGATGGTGATCCGGCCCTTCCAGTCCTCGGCGTGCGGACCGGAGATCTTGAAAGCCGCCTCCCCGTGGTGGAACCACTCCCTGGTGAGCGGATTCCCGTCCAGCGGTGGCACGAAATCGATGCGGGTGTCGGCCTGGATGGCCTCCACCGCGCGGTCCTCGCGGTCCACGATGGTGTTGCTGCTGTCGATTCCCGCTGCGGCGGAACCGTTCCCGAAGACCAGCCCGGCCGCCAGGACGGAAGCGAGCGCGAAGGCGCGCGCGCCCCGATGGCGGAGCTGGTTGGTGTCACTCATCAGAATCCCCTCTGTGTGAATACTCGTCTTACCGAAGAAGAATGCGGTCCTGTGGCAACGAATCACGTTGCGGCGCGGCGCAGAGTCGCTGTCTCGGTGCCTCCTTCCCGCGGTCCGGACGGCGCGTCGATCACCCAGCGGCCGTCGAGTTCCGGGTAGGCCGCGCGCACCTCGGCCAGCAGGTCGGGCAGCGTCAGGAGCACGAGATCCGGTCGCGCCGCGACGAGTTCGCCGGGGGAGACGATCGGAATGTCGGTTCCCGGCATCCGCCGCCCGTGCTTGGCCGGGGAGGCGTCGGCCACCCCGGCGATGAGGCCACGGTGCGCCCCGGACAGGCTGAACAGAGCGACCGCCCGCGACGCCGCGGCGTATCCGTAGACGCGAATGCCACGCTCGGCCCGCTCGTCCAGCCATCGGCGCAGTGAGCTCGCGTGCCGGTCGGCGGCGTGCTGCAGCGCGGGCAGTGCGCTCGGATCGAGGTGGGGCGCTTCGCCGTCGAGCACGGCGCGGACCGAATCGTGCTCGGCCGCCGCGCCGTGCACCGCGCGCAGCAGCACGGTCCCGCCGTAGAGATCGAAGGTCCACGCGTGCGTCACGGTCATGCCGGCCTCGTGCAGCAATCCGCGCAGCGCGGCCAGCGAGTAGTAGGCGAAGTGCCCGTGGCGCAACGCGTTCCATTGTCCCGACGCCACGATGGTGGCCAGCGAGTGGTACTGGATCAGCAGCGCGCCGCGCGGTGCGGTGGCGGCCGCGCGGCGCCGGAACGCTGCCCGCTGGTCGGGCTCGTGCATGAGCCCGAAGCAGTCCAGCACCACCTCGGCCTGCCCGGCGGTCTCGGTGAAACCGCGCGCCGCGAGCAGCGGCAGCCAGGTGCCGCCGTGCGGGCTGCCGAACTCGCGCGCGGTGCGTCCGGTCAGCAGCCCGGCCGCGGCCACCGCGTCGACCGCGTCGGCCGCCTGATCGCGCAGCGCCCGCGGCTCCACGCCCCGCGGTTCCGCGGTGACCGTGTCGTCCTCGGCGAGCTGGGCCAGTCCGCACGCGCAGCAGTAGTCCATGCGCAGCGGATGTCCGGCCTCGTCGGGATCGATCGGGCTCTTCGCACTCGGAAAGTAGTCGGCCGCAGGGACTTTCCCCAGATCGAGTACGGGGCGCATCGCCGCACTCGCGCAACCACGGCAGAGATTCCCCCGCTCGGAACTCATGCCGAATTCCCTTCTCTCATGGCACGATGACCCCGTGCGTATCGAGCAGACCGAGCTCGCCGACGTCCTGCTGCTCGTTCCGCGGCCGTTCCGCGACGCTCGGGGCTTCTTCACCCGGACCTTCGACGCGGAGGCCTTCGACGAGCGGCTCGGCGCGCCGGGCGCCGCAGCGGCGTTCGTCCAGGACTCCCAATCTCGTTCCGTGCGCGGCGTGATCCGCGGCATGCACGGCCGCTCCGGCTGCGGCGAGGCCAAGCTGGTCCGCTGCGCGCACGGCGCGGTGCACGACGTGCTCGTCGACATCCGGCCCAGCTCGCCGACATTCGGCGCGCAGCAGGCATTCCGGCTGGACGACAAGGACTTTCACCACCTGTACGTGCCGCCCGGCTTCCTGCACGGATTCCAGGCCGTCACCGCGACGGCCGACGTCTGCTACCGCATCGATCGGCCGCACGACCCGGCCGAGGACATCGGCGTCGCCTACGACGACCCCGACCTCGGCATCGCCTGGCCCCTCGCGGTGACCGAGGTCTCGGCGCGCGACGCGGCGGCGGGCAGCTGGGAGCAGTTGCTGCGCACCGTCTGGCGGCGCCCCGCTTCGCGCTGAGCGGACGAGTGTTTCAGGCCTGCGCCGTGACCGCGGTCCCGATCCGGCGTAGCGAAGCGTCGAGCACGCCGGAGTCGCACAGCTTGCGTAGGTGCGGCAGCCGCGTGAAACGGTGGAAGAAGTCGGCACTGGTCAGCCCTCTCGCGGTGTACTCGCGGTACAGCTCCGCCGCGCCCGCGGGCACGGTCCACTCGGCGCGGAATCCGATGGCCTCGCGCGCGGCGGAGAAATCGACGCGATAGGAGCGCGGGTCGGCGCCGTTCTCACCGGTGACGAGCAGCCGGGAGCCGGGCACCGCGCCCACCACGGCGGCGGCGATCTCGGCGACCGTCAGATTGTTCTCCTCGGTGCCGATGTTGAACGCGCGAGCGTGGATCGCCTCGACCGGCGCGGTGAGGCAGGTCGCGAAAGCGGTGGCGATGTCCCGCGCGTGTACAAGCGGTCGCCACGGCGTGCCGTCGGAGAGCACCTTCACCTCACCGGTGAGCGCGGCGTAGCCGACGAGGTTGTTCAGCACGATGTCGGCCCGAAGTCGCGGCGAGAAGCCGAAAGCCGTGGCGTTGCGCAGGAATACGGGCGAGAAGCCCGAGTCGGCCAGCGCGGCGACATCGTCCTCGACGCGCACCTTGCTCTCCGCGTACGGGGTGATCGGGCGCAGCGGCGCGTCCTCGGTCACCAGATCCGCTCCCGCGGCGCCGTACACCGAGCAGGTCGAGGCGTACAGGAATCGTTGCACGCCAGCCGCTTTCGCCAAGCGGGCCAGCCGCACCGACGCGTGATGGTTGATGTCGTAGGTGATCTCGGGCGCGAGAGCGCCCAGCGGATCGTTGGACAGCGCAGCCAGATGCACGACCGCGTCGAATCCGCTCAGCTGCTCCATCGACACATCGCGCAGGTCGACCGACGAGCCCGGCGGATCACCGGGGAGCGCGCCGAGGACGCAGTCGGCGAAGAATCCGGAGTCCAGTCCGGCCACCTCGTGGCCGGCGGCGCGCAGCACCGGCGCCATAACGGTGCCGAGATAGCCCTGGTGTCCGGTGAGCAGTATCCGCATGGTCAGTTGCCTCCCAGCTCGACGACGGCCTTGTCCAGTACGAATCCCTCCGCGTGCCCGCTGCGGCTCTGCACGCCGCGGAGCCGGGACAGCCCGGTGAACGCGGCCTCGTCGAACCAGTCGCGCCCGGTCTGGGAGGGGTAGTGCTTGTACAGCAGCCGCGCCTTCTCCTCGGCGAGGTCGGCGGAGACCGGCTGGAAGACGGTGGGGCGGGGCGTATCGGTCTCCCACTTGAGGATCTCGTAGCCGAGCACCAGGTGGTCGCGGAACTCGGTGGGCGTCAGCTCCGCGAGCAGCCGGTGGTCCTGGTGGGCGTCGCCGCGCTGCGGGGTGAACACCAGATCCGGCGCGCAGCCGACGCGAAAGACGGCCAGCGCGTTCTTGATTCGGTCCCAGTGCGCGGGCGCGCGACCGTCCGGGATGTCCAGGACGGTGAGCGCGAGCGCCGCGCCGGGACAGAAATCGGCGAGCGCGGCGCGCTCCTCGGCCTCGCGTTCGGTGCCGCCGCCGGACAGCACCAGCGCGTGCACCCGCAGGCCGGGGCGGCGGCGCGCCAGGGTGAGCAAGGTGGCGCCCATGCCGATCGCGATGTCGTCGCAGTGCGCGCCGAGCACCGCGATCTCGGCGACGGGCGCGGCGATCAGGGGGATCACGCGGGCTCCCAGAGCATCCACGGCCGCACGCCCGCGCGGTAACCCGCGTCGAGTTCGGCGCGTTCCTTGAACGTGTCGGCAGGCTTCCAGAACCCGAGGTGCCGGTACCCGAACAGCCTGCCCTGCCCGGCCAGCGTGCCGCAGGCGTCGGCCACCAGGTCGCCGTCGGGCGGCAGCAGGTCGAAGACCTCCTGGGTGAGCACGAAGTATCCGCCGTTCTCCCACAGCGGCATCCTGGCGACCGGCATGATGTCCTTGACCTCGCCGGTCGGGGTGAGATCGACGCAGTGGAACGAGGATTGGGGCGGCACGACCATCATGGAGGCCGCCGCGCCGGAGTCGGTGAACCTGGCGATCATCTCGTCGAGCGGGGCGTCGGTCAGCACGTCGGCGTAGTTCGCCAGGAAGATCTCGTCCTCGCCGAGGTACTGCCGTACGCGTCGCAGCCGCTCGCCGATGGCCGACTCCACGCCGGTGTCCACGAAGGTGATGGACCAGTCGCTGATGTCGCTGCGCAGCAACTCGACGCGGCCCTCGCGGATGACGAAGTCGTTGGAGATCGACTCCTGGTAGGTGAGGAAGAAGTTCTTGATGTGTTCGGCGCCGTAGCCTAGGCACAGGATGAACTCTTTGTGGCCGAAGTGCGCGTAGTAGCGCATCACGTGCCAGAGCAGCGGCCGCGGACCGACCAGCTGCATCGGCTTGGGGATCATGTCGTCGGAGCCGTCGCGCATCCGCATCCCGTAGCCGCCGCAGAACAGAACGACTTTCATCGTGCGTGCCTCCCGGTGAAGTGTTCGAAGTCGTTGTCGGTGGACCCCGCTGCGGTGGACTGCTCCGCGTTCTCGTCCGTGACCGCGCCGGTGAGGTCGGCGCGATGCACGGTCGGCAGCGGGTAGACGAGCTCGCCGCCCCAGCAGGCGACGTGGCGCAGTTGCGCGGTCAGCTCGGTCTCCAGATTCCACGGCAGCACCAGCACCACGTCCGGGCGGTCGGCGTCGATGCGTTCGGGCGGGTGGATCGGGATGCGCGTGCCCGGCGTGAAACGGCCGTGCTTGTAGGGATTTCGGTCGACGGTGTACTCGAGCAGATCGGGTCGGATGCCGCAGTAGTTGAGCAGGGTGTTGCCCTTGCCCGGCGCGCCGTAACCGACCACCCGCTTGCCTTCGGCACACCGCGCGAGCAGGTAGCGCAACAGCTCGTGGCGCACATGCGCGGCGCGCGGGGCCAGATCCCGGTAGCCGTCGGGATCGTGCAGCCCGGCCGCGGCCTCGTCGCGCAGCACCGCGGCGACGCGTTCACCGGGCGTGCCTGCCGCCGCCTCGGGACGCGCCCACAGGCGGATCGAACCACCGTGTGTGGCAAGCAGTTCCACGTCGACGACGGTGAGTCCCGCGGTGGCGAGGGCGCGTTGCGCCGACAGCACCGTGTAGTACTGGAAGTGCTCGTGATAGATGGTGTCGAACTGCCCGAGCCGCACCAGGTTCGCCGCGTGGTGCACCTCGATGGTCAGCCAGCCGTCGTCGGCCATCAGTCCGCGCAGCGCGCGCGTGAAGCCGCGTAGGTCGGGCACGTGCGCGTAGACGTTGTTGGCGACCACCAGGTTCGCGGGGCCGTGCACCGCGCGCACCTTCGCCGCCGAATCCTCGTCCAGGAACTGGGTTTCGGTCGGCACGCCGAGTGCGCGAGCGGCCGCGCCGACGTTCACCGACGGTTCGATGCCAAGACAGCGGATGCCCGCGGCGACCACGTGCCTGAGCAGATAGCCGTCGTTGCTCGCGGCCTCCACGACGAAGGATTCCGGTCCGAGGCCGAGTCGTTCGACGGCGTGCGAAACGAATCTTTCAGCGTGCCGTACCCAGCTTTCGGAATACGAAGCGAAATAGGCGTATTCGGTGAATGTCTCCTCGGGCGTGATCAGGGCCGGAATCTGCAAGAGCAGACAGTCTTCGCACAACCGGAGATGGAGCGGATAGGTGGGCTCGGGTAGATCGAGTTCGTCCACCGCGAGGAATTTCTCGCACGGCGGTGTCGCGCCGAGGTCGAGCACGCTGGAAAGGCGTGCGGAATCACACAGACGACAACGCATGCAGACCCACCTTCTGCCGAGAGATCGGATCGCCCGGCGGATGGCCGGCCCGCCCGAGGCGGCGAGGCGATCCAGTGAGACGTTACAACCATCGGTCTCGGAGCGGAGGATGAAATCGGTTGTGGGATAGCAGTTTACGGACCGCCTCCCGGCGTGTCGCGGGGTGGGCATCGGGTCCGCAATCGGGGTATTCCTCGCTCTGCCACTCGGTAACCGTTTCGATACCAACGCAATTCGTCGGCGTCACCTGCCGTGATATTCCGATCGGGCCGGATCTCCGGTTCGGGGACGAAACCGACCGCAAGTTCGTCCGCTATTTTCTGGAATGCATTGTGACCCTTGGCATTCGATAGGTACGGCGTTTCGAGTTCTGTAACAATCTGCTGTTGGCCGTCGAATGACCGAACACCCCGAGACGGCCGATGCGGGGCTGCGGGGGACCGATCGACGGGGATCGGGAGCAACGAATTCTCTCCAAGGGGGAGGTGTGTGTTCCATGAGCTACGAGCTCACCGACGGCGACGACCTCGATATATCCGCACCGTCGCACATCCCGCCGCGTTCCGCGCGGGAACGCTGGCAAGCCGACTACGTGAAGCACTTGGCCGCAACGGATCTGGGCGTGATCGCGGCGGCCGTCGGGCTGGCGCAGGTGATCAGGTTCGGTGGGCCTGCCGCGCCGCCGCTGGCCTGGCGGTTGCCCTACGAGATCGGCTACACGGTCGTGTCCGTGGCGCTCGCGCTGACCTGGGCGCTGTTCCTCGCCGCAGGGAACACCCGCTCGCCGCAGGTGGTCGGCTCAGGAACAGAGGAATACCGGCGGCTGGTCTCGGCAACGCTGCGCCTGTTCGGCGCGGTGGCCATCGTCTCACTGATCGTCCAGATCGATTTCGCGCGTGGCTATTTGGCGATCGCGCTGCCGCTCGGGCTGCTCGGGCTGATGTTCAGCAGGCTGGCCTGGCGCTGGCACACCCGCGGCAGGCGACGCGATCGTGCGGAGTACCTGACCTCGGTGCTCGTGGTCGGAGCGCCGGAGGCGGCGCAGGCGATGGCGAGTGCGTTCTCCCTGGACCCGGACGCGGGTTATCGCGTGGTGGGCGTGTGCATTCCGGACGGCGTCGCCGCGACCGGTCGCTACTGGCTGCGGGCTTCCGGTCGCACCTTCTCGGTCGTCGGCGACGATCGCTCGGTGCTGGAGGCAGTGCGCCGCTGCGGCGCGGACACCGTCGCGGTCACCGCGACGGACTACCTCGGTCCGGTCGAATTGCGCAGGATGGCTTGGGAACTCGATCCGCTCGGCGTCGAGCTGATCGTCGCGCCCGGCGTGGTCGACATCGCCGGGACCCGGCTCACCAACCGGCTCGTCGCGGGAATGCCGATGCTGCACATCGCCAAACCGCAGTACGACCGGGCCAAATCGACCGGAAAAGCGGTCTTCGACGCGTGTTTCGCGGGGGGCGTGTTGCTGGCGATCGCGCCGGTGCTGCTCGCCATCGCGCTCGCGGTCAAACTCACCAGCCCCGGGCCGGTGTTCTACCTGTCGGAGCGGATCGGGCGCGGCGGCAAGCCTTTTCGAATGATCAAGTTCCGTAGCATGTACCAGGACGCCGAGCGCACGGTGTCCGCGCTGATCGACGCCAACGGCGGCAACCCGGTGTTCTTCAAGATGAAGGACGATCCGCGGGTGACGCCCGTCGGGCGGGTGATCAGGAAGTTCAGTCTGGACGAGCTGCCGCAGTTCCTCAACGTGCTGCGCGGTGAGATGAGCGTCGTCGGCCCGCGGCCGCAGGTACAGCGCGAGGTCGACACCTACGACGGCGAGATGCGGCGCAGGCTGCTGGTCAAACCGGGCATCACCGGACTGTGGCAGGTGAGCGGCCGATCGGATCTGTCGCTGGAAGACTCGGTGCGGCTCGATCTTTCCTACGTGGAGAACTGGTCGATGGTGCTCGACTTGTTGCTCATCGCGAAGACGATCGGCGCGGTCGCGCGCGGCGAGGGCGCCTACTGACCGTCAGGACGGGCGGCGCACCGGGAACTCGGCGGCGAGTTCGGCGAAGATCGCGGTGTTGTAGTCGAAGGCGCGCTGGCATTCCTCGAGGACCCGCCTGCGCTCGAGCTCGTCCACCGACAGGTCGTCGAGCAGCGCGCGGTAGTCGCGTTTGAAGGCGGCCGGATTCGCGATGCCGTCGAAGACGTAGAAGCGGACGCCGTCGCCGCGGCGTGGCAGGTCCCACAGCTTCTCGGCAGTGCCGCGGATCACCTGACCGCCGGACAGGTCGCCGAGGTAGCGGGTGTAGTGGTGGGCGACGTAACCGGCGGGCCAGTCGCGCGCACACTCCTCGATTCGCTCGGCGTAAGCGACGGTGGCGGGCAGTGCCCGCAGCTGGGTGCGCCATTCCGGGCCGAGCAGGGCGGCGAGATCGCGCTCGAGCTCGGCGGTCCTGGCCAGCTCCGGCTTGATGAAGGGCCCAGCGACAGTGCTGCCGGCCAGCTCGGGCCAGCGCGCCTCCAGCGCACGGTAGATGAACCACAGCTGGCCGGTGTACCGGTGGTAGGAGTCGATGCCGAGCGCGCCGCCGAGCATGTCGCTGATGAACGAGGAGTTCTCCGCCTCCGTGTGCTGACGCGCGGTAGCGGATTGGATGCGTGCCGAGAAAGGTACTGACTCCGACATTCCGAACCACCTCGTCGTCCGCGGCAGCCCGCTTGTTTGGCTACCCTAACTAACCGCGTCGACCATACCGGAGCCGCCGGGTTTGCCGCATTCGAGTCGCGGCACGGTATCAGTGTGCGGGATTCGCGCGCCGCCTGCGCCGGACGATCGGTCGTCGCAGCGAACCGAAGCGGCTGAGAATGCGCGGGCGGCGCAGTGTGCGGTCGCACCATTCGCCCAGCGTGACGCCCGCGGCCAGTGCGCAGCCGATGCCGAACGCGGCAAGCAACTGGTCGAAGCCGAGCAGCGGTTCGTCGCTGAGCATGGCGTAGAGCCCGCGATACACGCTGAGCCCTGGCAGCAGCGGCGTGATACCCGCGACGGCGACGACCAGCGGCGGCGTCAGCGCGCGGCGGGCCATCAGACCACCGGCCATGCCGACCAGGGTGGCGGCCACCCCGGAGGAGATCACCGGACCGAAGCCGGCCTGCTGCACGAGCAGATAGGTGATCGCGCCCGCCGCACCGCCGCACGCCGCGGCGGCCAGCGCGCGTCGCTCGGCGTAGCAGGCGAGGGCGAAGGCCAATGCCGCGATCGCGCCCGCCGCGATCTTGACCGGCAGATCGGTGATGTCGCGACCGGAGGTCATGTCGATGGACGGCACGGTGGCGCCGACCACCTGCGCCAGACGCAGCGCCAGCGCGATGCCCGCGACGATGCCGCCGGTCATCATCACCACCTCGAGCAGCCGCGCGGTCGCGGTGATCGGCGCCCCGGTGATGGCGTCCTGCACCGAACCCACCAATTGCAGACCACTGAGCAACACGGTGATGCCCGCCGCGATGATGAGCGTGGGATCCGCGCGGAAGCCGAGCGGTTCGGCGAGGGTGGACAGCGCGATGGCCGGGATCGCGGCGATGAGTCCGCCCATCATGTGCTGGAAGAAGAACGGCAACCCGTAGCGGTTCAGTACCCGGTTGGTCCGGTCGATCGCCGCGGTGGTGGCGAAGCTGAGCGCCACGACGACGAGGTTCGCGCCGAGCAGCGCGGCGATGGCGGCCGCGAGCAGCGACCAGCCGAACGTCGCGGTCCAGCGGTGGTACGGGTGCGGCGCCGAGGTGATGGCGTCGAGCGCGGCGCGCGCGTCCTCGGGCGCGACCACCTGGGTGCGGATGCGCCGGGTGAGCCGGTCCACCGCGGCGAGCCGGGTGAAATCGAGCGCGCGGTACTGCACGACGCGCATCGTGCTCGCGGGCGGCAGCAGCGGGCCACGGTCGGCCCAGATGCGGATCGAGTCGTAGGTGACGTCGACATCGCAACGGGCCAAGCCGTAGGTCGCCGCGATGAAGCGCACCTGGGTGGTGGTGTCCATGACGCCGGTGCCTGAGGCGAGCACCACCTCCCCGACGCGGACGGCGAGATCGAGCACCTCGGCCACCCTGGCGTCGTCGGTGAGGTCGATCGGTTGCAAGGGGGTGGGCGCGGCGACGATGGTGTCGGCGGTGGCTTGGCGGTCGGCCACCAGCAAGCCGACGGCCTCGCTGACGCCGGGTAGATGCGGGGCCCGGCGTGGCCACACCCGGTTGCGCCAGCCGAGGTGATCGGCTCGCGGGTTCGTGTTGTCTCCTCCCGGCAGCGCGTCAAGACCCATGCCCGTGACCGTAGTCGTAGCGGTGCGGGTCCGGCATCCGCGCTTGTCAGCGTGGGTACGCGGCTGTGGGAACCGTGGTGCGGCGCGACGAAAGGTGGTAGAACTTGTTCTAATTTCTGGCGATGGGAGTGCGTGCGATGCGATACGGGATCGTGTTGTTCACCAGTGACCGGGGTATTCGGCCCGCCGACGCCGCCGCGGCGGCCGAGCGAGCCGGCTTCGATTCGTTCTATGTGCCCGAGCACACGCACATTCCGGTGGTGCGCGCGGCCGCGCATCCGCGCACCGGCGACGCGAGCCTGCCCGACGACCGCTATCTGCGCACTCTCGATCCCTGGGTCGCGTTGGGTACGGCCGCGGCGGTCACCGAGCGGATCACGCTCTCGACGGCGGTGGCGCTGCCTGCCGAACATCATCCGATCACCTTGGCCAAGGCCATCGCCTCACTGGACCACCTCTCCGGCGGCCGGGTCAGCCTCGGCGTCGGATTCGGTTGGAACACCGACGAACTCGCCCACCACGGGGTGCCCGCCAACAAGCGGCGCACGGTGCTGCGCGAACACCTGGACGCGATGCGCGCGATCTGGAGCGAGGAGGAGGCGAGCTTCTCCGGCGAGTTCGTGAACTTCGGTCCGAGCTGGTCCTGGCCGAAGCCGGCACAGAAGCGCATCCCCGTGCTGCTCGGCGCGGCGGGCGGGGAGAAGTCGTTCAGCTGGCTCGCCAAGAACGCCGACGGGTGGATCACCACGCCCACCGAGGCCGGTCTCGGCGAGAAAATCGAACTGCTGCACCGGATCTGGCGCGAACATGGGCGCACCGAGACACCGGAGATCGTCGCGCTGGCCGGGCGGCACGACGGCGCGCAACTGGCGCAGTGGGCCGAACTCGGTGTCACGGAGGCGGTTTTCGGTCTGCCGGACCGCGACGCGGAGGAGGTCCAGGCCTACCTCGAGCGCCTGGCGGGCAAGCTGGGGCTGGCCGGGATCGACCGGCGCTGAGCGCGCCGCCGCTCGTGAACGAGCGGCGGCTGCTGTGCAGACTCAGCGCAAGTCGCGGCGGCGATAGGCCGCGATGCCGACGGCGAGCAGGACGGCGGCGATGCCGAGCAACCACAGGATCGGCGTCGCCTCGAACGCCGCGCCCGGCAGCTTCGGCGGGTGCACGAACGGCACGAGGTCGACCATCCACTGCGGCAGGCCGTCCAGCGAGCCGACGAAGAACAGCACCACCATGCCGCTCAGCACGCCCCAGGCGACCGGCGTGTAGCGCGGCGCGAGCCCGAAGAGCGCGATCGTGATGCCGGTGACCACCCAGACCGCGGGCACCTGCACGGCCGCGGCGGCCAGCGATTGCGGCAGCTTCTCGCCGAACTCACCCGTGCTGAGACCGTAGACGACCCCGATCGCGAGCCCGGCGGTCAGCAGGACCAGCGCGGGCCCCGCCAGCGCGAAACCGATGTGGCTCAACGCGTATCGGGTCCGGCCGACGGCCCCCGCCAGGGTGGCTTCGGCCCGCTGGCTGGATTCCTCCTCGTGCAGGCGCAGGGCGGCGGAGATCGAGTAGGCGGCGGCCGCCGCGGCCAGCATCGTGATCGCGTAGGAGATGAACGACTCCTCCAGGATTTCCGAGCCGCCCATGCGAGTGATCAGATCGGTGATGGCGTCGCTGTCCTCGAGCATGTCGCTGACGCTGTTCACCGCACCCCCGATGAGCAGGCCGTAGAGGCCGAAGCCGACCGCCCAGGCCAGCAGCGCGCCGCGCTGCAGGCGCCCTGCCAGCGCGACTGGGCCGGAGAGTCGTGGCGTGGCGGCGGCGGGCCCCTGGCGTTCGGCGAGCAGCCCGGAGCCGGTGTCGCGCGAGGCGAGCAGCGCGTATGCGGCGCCGGTCGCCAGCACGGCGACCGTGGCGAGCGGAAGCAGCACCCACCACCGTTCGTCGGCGTAGGGCCGGATCTGCAGGCACCAGCCGATCGGCGAGAACCACGACAGCACACCGTTGCCGGCATCGCCGACCGCGCGCAGCGCGAAGGCGGCGCCCAGTGTCGCGAAGGCGACGCCGCGCGCGACCCGCGCGCCCGCGCTCACCTGGGCGGCGACCGCGGCGATCGCGGCCCACACGATGCCCGACGCGGCCAGTGCCGCGCCGAAGGCCAGCGAGCCCGCCGCGGGCAGATCGGCGCTGTAGAGCGAAACGGCGCAGGCGATTCCGGCGATCAGCGCGCCGCCGAAGGCGAGCGTGAGCGCCGCCGTGAGCCCGGCGAAGCGGCCGATGCTGGTGGCGCCCACCAGTTCCGCGCGACCGGTCTCCTCCTCGACCCTGGTGTGCCTGATGACGGTCAGGACCGTCGCGATCGCGATCATCGTGTACATCGCGCCGGCCTTCCAGGTGCCGATCGAACCCAGTTCGGTGCTGAACACCGGTCCGTACATGGCGAGCAGGGCCGGACTGTCGGCGGTGGTCCGTGCGAAATTGTCCAGCTGGGCCTGGGTGGTGTACAGGTCCTTGACGCTGACCACCTGGAAGGCGGGCATCAACCCGATCAGCAGCGACCAGAGCGGCAGCACGATTCGGTCGCGGCGCAGATACAGCCGCAGCAACTGCCAGGTGCCGGCGAAATCGGTGGATTCGCTGAAAAGCGGTGCGGCAGGGGCGCGGTGGGCGGCGGTGGTCATGCCCGCACCTTCTCCCCGCGCGTCGTCGCTGTGTCGCCCGCCTGGCCGTCGACGTGGTAGTGCCGCATGAACAGCTCCTCGAGCGTGGGCGGCGCACTGGTCAGGCTCCGCACGCCCGCGTCGCCGAGCACCCGGATGAGCTCGCCGAGGTGTTCGCTGTCGACCTGGCAGCGCAGTGTCGACCCGTCGCGCTCGATGTCCTCGACGCCGCCGATCCGGCTGAGATCGCCGGGGTCGCCGAGCAATTCGGCGGTGATGGCGGTGCGCGAGAGGTGGCGCATCTCGGACAGCGAGCCGCTCTCCACGGTGCGCCCTGCCCTGATGATGGTCACCCGATCGCAGAGCGCCTCCACCTCGGACAGGATGTGGCTGGACAGCAGCACCGTCGCACCGCGCTGCTGCGCTTCGTGCACGCATTCGCGAAAGACCTTTTCCATCAACGGATCCAGGCCGGAGGTCGGCTCGTCGAGCAGCAGCAGCCGCACGTCGGAGGCGAGCGCGGAGATCAGCGCGACCTTCTGCCGGTTGCCCTTGGAGTAGGTGCGCGCCTTCTTGCGCGGGTCGAGATCGAAGCGTTCGATCAGTTCGGCGCGGCGTTCGGCGTTGATGCCGCCGCGCATCCTGGCGAGCAGGTCGATGGTCTCGCCGCCGGACAGCGACGGCCACAGCGTGACATCGCCTGGTACATAAGCCAATTCGCGGTGCAGGCCGACCGCGTCGGTCCACGGGTCGCGGCCGAACAGCCGCACCCGGCCGGAGGTGGCGCGCAGGATGCCGAGCAGGACCCGGATGGTGGTCGACTTGCCCGCGCCGTTGGGGCCGAGGAAGCCGTGGATTTCGCCCTCGCGAACCGCGAGGTTCAGCCCGTCCAGGGCGGTGACGTGGCCGAAAGTCTTGCGCAGACCTTCGACTTCGATGACCTTGGACATCAGTGCTCCTTAATGACAGTGTCCATCAGCGTGGTGTCGGTGAGCAGGCCCTGGGTGTAGAACTCGAGGGCCGGAGGGGTGAGGTCTTCGGTGATGGCGCGGATCGCCTTGCGGAAGTCGATCTTCTCGCCCTCGCGGTAGTGCAATTGGACCCACAGCAGGACGGCGCCGACATTGAGCGTCATCAGGTAGCGGGCGCGGGCCTTGTGGTCGCGGCTCGGCTTCACGGTTCCCGCGTCGACGCCCTGCTGCATGTAGACCTCCGCGTCGGCGACCATGTGCTCGAACAGGGACTCGGCCATCGGTCCACCCGCTTGCAGGCTGCGCACCATGTAGGCGACGAGCGGTCCGTACATCTCGATCTCGGCCAGGGCGGCGAGCATGCCGGACGCGACGTTTGGCGCCGTGATGGCTTTGACCTTCTCGTCCCGGATCAGTTTCAGCACCCGGTCGTCGCAGGCGGCGCGCAGGCCGTCCTTGGAACCGAAGTGATGGTTGACGAGACCGGGGGAGACGCCTGCCGCCGCGGCGATGGTGCGGACGCCGACCTGGAATCCCTGCTCGCCGAAGACTTCGATCGCGGCGTCTCTGATGCGGGCCGCCGTGGTCAGCTCAGCGGTGGATCCTTGCGATACGGGCTGTTGCTTGAACACATGTTCAGTATATTAAACGCCTGTTCAATCCCGGGCAAGAGTTTTGGCCCGATACCGCGTGGTACGTGGCGACTATGGTCGAAGTCATGGCTACCGGCAGCAGCTCTACGACGGCAGAACACCTTCGTGCGGCACTCGACGGACCGTGGGGATCCGTCCGCGAGGAGGCCCGAATCCAATTGGCCGGGCAGGAATTCACCGGCGATCCCTACCTCGACTACAAAGCGGCCAGGGCCCGCGTCCTGGACCAGATGCGGGTGATCGCGACCCTCGGCTACGCCGAGCGTGGGTTCCGCACGGAGAACGGCGGAACCGGCGAACCGGGCGCGGCCGTCACCGGATTGGAGATGCTCGCCTACGCCGACCTGTCACTGTGGGTAAAGGCGGGCGTGCAGTGGGGCCTGTTCGGCGGGGCGGTGGAGAACCTCGGCACCGAACGTCACCGCGAATACATCCGCAGGCTGATCTCGCTGGACCTGCTCGGCTGCTTCGCGATGACCGAATCCGGGCACGGCAGCGACGTCGCCAACCTGGAGACCACCGCCACCTACGATCCCGCGACCGAGGAATTCGTGGTGCACAGTCCGACGCCGTCGGCGCGCAAGGACTACATCGGCGGCGCCGCCGAGCACGCCAGGATGGCGGCGGTCTTCGCCCAGCTCATCACCAACGGCGAGAACCAGGGCGTGCACTGCCTGCTGGTGCCGATCCGCGACGACCAAGGCGCCGACCTGCCCGGCGTCACCACCTCCGACGACGGCCTCAAGGGCGGATTGCTCGGCGTCGACAACGGCCGCATCTTCTTCGACCACGTCCGCGTGCCGCGGGAGAACCTGCTCAACCGTTACGCCGACGTGGCGCCCGACGGGACCTGCAGCTCGGAGATCGACAACCCGAGCAGGCGCTTCTTCACCACCCTCGGCACGCTGGTGCGCGGGCGGGTCAGCGTGGGCGGCGCGGCAGCCGCGGGCACGCGCGTCGCGCTGAGCATCGCGCTGCGTTACGCGCTGAAGCGCAGGCAGTTCGCCGATCCGGACACCGGCGAGGAGACGGTGCTGCTGGACTACCGCAGCCACCAGCGCAGGCTGCTGCCGCTGCTGGCGAAGTCCTACGCCTACGCCTTCGCGCAGAACGACCTGGTGCGGCGTATGCACCTGGTGCAGACCGGTCAGGACCTGGAGCCGAACGCGCAGCGGGCGCTGGAGAAGCGCGCGGCGGGTCTGAAGGTCGCCCAGACAAGGCACGCGACCCGCGCCATCCAGGAATGCCGCGAAGCCTGCGGCGGCGCAGGGTATCTCACCGAGAATCGCCTGGTGACGTTGAAGGGCGACACGGACGTATTCACGACCTTCGAAGGTGACAACATAGTCCTCACCCAGCTGGTCGCCAAGGAACTGCTGACCGCCTACGCCGACGAGATCCGCGATCTGGACGCGCTCGGCTGGGTGCGTTTCGCCGCCACCATGGCCGGTGACGTGGTGCGCAAGCGTTCCGGTGTGCGTCAGCTCATCCAGACGCTGCGCGACCGCAGCGACGACGGGGTGGACGAGGGCGATCTGGCACGGCGCTCGGTGCAGCTGCAACTGTTCGCCGACCGCGAGGACTACCTGGTTCGCACGGCGGCGCACCGGCTGCGCGCGCGGGCCGAGGAGACCGGGCCCTTCGAGGCGTTCAACAACGCACAGGACCACATCCTGGCGGCGGGCGCCGCGCACATCGACCGGCTGGTGCTGGAAGCCTTCATCGAAGGCATCGGCGACATCGAGGACCCGGACGCCAAGGCGCTCGCCGACGACGTGTGCGACCTGTTCGTCTACACCATGCTCGAGGAGAACTCGGCCTGGTTCATCATGCACCGGTTCATGTCGGTCGAGCGCGCGAAGGCGGTGCGCCGCGGGGTGAACGAGCTGGTGGACCGGCTGCGCCCGCACGCGCTGACGCTCGTGGAGGCGATGGGCGTGCCGGAGACGATGCTGCGCGCCGCGCTTCTCGACGACGCGAGCGTCTACGAGCGCGGCTGATCGGCAGGCGCCGTGGCCGGATCCGCGAGTTCGACCACGGCTGCTCTCGGCGAGCGATCAGCCCGGCCCGTAGGTGAGGATCGCGGTGACGACGAACCACAGCACCCAGGCGATGGCCACCACCATGCCGATCGCGAGCACCGCCCGCATCAGCGCGCGGCCCATGTCGATATCTCCGCGCTCAGGCGGGTACAGCTTCCACGGGCTGTACCACGGGGCCTTGATCACCGGCCCTCGCATCTCCCGCTCCTGCTGGGCCATCTCTTCGGCATACGCCTCGGCCTGCGCCTGCTGCGGGCCGCCGTGCCACAGCGTGATGTCGACGGGGCCGATGAAGCCCTCGTTGATCAGCTCCTGCGGTGCGGGCAGATAGGGGAGGATGCCGAGACCGCGGAAAGCGACCGCGACGTCGTTGGCGGTCCACAGGTGCTTCTCGCTCTCGGCGAGGGTGTCGAAGTAGTGCCGCAGCCTGCTCGGGTCGTTGCCCAGGATGACGTCGAAACTCGGGTCGCTCCAAGACTGTTGGATCTGCAGCTCGGCTCCGCGCAGCGGGACGACCAGCGCCACACCGTGCACCGCGCGCTGCCCGAGGCCGCGGGCGGACAGCCAATCCTGCAGCGCGAAGGTGTGATCGCGGGATTTCTCCAGCGGCGTGCGCTTGTCCTTGCTCTCCATCGCGGCGAGTTCACCGTCGATCGTCCACGGCCCGTTCAGCGGGATCTCCAGCACGCCGTCCTGGCGGGCGACGAGCGCCTCGGCCTCGATCACCACGCAGCTGGTCGGCGTCCAGACGACCGCGTCGAACTGGTGCAGCTTGTCCTTGTGGAACAGGCTGCAATTGATGGTGGCCACGCCGTGCGGGCTCACCGGGTCCTTCCAGGTGCGCAGCCAGTCGATCAGTGCCCGTTCGGCATTCGTGCCAGCCGGGTTCTGTACTCGTACCAGCATTCGCGACCGCCCTTCACGTCGTCACTCGACAGTGGACAGGATACGAGCAATGGCGTGAGTCGCGCCGTGCCCACGCCGAGACTCGGCGTGTTCGGAGTTGGCGGCGCAGGTCATTCGGGAATTTCGGCGGCGAGTTTCCCCGCCCTGACCGCACGTTCGAGCTCGGCGTGGTCGGCCTCGGTGCGATCGGCATAGCGCACCGCGAAGTTCGCGACGGCCTCCTCGAAGCTCTCGTCGCCGTTCAGATACCCCGAGAGCGAACGGGGATCGAGCGACCGCGAATGTGCGCGGGCCAGCAGCGCGCCCGCCAGCCTGCCGTAGTCGTCGAGATCGTCGGCGGGCAGCGCGGCCGGGTCGATGCTGCCCTTGAAGTTGCGGAACTGCCGGACGATGAAAGGCAGCTCGCGCCCGCCCAATTCGAGCGTCGTCCAGCCGAGCAGCATGTCGGAGTCGGACTGAACCAGCCTGGCGCCCTGCACGATTCGCTCGCCCTCGTGACGTACCGGCGGTGCGGGCAGGTACGGCGCGAGCGCGGAGGGGATGGACTGCTTGAGCTGGAGCACCAGCACCTCGCCGTCGTTGCCGTGCAGCAGCGCGACATAGCTGTGCAGCCCGACGCTTCCGGTGCCGACGATGCGAAAAGCGACGTCCGACACCGCGAATCGGGCCAGCAAGTTGCGTCGCGACTCGCGCAGGGTGTCGCCGTAGCGTTCCAGTCCGTCGATCACGGCCTGCTCCACGGCGTCCTCGACCGGGGTGAGAACCGGTGGGTCGCTGACGAATCGGTGCTTGCTGACATCGGTCACGTGGTCGTCGAGGTGCCTGGTCCACTTCGCGGCGACTTTGGCGCTGTTGTTCTTGCGCGCCTTCTTGGCCGCCTTCTTGAAGTCGTCCAGCAGTGCGTCGGCCTTGGCTTGGCTGATCACGGATTCGTCGGGCAGGGCGGTCCACGACTCCATGAACGGCATCTCGGCGAGCGTGTCGACGGCGATCCGGTAGCTGCGTGCGGCGTCGCGCGCGGCCCTGCGGCAGTCGTCTTCGTCGGCTCCCGACTCGCGCCCGGCCAGCACCAGGCTGGCGGCGAGGCGCTCCAGATCCCACTCCCACGGACCGGCGATGGTCTCGTCGAAATCATTGATGTCCATGATGATTTCGCCGCGCGAGGTGCCGTACAGGCCGAAATTCGCGGCGTGCGCGTCACCGCACAGCTGCGCGGCGAGACCGCTGACCGGTCCGCCGGCCAGATCGGCGGCCATCAGGCCGGCCGCGCCGCGGTAGAACGTGAACGGACCGGACATCATGCGCCCCACCCGCAGCGGCACCAGGTGCGGGAGCCGGTCCTCGTGGGCGGCGCGCAGGAAGTCGAGCACATCCGGCCGCCGCGCGCCGGTGGCCTCGCGGTCGCGCGCGGTCACCGGGACGCGCTCGCGCAAGGCTCGCCCCCGCGCCCTTATCTCCTCGGCGGGAACGTAGAAGCGCAGATCAACACCACTGTCCGACACGAGGGATCACGCTAGCCTGCGGCCGCCGATTCCCGCGCATCGTGCGAGCGCGGCTCAGGTCGCGGGCACCGGGGGATCGACCGGCGTGATCGGCAGGCGCAACGCGCCCGGCGCCGCGGCGGGGACGGTGGGCTTGGCGGGCGCCACCGGATCGATGCGCCGGTAGCGTTCGCCGAGTGCGGGTCGCGGGTCGTCCTGGCCCTTGTTGGGCCAGAAGGCCATGGCCCGTTCGGCTTGGGCGGTGATGGTCAGCGAGGGATTCACGCCGAGATTCGCGGTGACCGCGGACCCGTCCGCGACGTGCAGGCCGGGATGCCCGAACACCCGCTGGTATGGATCCACCACGCCGGTCTCCGCGCTCTCGCCGATCACGCAGCCGCCGATGTAGTGGGCGGTGGCTGGGATGTCGAAGACGTCCATGACCAGGCCGTGGGTGTCGCCGTCCACCTTCGCCGCGAAGCGGCGGCCGACGTCGTGCGCGAGCGGGATCCAGGTCGGGTTCGGCTCGCCCGTGCCCTGCCTTGTCTTAAGCTGACCGCGCTTGCGGAACGAGGTCAGCGAGTTGTCCAGCGACTGCATCACCAGCAGGATCACCGACTTCTCCGACGCGTGCCTGGCGTTCAGGCTGCGCAGGAACACCACAGGATGCAACAGGATCGCCAGCAGGAACCGCAGGAACCGGAACGCGCCGCCGTCCACGATCGGCACCGACAGAGGGAACAGCGCGTTCTGTCCCTTGCCGTAGTGGCAGACCTCGATGTGCGTGTCGGCCTCCGGGTGGATGGAGGAGGTGATCGCGATGCCCTCGGCGAAATCGCGGCGCGTGCGGCTCACCACATTGAGGATTGCCTCGGAGTTGCTGCGGGTCAGCTCGCCGAGCCGGGGGGAGAGCTCCGGCAGCACCCGCTCGTCGCGCATCCGGTGCAGCAGCTTCTGGGTTCCCAGCGCGGCGCCCGCGAAGACCACCTGCTCGGCGGTGAAGGTCTTGCGCTGCTTGCGGATCCAGCGATCCGAGCGCTCGGTCTCGACGGCGTAGCCGCCGCCGGACAGCGGGCGCACCGCGGTGGCCGTGGTCAGCGGATGCACCTCGGCGCCCGCCTGCTCGGCCAGGTAGAGGTAGTTGGTGGGGGTGGTGTTCTTGGCGTTGTGCGGGCAGCCGGTGAAGCACCGCGCGCAGTGCACGCAGCCGCGGCGACGCGGGCCGGCGCCACCGAAGTAGGGGTCGTCGACCTCGGCGCCGGGATCCGACTCGTTGAAGAAGACACCGACGTTCGTAGCGTGGAAGGTGTCGCCGACCCCGAGGTCGTCGGCGATCTCCCTGATCACCTCGTCGGCGGGCGTCATGCGCGGGTTCTGCGCGACGCCGAGCATGCGTTCGGCCTGGTCGTAGTAGGGCGCCAGTTCCGCCTTCCAGTCGGTGATGTGCGCCCACTGCTTGTCGGTGTAGAAGTTCGGCAGCGGCTCGTAGAGGGTGTTGCCGTAGATGAGCGAGCCGCCGCCCACTCCGGCGCCGGAGAACACCGCGCATTTGCCGAGGATGCTGATCCGCTGCGGTCCGGTCAGGCCGAGGCGCGGCGCCCAAAGGGATTTGCGCACGTTCCAATTCGTGCTCGGCAGATCATCGGCCGTCCAGCGCCGCCCGGCCTCCAGCACGCCAACCCGGTACCCCTTCTCGGTCAGCCGCAGGGCGCTCACGCTGCCGCCGAACCCGGAACCGATCACTACCACGTCGTAGTCGAATGCGGGCATGACATCCTCTCCTCACCTGTCGATGATGAGATAGTTTCATAGTCATTCTTTCAGGGTGGGTGTTGTGGCGTAAACCGACGGCGAGCCCGGATAGCGGCGCCGGGGGTTCGTGCGGTAAGCACTGGCGTGTGACAACGGAATCGGGGACCACCGAACCCGGCGAGCGCGCCGACACCGGCGGCGGCGTGTTCGACGACCGCATCCTCACCGTCCCGAACGTGCTGAGCGTGCTGCGGTTGATCGGCGTGCCGGTGTTCCTGTGGCTGCTGCTCGTCGAGGAGGCCGACGGCTGGGCCTTCGCGCTGCTGGTCGCCAGCGGCGTGACCGATTTCCTGGACGGCAAGCTGGCCAGGCTGCTCGACCAGGGATCGCGCCTGGGCGCGCTGCTCGACCCGTTCGTGGACCGGCTCTTCCTGGTGACCACCTTGCTGGCCTTCGTGATCCGCGGCCTGCTGCCATGGTGGGTCGCGCTGCTGCTGGTCGGGCGCGACCTCGTGCTGACCCTCACGCTCTCGGTCTACAAACGGCGGGATCTCGACCCCCCCGAGGTCATCTATCTGGGTAAAGCCGCCACCTTCGCGCTCATGTCCGCGCTGCCCTGGCTGCTTGCCGGACAGATGGATTGGGCACTCGCCGGTTTCGGCCGGGCATTCGGCGGGGCATTCCTGGTCTGGGGCACGGCGGTGTATCTCTGGACCGGCGTGCTCTACGCGGGCAAGGCCATTGCGGTGGCACGAGCGATACCGGCTGTGGGGCACCGTCACCCATAACGGATAAGGTTGCGTGCAACGTTCACTACGAAAGGACGCCCAGTGCCCCTAACCCCCGAGGATCTGCGGTACACCGAGGAGCACGAGTGGGTGCGCCGGGTCGCCCCGAACCGGGTGCGGGTCGGCATCACCGATTACGCGCAGTCACAGCTCGGCGATGTCGTGTTCGTGCAGCTGCCTGACGCGGACAGGGCGGCGGACGCGGGCGAGAGCATCGCCGAGGTCGAGTCCACCAAGAGCGTCTCGGACATCTACGCGCCGCTGACCGCGAAAGTCGTTGCGGTGAACGAGGAACTGACCTCCGCGCCGGAGACGCTGAACACCGACCCGTATGGTGCGGGGTGGCTGTTCGAGCTCGAGGTGGAGGACGCCGACGGGCTCGATGTCACGCTGGGTGAACTGCTGGATGCGGCAGGTTATCAAGGAGTTATCGGGGGCTGAAGCAGCCTTCCCAGTTCTCCCTGCACGGGCACGCCCCGGCAGGGTACGGTCAAAGCCAACAGATGTACCGGCACCCGATGCCGGTGTTCTAGCGACACGACCGGTCGTGTCGGCGAAGCATCACCTGCTTGCATGGATAATCAGGTTCGAGGAGGAGAGAAACGGTGAGCGAGAACAAAGACCCGGGTTACCAGGAGACCGCGGCCGAGACGACGTCGGTCTTCCGCGCGGATTTCCTGAACGAGGTCGACGCGTCGCGCTCCGGTGAGCAGACCGGTGAGCAGCCGGTCCAAGGGGTCGAGGGCCTGCCGGTCGGCGCCGCCCTCCTGGTCGTCAAGCGCGGGCCGAACGCGGGATCGCGTTTCCTCCTGGATCAGCCGACCACGTCGGCGGGGCGCCACCCCGACAGTGACATCTTTCTCGACGACGTCACCGTCAGCCGTCGGCACGCCGAGTTCCGCCAGGACGACGACACGTTCCAGGTGGTGGACGTGGGCAGCCTGAACGGCACCTACGTGAACCGGGAGCCGGTGGACTCCTCGGAGCTGCAGAACGGCGACGAGGTGCAGATCGGCAAGTTCCGGCTCGTGTTCCTGACCGGACCGCGCGCCGCCGTGAACGAGCCGTCGGCGGGTGCGGGCAGTCTATGAGCACTGGTTCGGATGGCGGCGTTCGCGGGTCCCTGCGTGGTCACGCTCCGCTGCCGCCTCCGGGCCCGTCGCTCGCGCCGCGGGCGCCGATGTGTGTGAAAGACACGGCGCTGTGACGGGCGCGGCGCAGTGGGCGCGCGGAGGGATGTCGATCGGCTCCGTTCTCGACCTACTGCGACCCGACTTCCCCGACATCACCATCTCGAAGATCAGGTTCCTCGAATCCGAGGGCCTGATCCGGCCGGAGCGCACGCCGTCCGGCTATCGCAGATTCTCGGTCGCGGACTGCGAACGGCTCAGGTTCGTGCTGACCGCGCAACGCGATCAGTACCTGCCGTTGAAGGTGATCAAGGAACAACTGGAAGCGATCGACAGCGGGGCGGCCACGCTCGGTGTGCGGGAAGCCCGCGCCAGGGCGCACTCCGGCCGTCCCGGCGGTGCGGAATCGGCTCCGGTCACGGGCGTCGATTCCGGCTCCGCCGCCGCGCAGGCCGGCCGCGTTCCGCGGACGGCCGCGCCGCGCAGGCTGGGCGTGGTGCCCGGCGAGGTCTCGCCGGACGAGTTGCGCTTCGATCACGAAATCCGGCTCACCCGAGCGGATCTGCTGGAGCAAGCCGAGATCGACGAGCGCTTCCTCAACGATCTGATCCGGGCCAATCTGATCACTCCGGGAGCCGCTGGGTTCTTCGACGGCGAGGCGGTCACGTTGGCCAGGACCGCCCGCGCCATGGCCGAATTCGGCCTGGAGGCACGGCATCTGCGCGCCTTCAAACTGGCCGCGGACCGGGAGGCCGCGCTGTTGGCGCAGATCGCCGCGCCGATCGCCAAGAGCCGCGACGCGGGCGCGCGAGCAAGGGCCGAGGAAACCGTGCGCGAACTCGCGGCACTGTCGCTGACGCTGCACACCTGCCTGGTGAAAGCCTCGGTACGCAACTCTCTCGGAAGCTGACGCCCGAACCTGTATTCCACCCCGGCAACACGCCGATTTCGGCTGTGCACACCGATCGCAGCACCGCTGTGGGTTCGCCTAGACTCGTGGTACGGCGAGCTCTGCAGCGGTCAGGTCGGGCGGCCGGCGAATATGGGAGGCAGTGCTATGAGCGAGCGAATCATGTCACAGCGTGCTTCGCGCATGCCGAAGCCGAGCGTTAGCGAGGCAATGGCATGAGTGAAATGCGCGTGATCGGCATCCGCGTCGAGCAGCCACAGAACCAGCCCGTGCTGTTGCTGCGCGAGGTGTCGGGGGACAGGTACCTTCCGATCTGGATCGGCCAGGCCGAGGCGACCGCCATCGTGCTGGAGCAGGAGGGGGTGACGCCCATCCGCCCGCTGACCCACGATCTGATCAAGATCTTGATCACCGAGCTCGGGCACACCCTCAAGGAAGTCCGGATCGTGGATCTGCAAGAGGGCACGTTCTACGCGGACTTGGTCTTCGACAACGAGCTACGCATCTCGGCGCGCCCGTCCGACTCGGTCGCCATCGCGTTGCGAGTGGGTTGCCCGATTCACGCCGAGGAAGCCGTCCTCGAGGAGGCGGGGCTGGTGATGCCCGACGAGCGCGAGGACGAGGTGGAGAAGTTCAAGGAGTTCCTCGAGTCGGTGTCGCCGGACGACTTCAAGGCCACCGACAGCTGAGGGGCCGGAAATCTTCTAGACCTCAACTACAGCTACAGACTTTTACCGCGCGTCGCGTTTGGTCCGACGATGTCGCTCCCGAGACAATCAACGGGAGTAATCTCGATAGTTGGGCCACGTCCGGAATGACGGGTTGTTGGTCATCACCGGAGCCGGGCCATCGTTGAGGCTAGGCGTCTGCGGAGCAAGGGAGTGGTCAGTGGCAGAGCAATCGCAGGATGTGCGGCGGCCGGACGTCCGTCCGACCGAGGGCTCAGAGGTGCAGCCCGGCCTGTTCCCGGATGACTCCGTACCCGACGAGCTCGTCGGTTACCGTGTGCCGAGCGCGTGCCAGGTCGCTGGGATCACCTACCGTCAGCTCGACTACTGGGCCAGGACCGGACTTGTCGTGCCCTCCATTCGCGGCGCGGCGGGTTCGGGTAGTCAGCGGCTGTACTCGTTCAAGGACATCCTGGTCCTCAAGATCGTGAAGCGGCTGCTCGACGCGGGGATCTCGCTGCAGAACATCCGCATCGCCGTGGATCATCTGCGCAGCAGGGGCGTCCAGGATCTGGCGGGCATCACCCTGTTCTCCGACGGCACCTCGGTGTACGAGTGCACCTCGCCCGAGGAAGTCGTCGATTTACTGCAGGGCGGACAGGGCGTCTTCGGTATCGCCGTGAGCGGCGCGATGCGCGAGCTGACCGGCGCCATCGCGAACTTCCCCGCGGAGCGCGCCAGCACCGCGACCGAGCGTCCCGAGGACGAGCTGGCGTTCCGGCGCAAGGCGCGGATGAACAGGGCCACCGGCTGACACCGGGTGGCATGCGGCCACCGTCACCCGCGCGGGACGGTGGCCTTTCTCGGTCCGCCGGTGCGGAGTGACGAGGGCGACACTCGGGTGGAGGCATCGTTTCGCGGCGCGGCGTCATAAACTGACGGTGCGTCGCCGCCGTGCGGGAGAGTTCCGGTCTCGAACAGACCGGGCGCCGAAGGAGCAGCACCTCCCCGTCAATCTCTCAGGCAACAGGGACCGTACGGGCTTCGGCGCCTCTGGAAAGCGGTGGTCTGCGCGTGCGCAGGGCCGCCCGCCCATGGGGAAAGGGAACTGGCCTCGACCGGGCCGCCCGAATCTCTCAGGCACCACGACAGAGGGGGAGGGCTGGAACCCGTCGACACCGCGTCTACCCATCGACACGGCTCGACCCGCCCGACCTTGGAGCTGCTGCCGTGACTCGATCATTCGCCGACCGTCATATCGGACCCGACCGGGACGAACTCGCCCTGATCCTGCCCGTCGTCGGCGTCGATTCGCTGGACGATCTGGCCACCGTCGCGCTACCCGCGAGCATCCTCGACGACTCCGCGGCGGGCGCGCTGGCCGGTCTGCCGCCCGCGGCCACCGAACACGAGGTGCTCGCCGAGCTGGCCGCCCTCGCGCACGCCAACACCGTCGCCACCTCGATGATCGGTCTCGGCTACTACGACACCCTCACCCCGCCGGTGCTGGTGCGCAATCTGCTGGAGAACCCGGCCTGGTACACCGCCTACACGCCCTACCAGCCGGAGATCAGCCAGGGCCGCCTGGAGGCGCTGCTCAATTTCCAGACCATGGTCTCGGATCTGACCGGGATGGAGGTGGCCAACGCGTCCATGCTGGACGAGGCCACCGCGGCCGCCGAGGCCATGACGCTGCTGCGCAGGGCAGGCCGGTCGAAGTCGGCGCGGCTGCTCGTCGACGCCGACCTGTTCCCGCAGACCCGTACCGTGCTGGAGACCAGGGCCGAGCCGCTCGGCATCGAGATCGTCGAGGCGGATCTGTCCACCGGAGCGCTGCCGGAGGGCGAGTTCTTCGGCGTGGTGCTGCAGGCGCCGGGCGCGTCCGGCCGGATCGTCGACTGGACCAGCGTCATCGCGGCGGCGCACGAGCGCGGCGCGCTGGTCGCGGTGGGCGCCGACCTACTCGCCGCGACGCTGATCACCCCGCCCGGTGAGCAGGGCGCCGATGTCTGTTTCGGCACCACCCAGCGCTTCGGCGTTCCGCTCGGTTTCGGCGGCCCGCACGCCGGGTACCTGGCGGTGCGCAACCAGTACGCGCGGCAGCTGCCGGGCAGGCTGGTCGGGGTGTCGGTGGACGCCGACGGCGATCTCGCCTACCGGCTCGCGCTGCAGACCCGTGAGCAGCACATCCGTCGCGAGAAGGCGACCTCGAACATCTGCACCGCCCAGGTGCTGCTGGCCATCGTGGCCGCGATGTACGCGAGCTACCACGGTGCGGACGGCCTGCGGGCGATCGCGCGGCGGGTGCACGGGCACGCGGCGGCGATCGCGGCGGGCTTGGATGGCGCGGTCGTGCACGACACCTTCTTCGACACCGTGCTCGCGCACGTGCCGGGCGGCGCGGAAGCCGTGGTGGCCAAGGCGAAGTCGCGCGGCATCAACCTGTGGCTGGTCGACGCCGATCACGTGGCCATCGCCTGCGACGAGGCGACCACCTCGGCGCACGTCGCGGCGGTGCTCGAATCCTTCGGCACCGCACGGTCGTTGGACGCCGACGGCACCGCCGCGCCCGCCGCCTCCATCGAGACGCGCACCTCCGAATTCCTCACCCACCCCGCGTTCACCAGCTACCACACCGAGACCGCGATGCTGCGCTACCTGCGGCGGCTGTCCGACAAGGACATCGCCTTGGACCGCAGCATGATTCCGCTCGGCTCGTGCACCATGAAGCTCAACGCGACCGCGGAGATGGAGCCCATCACCTGGCCCGGTTTCGCCAGGGTGCACCCCTACGCCCCGGTCGAGGACGCGCCCGGCCTGCTGAAGGTCGTCGCAGATCTGGAGAACTGGCTCTGCGAGATCACCGGCTACGACTCGGTGAGCCTGCAGCCGAACGCGGGCAGCCAGGGCGAGTACGCGGGTCTGCTCGCCATTCGCCGCTATCACCTGGACCGCGGCGACACGCACCGCGACACCTGCCTGATCCCGTCCAGCGCGCACGGCACCAACGCCGCCTCGGCGGCCATGGTCGGCATGCGCGTCGAGATGGTCAAGTGCCGCGACAACGGTGACGTCGATCTGGACGACCTGCGCGCCAAGATCGCCGACCACGCCGACCGGCTGGCCTGCATCATGATCACCTACCCGTCCACGCACGGCGTGTACGAGCACGAGGTGGCCGAGCTGTGCGCGCTGGTGCACGACGCGGGCGGCCAGGTCTACGTGGACGGCGCGAACCTGAACGCGCTCGTCGGTCTGGCCCGTCCTGGCCGGTTCGGCGGCGATGTCAGCCACCTGAACCTGCACAAGACCTTCTGCATCCCGCACGGCGGTGGCGGTCCCGGCGTCGGCCCGGTAGCGGTGCGCTCGCACCTGGCGAAGTACCTGCCGGGCAACCCGCTGGAACGCGGTTCGCACGCCGTGTCGGCGGCCGAGTACGGCTCGGCCTCGATCCTGCCGATCACCTGGGCCTACATCCGGATGATGGGCGCGGACGGCCTGCGTCGCGCCACGCTCTCGGCCATCGCCTCGGCCAACTACCTGGCGCGCAGGCTGGACGGGTACTTCCCGGTGCTCTACACCGGCGAGAACGGCATGGTCGCCCACGAGTGCATCCTCGACCTGCGCGAGATCACCAAGCGCACCGGCGTGACCGTCGACGATGTGGCGAAGCGCTTGGCGGACTATGGTTTCCACGCGCCGACCATGAGCTTCCCGGTCGCGGGCACGCTCATGGTCGAGCCGACCGAGAGCGAAAACCTCGCCGAGCTGGACGATTTCATCGAGGCGATGATCGCGATCCGCGCCGAGATCGATCAGGTCGGCGCGGGAGTCTGGCCGGTGCAGGACAATCCGCTGCGCGGCGCGCCGCACACGGCGGCCAGCCTGGTCGGTGCGTGGGATCACCCGTACAGCCGCGAGATCGCCGTCTACCCAAGGGGTCTCGCGCACGCCAGGGCCAAGGTGTGGCCGCCGGTGCGGCGTATCGACGGCGCGTACGGCGACCGCAACCTGGTGTGCTCCTGCCCGCCGCTGGACGCCTACGCCGACTGACGCACAGCGAGGCCGCCGCGCCCGAAGGATTCTCCTCTGCGCGGCGGCCTTTCGCGTATCCGGAGCCCGTTCAGAGCGTGTGCGCGCGGGCGGCGGCGAGTGCCGCGTCGGCGGCATGACGGGCGTCCTCGGCCGTCACCGGTTCGCGAGAGATGAACAGCCGGTAGAAGATCGGCGCGACCGCGAAGCGGACGACCTCCTCCGCGTCGACCTCGGGGTCGAGCTCGCCGCGGAGCACGGCCCGTCGCACGATCTCGGCCGACTGCCGATGGCGTGCCTGATAGAAGTCGTGCAGCGCGGTCGCCGCGGTGGGATTCTGCATGGCGGCGGCGATGAACGCGGTGGCGACCGGACCCGCCTCCGGATCGGTGAACCCGGTGCGGACGAGTTCGGTCAGCGCGCGCAGATCATCGGCGAGCGTGCCGGTGTCGGGAATGGGCCACGGCTCGGCGGAGGCCAGGTCGAGCGCGTCGGCGATCAATCCCTCCGGGCTGCCCCAGCGGCGATAGACCGTGGTCTTGTGCACCCCCGAACGCTGAGCGACGGCGTCCACGCCGAGGCCCTGGTAACCGTGCTCGGCGAGTTCCGCGAGGGTGGCCGCGCGCACCGCGTCGCGGACTCGCGCGCTGCGGCCGCCGGGACGTTTCCGAATCTCCAAAGACAACTCCTGTTGCATTAGCAGGCGTGATTCGTTAGCTTAAAGCTACACAAGTAGTGATTGGAGTGCACCTGACCACCCAGCTGACCCTTCGGGGTGTTGCGAAGTCCTACGGCGAGCGCCGCGTGCTCGACGGCGTCACGTTCTCGATCCGGCCCGGCGAGCGGGTCGGGATCGTCGGTGAAAACGGTTCGGGCAAGTCGACATTGCTGCGCGTCATGACCGGAGTCGAACCGGCCGACGAGGGTGTCGTGACCGTCGCCGCGGCAGGCGGCATCGGCTATCTCGCACAGACACTGGCGGGCGATACCGTCGCCGACGCCATCGATCTGGCCCTCGCCGAGCTGCGTGACCTCGAGCGGCGCATGGGCGAAGCCGCCGCCGCGCAGGACATGGACGCCTACGGCGACCTGCTCACCGCCTTCGAGGCCAGGGACGGCTACGACGCCGACGCCAGGGTCGAAAAGGCCATGCACGGCCTCGGCCTCGCGGGCATCGGCCGCGACCGCGCGGTGGCGAGCCTCTCCGGCGGAGAACAGGCGCGACTTGGTTTGGCCTGCCTGCTGGCGGCGTCCCCGGAGATCCTGTTGCTGGACGAGCCGACAAATCATCTCGACGACGCCGCTCTGACCTGGCTGGAAGACCGTCTTCGCGCTCACCGCGGCACCGTCGTGGTGGTCTCGCACGACCGGGTCTTCCTGGACCGGGTGGTGACCGCGATCATCGAGGTCGAGCACGGCGGCGTCACCCGGTTCGGTGGCGGCTACACCGGTTTCCTCGCCGCCAAGGCCGCGGCCCGGCAGCGCTGGGAGCAGGAGTACGCGCAGTGGCGAGATGAGATCCGGCGGCTCGAGGAGTTCTCCGCGACCACCGCGCACCGGGTCGCGGCGGGCCGGGTCATGAAGGACAACAACAAGATGGCCTACGACCGCAACGCGGGGCGGGTGCAGAGTTCGATCTCCTCGCGGGTGCGCCAGACCGCCGAGCGATTGCGCAGGCTGACCGACGATCCGGTGCCGCCTCCGCCGAAGCCGCTCCGGTTCCGCGGCAGATTCGGTGCGGCACAGGCGAAGTCGTTCGCGATCGGCGAGCTCACCCTCGGCCCGCGCGATCGGCTGCTCATCGACGGACCCAATGGCTCTGGCAAGTCGACGCTGCTGGACCGGATCTACGGCAGCGCCGAGGGCCGCGTCGGCTACCTGCGCCAGGAGGTCGCGTTCGATCCGGCGCAGACGGTCGCGCAGGCCTACGGCCACGGCCGGGAGGCGCTGGTGTCGACAGGTCTGTTCCACCCGAGTGCGCTGGACGTGCGCGTCGGTGCGCTGTCGGAAGGGCAGCGGCGCAGGCTCGCGCTGGCCAGGGTCTTGGCGGGCGAGCACGATCTGCTGCTGCTCGACGAGCCGACCAACCACCTGTCACTGGCATTGGTGGAAGACCTGGAGCAGGCGCTCGGTGAGTATCCGGGCGCGGTGGTCGTGGTCAGTCACGACCGCGCGTTGCGCCGCCGGTTCCAGGGGGAACAGAAGGGAGTGCACGAATTTGCCTGAGATCCGCACGACGATCGAGGCGCCGGGTGCGCCGTACGGCGTGACCGTCGACAAGGCGGGCACGCTGTGGTTCACGATGGCCGCGCAGGGTGCGATCGGCCGATGGACGGGTGAGCGAGTCGAGACAATCGCCCTCGACCCGTCCGACGGGCAGCCGACCGTGATCGTCGCAGGTCCCGACGACGCGGTGTGGTTCACCGAGTTCGGCGGCAACCGCGTCGGCCGGATCGGGGCGGACGGCGCGTTGTCGTTCGTCTCCGCCGACGCGCCGTACGGTCTGTGTACCGGACCGGACGGCGCGCTGTGGTGCACCGAACTTCAGTCCGGTCATCTCGGGCGGTTGTCCGCCGACGGGACGATCGTCCGGTACCCGGTCGACGGCATGCCCTCGATGATCACCGCGGGGCCCGACGGCGCGCTCTGGTTCACCTTGAATCAGGCCAACGCGATCGGCCGCGTCACCACGGACGGTGCGATCACCACGTATCCGCTGCCGACCGCGCAGGCGAACCCGGTCGGCATCACCGCGGGACCGGACGGCGCGCTGTGGTTCGTCGAGATCGGTGCGGGACAGGTCGGCCGCATCACCACCGACGGCGCGATCGAGGAGTTTCCGCTGCCGGATCGTGCGGCCCGTCCGCACGCGATCATCGCCGGACCCGACGGAGCGCTGTGGTTCACGCAATGGGGGAGCTCCCGGCTCGGGCGGATCACCACCGCCGGGCAGATCAGCGAACTCGACCTGCCCGGCGCGGAACCGCACGGTCTGGCGCTCGGCCCCGACGGTGCGATCTGGGTCGCTATGGAGTCGGGCGCGCTCGTCTGTGTCGAACCGGACGGACGGAAATAGTCATCCGAGCCTGGCACGCGCTCTCATCGAAAGGGCACTACAACCGGAGAGATCGGCGAACTCGATCTCCCGGCGCCGAACCGCACGGCCCGTCCGTCGATGCGGACGGTGCGATCTGGGTGGCCATCGAGTCCTGAGCCCTACGGGGTGGTCAGGGCTTGGACCACCGCGCTGCCGAAGCTGAGATCGTTCGAGGTGGCCAGCCGAACGTAGCTGCCGCCGGTGCGCTGCGCCGCGGTCTGCAGCGTCTCGGCGCCGCTGCCGCCGATCACGATGACGTCGACGCGCACCGGACGGTCCGGATCGGCGGCCGCCGCGAGGTCGGCGAGCAGCTGCGCGCCGGTGAGTGCGGAGTCGTCGTCGGGCCCGTCGGTGATCAGCAGCACCGAATTGGTCCGGCCCTCGGCGTAGCCGGCCACCGCGCTGCGATAGGCGGCGAGCAGCGCGGGGTAGGCCTGATCGGTCTTGGTCTCGGTGGCGCGGACGGCGCTCAGCGCGGTGTCGATCGTCGCGCGCTGGCCGTCCGCGAGCGCGGCCGTTTTGGCCTGCACCCGGTACGGGTTGCCGCCGTCGAGGCTCTTGCCGAAGGTCCAGACGCCGAGGCCGAAGTCCGGCGGCATGACGTTCATGGTGGAGCGCAGCGCGCCGAGCGCATTCGCCAGCCGGGTGCTCGAACCCTCGGCCGTCGACATGGACGAGGAGACGTCGAGCAACACCGTGGACTGCACACCGAGCACAGGGTGCGCGAGGGTGGCCCGCACCTTGTCCAGTGCGGCGCGGGACGCGCCGGGGCCGGTCGGCGGCGGCACCGCGGTGAAGTCCGCGCTGGTGAAGAACGGTGACTGCTCGGGGTTGCGCAGATAGTCGACGAAGAGCCCGGCGATCAGGTTCTGCGTCTGATCCACCCATGGCCCGGAGATGAGCGCGGCAGGGTGGTCGGCCACCGGCGCGGTGCCCACGGGACGGAAGACGGCGACGCCGGGCCGCCCGGCTATTTGCTGCTCAGTAGCGACTACCGCGTGGATGGCGGAGTTCGCGCCATGGGCCGGATCGGCGACCGCGGCGAGGGCGGCGGCGGTGTCCGCGGCCTCCGGCGCTCCGGACGCCAAGCCGGAGACCGCCGCGACCACCTGGCCGGACTGCGCGCCCGCGTCGGACAGCGGTTCCTCACCGGCTATGGCGGACCCGACCGCGACCGCGGCGGCCACCCTGGCATCGCCCGGCGGCAGCGCCAAGCGCAGTCCGCCCCAGCCGGGCAGGCCGATCTCGCCGAGCGAACCCTGTTGCAGGCGAGGCAGATCGCCCCACGCGATCCGCGCGCTCTCCAGTGCGGCGCGCACTTGCTCGGGCACGCCGAGCGCGATCGGGCTGCCCGCGATCGGGCTCGGTTCGCCCGCAACGAGTCCCGGCACTCGCATGGACTCGACGGCGCGGGAGGAATCCGGAATCCACAGCGCGGGTTGCGGTCCCAGTGCCGGGTTCCACGCGCCGCCCGCGCGGAAGCCCTCGGCGATCTCGGCCGAGGGCCGTGCGGTCACCGTGACGCGCGCGCAGTGATCGCGCACCTGCGGCTCGGTCGCGTTGTACTTGTCGGCGATGGCGCGCACCGGCGCCTCGAGGTCGGGATCGACGGTGACGAACAGCGTCGCGGGTCCCTCGACGCAGCCGGCGGCCGCCGCGCTGTCCCGGTCCGCGGCCCGGTCACGGAACTGGAACCAGGCGAAGACCGCGGTTGCCAGTAGCAGTAGAGCGACCACCGCGATAACCGGACCTTTGCTGATACCTCGAGATCTGGTCCCGCTGCGATGAGTGCCCACGGCGCATCAGTGTATGGTCACCGCCGGTCAGCCCGCCGGGCGAGTCCACCTGTTCGGCGGGCGACGCGTGCGAACCGCCGACGCTGTCGTACGTCGGCGGCTCGCGGCGGTCATTCGCGGATCATCCGCCCGCGGTCGAACTCGTGCCCGCCCCACACGCCGGACTGGCCGGTCTCGGCGGCGAAATCGGCGCAGGCCGCGCGGATCGGGCAGCTCGCGCAGATGGTCCGCGCGTAGTCGAAGTCCTGGGACGGGTACGGGAACCAGGCTTCGTGATTCGGGTCACCACGGCACGCGGCCCGGTGCCACCCTCGGGCATCCGAGAGCGGCAGCAGGTCGGCGAGCGTCGACTCGATCCCGGTCGGTGCTGTTCGGACGGTCATGGATCCTTACTCCTCTCTCGATGCTCAGGCGCTCGCCAGCTGCTTCCAGATCTGACGTTGCCGTTTGGCCAGGTGATCGGGCGCCTTCGGTTCCCACAGCAGCCGCATGCCCGCCTCCTCCGGCGTGCGGTCGGCCTTGAGCGTGTTGCACGGAGCACAGGCCGCGATCAGGTTGCTCCAGGTGTTGGGTCCACCGCGGCTGCGCGGCCGGATGTGGTCGACGGTGCGCGCCCATCCGGCGCAGTAGCCGCACCGGTGCGCGTCGCGGCGCAGCACGCCCGCCAGGGTGGCGCGACTCTGGTCGTCGACCCGGCCGGTGTGCTCGATGTACACATAGCGCAGCAATCGGATGGTCTCCGGCAGCGCGATCTCCATCTGCCGCGACCGGATCGGGAAGTACGGCTCCCTGTCGGCGACGGATTCGGCGGCGCCGCTGATCAGCAGCACCACGGCGCGTTCGGCGGCGACCTCGTCGAGCGCCTCGTAGGAGGCGTTGAGGACGAGGACGCCGGTGCGTATCCAGTTGTCGGCGGTCACCGCCACCGGATCGGCGGCACGACGGAACATCATGGGGCTCACCATGTTTCGTGGAGAAAGTGGAAGATTCAGCGAAGCGCGGCGCGGCGCTCCGATTCGGGAACCGGTGGGGTCAGCGACCGGCCGGGAGGTGGCCTGCCGCGCCGCCGTCGCCGCGCGACGGCTGTCCGTTCTCGACGATCGAGAACCGCTGTACGGCTTTGCTGTTCGCCGAATACGCGATCATCGGATGCACGGGCCACCTCCTCCTTCCAGGTACTCGTCGGATCGCCCCGCCGATCGGGGCGATCATCGTGGAATCACATGGTGGCACAGGGAACCCGCGTTTGTCGGGTCATTTTTTTCGCGACGCGCGAGCCTTCAGACCGCGTGCAACGCGGCCGCGCCGAAAGACACGTCGAACCGATCGCACCAGATCGAGACGCTGGTCATGGCGGCGAGATCGACATCGGCCGGAATGGCGTAGTTCTGGCTGCCCTTGTTGCCTTTCAGCTGGCCGAGATCGGTGTGACGGCCGTCGTCGAAGACGCCCCACCCCGCCCTGCCTTCGAGTACCGGTGCGTCGGTGAGCCAGACGTGCAGGTCGGGTCCGTCGGACGTGTCCAGATCCGCAAGGCGCAGCACTCGGCTACCGTCGGCCAGCTGGAGGACGCTGACGGTGCCCGACGTGCCGTGCTCGTGGGAAATGAATGTGCCCGCGGCGAGTGTGCGCGGCGGCTGCGATGCCGGGTCGATCTGCGGCGAGCCGCCGGGTGGCGCGACCACGGTGGGAGCCGCCTCGTCGACGGTGGTGTCGGTGACGAGCCGCCATGGCTCGAACAGGGCCAGCGCCACACCGAGCCCGACCACGACCAACGCCGTGAGTACCCAGGTGATCGGGGAGCGGGCGATCGTGCGCATCGACGCCATGACTGTCCTTCCGGTCGCGCGGGCACGGCATGACGACCTGCCTCGCTCTAGCAGACACAGGCGAATCGCGCCCCTGTCCATCATCACCGAACAGGGGCGCGTCGTTCACCGGTTTCACCCTAGCGGGGTGTGTCCGAGCAGGACGTGTCCGCTGAACAGGGTCTGCTTGGCCCGCGGGAGCGGATGGAACAGGCAGCCGTGCACGTCGCGGTAGCGCATCTCCAGTTCGCTGCCGCGCGAGTAGCCGACGCCGCCGACCGTCTCGATGGCCAGTCGCACGGTCTCGATCACCGCGTCCGCGGCGACGGTTTTGCGGCTGAGGGTGCGCGCCGCGTAGGCGTCGGTGTTGGCGAACCCGAGGTTCTCCGAGCCCGCGAACATGGCCTCGACCAGATCGGCCGCGGTGGTGTGCGCATTGGACAGTTCACCGGCCAGCTGCACGATGTGCGGATCGCCGCGCCCGGCCACCAGGTCGAGCGCGGTGCGCACCGCGCCGTCGGCGATGCCGAGGTACGCCGCGAGGACCAGCGGCAGCGCCGCGCCGATCACCACGTTCAGCAGGGGCGGCCAGACATCGGCCGGCCGGATCAGGGAGATGGCGGCGTCCGGGACGAACACGCCGTCCAGCACCACCGTGTGCGAGCCGGTCGCGCGCAAACCCACAGTGTCCCAGGTCTTTTCGATTCCGACGCCGGGCGCGTGCATCGGGATCGCGCAGTGCAGCACCTGCGGGCCTCCTGGCCCGTCCTGGTAGCGCACGCTGGTGACGAGCACGGTGCCGACCTCGCAGCCGCTGGCGGGCGCCTTGCGCGCGTGCACCAGGTAGCCACCGTCGACGCGCTCGGCGCGGCCGTTGGAGGCCACCCAGTCCGAGGCGCCGGTGCTGACCAGCAGCGCGCCGTCGACGACCTTCCGGAACAGCGGGGTGGCGTCGGCGCCGTGCTTGTGCCGCCACACCTGGGTGGCGACCAGGTGCGCGTGCATGGCGAACGCCACCGCGGTGGAGGGGTCGTGGCGGCCGAGTTCGCGCAATATCTCGCCCATGTCGCGATGCGTGGCGCCTCCACCGCCGTACTCGGTGGGGACAAGGGCGGCGGAGAGCCCCGCGGTGCGCAACAGGTCGAAGGCGGCCGCGGAGATTTCGCCGGTGCGATCGCGGTCGGCGACCTCGGCGCGCAGGGTCTCGCCGATCGAGCGGGTGCGCTCGATCCAGTCGGTGGTGGTCATGACGTCGGGGGTAGCGGTAGTGGTCATGTTTCGAAGCTACGAAGCCACGCGATAACCGAATAGTGCAGAAAGTGGACTCAGCCGGTCCACGAAAAGGACCACGGAATCGCGAGGTGCGGCGTGACGACAACGACGGCGGGCTACGGACAGTACTGCCCGATCTCCCGGGCCCTCGACCTGCTCGGCGAGCGATGGTCGCTGCTCATCCTGCGCGATCTGCTGCTCGGCAGCACCCGCTTCAACGACCTCGCCCGCGGCCTGCCGGGGCTGTCGCGCACCCTGCTCACCAAGCGGTTGCGCCAGTTCGAGCGCGCGGGTCTGATCGAGAAGATCGGCGGCCGGTACCTGCTGACCGAGGCGGGACGTGACCTCGAGCCGATCCTGTTCGGCCTCGGCGCCTGGGGCGCGCGCTGGACCTTCGGCGAACCCGACCCAGAAGAACTCGACGCCGACCTGCTCGTCTGGTGGATGCACAGCCGCCTGGACACCTCGTCGTTCCCCGGTGTCCGGCAGGTGCTCGCGGTGCGGTTCACCGACGATCCGCGCCGCTACTGGATCGTCGTCGAACGCGGCGCGCCCTCGGTGTGCGTCACCGACCCCGGCTATCCGGTGGACGTCACGATTCGCTCCGACGTCGGCTCGCTCTACCAGGTGTGGTTGGGCCGCATTCCGGTATCGCGCGCGCTGCGCACCGGTCGGCTCGAATTCGCAGGCCCGACGGTGCTGACCCGCAGAATGCCTGCCGTACTGCAATTGAGTCCGGTTGCGCCGTATTCGGATTCACGGGCCGAACTGTCTTCGATGTCGGCCTGAGCGAGGCGGTGGGCTAGGGGTTCCGCGCGATATCGATGCGGATGGAATCGCTGTCCTTGATGACGAACACCCGGTCCTGCTTGGCTTTCCACTGCTGTGGGAGCAAGTAGTAGCGGTCGGAGGTGCGGACGAGAAGCCACAGTCCGCTGTAGACGTAGCGGTACTTCTCGTTGGGCGCGGTGATTTCGCCGAGCTGGGCGCCCCCGCCCTCGATGCCGAGCCGGTCGACGCTGAACACGACGATGGCGGGGCGGTCGACGAAATGCACCGATTCTTGGTGCAGAGCGTCGTCTGTGCCTTTGCGCTCCGCGAAGGCAGCGGCGGCCCAGACGTAGCCGATCATGGCGACCGCGACGAGCGCGATGGTCCTGACCTGCATCACCGTCCGGCTCGGCCGCCGGATGCCCAGCACGGTCGGGTAGCGCCACAGCAGCCAGGTCGCGTAGCCGATCATCGCCGAACCCGCGATCAGCAAGAACGGAGCCTCCTCCGCGAGCGGAGCAGCGAAGCGTGTCGGCTTGAAAGCAAGGACGGCGACCGCGGCGATGAGCAGCGTGCCCGCCGCGGCGGACAAGCGGACGTACCACCGCAGGGTGGTGCGCGGACGTCCGCTTTTGAGCGCGTGCCAGACCGGCAGCTTCCGGACGGCGAGCATTGCGAGAATCCAGAACAGGGTGGACAGCAGCGGCAGGAACATCGCTCCGACGCTGAACAGGACGTAGTCCTGTGTCGTGAATCCGAGCGTTCCGGCGGATACGCCGAAGTGCCCGAAGAAAGCCCGGCTGTACGCCCAGCCGAAGTAATAGAGCACGCCGGTGACGAATGCCACCTGCGAGGCGATGGCGCCGAGTAGGGGAAGCAGCGCGAAAGCGCGCGCGTCGTTCGCGGTGGTCACTGGGATGGCGGGACTATGAGTGTGGTCGGGGGTGCGACCTGAGTGGTCGTCGCTCCTGGGAGAGTCGGCTGGATCGTCGTCGGCGGTCCGACGGTGGGGACGGTCGTCGTCGGTCGAATGATGGTTGGGGCGGTATTCGGAATCACGCCCGTCGGCGAGGTCGTGGGCGGCGGCGTCGGCACCGACGCGGGCGTGGCAGTCTGCGCAGGGGAGCCGTCCGTCGTCCGTGACGTGGTCGTGTCACGGTCTCCGGTCTCCTCGTCCGCACACCCGCTCGCGCCGAGGGCCAGCGCCAGCAGCGCGACAGCGATGCCATATCCGGTACGCACGATCGGAAATCCCCTCGTCGTCCGACCCACAACCTGCTTCGAAATTGTGGCACGGCACCCGAGCTGTCCGGGACCGTTCGCCGAGATCGAATCCCGCCGGGACCACGGCACGATGGTCCCGGCGCACCGTTCGGCTAGAGGTTCCCGACGACGTGCTCCAGTCGCCGCGCGACAAGTTCCCGCGCCTGCTCCCGCAGCGCGGGCCGGTACCCGCTCGGGTAGACGGGATCGCCCGGGGCGTAGTTCTTCAGCACTTCCTTGGCGAGGGTGATCTTGTGGACCTCGGTCGGCCCGTCGGCGATCGCCATGACCTCGGCGTAATTCATCATGTCGACGAACGGCAGGTCCTCGCTGACGCCGATGGCGCCGTGCAGGTGCAGGGCGCGCTGGGCGATGTCGTGCATGACCTTGGGCATGGCCACCTTGATGGCGGCGATGTCCTTGCGCACCTTCAGGTAGTCCTGTTCCTTGTCGATGCGCCAGGCGGTGCGCAGCACCAGCAGCCGGAACTGTTCCATCTCGATCCAGCTGTCGGCGATGCGCTCCTGGGTCATCTGCAAACCGCCGAGCGGCCCCTTGCGCATCTGCCGCGACACCGCGCGCTCGCACATCATGTCGAAAGCCTTGCGCACCAACGCGACCGTGCGCATGGCGTGGTGCACCCGGCCGCCGCCGAGCCGGGTCTGGGCGACGATGAAGCCCTGGCCCTCGGCGCCGAGCAGGTGGTCGACGGGGACACGCACGTCGGTGAAGCGCAGGTGGCCCTCGTGCTCGCTGAAGCCGTGCACATGGAAGTTCTTGACGATCTCCAGGCCGGGCGCGTCGGCGGGCACGATGAACATCGACATGCCCTGGTACGGGCTGACATCCGGGTTGGTGACGACCATGACGATGTGGAAGCTCGCGAACTGCGCGTTGGAGTTGAACCACTTCTCGCCGTTGATCACCCAGTGATCGCCGTCGCGCACCGCGCGGGTGCGGAAGAGCGTCGGGTCCGAGCCGCCGGTGGGTTCGGTCATCACGTAACAGGAGCCGATCTCACCGGCCAGCAGCGGCTCCAGGTACTTCGCCTTCTGCTCCGGGGTGCCGTAGTGCGCGAGGATCTCGGCGTTGCCGGAATCCGGTGCCTGGCAGCCGAATACCGACGGCGCCCAGACCGAGGTGCCGAGCACCTCGTTGAGCAGCGCCAGCTTCATCTGTCCGTAGCCCTGGCCGCCGAGCTCGGGGCCGAGGTGGCAGGCCCACAGTCCCTGCTCCTTGACCTTCTCCTTGAGCGGCCGCATCAGCGCCATGGCTTCGGTGTTGCTGCGGTCGTAGGGATTCGGGTACAGCAGGTCGAGCGGCTCTACCTCGGTGCGGACGAACTCGGCGGCCCAGTCCAGCTTCTGCTGGAACTCCGGGTCGGTTTCGAAATCCCAAGCCATGATCAGCCTTTCGTGTTGTGGTCGGTGACGACGCCGTCCAGGACGGTGGCGGCGAGCAGCTCCGCGATCTCGCCGGGGGAGCGGCCGCCGTGCGGGCGATACCAGAAGGTCACCATGTTCAGCATGCCGAGCACGCTGTTGGTGATCACGTGGTCGGCGGTGCGCAGCAGGCCCGCGGCGTATCCCGCGTCGAGCACCTGCTGCCAGTGCAATTGAATCCGGTCGCGCAGTTCCTGTAGCTCTGCGCCCCGCTCGCCGGTCAGCGCGCCCACGTCGCGTAGCTGGATGGCGACCTCGCGGCGGTGTTCCACGATCAGTTCCACGTGGCTGTGAATCAGATTGCGCAGCTTGGTGATCGGGTCGTCGTCAGCGCTCGTGATGCGTTCGGCGTCGGCCAGCATGAGCTGGGTGTAATCGCGCAGGATCTGCCAGAGCAGTTCTTCCTTGGAGCCGATGTGGTAGTACAGCGCACCGCGCTGCACGTCGGCGCGGTCGCCGATCTCGGCGACGCCGGTGCCGTGGAAACCCTTCTCCGCGAACAGTTCCACGGCGGCGCGGACGATGCGACCGTGGGTGTCGCCCGCCGTCGATTCCGAGGACGGCGGGCGTCCGCGACGGCGCGTGAGGCCGGTCATCGCCACGGATCCAGGACGACCTTGCAGACCTTGTCGGCACGCTCGGCGAACATGCGGTACGCCGCAGTCCCTTCCGACATCGGCAACCGGTGCGAGACCACGGCTTCCGGGCGCAGCCTGCCCGCGGCGGTGAGTTTCAACAGCGCGGGCAGTTCGTACTGGACCGAGCACAGCCCGATGTGGAACTCGAGCTCCTTGACCTGCGCGAGCGGCAGATGGAACGGGTAGGCCCGGTTCTGGCTGACGCCGACGACGCTGACCCGTCCGCGATGGCCGACCACGCTCGTTGCCAGCGCGATGGTGGCGTCGGCCCCGACCGCCTCGAGCGCGACATCGGCTCCGCCGCCGAGCATTTCGCGTACAGCCTGCTTCGGATCATCGGATTCGACGGGTTCCGCGCCGAGCTCGGCCGCTCTGGCACGCCGGTCCGCGACCAGATCGATGCCGAGCACCCGCGCGGCGCCCATCGCGAACGCGGACTGCACCGCCATCAATCCGACCGGGCCCAATCCGATCACCACCACGGTGTCGCCCGGCGCGACGCGGGCCCGGCGGGCGGCGTACCAGGCGGTGGGGGCGTTGTCGGTCAGCACGATCGCCGCCTCGTCGCCGATCGCGTCGGGCAGCCGCACCAGATTGCCCGTGGCGTGCGGCACCGCGAGCAGTTGCGCCTGCGCCCCCGGCAGCGAACCGCCGAGCCCGTAGCACGCGTCGACCGGCAGCGGCTGCCGCTCACACGCCGAGACGATGCCTGCCCGGCAGCGGCCGCACCGGTCGCAGCCCGCCGAAGCGGGCACCAGCACCCGGTCGCCGACCGCGAGTCCGTGCGCCTGGGGGCCGAGCTCCAGGATTTCGCCGACCGCCTCGTGGCCGACTCCGTAGCCGGTGCCGGGGGTGAATCCGTGGCCCCCGTAGATGTGCAGGTCGCTGCCGCAGATTCCGGCCGCGGTGACCCGCACGATCGCCCCGTCCTCGCCGGGCAACACCGGGTCGCCGATATCGCCGAACGAGATCGCTTGCGGCCCGGCGTAGGTCAGTGCTTTCACGAGAGAGTCCCTTCGATGACGAGTGTGTTCACCGTGCCGGTCATCGCCAGCCGCCGTCCAGCGCGAGGGTCGCCCCGGTGCAGAAGGAGGCTGCCTCGGAGGCGAAGTACAGTGCGGCGCCGACGATTTCGTCCGGCCTGCCGACCCGGCCCATGGCATTGTGCTCGGTGAGCGCGGCGCGCAGCTCGTCGGGCCATGCCTTGGCGATGTCGGTCTCGAACGGTCCGCACTGGATCGTGTTCACCCGCACCTTCGGCCCGTAGGTCTGCGCCAGACCCGCGGTGAGCGCGTTGAGTCCGGCCTTCGCGGCCGCGTAGGGCACCGCGAGCGGTTCGGGCCTTGCGGCCTCGATGGAGGAGATGTTGACGATGCTGCCGCCCTCGCCCGCCGCCATCCTCGTCGCGACGAGCGCGGAGAGCCGGAACGGGCCCTTGAGGTTCACGCCGACAACCTTGTCGAACATCGCCTCACTCACCTGGTCGAGGCTGGGATACAGCAGGGACATGCCCGCGTTGTTCACCAGCACGTCGACCCGCCCGAATTCCGCGTAGGCGGCCTCGACGAGCGCGTCGCACTGGTCCCACTCGCTGACGTTGCAGGCGACCGGGAGCGCCCGGCGGCGGTGCGCGTTCTTCACCTCGTCGGCCACTGCGACGCAGCCATCGAGCCGGCGGCCCGCGATGACGACATCCGCCCCTGCGGCGGCGAAGGCGAGCACCATTTCCCGGCCCAGGCCTCGGCTGCCGCCGGTGACCAGAACGACCTTGTCGGTCAGCGACATCGGCGCCCCTCTCGCAGCAGAAATGTTCCAATCAGTACATTAATTGCGGTGAGCGCTAGGATCAAGGGGTTGTTCGGCCGACCGCCGACACCGCGTGACGCGTCATCGACCGACCCCGATCGGCGGCGCGGCGAAATATCGCGAGCACCCCCGGCGTTCATCCGACGCCCTCGGCGTGCGCTGGCCCTCCGCAGGGAATGGGCCTACCGGCGGGTAACATAAAACCCGTCTTTTCCACCCGGCTTTCTCAGAAGTGAGGCAGTAGATGACAGAGCGGATTCAGGTCGGCGGGCTCCAGGTGGCCAGCGTTCTCCACGAGTTCGTCGAGAACGAGGCGCTTCCCGGTACCGGCGTAGATTCCGCCGCGTTCTGGGCGGGCGCCGAACAGGTGATCAACGACCTCGCTCCGCGCAACCGCGCCCTGCTGGCCGAGCGCGACGACATCCAGGGCAAGCTCGACGCCTGGCACGCGGAGCACCCCGGCGCGAACTACGACAAGGCCGCCTACAAGAGCTACCTGACCGAGATCGGCTACCTGCGTCCCGAGCCCGCCGACTTCCAGATCGAGACCGAGAACGTGGACGCGGAGATCGCCGTCACCGCCGGTCCGCAGCTGGTGGTCCCGGTCATGAACGCGCGCTTCGCAATCAACGCCGCGAACGCCCGCTGGGGCTCGCTCTACGACGCGCTCTACGGCACCGACGCCATCTCCGAGGCGAACGGCGCGGAGAAGGGCACCGGCTACAACAAGGTGCGCGGCGACAAGGTCATCGAGTGGGCGCGCAACTTCCTCGACGACTCCGTCACGCTGATCACCGGTTCGCACATCGGCTCCACCTCCTACAAGATCGTCGACGGCGAGCTGGAGGTCGGCCTGGAGGACGGCACCGAGATCGGTCTGGCCGACCCCTCGCAGCTGGTCGGCTACCTCGGTGACCCTGCCTCGCCGACCTCGGTGCTGCTGAAGCACAACGGCCTGCACATCGAGATCCAGATCGACCCGAGCTCGCCCATCGGCAGCACGGACACCGCGGGCGTCAAGGACGTCGTGCTGGAGTCCGCGGTCACCACGATCATGGACTTCGAGGACTCGGTCGCCGCGGTCGACGCCGAGGACAAGGTGCTCTGCTACCACAACTGGCTCGGCCTGATGAAGGGCACGCTCGCCGAGAAGGTCAGCAAGGGCGACAAGACCTTCACCCGCACCATGAACCCGGACCGCGTCTACACCGCGCTGGACGGTTCCGAGCTGGTGCTGCACGGCCGTTCGCTGCTGTTCGTGCGCAACGTCGGCCACCTGATGACCTCCGACGCCATCCTCGACGCAGAGGGCAACGAGGTGCCCGAGGGCATCATGGACGGCCTGATCACCTCGCTGATCGCCAAGCACTCGCTGGGCGGCGACACCGAGCTGAAGAACAGCCGCACCGGCTCGGTCTACATCGTGAAGCCGAAGATGCACGGCCCCGACGAGGTCGCCTTCGCCAACGAGCTGTTCGGCCGCGTCGAGGACGTCATCGGCCTGGACCGCAACACCCTCAAGGTCGGCATCATGGACGAGGAGCGCCGCACCACGGTGAACCTCGAGGCCTGCATCCAGGCGGCCAAGGAGCGGGTGGTGTTCATCAACACCGGCTTCCTCGACCGCACCGGCGACGAGATCCACACCTCCATGGAGGCCGGGCCGATGGTCCGCAAGGCCGACATGAAGGCCCAGCAGTGGATCCTGTCCTACGAGGACTGGAACGTCGACACAGGTCTCAGCGCAGGTTTGCCAGGGCGTGCGCAGATCGGCAAGGGCATGTGGGCGATGCCGGACCTGATGGCCGACATGCTGGTCCAGAAGGTCGGCCACCCGAAGGCGGGCGCCAACACCGCGTGGGTGCCCTCGCCGACCGCCGCCACCCTGCACGCCACCCACTACCACCTGGTCGACGTGTTCAAGCGGCAGGCCGAGATCGCCAAGGGCGGTCGCCGCGCCACCGTCGACCAGATCCTGGAGATCCCGCTGGCCGCCGAGCCCACCTGGACCGCCGAGGAGAAGCAGCAGGAGCTCGACAACAACTCGCAGTCCATCCTCGGCTACGTGGTGCGCTGGATCGACCAGGGCGTCGGCTGCTCCAAGGTGCCCGACATCAAGGATGTCGGGCTCATGGAAGACCGTGCCACCCTGCGCATCTCGAGCCAGCTCATGGCGAACTGGCTGCGCCACGGCATCGTCACCGCCGACGAGGTGGTGGCCAGCCTGGAGCGGATGGCCCCGGTCGTCGACCGCCAGAACGCGGGCGACCCGAACTACCGCGCGATGGCCGCGGACTTCGCGGGCAGCATCGCCTTCCAGGCCGCCAAGGAACTGATCCTGGAGGGCACCAAGCAGCCCAACGGCTACACCGAGCCCATCCTGCACCGCCGCCGCCGCGAGGCCAAGGCGCAGGCCTGCGTGTAAAACGCTGAGCGACGAACGAATCCCCCGGTCGACCGAGTCGGCCGGGGGATTCGCGTATCGTTCACAGCCTGGCGGCGGGGGCGCCGCGGCGCCGTGGGCGCATCTGGTAGAGGCGGTACCAGGCCAGCGTCAGGAAGACGATCCCCAGAACAGCGACGACTCCCATGTCGGCGAACCACGTTCCGAGGGAATGTTTCCACAGCGGGTCGGCTGCGCCGTCGTGCGGTGAGAGGGTGTCGAGGTCGAGCGTGGCTGCTCCCGCGGCGAACCCCCATCGAGACGGCGATATGTAGGCCAGTTGTTCCAGGAAGAATGTGCCGGGGAGCCGCACCAGCCCGCCCGTGAGCACCAGTTGCGCCATCGAAAGCACGATCAACAGCGGCAGTGTCTTCTCCGAGGTGTTCACCGATACCGAAACCAGCAAGCCCAACGCCAGCGACGTGATGCCGAGTAGCGCCATCGCCAGGATCAGCTCCACCTCGACCGAGGTGAACAACCCTTTGGGCGGCATATCCACGCCAATGGTGCCGATCAAGACCAACACCGCCGCCTGAATGGTGGTGATCACCCCCAGCACCAGCATTTTCGACATCAGATAGACGCCCGCCGACAGGCCCGCCGCGCGTTCTCTTCGGTAGATCGTCTGCTCCTTGACGATCTCGCGAATCGAGTTGCCGGTGCCGACGAAGCATGCGGCGAACGCCAAGATCATCAGCTTGGTCGGTGCGTCGGTGTTGGTTCCCGGCTCCCCGGCGAACCCCTGACCCGGCGGCACCGCGGCGATCAGGCCACCCAGCAGAATGGGCATCGCGCCGAGCAGCACCAGATAGCTTCGGTCCGAGGCGATGACCGCCAGGTATCGCCTGCACAACGTGCTGAGCTGGCTGACCTTGGACTGCGGCGCCGGCGGCGGCTCCGGCCGGCGCACTTGCGCCGGGCCGACCTCGTCGGTCAGTCCGACCGCCACGTACTGCTGGAAGTACGCCGAACTCCGGAACTCACCGGCCCAGTCGCGGTCTGTCTCGCGGTCGAATGCCTGGAACACCTCGGCCCAGCTGCGTTGCCCGAAGTGCCGCAACCCCTCCTCGGGCGGACCGTAGTAGGCCAACCGACCGCCGGGCACCAGCACCAGCAGGCGGTCGCAGGAATCGAGATTGGCCACGCTGTGCGTCACCACGATGACGGTCCGCCCGTCGTGCGCCAGTTCGGACAGCATTTCCATGACCGTTTTGTCCAGGCCAGGGTCGAGACCCGAGGTCGGTTCGTCGAGGAACAGCAGTGACGGTTTGGTCAGCAGCTCCAGCGCGACGTTCACGCGCTTGCGCTGCCCGCCCGAGAGCTTATCGATGCGGGTGTCGGCGTGCTTCGCCAAGCCGAGTTCCTCGAGGACCTCGTCGACCCGCTGCTCACGCTCCTCCTTGCGCGTGTCGCCGGGGAACCGGAGTTCGGCCGCGTAGAGCAGGGCGCGCCGGGTCTGCAGCTGGTTGTGCAGGATGTCCTCCTGCGGGACCAGCCCGATGCGGTGCCGGAGTTCGTCGTAATTGGTGTACAGGTCGCGCCGGTCGTAGCGGACCGTGCCCTCGGTCGCGGGCCGCAGCCCGGTGACCGCGCCGAGCAGCGTCGACTTGCCCGCTCCAGAAGGCCCGATGACGGCGACGAGCGAGCGATGCGGGATGGGGAAGCCCACCCCGTCGAGAAGTACCTTGCCTTCCGGTGTCCGCACGATGAGGTTCTGCACCGTGACCGAGACGTCACCGGTGTCGACGGACTCGCGCAGTTCGTCGCCGACCAGCCGGAAGGTAGCGTGCCCCATGCCGATCGAATCGGATTCGGCGAGATCGGCGGTGCCGACCCGGTGGCCGTTGACGTAGGTACCGTTGTGGCTGTCGAGGTCGACGATCCGGTATCTGCCTTCGCCGATCACCCGTAGTTCGGAGTGGTAGCGGGAGACCATGAGGTCGGGCACGACGATGTCGTTGTCGGCGGCGCGACCGATCCGAAGCGACCCCGTGATCCGGACTACCGCACCGGGGTGGGCCGATGGAGCCGTCGCTCGCGAAACCAGGCCCGGGTGCGACTTCGTGATCGTCGGTTCGTCGTCGAGCCGGTAGCCGGGATCAGGGACGACCATCGTGTCGCCACCGCCGTCGCCCGCGGGCTCGTGGACGGCCGGCGCTTCCACCGAGCAGGTCAGCTGCTCGCCGTCCCTGGCATGGCCGAGCTGGAAGGTCTCGTCTCGATCGATCACCATTCGGTCGACGCGGTGACCGTCGAAAAAGGTGCCGTTGAGGCTGCCCGCGTCCTCGATTTCCCAGCCGTCCGAGCCTCGCTCGAGAACGGCGTGCAACGAAGAGACGCGGGGGTCGGACACGACAATGTCGGAAGTCGGATCGCGACCGACGTTATAAGCGCCCCCGGCGCGTAGCCGATAGACGCGTTCCCTGGTCTGCACCACCAGAACCGGTGCGTCGGGAAATTCGATGGAGGACCGTTCATCCGCCATGAAGGGAGTATACGACCGACCCGGGCTGCCGCCGCAAGGGTCGGGCGCTCACGAGCCCGCCGTATCCGGGCTTGCGCGACCTCACCCCTCTATCCGGGAAAAGCCGCGTGACCAGGGCAAACCGTTCCCCGTAGCGGAGTGGAACGGTGCATCCAGACGGCGGAACCGGGCAGTCGGCACCCTGAACGAGCGGCCCGACCCCGCCGGCCGAGGGAAAGCGCAGTGTACTTCGAAATTCGAATCCGGACCTACCGGCGTGCTCTTTGCATTCGGCGTTCTGTGCAGATGATTCGAATTTTGACAAACCGGAGAATGAGCATTTTCGACGAAATCTCGACACCCGGAGCCGCTGTGACGTTGAAATAGAATTCACTGCGCGCGCAGTGCTCGTGCTGACCCGATTCGATCGAACCTCGACACGGCGTGACCCCGAACGAGCCAGAGGCGAAGCGAATGCGAGCGATAGTTCACGAGCGGTTCGGAGCCCCGGATGTGTTGTCCCTCCGCGAGGTCGAGCAACCCGTCCCGGGACGTGGCGACGTCCTGATCAAGGTGCATGCCACAACGGTGACCGCGGCCGAGATTCTGATGCGACGGGGACGACCACTGTGGGGCAGGGTCATCCTGGGACCGATCCGCCCACGCAGGAGGCTCCGGATACCGGGGTTGGAGTTGGCGGGGGAGATCGTGGCCGTCGGCGCGGACGTCGCACGATTCGTGCCGGGCGATCAGGTCTTCGGATTCACCGGCTTCGGCGTCGGTGCATGCGCGGAGTACAAGTGCATGCCGGAATCGGCATCCCTGGAACTCAAACCGGCCAACACGAGCTACCGGCAGGCCGCCGCCGCGGTCGACGGCGCGACGACGGCGTTGTACTTCCTTCGCGACATCGCGCGCGTCCGCGCTGGGCAGCACGTGCTGATCAACGGCGCCTCCGGAAGCATCGGGACCTATGCGGTGCAGCTGGCGAAGTACTTCGGCGCCGAAGTCACCGCGGTCTGCAGCGCCAGGAACACCGAGCTGGTCACATCGCTGGGCGCCGACCATGCGATCGATTACACCGCAGAGGATTTCACCACGCGGCGCAACGCCTATGACGTCATCTTCGACGCTGTCACCGCGAGCTCGTTCAGGCGATGTCGAGGCGCCTTGACGCCCAGGGGCTGTTACGTCCCGACGACACGACTGCGGAACTGGCCGATCGCCGGATGGACCGCGTTGCGCGGCGGCCGGAGGGTACGGCCCGGTATGTCGATCGACAAGCGCGCTGCTCTCGCCTCCATCAAAGAGCTCATCGAAGGCGAACAGCTGCGCATCGTCATAGACCGCGACTATCGGTTGGACCAGATCGTCGAAGCGCACCGGTACGTCGAGACAGGACGCAAACGCGGCAACGTCACGATCTCGGTCACCGCCGAGACCTGACGCGGATCGGGCAGTGTTCGGGGACATCGCCTGATCGTCGTCCACGGCGACGACGTCGCCCTCACGGGCAGTGGTCGAGAAGTTGATCGACCGTGGCGGTGATGGTGTCGGCGAGCAGGTCGAGGTCGGGTGTGGTGTCGTAGTCGCCGGTGATGCCGAAGGCGAGGTGGTCGCGGTAGCTCAGGATGGCGATGGAGGTGCGTAGCCGCATCGCGATCGGCGCGTAGGGCAGGATTTCGAGGACCTCTTGGCCGTGCAGTCGCAGGGTGCGGGTGGGGCCGGGCACGTTGGTGGCCAGCCCGGCGATGCTGTGCTGAGGGAACCGCAGCGCGGTGCGCACCGCCCACGCCAGGGGTGCGAAGGGCACCCAGCGGGCCAGTGACAGGATCGAATTCGCCGCGCCCGCTTCGCCACTGGCTTTGTGCTCGCTCAGGCGTGCGTGCACGGTGCGCAGTTGGTCGGCCGGGTCGTCGAGGTGGATCGGCAGCTGTGGCAGCATCGCCGAGACCCGGTTGTCGAGCATCCCGTCGGCGCCGGTCGTGCGCACCGATACGGGAGCCAGGATCCGCACCGTCTCGGTGTCGGGTTCCTCATCGCGGGCGAGCAGCATCGCGCGGAACGCGGCGGTCACCGCGGCGAGGGCGACGTCGTTGACCGTTACCTCGAACGCGGCGCCGATCCGTTTGACCTGTGCCAGCGACACCCGGGCGACGGTGTAGCGGCGCTGGCGTCCGATCGGCCCGGTCAGCGAGGACCCGCTGTCCGGCACGATCGCGTTCCACGCCAGCGGCGCCGCCGCGCGCACTGTGCGCAGCAGTGCGGCAGGCGCCTGAATCGGCAGTCGCAATCCATCGGCGAGCATCGTTCGCCAGTTCCAGTCGTTGTCACCGCCGCTGTCCGGCTCGTGGCGGTTCGGGGCCGGGATGCCGGGGTTCGGGTCGCAGAGACGACGGAACAGCGAGATGCCGGAGACGCCGTCGAGCATGCTGTGGTGGGCGGTGACGATCAGCGCCCACCGCTCGCCGGCCAGGTGCTCGACGATGGTGCAGTGCCACAGCGGGTGGTCGCGGTCGAGGCGTTGCTCCATCACGGTGGCCACCATCTCCCACAGTGTCGGCTCGTCGCAGGGTTGTGGCAGGGCTGCCCAGCGCAGGTGATGCCCGAGATCGAAGTGCGGGTCGTCGACCCACCGCGGGGCGCTCAGGTCCCAGCGCGCCCGTCGCAGTTTCTGATGCAGTCGCCGGTTCGCGCCGATGCGCTCGGCCATGCGGGCACTGAATTCCGCACGCGTGCCGGGGTTTCCATCGAGAATCGCCACCGCGCCGATACCGGCGTTGACGTGTTGATCGCTGTCTTCGAGTTCCATGAATCCCGAATCCAGCGGACCGAGTTCACTCATCCCATCATCCTATTTCGATTCGACTCCTGGTTGTTCACGAGTGGCGTACCCGATCGGCGCGATCCACACCGGACGCGTTTGCCCGGGTCCGTGTGGTTGGGCGCAGGGAAGCATGGGTGACCTTGGGCCTCGGACTTCGGGCCGATGTCCTCCTCCCCGGTGGTTCCCCGGACCGCACGCTGGTATCAGCGCTCACCGGACGGCGAGACGCGAGCGGAGGAACCGTGGACGTAGCCGAAGACTTCTCGCTTCCGCTGACTCCGAGGAAGAGCGGGTATCCTGCGTCGGCGCGACCGAGAAGGCCGTCGCGATGACCGAGGCCGCCATTTCGATCGCAGCACTGACGAAGTCGTTCGGTGCGGCCAAAGCCCTCGACGGTTTGGACCTGACCGTGCACACCGGTGAGATTCACGGATTTCTGGGTCCGAACGGTGCGGGCAAGACGACGACGATCCGGATTCTGCTCGGTCTGTTGCGCGCGGACTCCGGGACGGTGCGCATGCTCGGCGGAGATCCGTGGGCCGACGCGGTCGCGCTGCACGCACGGCTGGCCTATGTGCCCGGCGAGGTCACCCTGTGGCCCGGGATCACCGGTGGCGAGGTCATCGACTTGATGGGGCGGTTGCGCGGGGGCCTCGACCGGCGGCGTCGTGCCGAACTGCTGGACAGGTTCGACCTGGATCCCCGGCAGAAGGCGCGGGCGTACTCCAAAGGCAACCGGCAGAAGGTCGCGCTCGTCGCGGCTCTGGCCTCGGACGCGGAACTGCTGCTGCTCGACGAACCGACCGTCGGCCTTGACCCGCTGAAGGAGGCCGAATTCCAGCGCTGCATCGCCGAAGCGAAGGACGAGGGCAGGACCGTGCTGCTGTCCAGCCACATACTCGCCGAGGTGGAGGCCTTGTGCGACCGGGTGAGCATCATCCGGAGCGGGCGGACGGTGGAGACCGGCACGCTGTCCGAGCTCCGGCACTTGACCCGCACCACCATCACCGTCGAAACCACCCGGTCACCCATGGATCTGGACGCGATGGCGGGTGTGCACGATCTCGTCCGCGACGGTACGCGGACCGAGTTCGCGGTCGACGCCGCACACCTCGACGCCGTGATGCGCATACTCGCCGATCTGGGCGTGCGCAGTCTCACCAGCGCACCACCCACCATGGAGGACATCTTCTTGCGGCACTACGGCACCGCCTCGCTGGACGCAGGAGGGGACAGGTCGTGAACGCTCCGGCGACGCTGCGGGAGAACACCTCCGGCGTGCGCACGTTGTTGCGATTCGCGCTCCTGCGCGAGCGATTCTCCCTGCCGTGCTGGCTGCTCGGCGCGGGCGCGCTGGTCGCCTTTCAGTCCCTCGCCAGTCAGCGTTTCTATGGCACCCCGCAGAAGCTCGCGCAAATCCGCGAGACGATGAGCGCGAGCGCGGCCACCATCGCCATGGGCGGGCCGACGCGCCTGCTGGACACGATCGGTGGCGAGATCGTGTTCGAGATCTTCGCCTACCTGGCGGTGGTGGTCGCGTTGATGAACATGTTCCTGGTCGGACGGCATACTCGCTCGGACGAGGAGACGGGGCGGGCGGAACTGCTTCGTTCGGCGCGGGTGGGACGCAGGGCGCCCGCCATCGCCGCGCTCACGTTGGCCGGACTGGCCGATATCGCCGTGGCGCTGGTCGTCTTCGCCGCCGCGGTGGGCACTGGGCTTCCGGTGGGCGGGTCGCTGCTGCTCGGGGTCGTAACAGCGGGAGTCGGGGTCACCTTCGCCGCTGTCACCGCCGTCGCCGCGCAAGTGTTCGAGAACCCACGCAGCGTGTACGGGGCGGTCGGACTCGCTCTGGCGGCCGCGTATGTCGCACGCGCTGTCGGCGATGTCGGCAGCGGGGTAGCGTCCTGGACTTCACCCATCGGGTGGGGGCAGCGTAGTTACCCGTACGCCGGCGACCGGTGGTGGACAGTGCTGCTGTTCGCCGCCGCGACGGCCTTGCTCAGCGCGGTCGCGTTCGTCCTGCTCGACCGGCGTGATTTCGGTGCGGGACTCTTGCCGTACGGCACCGGGCGTGCCGACGCCTCCTGGGCGCTGGGTTCACCGCTGGGCTTGGCGTGGCGGCTGCAGCGCGGGTCGCTGGCCGGTTGGACGGTAGGTGTCTTCGCATTGGGTGCGGCGTACGGTTCGTTCGCGGACAGTATCGAGGACTATCTCACCGATAATCCCGAAATCGCCGCCTACATACCCGGCGGCGCCACCGAAGCGGTGGACGCGTTTCTGTCACTCGCGATTTCGATCGTCGCGCTGCTCGCCGCCGGGTTCGGCATCGCCAGTGTGTTGCGCGCACGTGGTGAGGAGACCGCGGGCCGCGCGGAGCCGATCCTGGCCGGACCCGTGAGTCGCGATCGCTGGCTGGCGAGCCACCTCGTCGTCGCGTTGGGTGGCGGCGCGTTCGTGCTGGCCTGCGCCGGCTTCGGCGCCGGGCTCTCCTACGGCCTCACGATCGCCGACGCTTCCCAGCCGTTACGAATGACCGGTGCGGCGCTCGTGTCGCTGCCCGCCGTCTGGTCGATCATTGCGATCGCGACGATCGCCTGCGGCTGGGCGCCGAGGGCCGCTGTTCCGCTGGCATGGACGGTCTTCGCCTACTGCGTCGTGGCCGTCCTGTTCACGGCTGCCTTCGACCTGCCCGACTGGTTCGACGAGGCTTCGCCCTTCACGCACATTCCGCGGGCGCCGCTTCAATCCGTCGCCGCCGCACCGATACTCGTCGTCACCGCGATGGCCGTGGCCGGTTTGGCTGCCGGATTCGCCGGGTTCCGCCGCCGCGACACCGGCTACTGACCTGGAAGTCCTCGGACGTTGCCGAATTGTGCGCGGGACGTCTTCGGCATCTCGTCGAGGTCACGGTCCGAGCACTGGCGCGGGTAGCCGGGACCAACGGCTCTGCACTCGGCGACGATCGCATCTGCCATTACGCCGCGTCGAGGTGCACGCTGGTTTGGTGAGGAGGTTTGCGATGTTGTTCGACGATCGCCGTGACGCCGGACGCCAGCTGGCGCGGCGGCTTGTTCATCTCCGAGACGAGGATCCCGTCGTGGTCGGCCTTCCGCGCGGGGGCGTTCCCGTGGCCTGTGAGGTCGCACGGGTGCTCGACGCGCCGCTGGATGTGATCGTGGTGCGCAAACTCGGCGTCCCGTATCAGCCGGAGCTGGCATTCGGCGCGATCGGCGAGGACGACGTCCGGCTGCTCAATGACAGCGTCGTCGCGTACTCGCAACTCACCGGTGCGGACATGGCGAGCGTGGAGCGCCGGGAACGTGCGGAACTCGCCCGGCGAGCCCAGTGGCTGCGGCGCACACACCCGCGTATCTCGCTGTCGGGCCGCACCGTCGTCATCGTCGACGACGGCATCGCCACCGGCGCGACCGCTCGCGCTGCCTGCCAGGTCGCGCGGGCGCACGGCGCTCAACGGGTCGTGCTGGCAGTTCCGGTAGCGCCACGGGACACGCTGGTGATGCTGAAAGACGAAGCGGACGAGGTGGTGTGCCTGGAGTTGCCCACCTGGTTCGACGCGGTCGGCTCCTGGTACCGCCATTTCGGCCAGGTCTCCGACGCCGAGGTCACCGAATTGCTGCGCAGAGCCGCCGAAGTCGCGCGTGGGGCGGACGCCGGGGACGATCCGCCGCTGCGTGACGAGGATGTTCTCGTCCGGGCCGGAGCGGCCGAACTGGCCGGTCATCTCACCATTCCGGAGAACCCGAAAGGAATGGTGGTGTTCGCGCACGGCAGCGGAAGCAGCCGCCACAGCCCGCGCAATCGTTACGTGGCCGAGGTGCTGAATCGAGCCGGATTGGCCACGCTGCTGTTCGATCTGCTCACCCCGGACGAGGAGATCGATCGGGCCCGAGTCTTCGACATCGAGCTGCTGTCGCGACGGCTGGTCGACGTCACCGCCTGGCTGACCCGCCAAGACGACGTCCCCGGCCTGGGTATCGCATTCTTCGGCGCCAGCACGGGTGCTGCCGCGGCGCTCACCGCCGCGACCGACCCCGGAGTCGAGATCGCCGCGGTGGTGTCGCGTGGCGGACGGCCGGATCTCGCCGGTCCCGCTCTCGCGGCGGTGCGCGCACCGACCCTGCTGATCGTGGGTGGTCACGACTCCGTCGTGCTGGACCTGAACCGCCGCGCCGCGCAAGAGCTGTCCGGTGAGACCACGCTCGAGGTGGTGCCGGGGGCCACCCACCTGTTCGCCGAGCCGGGGACCCTGGAGAAAGTCGCCGAACTCGCCCGCGACTGGTTGGTCGCGAAGCTGGCGCCCACATCGTCCGCTCCTGAGCGCTGAGGAAGGCCGATCCTGATTTCGGCTCTGTCGGCGCGGGCGGATCCGAGTGATAGTGGAGTTATGGCCAAGACTTCGAATCTCTCGGCGCCCGAACGGCGGCGCATCGCAGAACAGGCCCTGGATTCGCCAGAGCAGCGTACCGAGGACGTGCTCGTCCGTGTCCGGTGCGGACGCGGTCACAATGTGGCAGATGTGGTCGACACCGCCGTGGGTCCCGTGTTCCGGTCGGTGACCGGATTGCATGCCCACGGTGGTCGCGACTACGTCGACACGGGACACGGCTCCCACGACAACGGCACCCGATACGCCGACCTGCTGGCGGCCGACGATTTCACCGACGACGCGGTACCCGCGTCCTGCGAATGCGGTCCGCACACCCTGTCGCGGGCGCGGTTGGCGAAGGCAGTCGCGGATTTCGAGCGCGTGATCCAGATGCCCTGATCGAACCAGTAGCAAACGCCTCCGCCTGCCGCGGCAAATCCGGTCCGCAGGCGGATGCGGCCCGTTGCCGCCGGTGCGCTTCGCACCCGGCCACCCAACTCGGGTCCGTTCTTCAGGCTTGTTCGGTGACCGGCAAGTGCGAGGCGCAGACAGCTTCCACGAATTCGCCCACGGTGTTCTGGGGCAGATGACGGGCCAGGTCGGCCTCCGTGATGATGCCGGCGAGCACGCCCGCGTCGAACGACCGGTAGCCGCCGGATCTGATGCTGCTCCATGATCGCGAGGACATCATCGAGGTCCGCGCCGACATCGACGGTATAGAGCTGGTCGGCGCCCTGCGCCAATTCCCCTGCCATGGTGGTCTTCGGGTTCGCCCCCGTTCCGAGAACCTTCACGACGATGTCGCGATCGGTGACGATGCCGACGGGATGGCCTTCACCGTCGCAGATGGGCAGCGCGCCGACATCGAGTTGACGCATGCGCTGGGCGGCGGCCGCCATGGAGTCGCGGATGCCGATGCACTGAACCTGGGAACGCATGATGCTCTGCGCGGTTGTCATGTCGAATCTCCTTCCTGACGTGACCCTGTTCGCTCATCATTCGACGCTGCCGACGAAGCCGACAGGGCAGAAGGTCATCGTCCGTCCGTCCGTTCGGCGGTGCGGATCACGACAGGACGTCCGCGTCGGCACGTGGATGGGCGGACCAGGCTCGGTGGGCGACGGCAACGGTGTCGTCGATCGGGGTGGCGGTATCGAGGTCCGTGGTGCCGCTCCACGGCGCAGCCGTGGCGACCATGGCTTCCGCGATGGCGGGCGTCGCCTCGGAGTCGCCGGACGGGCGCTCCCGAAGTCGACCGGCCGCCAGCTCACGGGGACACGTGCAGCGCAGCTGGACCAGGTCGCTACGGGTTTGCTCCGCGAGCTCGGCCGCGCGGCGGCGTTCACCCTCGTCGACCCAGCTGGCGTCGAGTATCACCGAGACGCCCGAAGCGAGCAGTGCGCGGGCACGGTCGAGCAATTCGTTGTAGACGCGGGCCTTGTTCGCGGGGGAGTACTTGCCCGCGCCGAAGTCCCCGCTCTCGCCGGTCAGGATCCGCGCCGCCGCCAGTTCGGTGCGGATCCGGTCGGTGGAGAGCATCGTCGCGCCTGTCGCCGCAGCGAGCCGCCGCGCGACGGTGGACTTCCCGGTCCCAGGCAGGCCGCCGACGAGCGCAAGGCGAACGGCCGCGCGTTCCAGGTGCTCCAGGGCGATGCGCAGATGGCGGTCGGCATGCTCACGGGCGTCGTCGTCGCCTTGGCGCAGACGGATCAGGTCGACTTTCCCCCGGACGGTGGCGCGATAGGCGATGTAGTGCGAGCGCAACGACATCGGTGCGGAGTCGCCCGTCGCCCGCAAGTAGTCGTCGAGCAGGCGTACGCCGAGCTCGGGGTATCCGAGGAACTCGAAATCCATAGCGAGAAAGGCGATGTCGTCGAGGCAGTCGAGGTGACGCAATCGGTCGTCGAAGTCGAGGCAGTCCAGCACTCGGAAGCCGTCCGGGAGGGCGAAGATGTCCTGGGCGAGCAGATCTCCGTGTCCGTCGACGATGCGCGCTTCGGCGATCCTGTTGTCGAACAGCGGGATTCGCCCGTCTATGTACCGCGTCGCGAGGTGGTCGATGCGCTCGGGCAGGTGCGCGGCCACCGCTGGTTCTTCTCGCAGCGGATGCAGCAGCGTCTGCCACCGCTCGCGAAGTGCTCCTGCGGTGCCCGCCCGGTCCACCTCGGGGCCACGGCCTGCCAGGCGATGGAAGCGGACGAGCAACTCGACCAGCGGCGTCAGCTCCCGTTCGTGCGCCGCGACGTCGGTGAGGATGTTCGACAATCTGCGGTCCTCGGGCATGCGGCGCATCACCAGAACCGGTTCGGCGACCCCTCCCTCGGGGTCGGTCAGGTGCGCGACGCCGAGGTAGACATCGGGCGCCATGCGCCGATTGAGCTCGAGCTCGCGAGCGCAGGCCCGTTCTCGGAGCGCCGGGGTGCCGAAATCGAGAAAGTCGGTGGTGATCGGTTTCTTCACCTTGTAGGCGCGCTCGCCGTAGAGCAGGACGAGTCCGGTGTGCGTCTCATGGACCTGTGCCGGGCCGGTGGACGTGGAGAACATGGCGGTTGCCTGGCTCATATCGTCACGGTAGGGATCGGACGCCCCTGTCCGGAGGAGTCCTAGGTCCCGGATCGCGCAGCACGTGGTCCCCGGTCGGCCAGCCGGCACCGACCCCTGGACGGAACACCTGGGTCGGTTCAGGCTGGATGTGTGGACAAGGATGCACCGCTGCCGCAGATCGATGCGCGCCGCCACGACGCGGTGATCTTCGACATGGACGGGGTGGTGACCGACAGCGCGTCCGTCCACGCCGCGGCCTGGACGGAACTGTTCGATGCCTTCCTGGATCACCGTCCCGCCGGCGCCGGGCAAGACCGTTCACCGTTCACCGAGACCGACTACCTGCGTTTCGTGGACGGCAAACCCCGATATCAGGGTGTCGCGGACTTTCTCGCCGCCCGAGGGATCGCACTGCCATGGGGAAATTCCTCCGATCCGGAAACGGCCGAGACCGTCTGTGGGCTCGGCAACCGGAAGGATCGCCTCTTCCGCGAGCGGCTCACGCGCGACGGCGTGCGGGTGTTCGACTCGACCGTCACGCTGGTCAGGCGGCTCGATGCCGCGGGAATACGCACCGGCGTGTTCACCGCAAGCCGCCACTGCGCGGAACTGCTCGCGGCCGCCGGTATCGGTGACCTCTTCACCGTACGGGTGGACGGAATCGAGGCCGAAAAGCTCGGTATGCCAGGCAAACCCGATCCGGCGATGCTGCACGAAACAGCCCGCAGGCTCGACGCCGCACCCGACCGCACGGTTGTCGTCGAGGATGCCGAGGCGGGCGTCGCCGCGGGCCGCGCCGGAGGGTTCGCGCTGGTGATCGGCGTGGACCGGCACGAAAGCGCCGACCGGCTGTCGTCGCGAGGGGCGGACATCGTGGTCGGCGACCTCGCCGAGGTGCGGCTGCGGGAAGGCTTCCTGCGGATGTCGGAGCTTCCCGACGCCATCGAGCGCTGGACCTCCATCACGGGCTGGCTCGGCACCGAAAAGCCCGCCGTATTAGTGGATTTCGATGGGACCTTGGCCGAAATCGTCACCGATCCGGCTGCCGCGAAGCCCGTCGACGGCGCGGTGGCGGCGCTGGCGGACCTCGCCACGCTGTGCCCCGTGGCGGTCATCAGCGGACGCGATCTCACCGACCTGCGTGACCGCGTCGGCGTCAGCGGAATCTGGTACGCGGGCAGCCACGGCTTCGACCTGATGGCACCGGACGGCACCCGGCACGTACACGACGTCGTGCCGGGCGCCGAACAGGAGCTGGCACGGGCAGCCGATGAGCTGCGACAACGGCTGGGCGATGTCGCGGGTGCGCTGGTCGAGCACAAGCGTTTCGCGGTGGCGGTCCACCATCGCAATGTCGCGGGAGGGGATGTCGGCAGGGTGGTCGCCGCTGTCCACGACGTCGGACGCGCGGCCGGTCTACGCGTGACATCCGGCAGGCGCGTCACCGAATTGCGACCCGATGTGGACTGGGACAAGGGCGCCGCCCTGCGCTGGATACTGCGGCATCTCGACGTCGGGGTGTCGCCGATCTACCTGGGCGACGACCTCACCGACGAAGACGCCTTCGACGCCATCGAATCCGACGGCATCGCAATAGTGTGCGGCACAACGAGACCGGCGACCGGCACACCGCGGCCGGATTCGCGGTCACCGGGGCCCGCGAGGTTCGCGAGTTCCTCGAGCGGCTGGCGGAGTCGTTCCGCGACGACGTCGCGACCGTGCCGGAGTCGTGGGTGCTCGCTTTCGACGGCTACGACCCGCCGCGAGAGAAGCTCCGTGAGTCGCTGTGCACGGTCGGCAACGGCTATTTCGCCACGCGGGGCGCGGCGCCGGAATCGGTGGCCGGGGCGGTCCACTACCCGGGCACCTATATCGCCGGGCTGTACAACCGGCTCGCCGACGAGATCGACGGACACGAGGTCGACAACGAAAGCCTGGTGAACCTGCCGAACTGGTTGCCGGTGACCTTCCGAATCGACGACGGCGACTGGTTCGATCTCGACGCCGCCGAACTGGTGTCGTATCGGCAGCATTTCGACTTGCGTCGTGCCGAGCTCGTACGGCAGTTCCGGGTCCGCGACGCCGAGGGCCGAATCACCGCGGTGCGGCAGCGCCGCTTCGCCGCCATGCACCGGCCCCATCTGGGCGCGCTGGAAACGACTGTCACGGCCGAGAACTGGTCGGGCGCCGTGACCATTCGCTCGGCGATAGACGGCAGCGTGCGCAACAGCCTGGTCGAGCGCTATCGCGCGCTGTCCGACGCGCACCTGACGGCCGAGCGCGCGGTAGCGCTGTCCGGCGATTCGGTGCTGCTCGCGGTGCGCACCAACGGGTCAGGCATATCGGTGGCGATGGCGACCCGCAGCATTCTGCGGCGTGCCGAGCAACCGGTCGAGGCACCGCGGAAACTGGTCGATCGAGACGGTCTGATCGGGCACGACTTCACCGTCGACATCGCCGCAGGCGGGTCGGTGAGTTTGGAGAAGATCGTGGCCGTCTGCTCCGGACGTGATCACGCCAGCGCGGGCGCCGAGGAGGAGGCCGCACGCCGGCTCGAAGCCACCAGCGGCTACGCGGACCTGTTCGAGGGACATGCCGTGGCATGGGAACACCTGTGGGCACGGCTGCGGATCGACCTCGAAGGCAGCGCGGACGCGGCGCGCATCGTGCGCCTGCATCTGCTGCACCTGATGCAGACGCTGTCGCCGAACTCCACGGATCTCGACGTCGGCGTCCCGGCGCGCGGTCTGCACGGCGAGGCCTACCGCGGACATGTGTTCTGGGACGAGGTGTTCGTCCTCCCGGTGCTGAATCCACGATTCCCTGACGTGACCCGGTCGCTGCTGCGTTACCGCTATCGCCGCCTGCCCGAAGCCCGCCGGGCCGCCGCGGAGGCCGGGCTGGCCGGGGCGATGTTCCCGTGGCAGTCCGGCAGCGACGGCCGCGAGGAGAGTCAGCGGCTGCACCTGAATCCGCTGTCGGGCCGGTGGAATCCAGATCCGAGCCGGCGCGCGCACCACATCGGAATCGCGATCGCCTACAACGTGTGGCAGTACTACCAGGCAACCGGCGACCTCGAGTTCCTTGTCCAATGCGGCGCCGAGCTGCTGGTCGATATCGCCCGCTTCTGGTCGAGCCTGGCCGGTTACGACGCGGCGCGCGGCCGCTACACCATTCGCGGTGTGATCGGTCCCGACGAGTTCCATTCCGGCTACCCGGACGCGCCCGACGCGGGAATCGACAACAACGCCTACACCAACGTCATGGCGGCCTGGGTGCTCTTGCGGGCGGTCGACGCGCTCGCCCTCCTGGCTCCGCGCGAACGGTCGGAACTCTTGGAGAAGCTCGCCGTGCCGCCATCGGAGCCACGGCACTGGCAGGACGTCGCCGCGCGCATGTACGTCCCGTTCCACGACGGGGTCATCAGCCAGTTCGAGGGCTACGGGCGCTTGGCCGAATTGGATTGGGATCACTACCGTCGCCGCTACGGCGATATCCAGCGGCTGGACCGGATTCTCGAGGCGGAGGGCGACGACGTCAATCGCTACCGGGCGGCGAAACAAGCCGACGTGCTGATGCTGTTCTATCTGCTCTCGGCCGACGAACTACGAGAACTGCTGGGCCAGCTCGGATACGAACTGCCGGGAGAGATGATTCCGCGCACCATCGAGTACTACCTGTCGCGCACCTCGCACGGCTCGACGCTCAGCGCCGTGGTGCACGCGTGGGTGCTGGCCAGGGCGAACCGGCACCGTGCCGTCGAGTTCTTCGACCGCGTGCTCGAGTCCGACGTGGCCGACATCCAGGGCGGCACCACCGCCGAAGGGATTCACCTCGGCGCGATGGCGGGTAGCGTCGACCTGCTGCAGCGCTGCTTCACCGGACTCGAGATCCGCCGCGATCGCCTCATCTTCTGCCCGAACTGGCCCGAATCACTTGGCGCGCTGGCTTTCCCGATGATCTATCGCGGCCACCGGCTCGCCGTGCGAGTCAGCGGCGACGGCGTCGAGATCAGCTCCGACCCCGGCCCGTCGCAGCCGATCGACATCGCCTGCCGGGATCAGGTCGCACGATTGGCGCCAGGGGGCACGGTGCGGCTGGTGTTCTCGACACCCGGATCGGCGGGATGAATTAGCGGGCTTATCGATATCCGAGGGGAGCGTTGGAGTTTCGCAGCCCGGCGCGGCGCTGAGCTCGCACTGGAGAGAGCCGACTGCTCGCTCGGCGGAGTCGGGCCTCGCGGGTTCCGGCGCGGCGAGCTTCAGCGGCAACAGGAATGGCGTGCCGAGGAGCAGAACCCCGGCCAGGGCGATCGCTGCGCGCGGCCCGGTGACTTCTGCCAGGAGACCCCACGAGACAGTGAGCACGGCGGTGCCGGTGCTGGTGGTGATCGACCACGCGGTGAGCACCCGGGCGTGGCGGTCGGCATCGGTGTTCTTCAACCGATAAGCGGCGAAGACGGGGTTGAAGATGCTCGCGCAGAGGATCAACCCGAACTCGGCGGCCATCACGATCACAAGCCCGGCCAGTCCGGGCTGGATAAATACCAGTCCGAGGGGCCAGCAGGCGCGGAGGGTGCCGAAGACCCGCAGCACCGTCTTTTCGCCGCAACTGGCGGCGACGCGGCGGGCGAGCCGGGACCCGATCAGGCCACCGATACACGGAACCGCGAATGCCAGACCGTACTGCCACACCGGAAACCGCAAGTGGGAGAGCATCATCACCGACAAGAGTGGCTCCGTGGCCATGATCAGTCCATTGACCAGCATGGTGTTGAAGAAGAGCCGGCGCAGCGTGCGGTGGGCGAGGATGTATCGCCATCCCTCGGCGATGTCGCTCCACCGGCGCGTCGAGGTCTTGCGCGGAGGCGGGGGCCGCTCGGGTTGCCTGATCGCGGTGATGCCGAGCGCCGAAAGGAGATAGCTCGTCGCGTCGATGACGAGGGTGGTCACCGGCCCCAGCAGCCCGATGGCGGCGCCGCCCACGGGCGGTCCGATGATCGTGGCCGACCAGGTGGTGGACTCGAACCGGCTGGTGGCCGCCAGCAGCCCGTCGGCGGGGACGATGGTCCTGAGGTAGGCGCCGCCGGCGGCGGTGTACGCGATTTTCGCCGCCGCGGTGACGGTGGCGACCACCAACAGTTGCGTGAAGGACAAGACGCCCAGGCAGTAGGCGAGCGGTATGGATGCCAACGCCGCGAATCGGACCACGTCCGTGGCGATCATGACCGGCCGTTTGGCGCGGAACTCCATCCACGGCCCGAGCGGGATCGCCAGCAGTGCCCCGATCGCCAGTCCGGCTGACGACAAGGCCGCCACTTCTGCCGAACCGGCGTTCGAGACCGTGATCGCAACGACGGAGAACGCCCCGAACCCGAGCCCGGTCCCGTAGGCGCTGACCGCGTAGGAGGCCCACAACCACCCGAAGGCCTCGCCCAGTTTCGGTCTCCGCCCGATATTCAGCACTCGCTTCGCTCCGCTTCACACCTCGTGGGACAACGCTTTGTTGCCGGGGGAGATTGAAGCCGGTCGACGGACGCCGACACCAACAACGGATCGAGCGGCGCGTCACAACTCGTCGTTGTGGGGGTAGGTTCTCGCCTCGTGGATCTCGATGCGGTTCGTACCTTCGTCGCTGTCGCCGAATCCGGCCAATTCCAAGCCGCTGCCGACGATCTGGGCATCACCCAGCAGGGAGCATCGAGGCGAGTGGCGACGCTGGAGCGAGAACTCGGTGCGCAGCTCTTCGCGCGGACCGCCCGGGGTGCGCGGCTCACTGTCGACGGGCAAGCGCTGCTTCCCCATGCGCGTGCGCTGCTCCGCGCCGCCGAACGCGTCACAGCGGCCGTGACACCGGGGCGTAGGGCCCTGCGGATCGATGTCGTCGCCCGCAGGATCGCACCCTCCACCGTGCTCTACGACTTCTACCGGCAACACCCCGGCATCGAGCTCGATGTCGTCACCCTCGACCACGCCGATGCCGCGTCGGCACTGGCCGAGATCGGTGCGGGCACTCTCGATGCCACCTTCAGATCCCTACGCGGCCTCGACCTTCCGAACGGACTGCGCTCGTCGCGAGTGATCGACGACCGGCACGAACTGCTGGTCGGCCCGCGACATCCGTTGGCGAACGCCGAAACCGTGACAATGGCCGAACTCACCGATCACCGCATCTGGATGCCCGGCATGACCGACCCCGAGCCGGTCGGCTACTACAACGATCTGGCGACAGCGTTCGGACTCACCATCGACACGATCGGGCCGAGCTTCGGCGCCGAAGCGCTGCTCGCCGAAATCGCCGACTCGAACCAGCTCGCCACCTTCGTCGGCCAAGGCTCCCGATACCTCTGGCCGGAAAGCTACGACCTGCGCCGAATCCCCGTCGTCGACCCGACCCCGGTCTATCCGCTCTCCGTGATCTGGCGAGCGGACAATAGACACCCCGTCCTGGCGAACGTCCTCGAGTACCTCCAGACCAGGTACCGGGCAACATCCACCGATGACGTGTGGACTCCGGACTGGGTGCGCTGAGACGGGGCACCTCCCGGAATGCGAAAAGCCGAGCCCGAGAACAGGACTCGGCGATCGCTTGCAGCCGATCAGCTGGACGGTGCCCGCACCACGTCCGAGCGGGTCTCGGTGGGGTTGGCGGAAGTGACGGTGCATGCGCCGTGACGAGTAAAGGGTTCGGCGAGCTGCGCCAGGTAGCCGACGGGGTAGTCGGGCTTTGCGGCCATCCCGAGGTCGGCGCTGCTGAACTGGCGGGCGGGGTCGTAGCTGTGAGTGCGCAGCATGTGATCCCAGACGAGAGTGAACAACCCGAAATTGACGTCGCCGATGCCCGCCCATTTCAAGTGGTGGAAGCGGTGGCCTTCGTTGAGCGCCAGGACGTATTTCAACGGGCCGACGCGGTAGTCGGCGTTGGAGTGCTGCAGCAGCAACTGCACCGCGACCGCCAGCGACAACGCCGAAGCGACCGGCACCGGAATCCCCGCCAGCAACAGCGGGGTGACGCCCGCGGTCATCTCGAGAGTCTGGTGCAGCGGGTGTTTCATCAGGCCGTTGAGACCGTAGAAGCGGGTAACGCTGTGGTGCACGGCGTGAAACCGCCACAGCACCCCGATCTTGTGGCTGGCGTAGTGCGTCAGCGTGATCCCGAAGTCGGCGACCAGAATCGCGATCAGCACCTGAACGACGAACGGCCAACTGCTAGGCCAGATCCCGTCACCGGGGACGAGCGCGGCCAACGCCGGGATGACGGCGACACTGGCGAGGATGAGCGTTTCGTTGACGAAGGTATGCGCGGTATCGCGCCCGACGTCGCCGTGGGAGCTGTTCCAGGCACTCCGATACGGCAGCAGGCGTTCGGCGGCGAACGACAACGCGATGGCGGTGACCAGCAGAACCAGCAGCCATGCCTTGCTGGCTCCGCTTGCGGCCAGGGCGATTCCGGCCCCGTTGACGCCAAGCAGCATGACCGGTGCGTAGCCGTAGCGGACGAGGGATCGAGCGATGGTGGACATGGATTCAGCGTCGCCGCCGCATACCGGTGGCGGCTTGTAGAAATCAGCTGAGGCGCGCCACGGGCGGAGTTCGCCAGCCGGTTGCGACGAGAGCTTCGGTGGGGGTGATGCCGAACAGGTCGCGGCAGGTTTTGGTCAAGTGAGCGCTGTCGGTGAAACCCGCGGCGTGCGCGGCCTCGGTCAGCGTGCTGCCCGCGCGCACGGTGCCGATTGCCAGGTGTAGCCGCGTCCACCGTCGCCACGCCGCATACGGCAACCCCACATGCTCGGTGAACAGATGCGACAGGCGGCTCGGCGACATCGCCACGGCGGCCGCGAGCTCGCCGAGCAACGGTGGGCCGCCCGCGGTAGCCGCGGCCAAGCGCAGTGCCTCGGCCACCACCGGGTGCGGGGACCGGGACGGCGGCCGCGTCACCGAGTTCTGTTGCGGCACTGCCGCTGTGGTGTGCGGGATCGCCGCGGTGATCCAGCTGGTGACGTGATCGGCGGGCAGGCCACGCAGTCGAGTGAGGGCGGCGCGGCCGACGGTGCTACCGGAGTCGAGGTAAGCGATGAAACCCTTGGTGTCCGGGGCGGCCCGCACTTCGTGCCGCACCCCCGGCGGGATGATCGCCAACTCGGCGGCCGCGGAGCGTCCAGCGGCGTCGACCACGGTAACCTCGCCCGCGGTGACCAGCAAAACTTGCACGGCGGCATGGGAATGGGCCGCGGTGTCGCCGATGCCGCCGGTGAAGGCCATCAGGCCGGGGGTGAACACGACCCCGCCGAGCCAGCGCGGCATCGTCGCGGTCATCGCGGCGCTGCGCTCTCGGCGGGCAGACGAAGGGCGATGAGCGCGGCGCTCATCGCTGCGCGAACTGGACACGACGACATCGCGTGAGTGTAGGCGGCTCGGCCGGATCCAGCGGTATCGAAGCGCGCCGACGAGTTCAGGTTCGCGCGGTCCGGGCCGTCGAAAGGTGCCGTGGAACGCGTCCGCAGCTGGTGCTTGTCACTCGGGAGGGTGCGGCTGCGGCTCGGTCGGGATCAGAACGCGGGATCGGGCGAGTCGGCGCAGGCGCTCGTGTTCGAGCCAGAACACCGCGACGCTGGCGATGAAGCACAACGCGGTGACGGCGGCGCCGAGCGCAATCCAGTCGGTGGATCCGGATCCCGCCGCGGTGAGCGTGGAGGCCAGGCCCACCACTCCGGCGATGAACAGCACGATGCCGGGGACGTTGTATATGTCGGCGAGGCTTTGTCCCGGCTCGGCGTGGTAAGGCTGGCCGGATGGCTTGTCGCTCACGGTGATTCCCCTAACGTCGGTTCGGAACGGGCGGCGGCTGGGAGGTGCCGCAGCCCGTCATCACCATGCCCGTCCAGGCCGGCCCGCGGGCAGAGTCGTTGGTCCCGGTGCTGCCGGACCAAGGTCCGTGAATATCGATGTCTCTCTGACGATTCGGGAGCTGAAGGACGAGCGCGAACGCGCAGGAGTGACAGCGCTGCTGACCGACGTGCTCGAGAGCGAGGGTATGACCCGCGACGTGGGCATCACGCTGTCAGGACACGGGGAGAGAAATGTGCCGTGACTGCCGACGACGAAGGGATGGCCGGCAGATCCGTCGATCGGCTATGGCCTCTAGGGCAACTGCTGGAGGTCGGTCAGTGCCTGTCGCAGATTGCCGGTGAGATCCCAGACGTCGGGGAAAGCGTCGGGAGAGGCGAGGATGCCGAAGTCGAGGTGGCCGTCGTAGGACATGACCGTGATGTTGAGGCCGCCGGACAGCTCGGTGAGCAGAGAGACCGGGTAGCTGTGTCGGACGCGAATTCCATTGAGATACAGCGGAACCTGGGGACCGGGGACGTTGGAGACGACGAGATCGACCAGGGGGAGGTTCGGCGCTGCTGCGCGTAGCAAGGCGCGGGTGGGTCGGCCGTGTAGCAGTGGTGTGAGCAGGGATGTGGCTTTGTGCAGGAGTGTGGGCGGTTGGGTCTGGAAGCGTTGCTTGGCCTCGAGGAGGTTGTTGTGTAGCAGTTTCAGTCGATGTTCGGGGTCGGATTCGGCGATCGGTAGCGCGGTGAGCATGAGGGAGAACTGGTTTCCGGCCGTGCCGAATTGCTCGGGGGTGCGTACGGATACCGGAATCGCCGCGATCAGGGGCTGGTCGGCAGAGTGGTCGTGGTCGAGTAGCCAGCGTCGTAGTGCCGAGGTGCACAGCTCCATCACCACATCGTTGACGGTGCCGTCGACGCGGTCCTTGATGCTCTTGACCTCGTCGAGGGGGAGTGAGGTGTAGGCGAGGCTACGGGCGGTGGTGGTCGGTTTCTCGATCGGCACGTCGGGGTGTTTCGCGCGGAGGTCGTTGCGGGTTCGGAGCAGGGCTGGACCGGCCTGTAGGAGGGACCGCGCTCGAATCGCTTGGCGACCGAGCATGTTCGGCAGACTGCGGGCGAGAATCTCGGCGGTGGAGGGTCTACGGTTGCGGGAGATGCCGTCCGCGGGTGGCGGTGCGGGCTGGTGCTCGGGCTGGAAATCGAGGATGGCCGCCATGATTTCGGCGCCGGAGACGCCGTCGATCACCGCGTGGTGGATCTTGGTGTAGACGGCTTGGCGTCCGTCGGACAGACCGGAGATCAGATCGCATTCCCACAGCGGGCGCGTGCTGTCGAGTGGTGCGGCGTGCCGGCGCGCCACGTAGTCGGCGAGCTGTTCGTCACCGGCGCCTTCGGGTAGTCGTATGTGTCGAACGTGGTAGCCGAGATCGATGTGGTCGCAGTCCTCCCAGTACGGAAGATCGAGCCCGAACGGGACCCTGCGCACCCGTCGTCGCAGTGGCGCGATCAGGTGCAGGCGGTCGGCGAACAGCCGCCGCAGGGACGTGACGTCCAGTGGCCCGTTCGAGGCTGCGGCGGAGTCCAGGACGGTGACTGCACCGACATGCATTGGTGCCGAATCGGTTTCGATGTCGAGCAGTTGCAGGTCGAGGGAGCTCAACTGGAGTGGCCTGCTCGGCGTGGGCGCGGTGGGGATGGTGATCGTTGAGGTCTGCGCCGGCATCGCGGTGTCCGGTGCGGCGTACAACGATTCGCCGGGCGTGGTGATTCGGAGGCCGATGTCAGGCGGAGTACCGACATCGGGCGCTGAGGAGTGCATGCTTCCCTCCTGGGGGTGACGGTGAATTTCGTGCGTCGCGGCACGGCGTGAAATGCGTTCGAATAGAGCTGTCGGCGGGCGCAATTCGACTCGGCTCCGAGAACGTGTGCGTCAGTCTAGATTCAGTCGGCGGTATTCGCCGCCCGAGGGGTCATCGTCCATTGTGTATTTCGAGTTAACAGTTGGTGCGTGTAACTCCGTGTAAATAGCTAGCTTTGGCGGCTGAAGCCTTCGCTAGCAGCGGAATCGCGCTCTATCACACTCATTCGGCGGCGTGCCAGTATTCGATACTTGACATATCTCACAACCGAATGCTGTGCAACTGTCCAAATCTCTCGAGATCGGCGATATCTCGATGCAATCGTGCTGGAAATCAACGCTGATAACTTTGACTGGGTAGCGTGACCGGGTATCAATGCATTTGCTCGGTTCTGGTCGAACTACGCCGATTTCCAACGAGATTGCCGACACAGCACTCAGCCTCGTGACCGCTTCGCCGACGAGGAAGACCGCTGTCGGAACAGTCCGCACGCGTAGTGTCGCGGACATGGCTTGCAGGATCACCGAACTGGTCATCGACTGTGCCGACCCGCAACGGCTGGCTGACTTCTGGTGCGAAGTCCTCGGCTACGTCGAACTCGGCTGGGAGGGCGACGATCACCTCGAGATCGGCCCGCCAGGAACCGGCTTCGGCGGGCCGCAGCCCACACTGGTGTTCGGTCGCAGCGCCGAGCCGAAGCGCGGGAAACTGCCGCTGCACCTCGACGTGAACCCCACCGACCGCGATCAGGACGCGGAACTGGCACGGCTGCTCGCCGCGGGTGCGCGGAAGGTCGACGTCGGCCAGACCGGCGCCGCGACATGGCACGTACTGGCCGACCCGGAGGGGAACGAGTTCTGCCTGCTCCGGCGCCGGGTCAAGGCAGTGGAGAGCCACCCGAACGCACGGTAGTGCCGCCGGTCGCAGGGCCCGTAGTCATTGGCGTCCGCGCCTGTTTGGGACGATGATCTCGTGTCGCAATCGGTTAACACGCGGACCGGCAAGCACGCACCGGCATTGACGCCCCGCGGAGAGCGGACCCGCACGAAACTGATCGACGCCGCCGAGTCGGTCTTCGCGCGGCTCGGGTTCGTGGAAACGCGGGTCGCCGACATCGTCACCGAGGCCGGCGTCGCGCACGGGACCTTCTATGTGTACTTCGACTCCAAGGAAGCGATCTTTCAGGCGGTGGTGCTGAATCTCATCGCCGACATGCGCGAGAAGGTGCGCTCACGGCTCGGCACCGAGCCCCGCACAGCCGTCGAGGCGATCGAAGCGGCGGTGCGCGCCTACGTGCTCGCGTTCCGCGATCATGCCCGCCTGATGCTCATGTGGGGCGAGGTCGCCGGGCTCAACCCCGAGATCGACGAACTGCTCCAAGCCGAGATCGAACTGTTCATCGACCGGGCAACACAGATGATCACCCGGCTGCAGGAGAGCCGCCTCGCCGCAGTCGATATCGACGCCGCCTATGCGGCGACGGCGCTGTGCGGCATGGTCCGCGAGTTCTGTACCCAGTGGGCCAAGACCGACGCCGAGATCGACACCGACGCGGCGGCGGCCACCTTGTCCACGCTGTGGGTGCGTGGCATCGGCCTGGTTCACGGCGCGCCGCCGGTGTGAACGAGGCGCGCGATTCGCCGCGCAGCGATTCCCGGTCGATGGATCGCTTGACGTAATCGACTTCGGTGCGGGTCGACATCGACCATCGGCGGATCCTTCGAGACGAACTGTGCGGGGACCGCGGTCAGCGTATATGAAACTGACGTCAAGGTTATGTTTTCCGCAGAACCGACTGCCGTGATGTCGATGAGCTGGCGTTTTACCGGCGAAGGGGGTGGATTGCGGCCACTGGCCGTTCGGGATGCGGCGGTATCGGCGCCCCTTGCTCGGCGGCGTGGGATGGCGACGGGTTCGATGCGGGCGGCGGTAGTGCTACTCGGAAAGTGTGATTGACATTACTTTCTCGCTCCTCCACACTGGGCGCACCCACATGAATCTGACGTCAAGTTTGCTTTCTGGCGCGGCTGTGGGTGATCCATCCAGCTCGAGGAGTATGCGCATGACCGCACCACTGGAACCGGTAGGTCCCGCCACCGAAAAGGTATCGACACCAGGACAGGAACGGAGTCGCGGGCAACGCAGACTCCTCGCCGCAGGCCTCGTCGGCAGCTCGATCGAGTGGTACGACTTCTTCCTGTACGGGACAGCCGCGGCACTGGTCTTTCCGAAGGTGTTCTTCCCGGACAGCTCGGCGCTGATGGGCACATTGCTCTCGTTCAGCACCTTCTGGGCGGGATTCGTGGCCCGCCCGCTCGGCGGGGTGCTGGCCGGACACTTCGGCGACAAGTACGGTCGCAAGCCCGCCGTGGTCGTCTGCCTGCTCGCGATGGGGTTCGCGACCTTCCTCATCGGCTGTCTTCCCAGTGCGCACTCCATCGGCGTCGCCGCACCGATACTGCTGGTCACGCTGCGCTTCGTGCAGGGTATGGCGTGTGGCGGGCAGTGGGGTGGGATCGTGCTGCTGCTCACCGAATCCGCGAGTCCGAAAAGGCGAGGATTCGCAGGGACTTTCGGGCAGATGGGTGTCCCGCTCGGCGTGATCCTCGGAAACCTGGTGTTCCTCGTCGCGACCTCGGCTCTTTCGAACGAGGCGTTTCTGAGCTGGGGTTGGCGGGTGCCGTTCTTCTGTAGCGCGCTGCTGTTTCCGGTCGTGTTCTACATCCAGACCAAGGTCGAGGACACGCCCGAATTCCGTGCGCTGCAACAGGAAGTAGCGAGCAAGCGTGCCGATCAGGTCGTCGCAGCACCGCTGTCGGAAGCGATTCGGATGCACTGGCGCAAGATCCTGCTCGGCTGCGGTCTGCTCGCCGCCACCAACACCTCCTTCTACATCAGTATCGCGGGCGTGCTCAGCTACGGGACCCAGGAGCTCGGCATGAAGCGCAACGACATACTGTCCGTATCGCTGGTGGCCTCGCTGATCGGTTGCCTGGTGATCCTGTGGTCGGGCGCCAGATCGGACCGGGTCGGACGTCGGCCACTGATTCTCTTCGGCGGTATCGGTCTGGTGATCTGGGCCTTCCCGTACTTCTGGCTGGTCGACACCGCGCAACTTCCGCTGTTCGCCGTCGCCATCACGGCCGGGACGATCTTCCAGTCGTTGACCTACGGTCCGCTGGCCGCTTTCATGGGTGAGCTGTTCGAGCCCCGGTTGCGCTATTCGGGTGCGTCACTGGCGTATCAGCTGGCCGCGATCACCGTCAGCGGCGGCACCCCGTTCATCATGACCGCGCTGATCGCGAATACCGGTACCACCGTGCTCGTTTCGGTGTACCTCGCGCTGATGGGGCTGGTCACCGTCTTCAGTGCCTGGGTGCTGCGGGAGACCAATCCCGCCGAGGTGCGTGCGTCGGCAACCGCCGTACCCGGCGAACATCTTTACACCTGAACCGGATTCGGCGGCACCGGTCTCCGGACCGGTGCCGCTGGGGTCTCCCCGAAGCAGCGCTGGACGTCAGCTGAAGGCCGTCGGAGCCGGGTTCGAACGAGGTCGCGCGTCATTGCGATGACGGACGCGGAGATGCCGACGAGTGCGACGGCTCCGAGTGCGAGTAGTGCTGCGGTGGTGGTGAGTCCAGGGGAGCGAAACCTATGGCGTCGGTGGTGAACCGGCAGCTGCCGTGTCGAGTGCCGGCGCACTCCGAGGGAGGGGGCGGTTTCCCGTGTGTTGGCACACTATTGGCACACTGGCAGTGCTCGCTGCTCAGCGTGGAGTAGGAAAACTGCTTCTGACCTGGCTCGACGGAATCAGGTCGGCGAGCAATTATGGAGAGGTAAGGAAAGTATGGGAAGCACCGTTCTCGACATTGTCGCCCTGATCACCAACCGCGCCGCGGCCTTCTGGAACTGGCTGGCCACCGGCTCGGCGGGTTTTCCTCCGCTGTGATGCGGCACTGATCGAGTTCGATGACCCCTGGCCCCCGCGGCCGGGGGTTTTCCTTATGTGCGGGCGGTGCTGTCTACCTCTCGCGGCTCGATCCAGAGCGCTTCGGCGACCGCGCAGAGCTCGCCCGCGGCGGTCGAAAGGGCAGCGCCCACGGTGTATTTGCGGCCGTCCTGCCCGATCGGCCACGCGTGGGCGATATGCGGTTCGCCCGCCCGGATCGGCCGCAGCAGCGTCGCGGTGAGTGCGGCGGTGACCGCGCCGCGGCGCATGCCGGACAGCAGGAATCCCGCACTGCCGCTGGGGCAGTCGAGGGCAGCCCAGACATCTTCGGTGGTCAGCAGGCCGTCCGGTCCGCCCAGCGCTGGGGCGGGGATCCAGGCGGCAGCGACGAGATCGCCGCCGGGCAGAGCCCAGGGGAACAGTCGCAATCCCCGGCCGGGGCTGCACGCCGAGCCGCAGCCGTAGCAGTCGGTGACGGGGCGTTCGCCCGAGGCGAGGACTCGCTCCGTGAGCGCCTCGGCGTCGGCCCAGCTCGGCGCGGGCGGAACATCGAGGGACAATGTCGCCGCGCCGATCTCGGCGAGGACCTTCCCCTGCGCGTTGGTGAGGGCGGAGCCGTTCACGGCGGTGTGCGTCAGCGCCAGCGGCGTGCCGACCGGCACCTTCGCGCGGAAGTCGACACGAGCGGTCGGCGCCGGGCAGCGGGTCGCGAGCACGCCGGCGACGAAGCCGCCGAAGGCGACGCTCGGATAGCCGTGGACGTGCTCGGGAAAGGTGATCTCGTCCACCTGAATCATCGACCGCACCAAACCCTCTCCCGGCCGCAGCCGTCCCATCGGCACCGACGATACCGGCGGGTCCGGGCGGCGCCGACAGCGGCCGGGGCGATCACTGCAGCAGCTCACCCCCGAGCTGGGTCAGCAGCAGGCTCATCACGCCGACCTCTTGGCCCTGCGACTGCACCATCGCCCGCGCCGCCTCCTTGACCGGCCCGTCGGCGAGCTGCCGGTCGGCGGCCGTCGCCATCGCGATGCCGCCTTGGTGGTGGCGAATCATGAGTTGCAGGAAGAGGATTTCGGCGTCCTGGCCACGCGCCGCGGCCAGCGCGTCGAGTTCGGCCGTGCTCGCCATGCCCGGCATCAGCGCGTCCGGCTGGCGTGGTGAATGCTGGTGCGCCGCAGCGGTATCCGTCATCCACGTCATTGGCCGCGAGGACAGGGGCGACGCGTCCGCCAGGCGCAACCAGCCCAGCATCATGCCGATCTCGATCCGCTGGGTGCCGGCCAGCTGCTCGGCGATCCGCCGGACAGTTGGCGCCGCCTGCGGATCGAGGCGCTGGGTCATCAGCAGCGCCTGCTGGTGATGGGCCGTCATGTCCTGGGCGAAGCCGACCTCGACGGTGTCGAGAACCGGTGCGGCCGTGTGTCTCTCGGGCAGCGCCAGTGGCCGCAGCGCCGTCACGAGCGCCAGCAGGAGCAGGGCGACCGAGGCGAACGCGGCGATCCGTGGCCCGCGCGGCATTTTCACGATCCGACGATCGAATGCTGGTCGGCGGGCGGGGTATACACCGCGTCGTCCAGTCGCAACACCATGAACCCGTTGTCCGAGCACGCGACGTAGAGTTCGTTGCCGCGCCATTCCGGCGGCGAGAAGCACCAGTCGGTGGAGACGTCGCCGAAGGCGAGCCGTCCAGTCCGTGGGGTGAGCGCGTCGGCCGGGTTGAACTGTCCCTCGAGCACCGCGCGCGCCGCGGGCGGTGCGCTCATCAGTGGGACGCCGATGATCGAGGCCAGCGCGTGCGGGGAATTCCAGAGTTCGAGATTGCGGCCGGTGCGCGCGGGCGGGTTGAAGTAGGCGATCTCGCGCACCGCGAATGGATCGCGCACGTCGAAGACCCGAATGCCGGAGGAGATCCAGCCGCAGGCGAGGGCCGTAGGATCGTCCCGCCGGTCGGCGGCGCAGTAGTGCGATTCGTAGGCGAAGGCCGAACCGCCCATCGAGGAGCCGATATTGGCGTCGATGTGCTGCGGCAGGTTGATCTCGAGCTTCAGTTTGTTGGCCACCTTGGGCGCGCTGTCGTTCGAGACGTCGATGAGCTTCACCCCGCCGGAACCGCCTTCGTCGACGGTGAACAGGTACGGCCTGCCGTCGTAGCTGACCGGAATGCTGTGCTGAGTCGCCCAGCCGTCGGTCCAGAAGGTGCGGCCGAGGTGGTGCACCTGCGGGTTCGGGTCGCGGCGCTGCACGGCGCTGATATCGAGCACGGTGAAACCGCCGAGCGCGGACAGATACATGCGATTGCCGTCGGGGCTGATGCCGAAGCCGTGCGCTTCGATGCCGGTCAGGCCCTGCCAGACGACGCGCGGGTTGGCCGGATCGGTGAGATCGACCGCGCTGACGAAACCGGGGGCGACGCCGGAGGCCCAGTAGGTGCGGCCGTCGGGGGAGAAGCCGCCCTCATGAGTCGTGATCGGCAGGGGCATGAGCAGATTGGTGCCGGGGCCCGGGTTGAGCAGGCGCGGGTGCGCACAGTCGGAGATGTCGTAGACGGATAGGTAACCCACGCCGGTGCCGACCGGGACGCCGGTGCCCACCAGCAGTTTGCGCTCGGCGTTGACCTTCAGGCTCTCCCAGGTGCCGGCGAGCATGGCGGGTTCGGTGAGGGTGACCGTGGGGCGAGGGTTGGCCGGATCCGAGACGTCGAGCACCTGAACGCCGCGGCCTTCGCCGATCAGATCGCCGGGGAAGAACGAGCCCAAGTAGGCGCAGTGTTCGAAGCTGGTCGAGGTGATACCGGCTCCGCGCCCGGCGAATTGGCCGACCATCGATATGTTGCACCGGTAGCCCTGCGTGCTGCGCCCGCTGTCGCGATCGGCGGCGGGCACGTCGCCCTGAAGGCCGGGTTCCGGCATCGAACCCGGTCCGCAGTCCGCGCGCGGCACCGATTTTCGCCCGACATCCAGGAATTCCTGGACGGCGGTGGCGATGTCGGATTGCAGATCGGCCGAGGCGCTGCCTGGCACCGTCATCGCGGTGATCACCGCCGCGGTGAGCAGTGCGACCGGTCTGATGCGGCGCAATCGTGACAGAGAGTGCATCGTTGCGACCCCCCACTTCCTTGTTCGCGGTCGTGACGCGCCTCCGACTGGGACAGTGACGCGATCTGACCGAATAGTAATAATGACGAGTAACTTGTGGAGCCTGTTCGAAAGAATTTCTGGAACTTGTGCTGATTCGTCCGTTGGGATGCCGCGTTCGGTGGTGAGTCGATGTTCCGCAGTGTTTCGGTCGAGCTCGCGTCGTCGGGTCCGCAGCACGCGGGTTGGTAGGGTTGGCATCGACCGAGGCGAGCGGCAGGCAAGACAGGCGGCTCGAGTCTCGGGTCTCAGCTCGGGGAGGGCAGAAAGTGCGGGGATGGTTGCTGAGCGCGGGGATTCGGTGGCGCGGTTGGTCGCGGCGGCGCCGCGTCGCGGTAGCCGCGGGGCTGGTGCTTGCGATGCTGGTGCTCCCGATGGGAGCGGCCGCGGTCGCGCTGCGATTCGAATTCGCCGGTGAACCCAGCGCGGAAGCGCGCACCAGAGGCCGGGACGCGGTGTGGCTCGGCCACGCCTGGGTCGACGGCCGCAGGACCGATGCCGACGTAGCTGGATTGGTGACCACGTTGGCAGGCACCGGCATCAAGGACCTCTACGTGCACACCGGACCGCTCGAGCACGACGGAAGTCTGCGCGGCGAATTGCACTCGCGGGCACAGTGGTTCGTCGATGCGGTACATCGCGTCCTGCCGGGGATACGGGTGCAGTCCTGGCTCGGCGACGTCGTCGTCCCCGAATTCGACGGCCTGCATCTGGACGAAGCCGCCGTCCGCGACCGCATCACCGCCTCCGCCACCAGGGTTGTCGACCTCGGCTTCGACGGCGTCCACCTCGATCTGGAGCCGGTACGATCGGGCACGTCCGGCTACCTGACGCTGCTGGACCAGGTGCGCGCCGTCACCGCGAGCCGAGGCGCACCGCTATCGGTGTCGGCTCCGCAGATCGACCCGCTGCCGGGGCTGCACTCGGTCGGAATCACTCTTTTCGATCACGGAAAGTGGTGGTCGCAAGGGTATTTCGCCGACGTGGCGCGGCGCGTGAATCAGATAGCGCTGATGTCGTATGACACCTCTATGCCGTGGGGCTCCCTGTATGGCGGGTACGTCGCTCAGCAGACCGCGCTCGCGCTCGAGGTCACCCCGGCGAGTGTCGACCTGCTGATGGGCCTGCCCGCCTTCTGGGCGGACGATCCCGGGCATCACGGCGCGGCGGAGACCGTCGGCAACGCGGTGCGCGCAATCCGATTGGCATTGAGCCGAAATGACCCCGGGCGACCGGCCTTCGGTGTGGCGCTGTACGTCGATTTCGCTGCGACACCGGCGGATTGGGCGACCTACCGCCGAGAGTGGTGCGCCCCTCTGCGGTAGCAGCAACTACATCGTGCTACGTAGATATGCGCATCTAACAGGGTCTCGACCGCGGCGACGGACTGCCGCAGGCTCGGCATCGACTTCTCCCTAAGCCTGCGCCGCGACTGGCTTGTCCGTGACCGCCGCGCCCACGATCTCGTCACCGCGGTCTACGACGCGTTCTTGGCAAGCTTTCGCCGCTGGGCGGTGGTGAGGCGATCGGGCCGTGCGACCACGTAGTAGGCCCCGGACTTGTTGCCGCGCACTGCGACCGGGTCTGCGAGGTCGGGGTGGCGGTCGGCGTCGCGCAGCGCCGAAGTCACTTGGTCGAGGGGCCAATCGAGCGCGGCGGCAAGCTGCCTCGGGGTGAGTGGCGTGCCTGCGTGCACGAGCGCGGCGATGACGGTGAGCGCGTGCTCGCCCGCCGCGGTATCCACGGGACCGCCCGCGATATCGTGTCCGAGCCGGGCGAAGAACAGGCCCATATGCTCGAGTCGCTCACCGACCGGTGTTGTCGCGCCGAAGATTTCGGCGCCGCGCTCGGCGGCCTCCGCCCACCGGTTGGTCGTGCGGGCGCTGTCGGACCATGCCTCGAGCCACACGTCGTCGTCGACGACGTAGCGTTCGCGCCGCCCCTCCCGGGCACGGCGGATCACCTCGAGCCCGTCGAGGTAGGCCACGGCCTTGGAAATCGACGCGGGACTCACCCGCAACCGTCGGGCGAGTTCGGCCGCTGTCGCGCTGCCCGAATCGGTGGTGAACAGCGAAGCCAGCACGCGGGCCGCCATCCGCGGTAGTCCGGAATCGACCATCAATGCCGCGAACTGTTCAGCGAATTCGCGCACTGTTTCGTCGTCGCGCCCGAAGGTGGTCGCCGAAAGGTCTTGTGCAGTTGCTATGCGTCGTCGGGCTCGCCGTCGAGTGGCTCGCTGCGCGAGGTCGGCCCGGTAGCCGCCCGGTCCACCATTGCGCGCCACTTCACGGGTGACGGTCGACGTGGGTCTGCCGACCCGTCGGGCGATCTCGGCGTAATCGAGTCCGGTCGCGAGTCCGGAGGCGATATGCCTGCGGTCCTGCTCGGTCAGCCTGCCTCCTGGCATGGGTGCGTCGTTTCCTTCCGGATCGGGGTCGGGTTCAGTGTGCGTTAACCCTCTCGGTCATTGCAACGATTCGTTGCGTTTCGCGGCACCGCTATTGCAACGATTTGCGAATGATCCCAGGTGAAATGGCATAGATCTCCTGACGAGTGGTTGATGACCTTGGAAACGCAACGTAGCTTTCGTGGCGTTGTGAAGACGAACGAGAAGGAATGGACATGACGGAAACGATGGCTCCCAGCGCGATCCAAGACGTGCTCGATCGGGCGGTGACGGAAGGCGGTGTGCCGGGAATCCTCGCCGAGGTACGCGGCGGTGAACGGCACTGGTTCGGCACGGCGGGTGTCGCCGACATCACCACCGGACGACCGCGCCTGCCGCAGCACCGGTTTCGTATCGGCAGCACCACGAAAACCTTCGTGGCCACCGTGCTGCTGCAACTCGCGGGTGAGGGGCTCCTCGGCCTCGACGACACGGTGCACCGGTGGCTGCCGAATGTGGTGCGAGGCAACGGCAATGACGGTGACGCGATCACCGTGCGGCAGTTGCTGAACCACACCAGCGGCCTGTTCAACCACACCGACGACCGAGAAGCGTTGAACCGCTACGAAACCCACTCGCCAGCGACGCTCGTCGATATCGCCCTGGCGCACCAGCCCACCTTCGCGGTGGGCACGGACTGGGGTTACAGCAACACCAACTACATCCTTGCCGGAATGCTCATCGAGGCGGCGACCGGCGCGTCCCTGCACGACGAGCTCCGCCGCCGCATCATCGAGCCGCTCGCTCTCACCGCGACCTCCCTGCCCCACGGCGGCGACCCCACCATCGAGGGACCCCACTCCCGCCACTACACGAAGCTGTTCGACTCGAGCCCCGACGCCGCGATCCACGACGCGACCGAGCTGGACGTCTCCATGTTCGGCGCGGCGGGCGGCATGATCTCCACCCTCGGCGACCTGCACCGCTTCTTCGCAGCCTTGCTCGGCGGCCAGCTGCTCCGCCCCGCCGAACAGGCCGAGATGTTCCGGACCGTCCCCACAAAGAACTGGATCGCGGACACCGGCTACGGCCTCGGCATCTCCTCGGTGACCCTGCCCTCCGGCGTCGCGTTGTGGGGCATGGGCGGCGCGCTCTTCGGTTCGTGGACATACACATACGGCACCCGCGACGGCCGTCATGTCCTCGTCGCCAATGTCAACGCCGACTGGGCTCACGGCGACTGGCACGATCCGATCGGCGTGTTCACCGATCTGCTCCGGGCCGAATTCGACTGACCCCGTGCACGCGGGCCCTCGAGTGGTTGCGTGGGAACCGCGCGAAGGGGGCTCGGATCGCGGCTACCGCGGGCGCTCGGGCAGCCCGGATGGTCGTGGGCTCTGCGTCTCGCGTTTTTGGGTCATCTGACCTATTTTGGGGTTATGAGCGATGCTTTGCATTTCGATGCGCACGGCCCGGTTCTTTTGGTGGGCGGATACGGGGTGGTCGGTGCCGAGGTGGCGCGGATGGCGGCTCAGTCGCTTCCGCTGCTGCTCACCGGCCGGACGCCGGAACGGGGCCGGGAGCTGGCCGCGGAAACCGGTGCTGCGCTGCAGGTGTGGGATCTGGCCGATCCGGTGCCTTTCCGAGCCGGTGTGCGGGCGGTGGTTGGCCTGGTCAACGATCCCGACGACCGTATTCTGCGAGCGGCGATCGCGGGTGGGGTGCCGTTCGTGGACATCACCCGGTGGACCGCCCGGTTGCAACGAGCCGCCACCGTGGCCGCGATGCTCACCCCGGCTGCGCCCGTGCTGCTGTCCTCGGCGTGGATGGGCGGTATCACCAGCCTTGTCGCCGCCTATCTCGCCCATGAGCTCGGCGGCGCCGACACCGTCGAGGTGGCGATCCGATGGGATCTGCGGGATCGAGCGGGCGCGGACTCGATCGATTTCATGGACCGCTTCGGCTTGGACTACGAGGTGATCGAAAACGGGGGGCGGCGCAACGTCATGCCGCTGAGCGATACCCGCCGAATCCGCATGGGCGACACGATCACCCGAGTCGCACGCATCGATACCCCCGAACAGTTCACCCTGCCCTTGACGCTCGGCACCAGGACCGCGGCTACTCGAATCGGATTCGATTCGGCCGCATCCACTTCGGCGTTGCTCGCCGTCAAGCGGCTCGGGTTCTTTCGCTGGGGGCGCGGCGACCACTTCACTGGTCTGCGACGGGCACTCTTGCACGCGGCCGGAGAGGGCGGCATTGCGCAACTGCGCGTCGATGTCACCCACGGCGGGCTCACTCGCAGTGCCGTGGCGACCGACCCGGCCGGGCAGGCCCACCTGACAGCGGTGGGCGCACTGCTCGGGATTCGGCGGGTTCTCGGACTGGACGGAGCATCGGTCTCCGCGGGCGTGACCTTCCCCGAGCAGACACCCCTCCCCGCTGAGGTGCCGGCCATGCTGGCTGCGCACGGCGTCGCTTTGGACATCGAGTCCGCCACCAACGGCGTAGCCGCATGACCGACCCGAGCATCGAATCCCACCGTCCGCCGCGTACCAGCAAGGGAACGCAACGTCGCGCCGAGCTTCTCGACGTCGCCGAACGAATCCTCGTCGAGTTCGGGCACGGGGAGCTCACAATGCGCGCGGTCGCCTCCGCGGCCGAGATACGGCTGGGCCACCTGCAGTACTACTTTCCGAACCGCAGCGAGCTGATCACCGCGGTCCTGAGCCGTACCCTCGAACGAACCCTGCAACGGCTTGCCCCGCTGCTTGCCTCCGCCGATTCGACCGAGCCGGTCGCCGATATGGTTCGAATGCTGCTGATAGAGCAGGACGACTTCTGTCTTGTACGCGTATACACCGAAATTTGGGCGCTGGCCGCGCGTGACGAGTCGACGGCCGAGGTAGTGCGGAGTTTCTACCGCACCTACCAGGACCATGTCGTCAACCTCATCCGGGCACGAAACCCTCGAGCCTCCGAAGACATCTGCCGAGTACACGCCCGCGTCTTCACCATGCTCATCGAAGGCGCGGCGTTGTTTCGCTCCGGTATCGCCGACCGAGCCGACCTGGCAACAGACGACATGCTGATCGCAACAGCTACAGCGCTGCTGGCCGTATGAGTCGTCGCAGCTCAGCGCGGGTTTTGGGTCAGATAGCCGATGGTTCCGATAAGCGCGGGTTCGTTGCGCAACGAGCACAAATAGGTATACCCCCGGGTCATTCGACCGTCGCGGTCCCGCCTGGACCACGGAACAGTGGTGTCGTTGCGTCACCACGAATACACCAAGGTGTCATGTCCCGGTACAACACGAAGCACAATCGAGAAGGGGTCGACCCTCCGGTTTGCGCGAGAGCGACGTTGATGATTCTGCGTTGCGCGTACTGCGAGAAGCTGCTCGCGCCGCCGGTCGACTTGTGTGGGTCGTGTCGATCCGTCGATCTCGAATGGATACCGTCGTCCGGCTGCGGCTCGATCGTGTCATGGCGGGTACTCGAGTGCGCGGCCAAAGCTCGCGCCGGGTCGGTGCCGTCGACGATCGCGATCGTCGAACTCGACGAGGGCCCGTGGATTTACACCACGATCGAGGGGCAAGTCCCACCGTCCTCGCATCGACCGGTCCGCGTGCGCTACGAAGCGCCTCCCCGAGGCGACAGATTCCCCATCTTCGCAATCAGTGGGTAGCTGGACCCCGCTGGATCCGTGGCCGCCAGCGCTTCCTTCGCCTTTTGTCGGCAATACGCTGAGCATTGGCGGAAGGCAGGCGTATGTTGCGTGGTGTCCGGATACGTCCTGGTTGGATCGCACCCGGGCGATGACCGAGGACGATCTGCTGGGTACACGCCGAGAGGTTGCGATGGGTAGATGGCGCCCGCCGCTGACGGCGGTGACCCGGGACAGTGCTGGCAATCTGCCGCTCGAGCTCACCAGCTTCGTCGGACGGCGCATCGAGTTGTCTCAGGTGAAGAAGCTCCTGTCCGGGTCCCGGCTGGTGACGCTGACGGGGGTCGGGGGCGTCGGCAAGACGCGGCTGGCACTGCGGGCCGGCGCGCAAGCGCAGCGGGAGTTCGCCGACGGTGTGTGGTTGGTGGAACTGGCCGAGGTCTCCGATGGCGAACTCCTGGTCGATGTCACGGCGGCCACCCTCGGTTTGCGGGACGCGACGTCGCGTCCGTTGCTCGAAGTGCTGGTGAAATTCCTGGGCTCGCGGGAAACACTGCTCGTTCTGGACAACTGCGAGCACGTGGTGGAAGCCGCGGCCAGGTTGGCCGAGGCGTTGCTGCTGACCTGCCCTGAGCTGCGGATTCTCGCCACCAGCCGGGAACCGTTGAATATCGCGGGAGAGGCGGTGCTGCGGTTGTCGCCGCTGACCGTGCCGGATCGGGATCGGGAGCCGACGCTGGTTGGGCTACCGCATTTCGATGCGGTGACGCTGTTCGCCGACCGTGCCGCGGCTGCGGTGCCCGGCTTCCAACTCGACGAGGACAACAAGTCTTCCGTGGCCGGTATCTGTGCCCAGCTGGATGGGTTGCCGCTGGCGATCGAACTGGCGGCGGCTCGGATGCGCACGATGTCACCGGAGCAGATTCTGCAACGCCTCGACGATCGATACACGTTGCTCAACCGCGGTAGTCGTACCGCGCCGACCCGGCAGCAGGCGCTCCGCTGGTGTGTCGACTGGAGCTACGAGTTGTGCACCCCGGCCGAACAGCGACTGTGGGCCCGGCTGTCGGTGTTCGCCGGCAGTTGCGAACTCGATGCCGTCGAGCAGGTATGCGGTGTCGGCATGGCGCCGCACAGCCTGCTGGATGTGCTGTCCTCCCTGGTGGACAAGTCGATCCTGGCGCGGGAGGCGTCGCGGACCGCGGTGCGCTTCAGGATGCTCGAGACCATGCGGGAGTACGGTCGGCAAAGGCTGCGAGAGTCCGGTGAAGACAGGGAGCTACGCCGCCTGCACCGCGAGTGGTATCAACGGTTGGCGCTGGACGCGGAGGCCGGGTGGATCAGCCACCGGCAGCCCGATTGGATCGCCCGGCTCGAACGCGAGCTACCCAACCTGCGCGAAGCGCTCGAGTACTGCCTGGCCGAGGACACCGACGAGGCGGCCGAGGCTGGGTTGCGCACAGCCGCCGCCCTGCACGAATTCTGGAGCTTTCGTGGCCTCTATGGGGAAGGCCGAACCTGGATCGACCGCGTTCTCGCCCACCCCCGCGCGCAATCCATACCCGACCGCATCCGTGCGCTGCGCACCGCTTGCGAAGTCGCCGCGCCACAGGGGGACTTCCGAGCCGCCGCCGCTTTCCTGGAGGAAGGGCGGGCGCTCGCCGCACAAGCCCCCAGCACCAGCGGCGAGGGACAGCTCGCCTACGCCGCCGGCGTCCTCGCGCTCGCCGGGGGCGAAACCGCCGACGCGTCCCGCTCCCTCGAACGAGCTGTCGAGCTGTTCGGCTCGGACCAGACGGGTGAGCTTTATGTCAGTGCTCTGACCATCCTCGCTTGGTCGTACGAGCTACGCGGCGATGTGACCCGAGCGGCCGAGCTCTACCACCGAGTACTTACCATCACCGAAGCGCGAGGCGAACTGCTCTATCGGTCGGCTGCGTTGCGCGGCTTGGGCATTGCCGCGTGGCAGCGAGGCGAGCGGCACCGTGCCCAGCAGCTGCTCGAGGAGGCGTTGCGAGTCAACCGGCTGAACAGCCCGGTGATCACCGCGTTCGGTCTGGAGGCGCTGGCGTGGACCGTCGCCGACCAGGGTGACGCCGAGCGGGCGGCCGTTCTGCTCGGAGCAGCCCAGGGGAACTGGCTGGTGGGCAGCAGTGTGCGGGCCGTCCTGCGGACCATGTCGCGTTTTCACGAGGAATGTGAGCGGACGACACGCCATATCCTCGGCGCTCGCAAATTCGACGCGGCCTTTCGGCGAGGTCGAGGGTTCGGCGTAGATGCCGCTGTCGCTTACGCGCTCGGGGGTGAGTCCACCGATGGGGCGCCTGCGTCGGGCGCCCCATCGAAATTGACCAAGCGTGAGTGGCAGGTCGCCGACCTCGTCGCCCGAGGACTCAGCAACAAGCAGATCGCCGCCAAGCTGGTGATCTCGCCACGCACTGCCCAAGGCCACGTCGAGCACATCCTCACCAAGCTCGGATTCAATTCCCGCGCTCAGATCGCGGCCTGGATCGTGGACGAAGCCAAACAAAACAGTTCCTGAATCCCGGACGAGCCCTGGTCGCGAAAGGCTGTGTCCTAGAGGAGCTTGCCCGGGATGGCGGCGACCAGCCCGCCGTCGATGATCAAGTCCTGGCCGTTGATGTAGGACGCTTCGCCGGATGCCAGGAACGCGACGGCGTCGGCGACGTCCTCGGCGGTTCCGATGCGTCCGGCGACCACATCGCCGACGACGGCGACCTGCGCCTCGGCCGACACCTCGGCGTGGAACATCGGGGTCTCGATGAAGCCGGGGCTCACCGAGTTGACGCGGATTCGCCGAGGTCCCAGCTCCGCGGCGAGGGTGTGCGCCAGGTTGTGGACCGCCGCTTTCGTCGCCGCGTAGAGCGAGCCGCCCGGCATACCACGGTGCAACGTCCACGAGGCGTTGACGACGATCGCCGCGCCGCCGGACAGCAGCGGCAGCGTCTTCTGGATGGTGAAGAACACGCCCTTGAAGTTGATGTCGACCACGCGATCGAATTCGGCCTCGGTGATCTCGGTGTGCGGCCCGAACGAGGCGACGCCCGCGTTGGCGAAGACCACGTCCAGGCGTCCGAAGCGCTCCCGGATCGCGTGGGTCAGCGCGTCGAGATCGGCGAGGCTGGAGGCGTCGCCGGGGATCGCGAGGACGCGGTCACCGCCGTCGAGCTCCGCGACGGCGTCGTCGAGGCGGCCCTTGTCCCGGCCGGTGATCACCACCGTGGCGCCCTCGGCGAGCAGCCGCCGGGCAGTGGCCAGCCCCATCCCGCTGGAGCCGCCGGTGACGAGCGCGATCTTGTCCTGGTAGCGGGAGGTGCCGAGTGATCGAGAAGTGCTGTGTGTCATGGCATTCAGCCTGCCGAGCGGGGTGCGTGGCAAACAGTGCGTGGTCAACCTGGGTCCGGCACCACCACCCTGGCGGTCAGGCCGACGTGGCCACAGGGATGTGCAGCAGCTGGGCGACCCGTTGCTCGGTCGCGGTGCCCGGCCGCGGGTTGTACAGCTCGAGGTAGCGATCGGCGCGGTCCGCGACGATCAGTGTGGTCGTGTCGAAGTACAGGTCGCCCGCCTCGGGATGGCGCACCGCTTTCACGTCCTGCCCCGGGACGCCGACATCGTGGCGCGCCCACAGCTCGGCGAATTCGGGGCTCGCCGCGGTGAGTTCGTCCACCACGCGGCTGAATTCGGGATCGCCGGGCGCGCGGGCGGCGTCGGCGCGGAAGGCCGCGACGATCAGGGGTGCGGTGGACGCCCACGGGTCGTGCATGCCGCGGTAGCGGGCGTTGGTGAAGAACGAGATGAGGCAGTTGCGGTCGGTGTCGCCGTAGCCGAAGACTGAGCGCGTCGCGTCGTTGATCGCGAGCAGGTTCCAGTAAGGGTCGCGCAGGATCGCCGGGCGCGGCGCCCACGCGTCGACCAGCTGCCGAAGCTCCGGCGAGACCTCGGTGTCGCGCGTGCCGCCCGCGGTCGGCGGATTGAGACCTGCCAGCACGTAGAGGTGCGCGCGCTCGGGTTCGGTCAGGCGCAGCGCACGGCCTACCGCGTCGAGCACCTCGGCCGACACCTTGATATCGCGCCCCTGCTCCAGCCACGTGTACCAGGAGACGCCGACGCCCGCCAGCAGGGCGACCTCTTCTCTGCGCAGCCCCGGCGTGCGCCGCCTGCCCGCGGTGACCAGGCCGACGTCATCCGGGGTGAGCCGGGCGCGGCGGGTGCGCAGGAAGTCACGGAGCTGGTCGCGGCGCAGAGTCGCCGCCGCGGGGGATTCGCCGGGCATATGCCACGGTAACAATCGGCGCGTTGGGTGGTGGACGCCGCCGGGTGCGCCGGAATGGACCGGCGGGGGTCCGACGCCGACATGCAGTGCGGTGGCTTATCCCACGGCGTGCTCCGCGCCTACCGTCAGCAGTTCTTCGCAGGTGGCAAGCAAGGTGGCGCGCAGCGTCGCGGCCCGCTCTGCGAGTTCGGCCTGTCGGCGGACGTATTCCGCTCGGCCGGAAGGGGTTTCGATGGGAATCGGCGCGTAGCCGTATGCGCCGAGATCGTAGGGGCTGGCGCGCATGTCGAGTTCGCGTGCGGCGCATGCCAATTCGAAGCAGTCCAGGACGAGTGCGGAGGAGATCAGCGGGACGAGCTTGAAACTCCATTTGTAGAGATCCATATTGGCGTGCAGGCAGCCGGGCTGTTCGGTGGCCACCTGATCGGAACGGGTGAGCGGCTTGGCGTTGCGGCCGACGGCCTCCGGGGTGAAGAAACGGAAAGCGTCGAAGTGGGTGCAGCGCAACGACATCGCTTCGACCACCGCGTCGGTCCCCGCCGCGCCGAGCCGCAACGGCACCTGACGGTGGCGGACGTCGTCGGTGCGGTACACCATCGCCCACTCGTGCAGACCGAAGCAGGACAGCTGTGCGGGACGGGACGCGGTAGCGCGCAACAGGTTCGCGACGAACTCGATGGTGTCGCGGCGGCGGGCGAGGTACGCGGGATCCGCCGTGAACACCGGCCCGCCATCGCTCGCGGGCGCGCTGGACCGCTCGGGAGCGCCCGTCCGACCCGGCTGCGCGTGTGCGCCGACTTGGCTGGACTCCTCGAGCGCCGCGACCGGGCCTGACAAGTCGGCCGAGATCCGCCGGTACCCCCGCGCCCCCTCGTACTCGCGCGCACCGGCCAGCCCGACGCCGAACCCGGGATGCCACCGGCGTAACTGAGCGGGCTTGTTGCCGTAGTAGGTGAAGAGAAAGTCGATCACCGGATGTGCGGAGCCTGCGGCTCTCCGCTCCAGATACGGCCCGACGAGCTGGTCCAGCCGCGCTTGGTACGCGGCGGCGCGCGCACGCCAATCTTTCTCCGCCAATACGCTTTCGACCATCACGTGGGCTCCGGGATGTCTGGTAACACCGCAGCGCGAAGAACTGCACCGTATCCGCACGGCGTGTGCGCGAACCGGCCCGGGTGCCCGTGCGGGCGCCACGCACTGAGCGGTAGCCGATAGCCGTCCGCTCGGTGGTCTGTGAAGCGAGTGCGTGGCTCGAACCCGACCTGCGCCACCGTGTCACACGGCGCGTTCTCGTGACGGAACACGGTGGCGCGGAACATCATTCGGCGATCCGGTGGGTGGTGTCGCGAACCGTGCCGACGAACTCCTCGACCAGGTCCTCCAGCGCGACGATGCCCACGGTGTTGCCCCGCGCGTCGACGACGCGACCCAGATGGCTGCTGGTGCGGCGCAAGCGGGCCAGCGCCTCGAAGAGCGTGGTGGTCGCGCCGACCGTCGGGAGCGGACGGATGTCGGTGCGCGGAATCGGCGTGCTCGGGCCCGCGGTGTCGTCGGCGACCTTGTCCAGCACGTCCTTGACGTGCAGGTAGCCGACCAGCGAACCGTCGCTCGCGCGCACCGGATAGCGGGAGAAGCCGGTCTCCGTGACCGCGGTCTCGACATCGCCGAGTGTCGTTCCGTTGCCGCGCAACGGCACCGAGCGCGTCGTGGCCAGCGGCACCATCACATCGGCGACGATCCGGTCGGAGATCCCGAGCGCCTGGGTGAGGCGGCGGTGCTCCTCCTCGTCGAGCAGTCCCTCCGAACGGGATTCACCGATCATCTCGGCGAGCTCCACGCTGGAGACCGTGGCCTCCAGCTCGTCCTTGGGCTCGATGCGCAGCAGCCGCAGCGACAGGTTGGCCGCCAGGTTGTAGATCGCGATCAGCGGGCGGGCTATCCGCAACCACATCAGATGCATCGGAACCAGCAGCAGCGCACTGCGTTCCGGACCGGCCAGCGCGATGTTCTTCGGGATCATCTCGCCGAAGAGAATGTGCAGGATCACGATGATGGTCAGCGCGAGCGCGAAGGCCACCGGGTGCAACAGCTGGTCGGGCAGGCCGAGCAGCTCGAACGGCCCCTCCAGCAGGTGCGCCACGGCGGGCTCGCCGACGCGACCGAGCAGGATCGAACAGATCGTGATGCCCAGCTGCGCGGCGGCGAGCATCATCGACAGGTTCTCCCCGGCACGGATGACCGTGGTGGCGTTGCGCTTACCCTGGGCGGCCAGCGCCTCGAGGCGATCGCGCCGCGCGGAGATCAGCGCGAACTCGGCGCCGACGAAGAAGGCGTTACCCGCCAGCAGCAGCACCGTGAGCAGGACACCGAACAGATCACCCATGGCTGTGCTCCTGCGACGTGTGAGCGATCAGCGCCTCCGGCGTGACGGGAATCAGCCGGACCCGGTCGATGCGGCGGCCGTCCATGCGTTCGACCTTGGCGATCCAGCCGCCGTCGTCGGCTTCGTACGGGTTTCGGTGGCTCGCCGTGGAATTGGGGAGCACCACCTTGTCGCCGACCACCGGAATGCGGCCGAGGCCGGTCAACACCAGACCGCCGAGGGTCTCGTATTCGCCCTCCGGCGCGTCGTAGCCGGTGGCGCGCGAGACCTCGTCGATGCGCAGCAGGCCCGAGCAGTCCCAGCCGTCGGAGACCCGCCGCACCTCGCGTTCCTCCTCGTCGTGCTCATCGCGCACGTCGCCGAGGATCTCTTCGATCAGGTCCTCCATGGTGACCAGGCCCGCGGTGCCGCCGTACTCGTCGACGACCAGCGCGACCTGCATGCCGTCGGCGCGCACGCGTTCGAGCACCTCGTCGCCGTCGAGGCTGGCGGGCACCACGGGCACGGGGCGAGCCAGCAGTTGCAGCGGGATGGTGCGGCGCACGTTCGCGGGATGGGTGAACGCCTGCTTGACGTGCACCACGCCGAGGGTGTTGTCGAGATCGCCGTCGATCACCGGGAACCGGGAGTAGCCGGTGCGGCTGGCGGCGGCGATCAGATCGGCGATGGTGTCGGACTTGTCCAGCGACTCGACCTTCACCCGCGGCGTCATCAACTCTTCGGCGCTGCGCTCGCCGAACTGCAGCGACCGGTCCATCACCAGGGCGGTGCGCTGGTCGAGCGCGCCGCGCTGCGCCGAGGTGCGCACGAGCGAACCGAGTTCCTGCGGCGAACGCGCCGAGCGCAGCTCCTCGGCGGGTTCCACGCCGAGGCGGCGCACCACCCAGTTCGCGGTGCCGTTCAGGAAGTGGATCATCCACTTGAACACCACCGAGAAGGCGATCATCGGGCCCGCGGTCATCCGCGCGGTCGCCATCGGCTTGGCGATGGCGATGTTCTTGGGCACTAGCTCGCCGTAGATCATCGACAGCGAGGTGGCCAGCACCAGGGCCAGCGCCAGCGAGACGCCGCCTGCCGCGCTCGGGTTCATGCCGACCGCGGTGAACACCGGCGCGAGTAGTCGGGCGATCACCGGCTCGGCGATGTAGCCCGTGATCAGCGTGGTGATGGTGATGCCGAGCTGGGCGCCCGACAGCTGGAACGAGAGCGTGCGGTGCGCCTGACGCACCATCCGCGAGCGCACGTCACCGGTGCGGGCGTGCGCCTCGACGGTGCTGCGTTCCAGGGCGGTGAGGGAGAATTCGGCCGCGACGAACAGCGCGGTGCCTGCGGTGAGGGCGACGAAACCGACCAGGCTGAGAATGGTGAGGACGGTGGACACGATCAACACCGCCCGCGGAGCGCGGTACTCCGGGACACGCGGGATGGAGCTGGTTCGGGCTGGCTTGCTGCGGGAAGGAGAGCGCCGGGTTTGTCACCCGGCTCGATAGAGGAGCCCTCCTGTGCGGCGCCCTCGGACGCGGGTGACAACTTGTTCCTTTCGGCATGCGGAAATCAGGGTGCCGGACAACCCGGCAACCACCATGCTACCGGCCGACGCGGTGGATCGCGTCGCCCGGTCTCCGTCCTCTTCGCGTGTCGGTGCTCACCATCCGCTTGGCAGCGGACGCCCTTCCGCGAAGCCCGCCGCGGACTGCACACCGAGCACGGCCTTGTCGTGGAACTCGGTGAGCGTGCGGGCGCCCGCGTAGGTGCAGGCGCTGCGCACACCGGAGCAGATGTGGTCGATCAGGTCCTCCACGCCGGGGCGCTCGGGGTCGAGTCGCATGCGCGAGCTGGAGATGCCCTCCTCGAACAGCGCCTTGCGGGCTCGGTCGAAACCGCTGTCGGTGGCGGTACGGGCGGCGACGGCGCGCTTGGAGGCCATGCCGAAGCTTTCCTTGTAAGCGTTGCCGTCGCGGTCCACCCGCAGGTCGCCGGGCGACTCGTAGGTGCCGGCGAACCAGGAGCCGATCATCACGTTGGACGCGCCAGCGGCCAGCGCGAGCGCCACGTCGCGCGGGTGCCGTACGCCACCGTCGGCCCAGATGTGCACGCCGAGTTCCCGTGCGGCCGTGGCGCATTCGGCTACGGCGGAGAACTGCGGGCGACCGACGCCGGTCATCATCCTGGTGGTGCACATGGCGCCGGGGCCGACGCCGACCTTGATGATGTCCGCACCTGCCGCGGCCAGATCGCGGGTGCCATCGGCGGAGACCACGTTGCCCGCCACCAGCGGCACGCCGAGGCCGAGATCGGCTACGGCGCGCAGCGTTTCGAGCATCTTCTCCTGGTGACCGTGCGCGGTGTCGATGACGAGCAGGTCGGCGCCCGAGTCGACAAGCGCCTTGGCCTTCGCGGCCACGTCGCCGTTGATGCCGACCGCGGCCGCCACGCGCAGCTTGCCGTTGCCGTCGACGTTCGGCTGGTAGATGCCTGCGCGGATGGCGCCGGTGCGGGTCATCACGCCGGCCAGCGAGCCGTCCTCGGCGGTGAGCACGGCCAAGTGTGCGTGCTCGGCCTCGAGCAGGTCGAACAGTTCGCGAGGGGAGGTGCTGGCAGGGGCCTGGACGAAATCGGTGACGGCCACCTCGCGCAAGCGGGCGAAACGGTCCACGTCGGTGCACGCGCCCTCGGTGACCACACCCACCGGCTTACCCGCGTCGACCAGCACCAGCGCGCCGTGCGCGCGCTTGTGCATCAGTGCCACGGCCTCGGAGACCGACCGATCCGGGTCGAGGGTGACCGGGGTGTCGGCGGTGAGCGAGCGGCTTTTGACGAAGGCGATGGTGTCGGCGGCCGCGGTGATCGGCAAATCCTGCGGCAGGACCACGATGCCGCCGCGCCGGGCGACGGTCTCGGCCATGCGGCGGCCCGCGACGGCGGTCATGTTCGCCACGACGATGGGAATGGTGGTGCCGGAACCGTCGGCGGTCGACAGGTCGACGTCGAAACGGGACGCGACGTCGGTCCGGTTCGGGACGAGGAAGATGTCGTCGTAGGTGAGGTCGTACGGCGGCTGGTGTCCAGGGAGAAACTGCACTTGACCCATACTAACCGGGAGTCACGAGTCGCGCGGCAATTCTCTGGCGCACCGGGCGAGGCCTTCCCGCTGAGCGGGACCGGAGGTTTGTGCGCCGCGTAACAGCGCGTGCCGGAACATGATCGGCTGCGGGGGTCGTTGGGTCGCTGGGAGTTGTTTCGTCGCGGGCTTGCGGGCGGCAATTCCGAAGGAGCGGTGGAGCTCGGCATCGTGGCACGGCGGTGTCGGCATGAGGACGAGACATCCGTGTGCGCGGCGCTCGGTGGAACCGTTTGTGTCTCAATGCATCCGGTCGCAAGGCTGCGGGTTCGCGGGCGCTGCTCCGCGAGTGACCGACGGCAATTTCGAAGGCGGCACCGCATGTGGCGAAACGGACGCAGTCGATCAGGCGGCGGCTTGTGCGCGCGACAATTGGATCGCGGTAACGCACATGACGAGCACGGCGGCCGCGGTGACCACCACCCCGAAACCGTTGGTGCGCAGCTGTTCGTCGAGCACCGTCAGGCCGAGGAATGCGGCCGCCAGCGGTTCGGCGATCGTGACGGCGGGCAGCGAGGCGGTGAGCGAACCGGCTTGGAAGGCGCGCTGCTGGAAGTAGACGCCGATCAAGCCGGCGGCGACCAGCGCCCACGTCTGCCAGCTGCCGAGGACGTGGCCGAGACCGTGCTCGAACAGATCCGTGACGTAGGAGGTCAGCGCGGCGGCCAGCCCGAACAGCGCGCCGCCCGCAGCGCCGAACAGCAGGGCGCGGAGTCCGCCCTCGGCCGTGCCGAGCGCCAGCGCGACCGCACCGCCGACCGCGCCTAGCAGAATCGCCAGCGGGACGATCCAATCACCCAGCGGCGCAGTCGAATCCCCTTCGGAAGGATTGCCGATCACGAGAAAGCAGGCCAGCGCCGCGACGAGCGCCAGCGCGCCGGCCCAGTTGCGCGCCCCGACCCGTCGGCCGTTGAGCCGCGCCGAAAGTGGCAGCGCGAACACCAGCGCACTCACCAGAATCGGCTGCACCAGCAGCACCGCCCCCAGCGCGAGCGCGACGACCTGCATCGCGTAGCCGCCCGCGTCCCCGCCGATCCCTGCCCACCACCGCGGACTGCGCAGTAGCGTCCCCACCAGCGAGTGCTCCTCCGGCACCGCCGCCGCGGCCCGATGCTGAGCTACCGCGGCCACCGCGAACAACAGCGCTGCCACGAGCGCGCAAACCACCGCCCACAACGGATCATGCACCACTCCAGTTTGCCCCGAATTAGCCAGCTCGCTGATCCGTCCGCCCCACCCGGCGCGTCGCCATTGCATCCCGGGCGTGTCGCGCAGCCCACCCAACCTCGCATGCTTTCCATACCCTTCGCAGACCTCAGAACCCGTGTGAAGCGTGCAGAAGGTCTGCGAGGACCGCTATCGGCGGGTGGAACCGGCGGTCGAGTGGGTCAGTTGGGGCGGCGGCGACGCCCGCCGGTGGTGTCTCGGGCTTCGGTGGAGCGGCGTCCGGCGCGGGTACGGGGGACGGGGGTGGAGCCGTCGGCGCGGGGTGCGCTGCGGTCGGGGGCGTCGCTGCGGCGGCGGTTCGGGGCGGTGTGTGCGGTCGATGCGCCGTCCGTGGTCGATCGGCGCGCGGGTTCGGTTGTGGCGCGGCGGTTTTCGGTCGAGCGCGGGTCGGCGGCGTGATTCCCGCGGCCCGCCGGGGGCGTGGTCGAGCGGTTGCCGCGGGACCGCCGTCCAGGACCGCGGGAGGTCGGAGTTTCGCCGGCAGACGTCGCCTCGACGGAGTGGCGGCGCGCGGTGGAGTTCGTTTCGGGGGCGGTGCGGTGCCCGTCGGTATTCGCCGCTGCCGCGGGGCGACGCCCATTGGTCGCCGCTCCCTTGGCGGCGGCGCGACGCGGGGTGGAGCCCGCTTCGGCACCGGTGCGACGCCCACTGGACTTCGCCTCGGTCGCGGCGCGGCGCCCGGTGGACCGCGTTTCGGTGCCGGCGCGGCGCCCGGTAGACCTCGCCTTGGCCTCGGCTCGAGGCTCCACCGACTGCTTCGCCACCGCCGCTCCCGGCAAAGTGACAGGCACTCCCGACGGCCGACGCGCGCCGGTGATCGCCGCCAGGCGCTTGTCGCCCGGTGTGACATCGACGCCTTCGATGTCGACCCCGGCCTTGCGGGTCATCTTCTCCACGTCGGTGCGCTCGGCCTCGGTGACCAAGGTGACGACGACGCCGTCCTCGCCAGCGCGCGCGGTGCGGCCTGCCCGGTGCAGGTAGGCCTTGGGTTCGGCGGGCGGGTCGACGTGCACGACGAGGGAGATGCCGTCCACGTGGATGCCGCGGGCGGCGACGTCGGTGGTGACGAGCACGGGCACGCTGCCGTCGGCGAACGCCGCCAGCGTCCTCGTCCGGTTGTTCTGCGCCTTGCCGCCATGTAGCGCGCCCGTCGCGATGCCGGAGGCGCGTAGTTGTTTGGCGAGCCGGTCCGCGCCGTGCTTGGTGCGCACGAACAGGATGGTGAGCCCGTCGCGGGAAGCGATCTCGGCGATCACCTCGCGCTTGTCGGCCTTGCGCACGTACAGCAGGTGGTGCGACATGGTGGTGACCGCGGCCGACGGCGGCGCGGTGGAGTGCGTGACGGGGGAGCGCAGGTAGCGCTTGACCAGCTTGTCCACCTCGCCGTCCAAGGTGGCCGAGAACAGCAGGCGCTGGCCGTCTCTCGGTGTCCGGTCGAGCAGCTTGGTGACCTGCGGCAGGAAGCCCATGTCGGCCATGTGGTCGGCTTCGTCCAACGCGGTGATCAGCACGTCGGACAGGTCGGCCGAGCCTTGCAGGATCAGGTCCTGCAACCGGCCGGGGGTGGCGATGAGCAGGTCGACTCCGCGCGCCAGCCGGTCGGCCTGCCGCTTGATCGGCGAGCCGCCCACCACCGAGGCGATGCGCAGGCCGAGGGCCAGCGCGGGCTCGTCGAGCGCGCGTTCGATCTGCGCGGCCAGCTCCCTGGTCGGCACCAGCACCAACCCGCGCGGCCTGCCGGGCTTGGCGGCGCCGCCCGCGAGGCGCGCCAGCATGGGCAGTCCGAATGCCAGCGTCTTGCCGGAACCGGTAGGTCCGCGGCCGAGCACGTCCTTGCCCGCGAGGGTGTCCGGAACCGTCGCGGCCTGGATGGGGAAGGGCGCCTCGATGCCGTCGCGGCGCAGTGCCTGGACGATCGGAACGGGCAGGCCCAGGTCAGCGAAGGTGACGCTGGGTGCCGCGGCGGCGGGCGAGGGAGTCAAAGGGGTGCAGGCCTTTCGTGTCTCGTGCGCGCGCGTGATCGGCGCGCGAACGGGCGTGGTGGTGGACGGCGACGTCCCGAGGTGAGGTGCATCGAAGGCGACCGGCGCGACGCCGGCTCGGCGATATCAGTGGTTGAACAACCGGCTGAGTTCGACCAGCCAGGGTACCGCGACGGCCAACGTGGGAACCACGAGGATGGCGATCGAGCCGAGATAGGCGGCCGACGCCACCCGGAAATCACCGATCCGTCCGCTCAGTCGCTGGATGCGAATCAGCGTGGTCGGTCCGCCCGCGGCCAGCGCGCCCTGCGGCGCGGTGGACTTCGCGCACGCCACCAGAGCCCGCGCGAGCGGCGTGGGTCCGGTGACCTTGACCGCGGAATCGTCGGCGAGCAACTCGATGAGCAGCTTCACCGAGCCGAGTGCGGCCTTGCTGCGCACCACCCGGGGAAACGCCTCGTGCACGGCGGTGAACGCCTCGAGCACCAGGTCGTGCCTGGCCCGCAGGTGCGAGCGCTCGTGGCTGACGATGGCGGTGACCTCGGAATGGTCCAGGTTGGTCAGCGTGCCCGCGCTGAGCACGACGCGCTGACGCAGGCCGGGCAGGCAATAGGCGATCGGCTCGGTGGCGGCGAGCACACGGATGTCGTGCGCGCGCCGGTGCGGGCCGCTCTGGTCGAGCAGGTCGACCAGCATGCGGTGCCTGGCCCGCCGCCTGCGGGTGTGCACACCGACGCGGATCACCGAGAAGATCAGTCGCGCGCCGATCAGCAAGGTCAGCGCGAAGACGGTGACGTAGGCCAGCCACAGGGGCAGCCCGAGGGCGTCGATCTCCCGGGTGGGGGAGGTGGTCGGACGTCCGTCGGGTCCCGGCACCAGCAGCTCGGCGGCGATGGCGAGCCCGGAACCGAAGGCGCTGAGCACGGCGGCGAGCGCGATGGCCTGCCACAGCACGAGCGCGGCGCGCGGTGTCCGGTACGGCCAGGTCGCACGGCTGAGAAGCGCAGGGGCGGGCCCCGCGAGAAGCAAGGCGAGACCGGCGAAGACCGGCGCGGTTGCGTTCATCGACTCAGCTCACTGCGTTGTGGGGACCGGCGCGCTCACGGCATTGTGAGGCCCGGGGGCCGAGAGGCCATCCCCGATACTACTTGGGCGGTGGTTGATTGCCTTCGGATGCTTCGAGCTTAGCGAGTGCCTCGCGTAGCGCATCCGCTTCGTCGCGTCCGACCTGTTCCACGAAATGCACCAAGGCGGCGGCGCGGCTGCCCGCCGCGTCGGCCTGTTGCAGCGCGTCGACCATGAGCGAGGCGACCAACTCGTCACGGGTGTGCACGGGCGCGTACCGATGCGCGCGATCGTCGCGCCGCTGGACCACCAGATTCTTCTTGGCGAGTCGCTGCAACACGGTCATCACCGTGGTGTACGCGAGTTCGCGGCGCGCGGCGAGCGCTTCGTGCACTTGCCGGACGGTCTGCGGTTCGTCGCTCGACCACAACTGGTCCATGACCGCTTTCTCGAGTTCACCGAGTCCTGCCATTCCCCAAGTTTACGGACACAACGACACGAATGCGTACTACACCCTGTCGTAACTGTTTGGTTGCTGTGTGGTATTGGTCATATCTCGCGCCCCGGATGGATCACTCCGCCGACGCGCCGGGCAGTACGTGCCGTGTACCGATCGGCACGATCATCGGCCTGCCGGACACCGGGTCTTCGAGCACCGACGCGTCCAGCCCGAAGACCTCTTTCAGCAGCGCGGCGGTGACGATGTCGGACGGGCCGCCCTGCGCGACGATCCGTCCGGCGTGCATGACGATCAGCTGATCGCTGTATCGAATGGCCAGGTTCAGATCGTGCAGCACCATCACCACGGTGCGTCCGAGCTCGTCGTGCAGCCGGTCGACCAGATCGAGGACCTCGAGCGAATGCGCGAGGTCCAGGTAGGTCGTCGGCTCGTCGAGCAGCAGGATGTCGGTGCCCTGCGCCAGTGCCATGGAGATCCATGCGCGCTGACGCTGGCCGCCGGAGAGCTCGTCGAGCGCGCGGTCGGCGAGATCGGCGATGCCGGTTTGCTCGAGCGCGGTCGTCACCTCGGCCTCGTCGGCCGCGGACCACTGCCGGATCCAGGACTGATGTGGATGACGGCCGCGCGCGACGAGATCGGCGACGGTCAGCCCCTCCGGCGCGACCGGCGTCTGCGGCAGCATGCCGACCACGCGCGCGACGTCTTTGGTCTTCATCGACGAGATGGCCTTGCCGTCCAACAGGATTCGACCCGCCCGCGGCCGCAGCAGCCTGCCGAGCGAGCGCAGCAGGGTGGACTTGCCGCAGCCGTTGGGGCCGATGACGGTGGTGATCACGCCGGGCGTGATGTCCAGGGTGAGGCCGTCGACGATGACGCGATCGCCGTAGCCGAGACTGATGCCATCGGCGGCCAGCTGGTGCGCGGCGGCGGTGGTGGTGACGGTCATGACAGGGTCGCCTTCCGATTCATACGCACGAGCAGGTACAGCAGGAACGGTCCGCCGAATCCGGCGGTCACGATGCCGACGGGCAGGTCCACCGGGAACAGCGTCCGCGCGGCCGCGTCCGCTCCGACCACCAGGATGGCACCGATCAACGCCGAGCCGATCAATGGTTCCCCCGGCGTGCGCAGCAGTCGCCGCGCGATCTGCGGCCCGGCGAGCGCGACGAACGCGACCGGACCTGCGGCCGCGGTCGCCACGGACGCGGCCACCACCGAGGCGCCGATCAGGATGGCCTGCTGGGTCTGGATCCGCACGCCGAGCACCCGGGTGGTCTCGGTGCCCAGCCGCAGCGCGGCCAAAGTGCGCGCCGAACCGAGCGCGACGAGCGCGACGAAAGCCAGCGCCAGCGCGGCGGGCACGAGCTGGTCGCGCTGCGCGCCGTTGAGCGATCCGGTCAGCCACAGCTGCGCCCTGGCGGCGTCCTGCCAGGTCCCGCGGGTGAGCACCCAGTTGATGCCCGCCATGAGCAGCGCGTTGACGCCGATGCCGATGAGCACCAGCCGCAGGCCGGTCGCGCCGAATTCGCCGGTGGCGGTGCGGCCAAGCGCGAGGACGTAGATCGCCGCGGCGGTGAGCAGTCCGCCGAGCAGCGCGGCCAGCGGCGCGCCGAAGGTGGCCGCGAAGCCCGTGGTGGCGCCGCCGCTGGCGACGAGCACCGAGACCGCGCCCAGGCTCGCGCCGGTGGTGATGCCGAGCATGTCCGGGCTGGCCAGCGGGTTGTGCAGGATCGACTGGGTGATCGCGCCCGCCAGTCCGAGCGCGGCGCCGACGACGAGGCCGGTGAGCGCACGCGGCAGCCGCGAGTCCAGCACGATGTAGCGCTGCGAGCGGCTTCCGCCGCCGGAGAGTACGTCGAGCACCCGCCCGATCGGAATGTGCGTGTCGCCCACGGCGATGTCGAGACAGAACAGCGCGAACGCGAGCGCGGCGAGCACGAGCACGATCGCGACCATGGCCGGTCGCAACACCAGCGACACCGGGCCGAGTCGCAGGGCGGGCCGCACCCGGCGCAGATTCGTCGAATCTGATTGTCGGGCGGCTGTTTTCACGCCGACATTCATCGCGACCTCCCGGCGGGCGCGGGGGTGGAGCAGCCGAGTCTCACAGGTTCACCAGCTTTCGACGGCGCACGAGCGCGATGAAGAAGGGAGCGCCGACGGCGGCCAGCATCACACCGGCCTGGAGCTCGCCCGGGCGCGCGACGAGCCTGCCCGCGGTGTCGGTGACGAGCAACAGCAGCGCGCCGATCAACCCCGAATACGGCACCAGCCAACGGAAGTCGGGCCCGGTGATCATCCGCGCCAGGTGCGGGACGATGAGGCCGAGGAAGGCGATCGGCCCCACGGCGGCGGTCGCGGCGCCGCACAGCAGCACCACCGCGGTGAGTCCGAGGGCGCGGCTGCGGCCGATGTGCACGCCGAGCCCGCGCGCCACCTCGTCGCCGAGGGTGAGCAGGTTGAGTCCGGGCGCGGCCGCGACGGCGAGCGCGAGCCCGGCCGCCAGGAATGGCAGCACCTGCCAGAACACCTGGGCGTCTCGCCCGGCGACCGCGCCGACGACCCAGAAGCGGTAGGTGTCCAGCGCCGCGGGGTCGAGCAGCACGATGGCATTCGTCATCGCCTGGAGCAACGCGGTGAGCGCCGCGCCCGCGAGCACCAGGCTGAGCGGACTGGCCTTGCCGCCGCCGAGGGAGGAGAACCCGAAGACGGCGAGTCCGGTCAGCAGCGCTCCGGCGAAGGCGAACCAGATGTACTGCTCGGGCAGGGTGAAGCCGAATACGTACATGCTCAGCGCGGCGAGAAACGCTGCGCCGGAATTGAGTCCGAGCAAGCCCGCGTCGGCGAGCGGGTTGCGGGTGTAGCCCTGAATCAGCGCGCCGGTGATGCCGAGCGCCATCCCGGTGACCACCGCGAGCGCCGTGCGGGGGAGTCGCAGCGACCGCACGATCTGCTCCTCGACGGTCTGCGCGGGGCAGCTGAACGGGCCGCCCTGGCAGGTCAGCGCGTCGTGCACGGCGTCGTAGACGGTGCCGGGCGCGAGCGAGCGGGAACCGAGCGCGATGCTGGCCACCGCGGCGAGCGTGAGCAGCGCGAACAAGAGGACGAGACCGGTCAGGCGACGCCGCCTCACGGTGCCAAGGGGTGTCACGGCGACGAACTGCTCCTGACTCGATGTGCTGCCGACTTCACGTAGCCCTGGGCTTGCCAGGTTGGGTAAGCCTAACCTATCTTCCGAATCCGACTTCTATGAGGAGCCGACCCCGAGGAGGTTCGATGCTCGAGCCATTGACAACCCGCCAGGCCCGCGACGCCGAGGCGCCGTTCGGTCGCGCCTGCAACCGGCTGCGGGCATTGCAGCCGGAGCATCCGCGAGTGTATGCCGTTGCCGCGATGGCCGATCAGGGCAAACGCCGGTGGTGGAAGCTGTCGGAAGGCTTGCGCGAGGGCCGGATCGAGCTGATGTACCGCCGCCACGCCGCCGAGATGATCAGCGCCGACACCGCCGCCGAGGTGGTCGCGACCGCGCTCATCCACGCGGTGATCGGCCGGGTGGCCGCGCTGCTCGTCGCCGAGGGCAAGGCGTGGGATCCCGGCCTGGAGAACCTGTGGGTGCACCACGACAACGACGGCGGTATCGACTGGGCCGGCTTGGAGGACACCACGATTCGAGTGATCGATAGCGAAAGCCGCGCCGGCCGCGCCGGTGTCGTGACGCTGCCGTGCGAGCGCGCCATGTTCGTCTGGCTGGCCCACCGCTGCGAGCCCTCGCTGACCTTGATCCAACAGGGTCTGGCCAAGTGCTCCGGACTGAGCTCGCGGCGATTCTGGTCGCTGGTGGGCGAATCCCTCGTGGGCGCGGCGACCTACGTGCCCGCTCTGGCCCGCACCGACGCCGAGGACGGCGCCCGCCGCGGCCAGGGACTGCTGCTCGCGCTGGAGGAGCGCGGCCTGCCGGTCCGGCGCACCGCCTGCCTGGTCCGCTGAGTCCACCGTCGTTCGCCGCGCGTCCGTTTCGTCGTCACCTACGCCGGGTATGTTGCGCGCTGGTGAACCGCGGCCGATGCTGACGCGGCGCGGCGATGTCCGGGAAGGCCCGATCGTCAGCGCGAGGAGTGGCTATGAGTACGCAGCTGATGATCGTGGAGGACGACGACCGGGTGCGGACCGCCCTGCGGCTGGCGATGGAGGACGAGGGCTACGACGTCGCCGAGGCGGAAGCCGCGGAATCCGCGCTGGATCACCTGCGCGACAACGGCGCACCGGACGTGATGATCATCGACCTGGTGCTCGGCGGTATGGACGGCTTCACCTGCATCAGGGAGATCCGGCGCGACCACCAGGTGCCCATCATCGTGGTGAGCGCCCGCGACGACACCCACGACGTGGTGGCCGCCCTGGAGGCGGGCGCGGACGATTTCGTCACCAAGCCGTTCGAGGTCAAGGAGATCACCGCCCGGATGCGGGCGCTGCGCCGGCGCGCGGGTCTGACCGCCGAACGCGATGCGCCGCAAGACATCCTGCTGGACGCCGCGCGTCGCATCGTGCTTTCGCCACAGCGCGGCATCGCACGGTGCGGCGGGGACGACCTGCACCTCACGCTGACCGAGTTCCGGCTGCTCTGCGAGCTGGCCGAGAATCCGGGCTTCGTGCTGAGCCGCGCCGTGCTGCTGGACCGGGTCTGGGACCGCGGCTTCTTCGGCGACGAGCGGATCGTCGACGTGCACATGCGACGGCTGCGCACCAAGATCGAGCGCGACGCCTCCGACCCCCGCCTGATCGTCACCGTGCGCGGCCTCGGCTACCGCCTCGATGTCCAGGAGTGATCGCCGCTGCGCGCCGACCCCGTTGCGAAGTCTGCGGGGGCGCGTCGTCTTCGCGTTCGCGTCGAGCGCGAGCCTGGTGGCCTTGGTCCTGGTGGCGGCGGTGTTCCTGATCGGGCGTGACTACATGGAATCCCAGCGTGTCCGCGCGGTGGAGCGCGGCGCGGAGGCGCACGCCGAAATGCTCGGTACGCTGCTCGACGAACCGGGCGTGACCGGCGCCGCCGCCCTCGGCGCGCTGAGCCCGCCCGCAGGCACGGTGGTGCTGCTGCGGTGGAACTCCGAATGGTTCAGCAGCGACCCGGATTTCGACGCCGACCCGGCGGTGGTGCTGCCGCGGGGGCACGGCAGGCGCGGCCCCGGCCCCACCGAACGCGTCACCCTGGACGGGCGGTCGTACCTGCGCACCGGGGTGGCGCTCGGCGAAAAGGGCGGCGTGCTCTACGAATTCGCCCCGCTGGCCGAACTCGAGGCCACCCTGCGCATGCTGCGCAACGTACTCGTCGTCTGCGGGCTCGGCGCGGTCGCGATCGGCGCGGCGCTCGGTGTGTGGGCCAGCAGGCACGCGCTGAAACCGCTGCGCCAGGTGGCCGGGACCGCGGCGCGCATCGCCGCGGGCGAGCACGAGATCCGGCTGCCGCGCTCGCGCGACCGCGACCTGTCGACCACGGTGGACGCGTTCAACGCCATGGTCGACGCACTGCAGCAGCGCATCGAACGGGAACGCAGGCTGGTCTCCGACATCGGCCACGAACTGCGCACCCCGCTGACCACGCTGACCACCGGGGTCGCCGTGCTGACCAGGAACACCGAGGAACTGCCCGAGCGGTCACGCCAGGCCTTGGGGCTGGTGAACGCCGAACTCGACCACCTGCGGCGGCTGCTCGAGGACCTGCTCGCGCTGGCCAGGGCGGAGGCGGGCATTCACCGCTCGGATCTGGAGCCGCTCTCCCTCGCGGACCTGCTGACCAACACCCTGGCGGCACGGGCCTACGACACCGGGCTGCTGCACGTCGAGGACGACGTCGTCGTCGACGGCCGCAAGATCGAGCTGGAACGCGCGGTGGCGAATCTGCTGGAGAACGCGGACCGGCACGGCGAGGGCGTCGTCGCGGTGCGCGTCGGCAGGGAGGGTTTGCGCGCCGTGCTCACCGTCGACGACGCGGGTCCCGGTGTGCCGGAAGCGGACCGGGCGCGCATCTTCGAGCGCTTCGCGACCGTCCGCACCGGCCGGCGTTCGACGGCGGGTACCGGCATCGGGCTCGCCCTCGTCGCCGAGACGGTGGCCGCGCACCGCGGCAGCATCGCATGCCTGGAACGGCCGGCGGGCGGCGCCCGTTTCGTCGTATGGCTGCCTGCGGCGGCGGTCACGAGTTCGTCATGAAATCGCAATCCGAACGATCGAATCACCGCAACGAATTTCGGTCATCATGATCAGCGTGCGGCAGCGCACCGAACCGGTCACCGGAATCTCCGGCCGGACATCGTCGTTCGTCACGGAGGAGGACGCTGCGCGTCGCCTGAGGCGGGTCATCCGCTCGATGGGCCGAGCGCGCGACCGACGAATCAGGCGGTGTGCCACCGGCGATTCCGGTGCCCGACCGGTGGTCCCGCTCCTCTAGCGGGATATGGCCGATCCTTCGACGAGGTCCGCGGGCGCTCGCGTTCTCTCGGCGCACGACGCCGGGGCCCGGCGTAACGACGCCGGGCCCCGATGCTGCTGGTCGCCGAATCAGCCGATGCTGAAAGGCTGGCCCCACAGCGTGACGACCGACATGACGTTGCTGGTCTCGACCTTCACCCTGACGAACGAGCGCGCCTGCGCGTACCCGCCGCAGCCGGACAAGCCGATGGTCTCGTCCGCCCAGGTGACGCTGCCGGTGGTGCCCTTGAACTTGTTGCGCCGCTCGTGCGACTCGTTGCCGAAGTCGTCGGCCTCCTCGATGTCGAGGACGTAGAACGACCTGGCCTGACCGGGGCCGAGCGAGAGCTCGCCGCCGCTCTCGGCGCCGACGTTCCCTTCGACCTGGTCGCCGCTCCAGTCGAGCTCGCCGGTGACGCCGCCCTCGACGCCGCCGCCGTCGATATTGACCTGGCAGCCGACGACGTAGCCCGGATAGATCTTGCCGCCCTTGGCATTCGAGCCGGACAGCTCGACCTGCGCGCTGGCCGACACCCAGGCGTTGCGGTGCACCGGGGTCGAGCCGAGGGACGGGCTGATGGTGGCGGATTCGCCGACCAGGCGCACCGTGACGACGGTGCCGTCGGACAGGGTCTTGGTGAGCTGGCCGCCCGGCAGCGGCACGAAGGTGTCGGCGTGCGCGGCGCCGGTGGAGAACAGGCCCATCGCGAGAGTGGCCGCGGCTCCGAGGCCCGCCGCTCGTGCGATGCTCTTGCGATCGATCATTGTGGTGTTGCCCCTCTAGGGTTGAAGTCGCTTCGGCGCGAGTGTGTTTCGTGGACCACTGCCGGAATCAGCCGATGCTGAACGGCATCCCGTAGAGGGTGGTCTTGGAGTAGTGGTCGCCGATGATCTCGACGACGGTGTAGGCGCGGGCCTGGGCGTAGCCGGCGCAGCCCTGGATCTCGATCTCCACGTCCTGGTACTCGACCGAGTACACGCCCGGTTTCAGGATGTCCTTGTAGTCGATCTGCACGAACTTCACCTGGCCGGGACCGAGCTCGAGGCCGATCGAGCCGCCGAGGCTGCCGCCGCTGAGATCGATGCCGCCGGAGAGACCCGCGCTGATCGCGTCGTCGCCGATGCTCACCTGGCAGCCGACGATGTAGCCGGTGTTCAGCTGGGAGGCGCCGTGCGTCGAGGAGTTGTTGGTGCCAGGCCCGTTGGCGGGACCGTTGTTGGGACCGACCTCGCCCTCCGGGGTGACCGTGACGTCCGCGACGACGGTGCCCGAGACCCAGGCGACCCGGCCCGCGCCGTTGGCGGCCAGCGAGGGCGAGATCACCGCGCGCTCACCGGTCCTGGCGATCGTGACGCCCGCTCCGACCCGCTCGCCGTTCGGCAGCGGCACGAAGGTGTCCGCGTCAGCGGCGCCGGTGGACAGCAGGCCCATGGCAACGGCCGCGGCGGCGCCGACACCGGCGATGCGGCCGCCGCCGCGCAGACCGCTGGAGCGATTCATGCTCATACTTCCCCTCATCAGATCTCGAACGGTGCGCCTCGGCGTTCGAGGCGTCACCGCCTCCGCGAGGTGCACTCGAGCTTGTCGAATCGCGTTGTCCGACCGATGAACCGGCGTCGCCCGCGCCGATGAACGCTCCCCGAAGGTCGCGTGTCCGGTTCTTTGCGATCGTGTGTCGACGGTCGACATGAAGTCGACATGTGGTGTGACAGCAGGAAATTGGAACGGATAGCGGTGAGATCGGCGGCGCGGGAAAGTAAAGAGCGACGGGCTCCACGTTGGGACGTGGAGCCCGTCGCGGCAGTGGATCGGGGTCACCGCAGCCCTCGGGACTCGCTCGATCCTGACGCCGGAATTAGTATAGGTCAGGCTTACCTAACTTGGCAACAGGCTGTTTCTCCGGCGTGTCCTGTGAGATTTTTCGCCCTCCGCGGTCCTGGCGCGTCGAATCGGCGCGGTCCTAGTCTGTCGCCCCGACACGAGTCGCGAGATCCCCTGACCCAAAGGGATATTCGTCGTAAACCGTACAGACCGGCGCGTCGACCACCGCCGAGTACCGATCCGTCCGGGCACGTGTCGGGACCGTGTGTGCCGATGCCGAGGAGCAGTATCCGCTTTGTCCGTTCACCGTTCGTTCCGGTCGCGCTCGATCACCGCGCTGTTCGCCGCGACCGTTTTGCTCGCCGTGCTCTCCTGTAGCGCTGAACAGCCTGGCCTGCGCGGTCATATCGAGAGTCCGTCCCCGCACGTCCCCGCGCACTGGGACTACGACGCGGAGGGGCCCGATCACTGGGCCGACCTGGACCACGACTTCCTGACCTGCCGCAGCGGCCACGAGCAGTCGCCGGTCGATCTGTCCGGTTCCGCCCGGCTCGACCCCGCCGACCACATCGATGTCGACTACCGGCCGATCTCCGGGGTCCGGCTGATCAACAACGGTCACACCGTGCAGGCCGAACTGCCTGCGGGGAGCGGCAACCGCATCCTCGTCGCGGGCGAGCCCTACGACCTGCTCCAATTCCACTTCCATCTACCTGGCGAGCACACCGTCGACGGCCACGGCGCCGCGATGGAACTGCACCTGGTGCACAAGAACGCCGCGGGACGGATCGCGGTGCTCGGCGTGCTGATGGAGTCGGGTGCGGGCGCCTCGGTGTTCGGGCCGATCCTGGCCGCCGCGCCGAAGACCTCGGACGCCGCCGTCGACTTCGGCGGCCCGCTGGATCCGTCGGCGTTCCTGCCCGCAGCGCGGGATCAGTTCCGCTACAACGGTTCCCTCACCACGCCGCCGTGCAGCGAGGGCGTGTCCTGGACGGTGCTCAGCACGCCCGTGACGGTCGCGCCGGGCGAGGTCGAGCTCTACCACGGGCTGTTCGCGCACAGCAACCGGCCGACTCAGCCGCTGAACGGCCGGACGGTCACGCTGGCCGGGAACTGAACCCGCCGCGCCCTGCGGTTTCGTCGGGTGTAAAGCTGGGGTCATGTCGCAACAGGAGACCGGGGCCGTGCGTTCGCTGGCCGATGTCACGCCGGAGATGATGAACGAGCTCAGCGAGGGCACCTTCGCGGACCTGATCGGCCTGCGATACACCGAGCTCAGCGGGGAGCGGGTGCGCGGCGAGTGGGTCGTCAAGCCGCACCTCTACCAGCCGGCGGGCATCCAGAACGGCGGCGTCTACTGCACCGTCATCGAGACGCTCGCCAGCGTGGGCGGCGGCTTCTGGTACGGCGAGCGCGGCACCGTCGTCGGCGTGAACAACAACACCGACTTCCTGCGCGCCGTGCGCGAGGGCACCCTCTACGGCGAGGCGACCCCGGTGCACCAGGGCCGCACTCAGCAGCTGTGGCAGGTCGTGATCACCGACGAGCAGCAGCGGGTGGTGGCCCGCGGCCAGGTGCGCCTGCAGAACCTGCCCAAGCGCGACTGAGCCTGCGCCGTCGAGCGGCGACGCCGGATCGGGCGTGCCAGAATGGCCCTCACCCGTCCACCGACCGGTGAGGAGCCCCGATGCGACTGTCGCCGCACGAGCAGGAGCGCCTATTGCTGAGCTACGCCGCCGAACTGGCCAGGCGCAGGCAAGCACGCGGGCTCGAGCTCAACCATCCCGAGGCGGTCGCGCTCATTACCGATCACGTGCTCGAGGGCGCGCGCGACGGCAGGACCGTCGCCGAGCTGATGTCGTCCGGGCGCACGGTGCTGCGTCGCGACGACGTGATGGCGGGTGTGCCGGAGATGATCCACGATGTGCAGGTGGAGGCGACCTTCCCGGACGGCACCAAGCTCGTCACCGTCCACCACCCGATCGCCTAGGGCGTACCGCCGCCTTCGCTCCGGCCGTGCGCGGTCTGCGGACGGACTGCGTCCGGCAGCGCCATCTGAGAGGACACCGTGATTCCTGGCGAATACTTCTGCGCGGAGGGCGAGATCGAGCTGAACGCGGGCCGCGACCGCATCGAGCTCGACGTGGTGAACACCGGCGACCGGCCCGTACAGGTCGGCAGCCACGTGCACTTCCCGCAGGCCAACGCCGCGCTCGACTTCGACCGCGTCGCCGCGCACGGGCGGCGGCTGGACATCCCCGCGGGCACCGCGGTGCGTTTCGAACCCGGTCTCGGCCAACGGGTTTCGCTGGTGCCGCTGGGCGGGACCCGCGAGGTGCACGGCATCGGCCTGACGCCGCCGGGGTCGCTCGACGCGCCGTCGACCACCGAGGGGGAGCGGTGAGCGCACTCAGCAGGGCCCGCTACGCCGAACTGTTCGGGCCGACCGTTGGTGACCGAATCCGGTTGGCGGACACCGATCTGATCATCGAGATCACCGAAGACCGCTGCGGCGGACCGGGTCTCGCGGGTGACGAGGCCGTGTTCGGCGGCGGCAAGGTGTTGCGCGAATCCATGGGCCAGTCCCGCGCGACCCGCGCCGATGGTGCGCCGGACACGGTCGTCACCGGCGCGGTGATCATCGATCACTGGGGAATCGTCAAGGCCGACATCGGCATTCGCGACGGACGCATCTGTGGCATCGGGAAGGCCGGCAATCCCGACACCATGTCGGGCGTGCACCCGGATCTGGTGGTCGGCCCGTCCACCGAGATCATCGCGGGCAACGGCCGTATCGTCACCGCCGGCGCCATCGACTGCCACGTGCACTTCATCTGCCCGCAGCTGATGGACGAGGCGCTCGGCGGCGGCATCACCACCCTCGTCGGCGGCGGCACCGGGCCCGCCGAGGGTTCCAAGGCGACCACCGTCACCCCCGGCGCCTGGCATCTGGCCCGCATGCTGGAGGCCACCGATCACTGGCCGCTGAACATCGCGCTGCTCGGCAAAGGAAACACCGTCAGCGAAGAAGCCATGTGGGAGCAATTGCGCGCGGGCGCATCGGGTTTCAAGCTGCACGAGGACTGGGGGTCGACACCGGCGGCGATCGACGCCTGCCTGCGGGTCGCGGATGCTTCCGGCGTGCAGGTGGCGCTGCATTCGGACACCTTGAACGAGGCCGGATTCGTCGAGGACACCCTCGCCGCCATCGCCGGACGCGGTATCCACGCCTATCACACCGAGGGTGCGGGCGGCGGGCACGCACCGGACATCATCACCGTCGCCGCGCATCCCAACGTGCTGCCGAGTTCGACCAACCCGACCCGTCCGCACACGGTCAACACCCTCGACGAGCACCTGGACATGCTCATGGTGTGCCACCACCTGAGCCCGTCCATTCCGGAGGACCTCGCGTTCGCGGAGAGCCGGATTCGCCCGTCCACCATCGCCGCCGAGGACCTGCTGCACGATCTCGGCGCCATCTCCATGATCGGCAGCGATTCGCAGGCGATGGGACGGATCGGCGAGGTGGTGCTGCGCACCTGGCAGACCGCGCACGTGATGAAGCGCCGTCGCGGGTCGCTGCCTGGCGACGGCGCCGCCGACAACGTCAGGGTGCGCCGCTACGTCGCCAAGTACACGATCTGTCCCGCGATCGCGCACGGCATGGACCACGAGATCGGCTCGGTCGAAGTCGGCAAGCTCGCCGACCTGGTGCTGTGGGACCCGGCGTTCTTCGGTGTGCGCCCGCACGCCGTGCTCAAGGGCGGCGCGATCGCCTGGGCGGCGATGGGCGACGCCAACGCCTCCATCCCCACGCCGCAACCGGTGCTGCCGCGCCCGATGTTCGGCGCGGCCGCGCCGGTCGCCGCCGCCACCTCGCTGCACTTCGTCTCCGAGCAGGCCGTCGAATCCGGTCTGGCGGATCGCCTGGCGGTGCGGCGGAAGCTGGTGCCGGTCAGGAATGTTCGCCGACTCACCAAGTCCGACATGCCGCTCAACGACGCGATGCCGCGCATCGAGGTGGACCCGGACACCTTCACCGTCCGGGTCGACGGCGAGGTGTGGGCCGAGCAGCCCGCGACGGAACTGCCCATGGCCCAGCGGTATTTCCTCTTCTGACCGGCGTTGACGGACGCGTTCGTCGACTGCCCGCGGATGGCCGGAGCCCAAGCGGAGATGTGCGCCCGACCGATCTCAGGCGCCGAACGACATGATCGCGAAGGCGGCCCCGGCCGGATCGGCGAGTGCGGCGACGCGCGAGGGACCCGGCATGTCCTGCGGTTCGGCGAGCAGCTTGCCGCCCAGTTCCGTGGCGCGAGCGACCACGGCGTCCACGTCGGCGACGCGGATGGTCATCGACCAGAACGGCGCGGGCTCGCCGGGCTGCGCGTGGTGCGCTCCGCCGAACTCGTGGCCGCCCGCGCCGGGAGAGACTGCCTGGTAAGGGTTTTCGGCTGAGGTCTCCCACGCGGCGTTGGTGTACTTCCAGCCGAGTACCTCGGCGTAATGCGCCATCGCGTCGGCGGGAGCGCCCGTCGTGGAGTATTCCACCCAGCAGGGACCGTTGATCGCGCCCCAGTTCTGGGTACCGGGATGCGTGATCAGCCGCGCGATCGCATAGGTCGCGCCCGCCGGATCGGCGAGCACCGAGAAGGTCAACTGCCCGAAGACATCCATCGGTTCGCAGAAGACGGCCGCGCCCGCGTCCCGCGCGGCGGCGACGGTGGCCGCCGCGTCGGACACCGCGAAATAGGGCGTCCACGCCGACGGAACGGTGCTGCCGTCCGGCGTGGTGGCCGGTGCGATGCCCGCCACCTGTGCGTCCCCCTGCCGCAGCAGCGTGTAGTGGGCCGCCTCGGGGCCCAGATCCTCGGCGGTCCAGTCGAACAGGGCGGTGTAGAACTCGGCCGCGGCCGGGATGTCCGGGGTCGTGACATCGAACCAGCAGGGGGCGCCAGTGGCGAATGCAGCGTGCATCGTGGTCTCCTCGATGTGTCGTTGTCGTACATCGATACCGACGGCGTTCGGCTGGGAAAATCATCGCGCCTTGTGGCGGCCGCGTCGCGTCGGGCTGGGTAAGGTGCTGCGAACGAACTCCCGGGCCATTCCGCCGATGCCCGGGCGACCGAGCTGTCACTGCGTGGAAGGGGACGCGAGTGCTGGGCAACGACCCGAGCCAGGCCGCCGACGAATTGGCCCGATGGGCCGAGAATCTGGAACGTACGGCGCAGAAGTACCAAGACCTGCAAGGCAGGATGGAGACTTTGTCGGTCACCGAGAGCTCGGCCGACAACCGGATCAGCGTGACGGTCGACGCCAACGGTGTCACCACCGGCATCACCCTCGCCGCGGCCACCCGCGGCATGGACCCCGCCGCCGTCGCCGCCGAGCTCATGGCCTGCACCCGCCGCGCCCAGGCCCGGCTGCGCAACCAGGTCACCGATCTCGTGCACGACATGGTCGGCGACGACGGCGCGGGGCAGGCCATCGTCGGCCAGTACGCCGCGCGCTTCCCCGATCCCGAACCTGTCGCACCGCCTGCTCCCGCGCAGCCGGTGTACACGCCGCCCGCCACCTACGCTCCGCCGCCCGCGCCCGCCCAGCCATCCCATAGCACCCGTAAGCCCGACCGCGATCAGACTTTCACGCCGGACGAACCGGACGAGGACGACCTGTACTACCGCCGCAAGTCCTGGCTGGAGTGAGCCGCGCGACGTCGTCTCGGCGGCCCCGCGAGAAATTCGCCACGGGAGGGAACCGGCGGTGTATCCGTCGCGTCCTAGACGATGACGAACCCGATGCCGGTCTCGCGTTCCGCGCATCGATGAGGAGTTGACGGTCGGCAACCAGTCGCAACGGATGAGGGAGGGTGCTGTGGCGATGGCGGGCATCGAGTTCGACCCCGAAGGGACTCGCGCGCACGCGAAGAAGGTCGAGGCAGTCCTCGCGGGACTGGGCATGGCCCTCGAGGCCGCGTCGTATCTCGCGCACGCCGACGACGGCTACGGATTGCTCGTGCGGCCTTACGCGGTGTCTGCCCTGGACCCGATCCACGATCGGATCGTCGACAGTCTGGGCAAGCTCAGCGACGAAGCGGGCACGATGCCACAGAAACTGCGCTATGTCGCCGACACCTTCGAAGGCCAGGACCGCGACCGCAAGCACGCCACCGATCAGCAGACAGCACAGATCGCATCGGAGGGAGGTGTGATGCGATGACCGAGCAGACACAGGTCGGGAAGTTCCTCGACGAGGCGCAGATCAACGTTCCGAACATGCTCTTCGACGACGCCGCGAGACCGGAGGGTAACGAACTGCTCCGGTCGGGTGTCGACTTCCGCGAGGAGTACTACCGGGAGGGAAACCCGTTCCTGCGGAATGTGGGTGTGCCGCGCGGGCAGACCACGAACGCGGCGGGCGAGACGGAGAACCCGAACGCGGGCATCCTCGCCGGTACGCCGGCGGGCGACATGTTCGAGGGCCTGCACAAGGTGTTCGGCGACGGCTCCAGCAAGGCTGCGGGCGCTCTCCAGGCATGGGGCGCGGCAGGCAGCCTGAAGGACGCCGCGAACATCGCCGCCGACATCTCGAAGGGGATCACTCTCGCCGAATTCGACCCCTTCGACTACCTCGGCTCGATGCTGATGGGGTGGGTGCTCGAACACGTCGAACCGATGCGCAAAGCGCTCGATTCGCTCGCGGGCAATCCGGGCATGGTCACCGCGTATTCCGAATCCTGGAGCGCCACATCGGAGAAGCTGGCCGAGGTGGCGGTGACGTGGACCGCGGCGGTGGCCGACGACCTCGCCCGATGGGTCGGCGCGGCCGCTGACGCGTATCGCGCCAAGGCCGACAGCCTGATCGCCGACATCATCGCCGAGGCCGCGTTGGCAGATCTGCTCAGCGGGGTGAACGAGAAGATGTCGAAGGTGGTCGACGGGGTCCGCGGCATCGTCACCGAGATCCTGGGTAACCTCGCCGGGATTCTGGTCGAGATCGCGGCCATCCTCATCGCCACCGCGGGAACCGCGTCCCCCGGGCTCATCGCCCGCGCGGTCTTCGAGATCTCCGCCGCCACCATGACCGTCTCGCAGATGCTCGTGAAGATGGCCTCGGCACTCATCAGCCTCGGCGCGCTGTTCCGCAATCTCGTTCAGATGGTCACGGCGGTCGTCGGAATCGAGAACGAGACGGCCGAGGCGGGCGTGTAGCCGAAGCTCCGGTCAGTCCTCGAATCCGGAAGCGCGCACCGCCGCCACGACGATGTCGGCGACGCCGCGCATGCCCGTCAGGGTCGGGTGGTAGGGGACCAGGGTCTCGGTGGCCACGAGCGGATCGAACCAGCGGACGCCCTCCGGTGCGCACATGTCGTGGCCCGCGGAGGGGGTGCGGGTGTCGACATAGGTCGCTCCGTATTCGGTTGCGGCCCTGGCGACTACGGAATTCAACCGGTCGAACGCGCGCTGCACGACGGCGGCGTCCTCCGGACGAAGGCCGATCAGCGCGGGGCAGCCCCCGTCGCGGACATACAGCGGCCAGCCGTCCACGAAGATCTTCGCGTTCGGGGCGAGTGCCGTGATCTGTTGCAGCGCGGCGGAATACGCGGCGAAGATCTTGTCGATCGCGGGATCCCACGCCGGGTCGGCGCACACGCCGCCGCGGAGCCCGGCCGTGTGGCAGGCGACGACGAACCCGGTCATTTCCGTGTCGTTCGCGCCGATGTGCACCGTCACCAGCCGGGTGTTCGGACCGAGCCCGTCGAATTGCGGTGCGATGCCGGGACCTTGGCTGGTGGTCAGGTGCGGGATGCGGGCCCCGCTGCAGGTGCGGTCGTCGAGCCGGAGGCCCAGATCGGCGGCGACCAGCTTGGGGGTGTTGGCGGTGGAGCGTGCGCACCGGAGCGGGGCGCCGGCATCGAACCGCTGGACACCCGTGGTCGCGGCGCCGGAATCGCCGAGCGCCACGTAGTCGGCTCCGCCGTCGGCGGGGGCTGCCGATGCCGGGGCGTGCATCGCCGCCGCGAAGAGGGTGAGCAAGCCCGCGGCGACGGCGATGGCGCGCGAGCGGTTCCGGACGGTCGTCATGGTCGATGGTGCTCCGGTTTCGGTCGGGTCGGCGTCGGTTGGTACTGCGCGGTGAGGCTCGGATAAAGTGAGACGCACTGGTCTCTGTTTGTTGGCAAACTCTACTGCTACCCGGACCTCGGGCGACCGGTTTTCGACGACTTCGGGTGGCAGACTTCAGGTATGACGACTTCTGACTGGGCCGACGTCGACGCCTACCTCGTGGACAATCTGGTGCGCGATCCCGATACCGCCGCCGCGCTGGCGGCGAACGCGGCGGCGGGTCTGCCCGCGATCGATGTGTCTGCGGCGCAAGGGAAGTTCCTGTCGTTGCTGGCCCGGTCGATGGGAGCGCGGCGGGTGCTCGAGATCGGCACACTCGGCGGGTTCAGCACGATCTGGCTGGCCAGGGCGGTGGGGAAGGCGGGCCGCGTGATCACCCTCGAATTCGAGCCGCGGCACGCGGAGGTGGCGCGCGCGAACGTCGACGAGGCGGGCGTGGGTGACCGGGTGGACATCCGGGTGGGCGCGGCGCTGGACAGCCTGCCGATACTCGAGGCCGAGGAGCTCGAGCCGTTCGATCTGGTGTTCATCGACGCCGACAAGGTGAACAACTCGAACTATGTGCGCTGGGCGCTGCGGTTGACCCGGCCCGGCTCGGCGATCATCGTCGACAACGTGGTGCGCGGTGGCGCGCTGGCGGACGGCGCGTCGGACGATCCGATGGTGCGGGCGAGCCGCGAGCTGGTCGAAATGCTCGCGGCCGAACCGCGTCTGGATGCGACGGTGCTGCAGACCGTCGGCGCGAAGGGCTGGGACGGTTTCGCCTACGCGGTCGTGAACGAGTAGGCGCTCAGCAGAACAAGTTTCGAGTTCACCGGTGCTCGGCAGTGTCGACGAAACGCTCCAAGCCGTCGAGTAGGCGGTGCAGCCCGAATTCGAAGGCGCGGTCGGGATCGTACGCGGCGTCGTACTCGGCGCCCGCCGCCCCGCCCACCCGGACGGCGGTGGGGAATCGGGCGGGATCGAGGACCTCGGCGAGTGCGGGCCCGTACGCGTCCCACCACTGCCGGTCGGTGCGGCCCGTCTCGGACTCGGCCCGCGCGGCGTCGACGGCGGTGCGGGCGGCGCCGCGCACGTAGTCGTTGACCAGGGTGACGACGAGATCCATCTCGGTGTCGGACAGGCCGAGGTCATCGATGGAACGGAGCTCGTAGTCGTACTTCGCGGTGAGGTGCGGACCGGGGATGGGCCTGCTCGCCGCGATCTGCAGCAGCCAGGGATGGGTCAGGTACATCGTGCGATTCGCGCGGGCGATGGTCTCGAGCCGCGGGCGCCAGCCGGAGGGCGCGCCGTCGGGCATCGGGTAGTCGCGGTAGACGCGGTCGGCGATGAGGTCGAGCAGTTCGGCCTTGCTCGGGACGTACCCGTACAGCGACATCGCGGTGACACCGAGGTCGTCGGCGACGCGACGCAGCGTGACCGCGGCGAGTCCCTCCAGGTCGGCGAGCCGGATCGCCGTTTCCGCGATGTCGTCGACGGTCAGCTTGGGTTTCGGGCCACGCTTCGGACGCGGCGTGCGCCCCCAGAGCAGCTCGATCGTGCGCTGGGGGTCGCCGCTTCCGCTGTAGTCCATGCCGCCATCATCTCCGATCGGGCTTCCCGTGCCCGCATACAGCCCTTGCTAACTCTCTACAACGTATCTGATTCCTTGTGGAGTTGGGGCCGGGCTGGGCGACGCGATCGTCTCCGATCGGGTGCAGGCGCGCCGATCAGGGGATCAGCACGACTTTGCCCATGGTGGCGCGGGTTTCGATGGCGCGGTGCGCGGCGGCGGCGTCGGCAAGCTCGAAGCGTTGCAGTGCGGGGCGCAGCCGTCCGGCGGCCGCCTCCGCCATGGCGCGGTCCTCCAGGACGCGGATGTCGCCGCCGACCTGCCGCAGCATCGGCGGCCCGAGCACGACCTGGGAGGTGATGCCTCGTTCGGCGAGCTCGTCGTCGGTGAAGGTCAGCGCCACGCCGTCGTTCGGCCCCTTCCCGGCGAAACCGTAGATCAAGTGGCTGCCGCCCTTGGCGAGGAGATCGACGGCGGCCCTGGCGGTCTCGCCGCCGACGGCGTCGAAAACCAGCGTCGCGCCGCGATCGCCGAGGTGGGCGCGAACCCGGTCGGGCCAGTCGGGCAGGAGGTAGTCGACGGCGATGTCGGCGCCGTTGTCCGCCACCCGCGCAGCCTTCGGCTGTCCGCCCGCGAGTCCGATCACGGTGGCGCCGTTGGCTTTCAGGTACTGCACCAGCAGGGTGCCGATGCCGCCGGCGGCGGCGGTCACCACCGCGACGCTCTCCGGCCCGACCTCGGCGAACTGCAGGATGCCCATCGTGGTGCGACCGGTGCCGATCATCGCGACCGCCTCGGCCGGATCCAGATTCTCCGGAATCTCGTGCAGCCGGGCGACATCCACGACCGCGAGTTCGGCGTAGCCGCCGGGTGCTGTGCCGAGATGGGCGACCACCCGCTTCCCGATCCAGTGCGGGTCGACGTCCGCGCCGACGAGATCCACCACGCCCGCGACCTCCCGGCCCGGCACGGTCGGCAACTCCGGCAGCGGATACGGTCCCGGCATGCCGCTGCGCAGCGCGGTGTCGACGACGTGCACTCCCGCCGCCGCGACGGCGACGCGGACCTGTCCCTGCCCCGGCTCGGGCTCGGAAACGGTGTCGTAGCTGAGGTTTTCGGCGGGCCCGAAGGCGTGCAGTCGAATCGCGTGCATGGTGACCACCTTGCGACCTCGAGCTGGGTTGAGGTCAAGTCGTGCGGTGGCGAACCCGGGCGGCGAACCCGTCACACAACGCCTCCAAGCCGAGGAAGAGCAGTTCTTCGGAGGTCAGATCGCTGACGCCTGCGCCAAGCAATTCGGCGAGCCCGTCGGGGACCGGCGAGCTCGGGGCGCCCTCGAGCAGCGCGCGTAGTCCGTTGTCGCCGTGGGTGTCTATACCCTTGCGCGTCATCAGCGCCGAGCTGATCTGCGGCAGCGTCGCGCCCGAGATGTAGTTCCACACCGAGAACGCCATCTGCAGCGCCTCGCGCGCGGAGACGTCCAGCTCCCGGAAGCCCTCGACCAGCCAGCCGAGGCACGCCATGCTGTGCGGGCCGAAGCTGTAGCGGGGCATGGCGAAGGTGAGGATGACCCACGGGTGCCGCTGATAGAGATCCCAGTCGATCTCGGCGGCGATGCGGACCCGGTCGCGCCAAGTCCAGCCCTGCCCCTGCGCACTCGGATAGGGATGTCGGCGGGTCACCTCGTCGGTCATCGCCGCGAGGAGTTCGTCCTTGTTCGCGATGTGGCGGTACAGCGACATCGCGCCGACGCCCATCCGGTCGGCGATGCGGCGCATGGACAGCGCGTCCAAGCCCTCCTCGTCGGCGAGCGTGATCGCGGTGTCGACGATGGCGGCGCGGTGCAGCTTCGGCTCGGTCATCCCATGACTTTCTTTCGATTCAGGGCCCGGGTGCGTACACTGTACCCGGACTCACGCGTACGGCGTACGCGACACGGGAGAGGAAATCGGATGACAGACGTGGAGACAGTGCGGCCTGCCGAAGGTGCGGGGCCCGTCGCTGTCGGCTCACGGCGCGCCTGGCTCGGGCTCGGGGTGCTGCTGCTGCCGGTGCTGCTGGTGTCGATGGACATCTCGGTGCTGTTCCTGGCCATGCCGACGCTCACCGTCGACCTCGACCCCTCCGCGGCCCAGCAGCTGTGGATTCTCGACATCTACGGCTTCCTCATCGCGGGCCTGCTGATCACCATGGGCAACCTCGGCGACCGGATCGGCAGGCGCAACATCCTGCTGGCCGGCGCCACCGTGTTCGGCATCGCCTCGGTACTGGCCGCCCTCGCGCCCACCGCGGGCGTGCTGATCGCGGCGCGGGCGCTGATGGGCATCGGCGGCGCGACGCTGCTGCCGTCCAGCCTCGCGCTGATCTCCAGTCTCTTCCCCGACGCGCGCGAGCGGGCCGCCGCGATCGGCGTGTGGACGGCCTTCTTCGCGGGCGGGTCCGCGGTCGGGCCGATCATCGGCGGGTTGCTGCTGCATCACTTCTGGTGGGGCTCGGTCTTCCTCATCAACCTGCCGGTACTGCTGATCCTGTTGGCGTTCGGGCCGCTCCTGTTGCCGGAGCACCGCGCGGGGGTGCTGGGCCCGCTGGATCTGCCGAGCGTGGCGCTGTCCATCGGCGGCATCCTGCCGGTGGTCTACGCGATCAAGCACGCGGCCGCGGAGGGCATCGACGCGGACGCGATCGTCATCGGACTGATCGGCGTCGCCGCGCTGTTCGTCTTCGTGCGCAGGCAGCGCACGCTGGCCGAGCCACTGCTCGACCTGCGGCTATTCGGCCGCGCGCAGTTCTCCGTCGCCATCGGCTCCAGCCTGGTCGGCATGATGTCGCTGGCCGCGCTGAGCTATCTGACCAGCATCTACCTGCAATCGGTCACCGGTCGCGATCCGCTCGCCGCGGCGCTGCTCGGCATCCCGATGGCGGTCGCGGTGTTCATCTGCTCGATGAGCGGCGCGCGCGTCGGGCAGTGGATCGGCGTCCGCGCCACCTTCGTGCTGGCGTTGCTCGCCTCCGCGGTGGGCAACCTGATGCTGCTCGGGGTCGGCGTGGACGGCGGGATCGGCTGGTACCTGGCGGGTTCCACCATCGCGGGCGTCGGCTACGGCCTCGCGTTCACGCTGGTGTCGGATGTCGCGGTGTCGTCGGTGCCGCCGGAGCGCGCCGGCTCGGCGGTCGGGATCTCGGAGACCAGTTTCGAACTCGGCAACGCCCTCGGGCTGGCGCTGCTCGGCTCGCTCGCCGCGCTGGTCTTCCGTTCCGGCGGTGACTACGCCTCGACGCTTGGCGAGACCGTTCAGGGCGCCGACGACGCTCTGACGCGCAGCGCGCAGGCGTCGTTCGTGGACGGCATGCACGTCGCGACGACCGTCGGCGCCGGTCTGCTGGTGCTGATGGCGATCGTGGCCTGGGTGGCCACCCGGCGGCCCGCTCGCGCCGGATAGGTCAGCGGCCGAACACGCCCGTCAGTATCTCGGCGGCCCACCGATTGACCGGCGTGACGACGTTGTCGTGCACCCAGCGCAGCGGGCGCACGACGATCGCCACCCACACGGCGGCCATCACGTGCAGCGCCGGGCGCAGCACGGTGCGGTAGACGAACCGGCACGGCGTCACGACCAGCACCCCGACGAGCACGGTGGCCACCCGCCAGGCGTAGGTCAGCACCGCGCGCAGCAGCAGCCACACGGGACGCAGCACCCATCGCCACAGCTGCACCAGCGGCCAGACCACGAACCACTTGCCGAGCCAGTAGATCGCCGCGAGCAGCAGGCCGAGCAGCGGTTCCAGCACAGCGCGCCACAACCAGACCAGCCCGGGCCGTAGCACCGTGCGCCAGAGCCAGCGCTCGACGGCCTGCCGCAGCGGTCGCAGGACGTAGTCGAGCAGCAGCGCGACGAACGGCGTCAGCACCAAGCCCCACAGCACCTGCTGGAGCAGCCAGCCCCACAGAAAGTCCTTGACGAACAACCAGATCGGACGAATCACCCAATACCAGACGAACCGGGCGACGGGCGCGAGCAGCCGGGTGACGAAGTACCGGAGCGCGGCGGCGAGCACGCGCCCGAGCAGACGCACGCCCTCCCAGATCAGCCGAACAGGGACGAGCACCACGAGGGCGATGACCCGGGCGATCCAGGCCCCGAGACCCACCGGTTGGGAAGGTTGCGACGACATCGTCGAATCTTCCCGCACCGGCCGCCCGCCGCACCGCCGTGTTTCTACGCCGGGTCCGGGGTAGAAACCCCCAGCGCGCCATACATTGGTGAGGTGTCCGAGACTCAGCGCACAACCGGGCGTCCGCTCGCGGAGCGGGTCGCCGTCAAGCTGCTGTACCCCACCTCGCGTCCCTCCGGAAGAGACTTGCGCGCCGCGGTGTCCGGACGCAACGTGCTGGTGACCGGCGCGTCGCACGGGATAGGCAAGGCCAGCGCCCGCAAACTCGCCGCCGCGGGCGCGACCGTGCTGCTCGTCGCCCGGTCCGCGGGCGAACTCGAGCGGCTGACCGCCGAGATCACCGCCGCGGGCGGCGTCGCACACGCCTATCCGGCCGACATCACCGACATGGACGCGGTGGATCGTCTCGCGCGCGAGCTGCTCGCCGCGCACGGCCACATCGATGTGCTGATCAACAACGCGGGCAAGTCGATTCGCCGCCCGATCGACGAATCCTATGACCGCTTCCACGATTTCACGCGCACCATCGACGTGAACTATCTCGGTCCGGTCCGCCTGCTGCTGACCTTGTTGCCCGCCATGCGCTCTCGCGGCAGCGGGCACATCGTCAACATGTCGACCTGGGGCGTGCTCATGCCGCCCGCCCCGAGGTGGGCCGCCTACGGCGCATCGAAGGCGGCTTTCGACGTGTGGCTGCGCAGCGTCGCCACCGAGATCGCCGCCGACGGCCTGACCACCACGTCGATCTACATGCCGCTCGTGCACACCAGGATGAGCGCGCCCACCGACTTCAGCCGGGTGCCCGGCCTCACCGTCGACGAGGCATCCGACCTCGTCTGCCACGCCGTCACCGCCAAACCGGTCGAGATCGCCCCCTGGTGGTCGACGCCGATCCAGGTCTGGACCGGCCTCACCAGGGTCCGTGCCCAGCACTTCCTGGCCCGAGCCTTCCGGCGCGGCGCGGCCTGACGCGGCCGGAGGTAGATGGTCGGAAAATCCCGCGCACGGAGGGAGGGAAGGCGGGGGTAGGCCTAGGATCGAGCGATGCGGGAAGCGGGTGCGACGAGTCCGGCGACGCTGTTCGCGCTGGCGGACTCGCGGCTGCCGATCGGCGGGCACGTGCACTCCGGCGGTGTCGAGGAGGCCGTCGTCTCGGGGCTGGTACGCGATATCGCGTCCGTCGAGGCCTACCTGCGCCGTCGCGTGCGTACCTCGGGTCTGGTCGCGGCCTCGCTCGCCGCCGCAGTGTGCGCGGGGGAACTCGACCCGCACCGCGCCGACGCCGAGGCTGACGCGCGCACCCCAGCACCGGCGGCGCGGGCGGCCTCGCGCGCGCAGGGTCGCGGGTTGTTGCGGTTGGCCAAACACGTTTGGCCACACCATGATTGGGCCGAGCTCGCGGCACGTCCGCACCTGCCGACGGTGTTCGGCGCGGTGGGGCGCGCCTGCGCGATCGGTCCGCGCGAGACGGCCGACGTCGTCGTCTACACCACCCTCACCGGCGCCGCCACCGCCGCCCAGCGGCTGCTCGCGCTCGATCCGGCCGCCGTCGCCGCCTGCACCGTCCGGCTGGCCGAGCTCTGCGACCGCACCGCGGCCGACGCCGCCTGCGGTCTCGCCGCGCTGTCCGATCCGCTGCAAGACGTGCTCGCCGAGCGGCACCGTCACCGCGACATGCCGCTGTTCGCCAGCTGACACGTTGTCGAGAGAGGAGATGCTCGCATGCCACCGCACCTGATCGACGGTGAACCGCACGATCATTCGCACGACCGGCCGAAACGGGAGCGGACACCGGGGGAGCCGCTGCGCATCGGCATCGGCGGTCCCGTCGGCTCGGGCAAGACCGCGCTGGTCGCGGCGCTGTGCAGGCAGCTGCGCGAGGAACTGTCGCTGGCCGTGCTGACCAACGACATCTACACCACCGAGGACGCGGACTTCCTGCGCCGCCACGCGGTGCTTCCGGACGAGCGGATCGCCGCCGTGCAGACCGGCGGCTGCCCGCACACCGCCATCCGCGACGACATCACCGCCAACCTGGACGCCATCGACGACCTGATCGCGGCCAACCCGCCGCTGGATCTGATCCTGGTGGAATCCGGCGGCGACAACCTCACCGCGACGTTCTCCTCCGGCCTGATCGACGCGCAGATCTTCGTCGTCGACGTGGCGGGCGGTGACAAGGTGCCGCGCAAGGGCGGCCCCGGCGTCACCTTCTCGGACCTGTTGGTGGTCAACAAGACCGACCTCGCCCCGCTGGTCGGCGCGGATCTCGGGGTGATGGAGCGCGACGCGGCCACGGTGCGCGAGGGCAGGCCAACCGCGATGCTCTCCCTGACGGAGGACCCCGCCGCCACCCCGGTGCTGGCGTGGGTGCGCGAACAACTCGCCGCGGCGGCCCTGGCCGCGGCCGCCGACGCGCAGTGAACCGTTGCGCACGGAGCTGAGAATCGTCGCGGCGGCGGGCACGCTCCCGGAGATCCACGCGTCCGGCGGCTTGGCCGCCCGCCGGACGGGACCGGACACCGTGCACCTGATCGGGACCGCCGCCACCCCGTTGGGCGGCGACGAAATCGACGTCGCGGTCGCGGTCGGCCCCGGCGCCCGGCTCGCGCTGCGGTCGGTCGCGGCGACCATCGCGCTCCCCGGCGTCGCGACCCGAATGTCGATCGCGCGCTGGCGTTTCGAGGTCGCCGACGGCGGCGAACTGGACGTGGAGACCGAGCCGACGATCGTGGCAGGTGGCGCCGACCACCGCGCGGTCACCACCGTGCTGCTCGCGGCGGGCGCCCGCCTGCGTCTGCGCGAACGCGTGCAGATCGGCCGTGCGGACGAGGATGGCGGCGCGTGGCGCGGTGACCTGATCGCCGATCTGGCGGATCTGCCGCTGCTGCGCCATCGTCTGGAACTGGGGGCGCACACCGCCACCGACGACGCGCTCGCGACTCCGCGCGCACTCGACAGCGAACTCGTCTACCCCGACGATCGGCCCGTCGAGACCTTCGGACTGACCGCGGCGCGATTGCCGCTCGCCGCGGGCGGGAGCCTGTTCACCGCGGTGGGGCCACGGCTGAGCGCGACGGCGAGCCCACAGACACCGAGTGGGACAACGGTTTCGATGTCGGCCGGTGGTCAGCCGCCCGGCTGACATGTGGTGGCCACGACTTCCCGCTGACGCCGAAAGGGCGGGGCTCCGACATTGGCGTCGAAACCCCGCCCCGCTCTCTGCCTTCCGGAAACACCTTTCCAGCCGGAAGCGCGTGCCGCGCGTTCAGTCGCCGAGAACCCGCGCGGGGGCGACGAAACCGCCGGCCGCGCCGACTGCCGCACCGGCAGCCGCACCGACGATGGCGGCGGGGATGAGGACCGCCGCGGCGCCGACCGCAGCGCCGAGCACCGGTCCCGCGACGAGGCCGATCGGGAAGAACGGAGCACCGGCCGCCAGCCCGACCGTCGCGCCCATCACGCCCGCGCTGATCGCGATCGGCACCGCCGATGCGGCGCCCTGCGCGGCGCCCATGGCCGCGGTGCCGAGGGTCTGCGCGGCGATGCGGTCGGACCGGCTGCGCTCCATACCGACCGAGTCGAGGAACGTCGTGAGATTCGCCTCGGCCACTGCGGCGGCGTCGTTGATCTGGATCGCCTGTTCGTGGCCGATCCAGCCGGGAGTTGGCACCGTGACGTCGCCGAAGCGGAACCGGCCCGGCGGCGGCGCGATCGGCGGCACCGGTGCCACCGGGACCGGCGGGTGCAGCACACCGACCGGCGCGAGGTAGCTCTGCTCCGGCGCGGGCCGCGCCCACTGCAGCGAACTGTGGATGTCGTCCGGAATGACGAAGCCCTCGTACGGAACGACGTTGGGCGCATCGGCCGCGGGCCACTGCTTCGCCTGCTCGGGCTGGGAGACCGTATTCGACTGTGCGGGCTCGGCATTCGCCGTCCCGGTGCCGACGAGCGCCAACACCAGCGGAACCGCGGCCGCCGCGACCATCGAGCCCATCGTCCGCCGCTGCGGGTTGGGAGCTCCGTGCTTGTTTGTGCCCATAACTCACCTCTCGTGGATGACATTGCCCGACGTCCCACATTCGGACCCGAACGCAACACGGATTGGTCGAAATCCGCAGCACGACAAGTGAATCGCGGCCGCTTGACACGGCCGGAGGTGTGAAAAAGCTCGCCACCCGAGGAAGGGTGGCGAGCAGAAGTCTCTCGGAGAGTTAGGAGACCGCGCGGTCGGTTACCGTTTTGCCCGGCGCGCGGCCGTTGCTCGCGGGCGGCGCGCCGAGGGCGGCCGCGAGCTCGTCGGCCTCCTGCTGATCCTCGTTGACCTGTTCCAAGGCGAGTCGCGCGAACACCCACTGCTCGGTGGCGGCCATCTGCCCGCGGGTGCGCCCGAGGAAGGTGACGAACCACTGGATCACCGTGATGATCCGGCTGCGGTAGCCCACCAGGTAGTACAGGTGCAGCGCGAGCCAGGCCAGCCAGGCGACGAACCCGCCGAACTCCAGCTTGCCGACCTGGCAGACGGCGCTGAACCGCGACACGGTGGCCATGCTGCCTTTGTTGAAGTACTTGAACGGCTTACGGTCTGCGGGCGATTCGCCCTCGAGCCCGGCTTTGATCTGTTTGGCGGCGTAGGTGGCGCCCTGAATGGCGCCCTGCGCCTGGCCCGGTACGCCGGGCACGGACATCAGGTCGCCGACGACGAAGACGTTGGGGTGGCCCTTGATGGTGAGGTCGGGCTCCACGATGACGCGCCCGGCCCGATCCACCTCGGTGCCCTCGGAGCGCTCGGCGAGCATCTTGCCCAGCGGGCTCGCCTGCACGCCCGCCGACCAGACCTTGCACGCGGATTCGATCCTGCGGATCGTGCCGTCGGAGTCCTTGACCGTGACGCCGTGCGCGTCGATGTCGGTGACCATGGCGTTGAGCTGGATCTCCACGCCCATGCTCTCCAGCCTGCGCTGGGCCTTGCCGCCCAGTTTGGGGCCCATCGGGCCGAGTACCGCGCCCGCGCCCTCGATCAGGATGACTCTGGCATCGCGCGGATCGATGTTGTGAAAGGTGCCCTCGAGCGTGCGATCGGCGAGTTCGGCGATCTGCCCGGCCAATTCGACGCCGGTCGGTCCCGCGCCGATCACCACGAAGGTGAGCAGCCGGTCGCGCAGTTCCTGGCTGGTCGCCAGCTCCGCGCCCTCGAACGCGCCGAGGATGCGGCCGCGCAGCTCGAGCGCGTCGTCGATGGTCTTCATACCGGGGGCGTAGGTGGCGAACCGGTCGTTGCCGAAGTACGACTGCTGCGCGCCGGTGGCGACGATCAGGCTGTCGAACGGGGTGACCGTGCTCTGGTTCAGCAGCCGCGAGGTGACCGTCTTCTCGGCTAGGTCGATGTCGATGACATCACCTAGTAGCACCTGGCAGTTGCGCTGCTTGCGCAGCACGAGCCGGGTGGCGGGCGCGATCTCGCCGACCGAGAGGATGCCGGTGGCGACCTGGTAGAGCAGTGGCTGGAAAAGATGGGTCGAGGTCTTGGAGATCAGGGTGATGTCCACGTCGGCGCGCTTGAGGTGCTTGGCGCCGAACAGGCCGCCGAAGCCCGAGCCGATCACCACCACCCTGTGGCGACGGTTCTCCACAGACTGAGTGCTCATCGTCCTGCTCCTCGACAATCGGGGGGCTGGTTCCCCCGCGAACGGTTATCGACAAGCTTCAACCGTAGTCGGCTCGCCCTGGACCGTCACGACGAGATCCCCGTTCCGGGCGTGCAGTAGTGCGGAACCTCACGATCGGCGGGGTGGAGATGTGAAGCCACCGTCGCCGATCCGCCTGAACGATTGCGAAGAAGAGAATACGATAGATGCTGTCGTTCAGGGAGGTGTTCGATGGTCGCCGAAGACCGGGTCGCCGTCCGAAATCGCAGCGTGCATGCCGTATCGGAGAACGCGTATCTCATCGACATTCCCGAGACGGGTGTCATCGATCGCATGCTGCGCAGGCTGCCCGAACGCCACCGTGTGCTGGCCGCTCCGCCGCGCGGCAGCGCGACCGTCCCGGTGCGCGGCGATATCGGGCTGCCCTATCTGGGTCGCGCGCTGCACTACATGCGCTGGGGCCCGGCCGAGATGATGGAGCGGCACCGCCGCTACGGACCGGTGTCGCTGAACACCTCGCTCGGCGTCGACCGTGTGCTGGTGTCCGGACCGGAGGCGCTCGACGAGGTGCTGGGCAAGCGACGCCGGGATTTCGGTCAGGGCTGGGACTATTTCATCGGCCCGTTCTTCCGGCGCGGGCTGCTGCTGCTCGAATTCGACGAACACATGTTCCATCGCCGGATCATGCAGCAGGCCTTCACCAGGGACCGCCTCGCGGCGCACCTGGCTACGCTGACGCCGGTCGCGCTGGCCGCGGTCGCCCGCTGGGTGCCGCCGGGGCGGGACGGCGCGACCGTGCGGCTGTACCCGACGATCAAGGAGCTGACACTCGAGATCGCGGGGGAGACCTTCATGGCCGTCGACGTCGGGCCGCAGCGGCGCGAACTCGTCGACGCCTTCGTCGATTGCACGCACGCCGGTCTGTCGATCGTGCGCCACCCGATCCCGGGCGGGCACTGGCGCGCCGGCCTGCGCGGCAGGCGGGTGCTCGAGCGGTATTTCACCGAGATGCTGCCCGCCAAACGCCGCTCCCAGGACCCCGACTTCTTCTCCGGCCTGTGCCATGCCCGCAGCGAGGACGGCGAGGTGTTCACCGACGCCGACGTGGTGAATCACATGATCTTCCTGATCATGGCCGCCCACGACACCACCACGACCACCGCCACCGCCGTCGCCTACTACCTGGGCAAACATCCGGAATGGCAGCGCAGGGTGCGCGCGGAGGTGCTCGCGGCCGACGCCGAAACCGGCGACGCCGCAACGACCATCGCGGATCTGGACCGCCTGGGCGAGCTAGACCTCGTGGTCAAGGAGTCGCTGCGGTTGATGCCGCCGGTGCCAGGCCTGGTGCGCCGTGCCGTGCGCGACACGGAGATCCTCGGCCACTACATTCCGGCGGGCACCGCCGTCGACCTGGCCTATCAGGTCAACCATCTGCTGCCCGAGCTGTGGACGCGTCCCGAGGTGTTCGACCCGCTGCGATTCGCCGAACCGCGCCGCGAGGACCACTCGCACCGGCTGGCCTGGCTGCCCTTCGGCGCCGGCGCCCACAAGTGCATCGGCATGCACTTCGGCACCTTCGAGGTGAAGACCCTGATCGCCGCGATGGTGCGCGAATACGAGTGGCGGATCCCCGACGACTATCGAATGCCGTGGGGATTCACCACGATTCCGTTCCCGCGCGACGGCGCCCCCATGCTGCTGCGCCGTCGGCGGTAGGACCGGTCAGCGACCGGCGAGCAGCATCTCCGCGACCTTGGTGTCGGTCTCGGCGCCCTCGGTGTACCCACCGGCGTCGCCCAGCGAGGTCATGATCGCCAGGGTGTACCGCTCGTCGGGGCCCGCGAAGCCGACCGAGTTGACCACCCAGCCGCCCTGCTCGGCCGACCAGCCGTTCTTGAGTCCGGGCCGCATCCGCGCGCCGGCGCCCCAGACGCCCCAGTGCTGGTTGAAGTCGACCGAGCGCATCCGATCGAGCAGGTAGTTGCGGTCGTCGGGGTGCATCGCGGTGAGCACGTGATCCATCAGCCGGTCCAGGTCGGCGGCGGTGCACTTCTGGAACGACCAGTCGGGGAAGAGCGCGGTGCTGGTGGGCTGGGGGATGAGCGAGACCATGCCGTTGGCGCGGAAGGCGTTGTTGTAGGCCATCCGGTCGGGGCCCGCGTACTTGTTCCAGAGCAGGTCGGCGGCGGCGTCGTTGGAGGTGGCGAGCATCGACTCGAGCAGGCCGCGGTCCTCGGGCGGGAGCCCGATGGCGCCGACGCGGGCCCGGTTCAGCAGGTCGGCGGCGATCGCGAGCTTGATGGTGGAGGCGGTCCACACGGAGTCCTCCGCGTGCTCGTTCGCGTACACCCCGCCGGTCACCCGGTCGCGGACGACGTAACCCGTGACGCCGGGCCGCGTCTTCAGGTAGGCGTCTACCGCGGCGATCCGGCTGCTCATATCGCAGTCGAAGCCGACGCGGCAGCCGGGCGCGGCGTAGGCGCTCGGCGCCGCGGCACCGGTGAGGAAGGTGGGCGCGGTCGGGATCAGGATCGCCGCCGCTGCCAGGACACAGGCGGATGCGGCCACGCGGGGAACTGTCCGGGTGGGGGCCATGGGGTAACGCACGAGGGACCACGATCGCACATCCGCGCCGCGGACGCACGTCTTGAGCTCGGCAGCCCGGTGTGTTACGGCGATCGTTGCGCGCTTGTACCGCAGCGTGTTTCGCGGGACCGCGGTCAGTGGAAGGCGGCGCGAAGTTCTTCGACGGTGCGTCCGTTGAGCCGGTAGCAGTGCTCGAACGCCTCGGTGTGGCGGTCGCGCGGCCAGCTGTGCAGGACGGCGGTGCGGCCGTAGTGGCGTGAGTTGACCAGTTCCCATCGTTCGCCGACACGGCGGACCATGAACCCGTCTCTCGGCAGCAGGGGAATCACCATCGCATTCATGAATGCGAACCAGCCTTTCGATGCAGCTCTCCCATTCCTCCCCGGATGAGCGAACGAAGTGAGTGAATCATGTGCCTGCGCGCCGTGCGCGTGCCGGAGCCGAGCGCCGGCGGGGCGCAGGCACGAGCACTGTCGCACACGGGTCCGACCGGTTCGGCGTGACACGGCGCAGTATTCCGTTCCCGTGTGGCTCAATTCACTCCTGACCGGGCGGGGCGGCGCGGTTGCGCGACGGTCGCTGGCGTATAAACGTGCAATGCCGCTGCACATCCACCGGGCCGAGCGCGCCGACGCCCTGGCGGACGCGCTCGCCGAGCTGTTGGCGACGCCGCAGCCGGATCCGTTCGCGGCGGAGATCGTCGCCGTGCCCGCCAAAGGCGTGGAGCGCTGGCTCACCCAGCGGTTGTCCGCGGTGCTCGGCGTCTCGGCGGGCGGCCGGGACGGTGTCGCGGCGAACATCCGATTCCCGTCCCCGTCGGCGCTGGTCGCCGAGGCGCTCGCGGCGAGCACCGGGATAGCGCAGGACGACGATCCGTGGTCGCCGCAGCGCACCGTGTGGACGCTGCTCCGGGTGATCGACGCCGCGCTCGGCGAGCCGTGGTGCGCGGTGCTGGCGCGCCACCTGGGCGGCGCCGAACCCGCGGGCCGCGATCACCGGATAGGCAGGCGCTATGCCACCGCGGCGCACTTGTGCGGGCTGTTCGACGGGTACGGCGCCCAGCGCCCCGCCCTGATCACCGAGTGGGCGGCGGGCGACGACACCGACGGGGCGGGCCGCCGGGTGCCAGGCGATCTGCTCTGGCAGCCGACGCTGTGGCGGCGGCTGCGTGCCGAGATCGGCGCGCCGAGCCCCGCCGAACGGCTGGACGCGGCGTGCGCGCTGCTGCGCGCCGAACCCGATCTCGTCGAACTGCCGCAACGACTTTCACTGTTCGGGGTGACCCGGCTGCCCGCCGACCAGCTGGCCGTCCTCGACGCGCTCGGCCACGCGCGGGACGTGCACCTGTGGCTGGCGCACCCGAGCCCGGTCATGTGGTCGGAGATCGCGCGGCTGCCGTCCGCGATGTCGCGTGTCGCCGACGGTTCCGGGCCGGCGGTGCGTCATCCGCTACTCGCCGGGCTGGGGCGCGACGTACGCGAGTTGCAGCAACGGCTGACCGGACCGGCCGCCGGCGGATCGGATACGTGTCTTCCCGGATCGGCGCGGGACGCGACACCCCCTTCGCTGCTGGCCGCGTTGCAGGCGGGCATTCGCGACGACGCATGGCCGCCCGCCGAACTCGTCCCCGCCGACGACAGCGTGCGGGTACACGCCTGCCACGGACCGGCCAGGCAGGTGGAGGTCCTGCGCGAATGCCTGCTCGGCCTGTTCGCGGCCGATCCCACGCTGGAACCGCGCGACGTGCTGATCATGTGTCCCGAGGTCGAGGCGTACGCGCCGCTGGTGCGCGCCGCCTTCGGCTCCCGCGCGGGATCGGGTGAGACGACGCAGGAGGCGGCGCATCCCGCACACCTGCTGCGGGTCCGGCTGGCCGACCGCGGTCGCGGCGTGACCAATCCGCTGCTCGCGGTGATCGAGGTGCTGCTGGAGATGGCCGACGGGCGCGTAACGGTCACCCAGGTGCTCGATCTCGCCGCGTCCGAAACCGTCCGTCGCCGTTGCGGATTCGACGACGACGCGATCGAACGGCTGCGCGGCTGGGCGGCGGAATCGGGAGCGCGATGGGCCATCGGGCAGCGGCAGCGCCAGGCGTTCGGGCTGGCCGATTTCGCGCAGAACACGCTGAACGGCGCGGTCGACCGGATCCTGCTCGGCGTCACCGCCGACGAATCCGCCGACGACTGGCTCGATCTCGTGTTGCCGCTGGACGACGTGGACAGCAACGACGTCGATCTGGCCGGCCGGTTCGCCGAGTTCATCGATCGGCTCGCGGTGTGCCTGCGTGATCTGCGCGGGCCGCGTCCCGCGCGCGAATGGGCCGCCGTGCTCGGTCGAGCGCTCGACCTGCTCACCGATGTCCCCGACAGTCAGGCGTGGGTGCGCACCGAGGCGCGCAGGGAGATCGCCTCGGCCACCGACCACGCGGGTGAGGTGCCGCTGCGCTTGGCCGATGTGGCGGTGCTGCTGTCGAGCAGGCTCGCCGCCCAGCCGACCCGCGCCAACTTCCGCACCGGCGAGCTCACCGTCTGCACCATGGTGCCGATGCGGTCGGTGCCGCACCGCGTCGTGGTGCTGCTCGGCCTCGACGACGACGTGTTCCCGCGCGCGGGCGGAGTGGACGGCGACGACGTGCTCGCCCGCAATCCGCTGCTCGGCGAACGGGATCCGCGCAGCGAGGACCGGCAGCTGCTGTTGGACGCCGTGCTGGCGGCGCGCGAGAAGCTGCTGCTGTTCCACACCGGCGCCGACCCGGTCAGCGGCGTGCACCGCCCGCCCGCGATTCCGGTCGCCGAACTGCTCGACGCGCTGCGCGCCCACGTCGGCGCGGCGGGAATGGACGCGGTGCTCACCCGACACCCGCTGCAAGGCTTCGACCGCCGCAACTTTCACGCCGAGCGCCCGTTCAGCTTCGACACGGTCGCGCTGGCCGGTGCGCTGGCCGCGGGCCGCCCGCCCGAGTCGCGTCCGGCGTTCCTGCCGGAAGCGCTGCCCGCACCGGAACCGTCGGATGTGGCGCTGGCCGACCTGATGTCGTTCGCCGAACATCCGGTGCGCGCCTTTCTGTGGCAGCGGCTCGGATTGCGGGTCCCGGAACACGAGGAGGACATCGCCGACCGGCTGCCCATCGAACTCGACGGTCTCGCCAAATGGGAACTGGGCGAACGGATGCTCACCGCGCGGCTCACCGGCGCGGACGCGAACGCGCTGCGCGCCGCGGAATGGCGGCGCGGCACCCTGCCGCCGTTCGGGCTCGGCGGCGCGGTGCTCGACGAGATCGAGCACACCGTGGACAAGCTGGTACGCGCCTCGCTGCCGGACTACGAGGGCCAGGCCAGGGCCGTCGACGTGGCCATCGATCTGGGCAACGGCCGCAGGCTCACCGGCACGGTGCCGGAGGTGCGCGGGGAAACCTTGGTGCGCACCACGTTTTCCCGCCTCGCGCCGAAACATCGCATCGCCGCGTGGGTCGCGCTGCTCGCGCTGGCGGCCACCGAGGACCGTTCCTGGCGCGCGGTCACAACGGGGCGCGGCCAATTCGGCCGTCCCGCATGGCGATCCGTGCTCATCGCACCGGATGCCCCTGCCGCCGTGGCGATCCTGCGCGAACTGGTGCGACTGCGGGACGCGGGCCTGTGCGAACCGCTCCCCATCGCGCCGGCCGCGACCGCGGCCTACGCCGAGCGGCGCTTCCGCGGCGCCACCGCGGACGAGGCCTTCGCCGCGGCCGAACGCGAATTCAACGGCGGACCCAACGGCCCCGGTGCTTTCGGGGATCACACCGACCGCCACTTGCGCTACGTGTGGGGCTCGGCGCCGCGGCTGGAACACCTGATGGACGTGCCCGCCCCGGCGGGGGAGCCGGGGGAGACCACCCGATTCGGCGCGATGGCGCGTCGCCTGTGGGCGCCGCTGCTCGGCGCTGAAAGCCAGGGGCAGCCGTGATCGCGGTGGCGTCCCTCGGAATTCGTGTGCGCCACGGCGTGTCTTCCGGCCTTCCGTCGGCGGCGTGGTGCGATTTCTTCAGGCGGCCGTGCGACGCCCGGATCGACGATGCGTGGCGGCAGGGCGAAAGGCGGTGCGTGGCATGACAGTTCAAGACGCCGTCCTTGCCCCGGCGACGGAGGCGATCGCGCCGTTCGATCCGTACGGTCCGCTGCCCACCGGCACGACAGTGCTGGAAGCCAGCGCGGGCACCGGGAAGACCCACGCGATCGTCGGGCTCGCGGTGCGCTACGTGGCCGAAGCGGGCGTCGACATCGCCCAGCTGCTGCTGGTGACCTTCAGCCGGGCCGCGACGCAAGAGCTGCGCGAACGGGCTCGCGACCGGTTCGTGGCGGTGGCGGCGGCGTTGGCCGATCCCGCGGCGGCACAGGCGCATTCGGACGACCTGGTCCGCCACTTGGCCGACGCCGACGCCGCGGAGGTCGGGCGCAGGCGGGCCAGGCTGCTCGCCGCGCTCTCGGATTTCGACGCGGGCACCATCGCCACCACGCACAGCTTCTGTCAGCGCATGCTCGACGAACTCGGGCTGGCGGGCGAACACGATCCGGGCGCCCGCCTGGTCGAATCGGTCGACGAGCTGGTCGGCACGGTCGCCGACGATCTCTATCTGCACCGCTACGCGCGCGACACGCCACCGTTCTCGCTGAAGGAGGCGCACACACTCGCGCTGGCGGCGGTCCGCGACCGGCACGCCCGCCTCGTCCCCCGCGCGGAGGGGCCCGCTGGCGAGCGGGTGGCCTTCGCCGAGGCCGTGCGCGCCGAGACCGAACGCCGCAAACGCCTTGCGGGGCTGCGTGATTTCGATGACCTGCTGGTGCTGCTGCACGACGTGCTCGCCGATCCCGACCACGGCCCCGTCGCGTGCGCGCGCATCCGCGAGCGCTACCGGGTGGCGCTCGTCGACGAATTCCAGGACACCGACCCGCTCCAGTGGGACATCCTGCGCCGCTCCTTCCACGACGAGACGACCCTGGTGCTGGTCGGAGATCCCAAACAAGCCATCTACGCCTTCCGCGGCGCCGAGGTGCTCAGCTACCTGGATGCGGTCGGGCATGCCGACCGGCGAAGCGAGCTCACCACCAACTGGCGCAGCGACGCCGGACTGCTGGCCGCGCTGGAACGCGTCCAGGGCGGTGCGGCGCTCGGGCATCCCGAGATCACCGTCTATCCGGTCGCCGCGACGCGTCCATGGTCACGGCTGACCGGGCCCGCCGAACTCGTCACCCCGATGCGGGTGCGGTGCCTGCCGCGCACGGGCGCGGGCCCGCTGAACAAGTCGGGGTTCCCGTCCGTCGGCCGCCAGCGCGCCAAGGTCGCCGACGACCTCGCCGCCGATGTCGTGCGCCTGCTCGAATCCGGTGTGCGGGTGACCGTTCCGGCGCCGAAGCCGCGTACCGAATCCGATCCGGCGCGAGAAGACGTGGCGGACAACGAGAACGACGGTGTCGTCCGACGTCCTGTCGGTCCCGGTGACATCGCCGTGCTCGTCCGCACGCGATCCCAGATCGACGTGGTGCGCGCGGCGCTGGACCGGGTGGGCGTCGCCTCCGTACTGGCGGGCGGCACCAGCGTTTTCGGCACGCCGAGCGCCACCGACTGGTTGTGGGTGCTGCGCGCGCTGGAGCAGCCGCACCGCTCCGACCGCGTCCGCTTGGCCGCCTGCACGCCGATCCTCGGCTGCACCGCCGCCGACATCGACAGCGGCGGAGCCGATCTCGTCGGGCGGGTGAGCGCGCAGCTGCGCGAGGCGGCTCGGCTGTTCACCCGCACCGGATTCGCCGCGGTCTTCGAAAAGCTTTCCGCCGAGGCCGGTCTCGCGCCGCGGCTGCTCTCGATCGAGAACGGCGAACGCCAGCTCACCGACCTGCGGCACATCGCCCAGCTGCTGGACCAGGTCGCGCTGACCGAAGGGTTCGGCCTCACCGCGTTGACCCGCTGGCTGGCCGACCAGGTGCGCGACCCCGCCGCGAGCGTCGTCGCCGACCGCTCCCGCAGGCTCGATCGCGACGCGGCGGCCGTGCAGATCGCCACCGTGCATGCCAGCAAGGGACTCGAATTCCCTATCGTCTACCTGCCTTTCGCGTGGGACAGCGCCAAGAACCCGTACCCGGCCACGCTGCTGTTCCACGACGACGACGGCACGCGCGTGCTCGACGTGGGCGGGCAGGAGGCCGGGGGCTACGCCGAGCGCAAGCTGCGCAGCGAAGGCGAGGAGGCGGGCGAGGAGCTGCGACTGCTCTACGTCGCGCTGACCCGCGCCATGTGCCAGATCGTGGCCTGGTGGGCGCCCGCCATCACCACCGCGGCGGCGCCGCTGCACCGCATGATCCTCGGCAGGCCCGACGGCGGCGAGACGGTGCCGGGACGGGCCGCGGTACCCGCCGACCAGCAGGCGGTGCCGATGCTGGCGGCATGGGCGGCCGCCGCGCCGGAGGCGATCTCGGTGACCGCGGTCGCACCGGCCGAGGAGGTCGAGCCGCGCCGGGCGCGCACCGAACCGGTCACCGGCGACCTCGCGGCGGCCCGTTTCGACCGGTCCATGGACCAGCACTGGCGGCGCACCTCCTACTCCGCGCTCACCGCGGGTGCGCACGAGCCGGCGGTGGACGCCGAGCCCGAGGGCGAGCGTGGACCGGAGGACGAGCCGTCGACGCCGCCGCCCGCCACTGCCGAACCGGTGACCGTGGCCGCGCCGTCGCTGATGAACGACCTGCCCTACGGCGCGGAGTTCGGAACGCTGGTGCACGGCGTGCTGGAGGAGATCGACACCGACGCGGCCGATCTCGACACCGAAGTGCACGTGCGGTGCCGCGCCGCCGTCGAGGAGTTGATGGCGGAGATCGATCCCGCCGTGCTCGGCGTCGCGCTGCTCGCGGTGCTGCGCACGCCGCTCGGAATCGGTTGTCTGGCCGATATTTCCCGTCGCGATCGACTCGCCGAACTGGAATTCGAATTGCCGCTGGCGGGCGGCGACGCTCCGGCCGCGGGCGTGGCGACTTTGCGTGGCATCGCCGACCTGCTGCGCGCGCACCTGTCACCCGATGACGACCTGGCCTCCTACGCCGACCTGCTGGCCGGCTTGGACGACGTCCAGTTGCGCGGCTACCTCACCGGCAGCATCGACGCCGTGCTCCGCGTCGACGATCCCTCCGGCACACCGCGTTTCGTCGTCGTCGACTACAAGACCAACCGCCTCGGCGCGGGCGACCTCACCGTCGACCACTACACCAGGGAGCGCATGACCGCCGAGATGCTGCGCTCGCACTATCCGCTGCAGGCGTTGCTGTATTCCGTCGCGCTGCACCGGTATCTGCGCTGGCGGCTGCCGGGCTACGACCCGGCCCGGCACCTTGGCGGCTGCCGCTACCTGTTCGTGCGCGGCATGGTGGGGCCCGAAACACCGCCCGGCCGAGGCGTTTTCGACTGGACGCCACCGGCCGCCCTGGTCGCCGCGCTGTCCGATCTGCTCGCGGGCGAAACCGGGGAGGTCCGATGACGGTGGTTGAGTGCGGGGCTGGCGGGCGCAGCGGCGCGGAGGAGGCCCGATGACGTCGATTCAGCTGGCGCAGCGCGGTACCGGCCTGCTGCGGATCTTCAACGAGGCCGGGGTGTTGTCCGCGGCGGACGTGCACGTCGCGGTGCGGCTCGGGCGGCTCGGGCGCGAGGAATCGGAAGAGGTGCTCTTCGCGGCGGCGCTGGCCGTGCGCGCGGTGCGGTCGGGCTCGGTATGCCTCGAGCTGAACCGCATGCGCGAGATCGGCGTCGACGCGGACGAGGACTGGGACGCGGGTGCCGGCGTCGATCCGGCGGCCCTGCCGTGGCCGGACATCGACGCGGTGACGGCCGCGCTGCGGGTCAGCCCGCTGGTGTGCGGCGGCGCGGCCGGACCGCTGCGCCCGCTGCGGCTCGTGCCGCCCCAGCGTGGCGACGACTCCGGCACCCTGCTCTACCTGGACCGCTACTACCAGCAGGAACAGACCATCCGGCGGGTGCTCACCGAACGCGCGGCCGGCCATCCGACAGTCGACGTCGCGGTGGTGCGCCGGGAATTGGACAGGCTCTTCGACAGTCCACTCGGCGAGGGACCGGACCGCCAGCGCCTCGCCGCCGCGCTGGCCGCCACGCACTGGACGACCGTGGTGGCCGGCGGTCCTGGCACCGGAAAGACGCACACCATCGCCAGGGTGCTGGCGCTACTGGAGGCGCACCGCAGGGCGAATCCCAAGGCGGCCGCGCTGCGCATCGCGCTCGCCGCGCCGACCGGCAAGGCGGCCGCGCGGCTCCAAGAGGCGGTCCGCGAGCAGGCGGGCGACCTCGGTCTGCCCGAGCTGACAGCCGCCACCTTGCACCGGCTGCTCGGCTGGCAGCGCGGCCGCCGCACCCGGTTCAAGTACCACGAGTTCAACCGCCTTCCCTACGACGTGATCGTGGTCGACGAGACCTCCATGGTGTCGCTCACCATGATGAGCAGCCTGCTGGCCGCGCTGCGCCCCGACACGCGCCTGGTCCTGGTGGGCGACCCGGACCAGCTCGCCTCGGTGGACGCGGGCGCCGTGCTCGCCGATCTGGTCGCCGGACCCGTTGTCGGCGAACCGAATCCGGTGCTCGACGAGATCATCGGCGCGGGTTCCGCTGCGCGGGAACATGATACGGAGGCGCTCACCCCCTTGGAGCGAACGAGGCTGCGCGGCGGCATCGTCCGGCTCACCAGGGGGCGGCGTTTCGGCGGGCGGATCGCCGACCTGGCCGTCGCGGTGCGGGCCGGGGACGCCGACGCGGCTTTGGAGCTGCTGCGCGCCGGCGGGCCGGAGCTGTCACTGTGCGCGCCGGAGGACACGGCACCGGTGCGAGGGGACGTGGTCCGGGCGGCGCGCGCGGTCACCGACGCGGCACTGAACGGCGATGCGGCGGGCGCGCTGGTCGCGTTGGAATCGCACCGGCTGCTGTGCGCGCACCGGCAGGGTCCGTTCGGCGTGGAGCGCTGGGACCGGATGGCCGCGGACTGGGCGGCGGCCTCCGGCGCGGGACCCGACACGCATTACGCGGCTTGGTATCCGGGCCAGCCGTTGCTGGTCACCGCCAACGATCACGAGGCCCGCATCTACAACGGCGACACCGGCGTCATCGTCCGCTTGCCGGACGGATCGCTGCGTGCCGCCCTCCAGCGCGGCAGCGAACCGTATCTGGTGCATCCCACCCAATTCCCCGCGGTGGTCACGGTTTTCGCGATGACCATCCACCGGAGCCAGGGCAGTCAGTACGACACGGTCTCGGTGGTGTTGCCCGAACCCGAATCCACGCTGCTCACCAGGGAATTGCTCTATACCGCCATCACCAGGGCGCGCAAGCACGTGCGCGTCATCGGCACCGACGAGGCCATCCGCGCGGCCGTGGCCCGCAGGGTGCTGCGCGCCAGCGGGCTCTCCCGGCGCGAGGCTCGCTGACCGGTGCTGTTCGCCGGCAGCTGCTGCGGTCTCGTCGAAGAAGGTCACGCCGTTGCGGTGCTGTCGCGAGGCGCTGTCTCGCAATGCCCGCCTGGGTCAGCTGATCGTGAAGAGCTCGGCGGCGTTGCGGTAGCAGACCTGACGCAGCCAGTCCGCGCCGAGGTCGAGGCGTTCCAGTGCCTGGATGGCGTGGCCGTAGCTGTAGGGAATATTGGGGAAGTCGCTGCCGAAGAGAATTCGCTCGCCGAACTCGCGCAGCCGTCCGTGCTCGGCGACGGGGAACGGCGAGTCGGCCTCGCTGAAATCGGTCCACACCATGGTGGTGTCGAGGTAGACGCCATCGTGCCGCTGCGCCAGGTCCAGGAATTCCGAGTACTCCGGCGTGCCCATGTGGGCCACGATCAGCCGCAGTCGCGGAAACCGTTGCAGGAGTTCGGCTATCGGATCGGGGCCGGTGAAGCGACCGGGGGCGGGTCCGGAGCCGCAGTGGATCAGCGCCGGGACCCCGGCGTCCTCGAGTAGTCCCCAGACCGGGCTGAGCAGCGGGTCGCCGGGCGGGAAATCACCGACCTGGATGTGCACCTTGAAGACGCGCGCACCGCGGTCGAGTGCGGTCGCGACGTAGCCGGCCGCGCCGGGTTCTGGGTAGAAGGTGGCGGTGTGCAGGCAGTCGGGGGTGCGGGCGGCGAACTCGGCGGTCCAGTCGTTGAGCCACGCGGCCATCTCCGCCTTGTGCGGGTACACCAGCGAAGTGAACGCGCTAACTCCGAAGTCGCGCAACGTCTTCAGGCGCACCTGCTCGTCCTCGCGGTATGCGATCGGCCAACTGCGGCCGATCAGCGGGCCCACCGAGTCGAAGTACGACCACACCTTGCTCAGCACCCGCTCCGGCATGAAATGAGTGTGCACGTCGATGATTCCGGGCAGGTCGAGCCGCGCACGGAAATCGGTCAGGTATGTGTTGTCGTCGTCGATCACCGAGGGTCCTTCGCCGGCCGTAGTGGAGCGGGGAGAGCGTGCCTCATGCGCGGTTCACCCGAGGGGGATGGAGGTTCCTGGCGAAATCGCCGACGCGGGTGATGAGCCGTTCGAAGAACAGCTCGGGATCGGTGCCGACGACGATGTCCGCGTTGGGTTCGCGTCCCCACATGCCCGCCCAGTCGGCCACCGTCGTCGCGCGCGTCAACGTGCCGGTCAGCTCCACATCGACCGTCGCGGGCCTGGTCCTGGCCAGAGACGGATCGAGGGCGACCGCGGCGGCGAATGGGTCGTGCATGTGCGCGAGATAGCCCTGGTCGTAGGCGCGGTGGAACTCGAAGTAGAACCGCACGGCGTCGGACACGTGGCGCACAATGGGATTCGAGGCCGCGGACCGGGAGCCGGGAACGTCGTCCTCGGACACCGTCTCGGCGGGGTGGCTGAGCGCGCGCTCGGCCAGCAGCGCCAGATGCTTCGGATGCATCTCGATGGTCTCGGTGATGTCGAGCGCGCACACCAGCGGGCGGCGATCCGGCGGGGCGGCGGAGAAGGCGTCGAACACTTCCTTGGCCGACTCGGGATCGACGTGCACGTTCCACTCGTTGGTGGGCGTGGTGTTGCCGGGATGGTTGAACGCGCCGCCCATGATCACCAACCGGCGCAGCAGCCGCGGCAGTTCGGGTTCGATGCGCAGCGCCAGCGCGAGGTTGGTCAGCGGACCGGTGCACAGGCCGACGATCTCCCCGGGATGTTCGCGCACCAACGCCATCCACATCTGCGCGGCCGTGCGGTCCGAACAGGTGCGCCGGGTTTCGGGCAGCTCGGCGTAGCCGATGCCCTGCGGGCCGTGCGTGTCCTCGGTGGTGCGCAACGGGACAGCGAGCGGTTCGGCCGCGCCGAGGGCGACCTCGATCTCCGGCGCCCGGCACACCTCCAGCCACGCGAGATTGTTGGCGGCGACCTGGGCGGCGGGCACATTGCCCGCGGTGGCCGCGATACCGAGGATGTCGGCCTCGGGGGAGGCGAGCAGGTACAGCAGGGCCAGCGAATCGTCGATTCCCGTGTCGACGTCCACGATCATCTTCTGCCGCACGATTCGACAGTAATCGACGCTGCCGAGCGCGCTCCGTCGGAGTCCCATCCGGCGGAGCGAAGGCGGAGTTATCTCCGGCGGATGTGCCGGACCTGTCCGTCCGGAGTCTCGCCTCGGGCTGGAGCGAAGGCGGAGTTATGTCCGGTGCACGCTGTCAGACCTGTCTGTCCGGAGTCTCGCCTCGTGGAGCGAAGGCTGAGTTTCGTTCGGTGCACCCGAGCGGGCCTGTCCGTCTGAAGTCCGTGCATGGCCGGAGCGAAGGCGGAGTTACGCCGCCAGGTGAGTCCGTCCAGCGGCGTGCGCATATCGGAACGAAGAGCGGTGTAGCGGTGCAACGAGCACCGAAGCGCTAGAACATTCGTCTTGGACAATCGTCTGAGACGTGCGGTAGCCTGAAGCGCATGGGAAACCGCGAAGACCTCTTGGCCGGAGCCCGCAAGGCGATCATGGAGCGCGGCGTCGCCAAGACCACCGCGCGCGACATCGCGAACGCCGCCGGGGTCAGCCTGGCCGCCATCGGCTACCACTTCGGTTCGAAGGACAGGTTGATCACCGAGGCGCTGGCCGAAGCGCTCGGCACCGGCATCGGCGACAGCATGGCCGAGCTGATCCAGGCGACCGAGGGGCGTCCGATGCCGGAAGCCTTCGCGTCGATGATCGACGGCCTGCCCGCGGTGTTCGCCGCCAACCACGAAGGCATGCTGGCCAGTTTGGAGAATCTGCTGCGGGTGGCTCGCTCGCCGGAGTCGCAGCGGTACATGGCCGAGAGCATTCCGCACGCGCACGCAGACGTCGCCGTCATCCTGCGCGAAACCCATCCCGGGCTGACCCAGCAGCAAGCCGAAGCGATCAGCAAACTCTATTTCGCACTGACGCAGGGCCTCTCGGTACTCTGGATGATCGGCTCAGAGGGCGTCCTCCCGGACGGAGATACCCTGTCGACCGCGTTCGCGGCGATCGCCGGTTCGCGCGAAACCACCGGGTGACCACGGGGTCAGTCCTCGTGCGTCAGTGGGCCCGCCGGGATGTCGCGTAGCTTGCGCACCGAGATCAGCGCGATGGCCAGTGCGGTGACGCCGGCGATGCCCGCGGTGATGTGCACACCGTGCAGGAATGCCTCGCGTGCCGCCGCGAGCACGGATTCGCCCAGCGCCGTTGGCACTTGGGTGGAGACCTGCACCGCAGCGCCCAAGGTGTCGCGGACCGACTCCGCGTCGGCCTCGGCGAGCCCGGCGGGCAGTGAGGACGACAGATCGCCGCGGTAGATCGCGATACTGATGCTGCCAAGGACCGAAATGCCGAGCGCGCCGCCGAATTCCGCGCCGGTCTCCGAGACGCCGGAGGCGGCGCCCGCCTGTTCGGGCGGTGCGGCGCCGACGATGAGCTCGGTGGTGATGCCGAACACCGGGGCGAGCCCGAGGGAGGAGATCACCGAGGCGGCCACTGCCAGACCGTAGCCGCCGGACGCGCTGAGCTGCGTCATCATGAGTAATCCGACACCGGCCGCGGCGAGTCCGCCGCCGATCAGGTAGGCGGGCCGCATCACTTGGACCAGCCGCGGCGCCAGCTGCGATCCGATGATGAAACCGAGGCCGGACGGCACCATCGCCAGACCGGTCCGCAGCGGCGACATCCCGAGCACCAGCTGGAAGTACTGCGCGACGAACAGGAAGTAGCCGAAGGCGACGAAGATGCCGACCATATTGATCAACAAGGCGATACGGAACCGGCTCAACCGGAACAGCCGCAGGTCCAGCATCGGGTCGGCGCCGGTGAGCTGGCGCCGCACGAACAGCACGCCGAGCGCCGCGCCGCCGACGAGGCCGGCGAGCGCCGCCGCACCGACACCGTCCTGGGCGATCTTCTTCATGCCGAACACGACGGCGATCATGGTCCCCACGCAGAGCGCCGCGCTGAGCGGATCGAGGCGTCCCGCGTCGGGATCGCGAAACTCGGGAAGCACCTTCGGGCCGAGCGCAAGCAGCAGCACCATAACGGGAACGGCGAGCAAGAACACCGAGCCCCACCAGAAATTCTCCAACAGCGCGCCACCGAAGATCGGACCGACCGCGCCGCCCGCCGAGAACGCGCCGACCCATACGCCCACCGCGACCGAACGCTGCCGTGGATCGCGGAACATGTTGAAGATCAACGACAGTGTCGACGGCGCCAGCGTGGCGCCCGCGATGCCGAGCAGGGCGCGGCAGACGATCAGCGCTTCCGCTGTCGGCGCGAATGCCGCCGCCACCGACACCACGGTGAACAGCGCCGCGCCGATCATCAGCATGCGCCGCCGCCCGATCCGGTCGCCGATGGTGCCCATGGTGATCAGCAGCCCCGCCACCATGAAGCCGTAGACGTCGATGATCCAGAGCAGCTGCGAGCTGGTCGGGTGCAGGTCGGCGCTGATCATGGGTACCGCGAGATGGAGCACCGTGAGGTCCATCGCGTAGACCAGGCAGGCGAGCGCGAGCACCACGAGGCCGACCCACTCGGTCCGTCCGGCGAGCGCCCCGACGTCCCTGTGCGCGCTCTGGTCGACGGTATCCAAGGTGTGAGTTCCTTCCGGCGTGCGGATGTCGATGGCTGTCATGTGAGTGCAGACGACCTGCGAATACACATTTCATCGCCCCCGCGGCGACAGGGCAACGGATTTTCCGCTGGCCACCGGACCGCGAATAATTCGGTGGCGCCATGATGCGCTCTCGTAACGGAGTACGAGAGCCTGTACACCGACGGAGGCCACGACTACGACAAATGCAGGCAGCAGCGACGCGAACCCGGCATCACTCCCGATCATCGCCCCCGGCAATACGCGCACGGCTCCGGTCTCGGTGTCCCTTCGCCAGCCGGTCGAACGCAGCTCCGCCTGCTCCACGCCTTCCGTCACGAGTCGGCGGCCGAACGCGATCGCGCGGGCCGGCGTCGGCTACCGGGTACGCACCGGCCAGGCCGGCGCGCTGGCCCCGTATTGCGGTGCGGGCCAAGCGTAATCCGGGTATTCGGCCAAGGCGGGCGCGGCCGTCACCAGGGATCCGTGGCTGACGGTCAGCTCCGGGTTGGGCGCCGCGGCGGGGCCCTGGCTCAGGCCGCGGTCGGGGTTGGCGAGGAGCCAGGACGCCGTGCGCGCCAACGAGACTCGCACGTCACGGCCGACTCCGTCGTAGGTGCGCGCAGCGAGGGCGTCGATCACGCCCGCCGCGAGGAGATAGCCGGACGCGTGGTCGAGCGCCTGGGCGGGCAGCGCGCCGGGCACCGACGGCGCGCCCTCCAGAATGGCGATGCCGGTGGCGGACTGCACGATGCTGTCGAAGCCACGGCGCCCGCCCCACGGACCGGACTCGCCCCAGGCGCTGACCCGGCCGTACACCAGGCCGGGGCGGACCGCGGTGGTCAGGCCTGCGTGCTCCAGCGCGCCGGGGCGGTACCCCGTGACGAGCACGTCGGCCGTGGCGAGCAGGTCGTGGAAGACCGCCGAGTGGGCGCGTAGGTCGACCATCGCGGAGTGCTTGCCCTGGCAGGTGTCGGCGTATTGCCACGGGATCTCCGGCAGCCACGGCGGATCCACCCGCAGCACTTCCGCGCCGAGCAGCGCCAGCGTCCTGGTCGCGACCGGGCCCGCGATCACCCGGGTCATGTCGAGCACACGCACCCCGCGCAACGGCTGAAACGGCGTTGCCTCGGAACGGAAAGGGGCGCCGGCGCGGTCCTGGCGCGGTTCCATGGCGACCAGCGGACCGGACGCGGCGGCCGCCGCCTGCGGTGTGGCGGCCCACTCCTCCTCGGTACGCACCTGGACCGCGATCGCGCCCGCCATGGCGGCGTTGTCCTCGATATCGGACGCACGGCTCATGGCGATATGGGCGACCGCCAGATCGAGTGGCGCGTCGTCCGGTAGGCCGAGCGCGGCGAGCAGACGGGTCCGATGGTGCGGATAGTTGGCGTGAGTGCGCACCCAACCGTCGAAAGTGGGGAAGAATCCGGAGAGATCGGCGAACATGGGCACCTGACGGCCGTCCGCGCGCAGCAGGCGGTCGCTGGAGAACGCGGCGGTGATCCGCTCCGGGTCGATTCGATGCGGCACAGGAGCGAGTCCGTGCGCGTCGCGCAACCGGTTGGCGGCGGCCGCCACCGCGGCCACCGAGCCCGCGGCCAGCGCCCAGACCGGCAGTGTCGCAGCAAGATTGCTCCCGGGATCGGGGGCGTGGGTAATGCCGGAAACGGGGACACCGATTCCGGATTCGTACTCGTGGACCAGCCGTGCGTGCGCGTTCACCAGATCGAGACTAGCCGCACCGGCGGAGAAGGAGACGGACGTGGACGAGACGATCACCGCCACCGATTGGCTGCGGATCCTGCGGACCGACCCGGCGCCGCGCCACTACCTGGTGTGTTTCCCGCCCGGCGGCGGTTCCGCGGCGGCCTACCGTGAGCTCGCCCTCGAATTCGGTTCCGGCGTGGCGGTACTGGCCGTCCAGTATCCGGGACGGCAGGACCGATACGGCGAAGCGGCGATCCCGGATCTGCACGCACTCGCCGATCTGATCGCCGGAGAGTTGCTGGGACACGGTCCTCGGTCCGGTCTCGCGCTGTTCGGGCACAGCATGGGCGCCACCCTGGCCTACGAGACGGCCCGCAGGCTGGAGGCACGCGGGCAAGAGCTCGCCGCTTTGTTCGTGTCGGGCCGTCCCGCACCGTCTTTCGCCGAGCACCGCCGCCTGCACCTGGAATCCGACGAGGCGCTCATCGCGGATCTGGAGCGCCTCGCCGCCGACCCCGCGCCGATCGCACTGCTGCGCACCGAGCCCGGCCTCGCCGATCTGGTGCTGCCCTCGGTGCGCAGCGACTACCGGGCCGTGGAGACCTATCGGCACCGGCCGGGCGAGCCACTCGCCTGCGACCTCGCCGCGCTGGTCAGCACCGGCGACCCGACCACCACACCCGAGCAGGCCGACGAATGGCGGGCGTTCACCTCGGGCGCGTTCGCCCGCGGGACCTTCCCGGGCGGGCACTTCTACCTCGACGAACACGTCGGCGCGGTAGCCGATTTCGTCACTCGGCAGCTGGACGATCCCGCAGGCCGCGCCCGATAGCCGGCGGCGGGTCGTCGGGCACCGCCGGGGCGATCAGCCCAGGTACTCCGACTCGAGGACGAGATCGCGCAGCAGGGACTGGTATTCGACGTGGGTGCGATGCTCCACGGTGCGCCAGGTCTTGCCCTCCTGCGCACGCATGTAGCGCAGGTAGCGCGGCGCTCCAGGGATCCTCACGTTGTCGGCGACCACGATGGAGCCGGGGTGCAGCCAGTTGACGGTGAGCAGCGCGAGCAGATCGGGCAGATACGCGGTCTTCAGGTGATCCAGGAAGACGAAATCGACTGCGCTCGCGGTGAATCCGTGGTCAACGGCGAGCCTGCGCATGGTCGCCCCGCCGTCGCCGATCTTGCCGACCACCACCTCGACCCGATCGGCGAGTCCGGCGTGCGCGATCACGTCGGTCGCGATCGCCGCGTTGGCGGCGCTGGCCTCCACCGACAGCAGCCGTCCGCGCGGCGGCAGCAGTCGTCCGGTGCGCACCGCGCTGTACCCGCAGTAGGCGCCCAGTTCCAGGGCGAGCAGCGGCCTCGCGCGCCGGACCGCGGCGTCGAGCAGCAGACCCTTCTCGTCGCCGACGTTCATCAAGATGCTGCGGGTGCGCGCGAAATCATCGATCGCGGCGAGCACGCTCTCGGGATCGCCAGGCGTCGCGGTGGTCAGCACATGCTGTCGCACGGCTTCCTCGCGGCCGTCGCCCACCTGCCCGGTGCGCAGCACCGACCTGCCGCCGAGCGCGAAGCGGATCGTCGACCAGCGCAGGAAAGGCGCTTTGTCACGCAGCAGCGCGCCGAGTCCGGTCCGGCGCGATCCGGTCCTGTCCGCCATGCGCCCTCCAAGTCGTGGTCACAGTGTCACCACCGATCTTGCTCGTCCGCCGCCGCGCGGCGGCGGAGGCTCACCAGGGCGAGGGCTGATAGTCCTTGAGGAAGCACCCGTAGAGGTCGACGCCGTCCTCGCCACGCACGATCGGGTCGTAGACGCGGGCGGCGCCGTCCACCAGGTCGAGCGGGGCGTGGAAGCCTTCCTCGGCGAGGCGGAGCTTGGTGTAGTGCGGGCGCTCGTCGGTGATCCAGCCGGTGTCGACGGCGGTCATCAGGATGGAGTCGGACTCGAACATCTCCTTGGCGCTGGTGCGGGTCAGCATGTTCAGCGCCGCCTTGGCCATATTGGTGTGTGGGTGCCCGGGGCCCTTGTACCCGCGGCCGAACTGACCCTCCATGGCGGAGACGTTCACGATGTACTTGCGGCGAGCGGACGCGGCGGCCATGGCCGGGCGCAGGCGCGACACCAGGATGAACGGCGCCACCGAATTGCACAGCTGTACTTCGAGCAGCTCGGTGGGATCGACCTCGGCGACGGTCTGCACCCAGCTGTTGGTGTGCGCGAGATCGGGCACCAGACCGCCGGCGTCGATCGCCACGCCACGCGAAATCCGTTCGGGGGTGGCCGATCCCGCGACGAGCGCGAGCTCGGCGACATCCGCGGCGGTGAGCGTCGGCGCCAGCGACGCGGTGAGCGCGGTCGGATGCGCCTGCATGGTCTTGCCGAAGGTCACCACATCGGGCAGCGCGCCCGCGGGCAGCGGACCCGATTCGGCCTCCACCAAGGCGCTGTAGGCGCCGGGGGAGCGGCGCACGGTCTGCGCCGCGTTGTTGATCAGGATGTCCAGCGGGCCCTGCGCGGCGATGTCGTCGGCGAGGGCCACCACCTGCGCGGGATCGCGCAGGTCGATGCCGACGATGCGCAGCCGGTGCAGCCAGTCGGCGCTGTCGTCCATCGCGGCGAAACGGCGGATGGCGTCGTTGGGAAAACGGGTGGTGATGGTGGTGTGCGCGCCGTCGCGCAGCAGCCGCAGCGCGATGTACATGCCGATCTTGGCGCGGCCGCCGGTGAGCAGCGCGCGGCGGCCGGAGAGATCGGTGCGCGCGTCGCGCTTGGCGTGGCTGCTCGCGGCGCAGTCCGGGCACAGCTGGTGGTAGAAGGCGTCGACGCGGGTGTAGCGCTGCTTGCAGATGTAGCAGGGGCGCGGGCGGAGCAGGGTGCCCGCGCTGGCGCCCTTGGACGTCGAGGTCAGCGGAATGCCCGCCGTCTCGTCATCGATGCGATTCGGTGAGCCCGTGGCGGTGGCCGCGACGACCGCGCGGTCCGCGGTCGCGATCTTGTCGCGCGCTTCGACGCGGCGGCGCTGCTTGAGCTTCTTGAACATGCGACCGACCGCGCGCTGCACCGCGATCGAGTCGGGGTGTTCCTTCTCCAGCTGTCCGGCCTGGTCGAGTACCCGAAGACAGGTGGCGAGGTCGTCGGGATCGATACTGCTGTCGGCCATCGGGTGTGCGGAGGTCCTTCGTGAGCTGGGCAATCGAAGTTCCCATTGTCGCAAACCCTGGTGGGCGGTCGCGGTCCGGCCATGCCTCGTTCGCGCGCGTCGGTCGTGACCGCGCGGAAACAGACGCTCGACCGAGCGCTGTTTGCCGGTGGGGACAGAGGGTAGTTGCCGCTGTGTACTCGATTGATCATGCAGGTCCGCGGTGTCTTGCCGATTGCTCTTTCGGCCGGTCGCCGCAATCGTCCCGGAGTGAGAATCGAGGAGGAGACCATGAGTAGTCTGCTGGATTCGGTACTCGGCAACATCGTCTACGACCGTGACGGGGACAAGGTCGGCAAGGTCAAGCGGATCTACGTGGACAACGCCAGCGGCTTCCCGACCTGGGTGGCCATCTCCACGGGGTTGTTCGGTCACGACGCGCTGGTGCCGCTGGCGGGCGCCGAGCATCGGCGCGAGCGCGCGACGCTGCAGGTGCGGGTCGGCAAGGAGCAGGTCAAGTCCGCGCCGTACCTCGACGACGACGGCAACATCAGCCAGCGCAGCGAACGAGAGTTGTTCGAGCACTACGACATCGACCCGGCTCTTTCGGCGTGGAAGACCTACGGCAGGCCCTACGGCGAGCACCCGGTGAACGCTCGGGCCACCACCGCCGAGTGGGCTGCCGACAGCGGCGGCCGGACCGACGACGAACTGATTCGTTCCGAGGAACGGTTGAATATCGGCGCCGATCCCGCGTTGGCGCGCACCGCGCGCGGCCGCGGATACGTCGATGACGAGCCGACGGTGGCGATGTCGACCGGGCGCGACGCGTCGGCGCCCGCGGAACCGGTGCAGCTGGAGATCGACGACGTCCTCGAAGAACAGACCGGGTCCGACAGGGTGCGCACGGAACGCGTCGACGGTATAGACGAAACCCGCGGACCGGATCGATGGTGACCGGCGCGCCGGTGTCGTCGAGGGCGAAGCGCATCCCTCGGCGGCGCCGGCGGCCGGTGCTCACGGAAGGGACAGCGGATGCAGAACGACTCCGAGCACGCCCGCGCCGCCTTCGACGCGCGCGCTGCGAGTGGACCGAGGGCCCGCACGGGCTGCCGATCCTGAGCGCCGCGCCGTACTGGTTCACCGGGCGGATCCTGGCACGGTACGACTTCGGCGACCACATCGGCGTGGTCATGGAACCAACCGCGGGACACGCCGCCGACTCGGCGCGCCCCGCGCTGCGCACCGGCGCGGTCGCCGATCTTCCCCCTGGCCACGAGGCCTGAGCTGGCGGCGGTGCCGCGTCAGCCGCGGGGCAGGCTGCTGTCGGCCGCGGCCAGATCTTCGACGAAGTTGCCGAGCGCCTCGGCGACCAGCAGCGGTTCGGTGCTCGGAAGCCAGTGGTCGGCGGGGATCGAGCAGCGCCACAGCCGGTCCACCCAGCGGGCGCTGCCGTAATAGAGGAACGGCGGGACCAGCACGTCGGTGGTGTCGACCACCATCTGCACCGGCACCGCCGTCGACCGCGGGCGCGGGCACAGCAGCCGGGGCGCCAGGTTGGTGTGCACGATGCGCGCGCCCGTGAGCAGATCCGCCCGCCAGGTCGGCGCGATGGGCGCGTGCGCCGGGGGAATGCCGCCGAGCCGTTCGATGAGCCAGGTGCGGACACGGGGCGGATAGGTGATGCGCAGCGCGGCCGTGCGCGCCGAGGCCCCGCCGTGCCGCCAGAACTTGCGGTCGGTCGCAAGCCGCCGCATCCGGTGCGGCCGCGCCGCGAGCTCGCGCAGCTGAACGCCGAGGTGATCGAGATTGGGTCCAGAGATGGCGGTGAAGGAGGCGATCCTGGTGTTGGCGCGCGGGTCGCAGACCGCCTCCCAGCCCTGGATCGCGCCCCATCCGTGCCCACAGACGTGCGCGGGCCGGTTCGGGCTGAGCGCGTCCACGACGGCGAAGAGGTCGTCCGCCAACCGATCGAGACGGAAAGTGCTTGCACCGGAAGGCGTTTCGGAGTCGCCATGGCCGCGTGCGTCGTACGCGATCACCCGGAAGTCGTCGGCGAGCAGCGTGGCGACCTCGCGCCACACCCGATGGGTGTCGCTGAGACCGTGCACCAGGACCAGCGGGACGCCGCGCGGGTCGCCCCATTCGAAGACCGCGAGGTCACCGTCGGCGCCGCGGACCCGGCGCTCTCGTCGCGGGAGATGGGTCCCGCGCGGTCCGATGCTGTCGAACGATTCGGTCATGTGCTCGCCTCGGTCACTATCCGTCGGGGTGCGGAGTCCCGAACGTACTGCCGGTACGTTCCACGATACTGACTTCTCCGGCACCCCACCGTATTTCGATTCCTCCGTCAAGTGCGGGTGAGCCTGCGGGCCGACGGCTCGGTGCTGCGGTTCGACCTCGGTCGCGCGGCGCCAGGGCCGAACTCGCGCTCTGTTGTTGACAAGCCGCCAATAGTGCTGGAATCTGATGGCGGTGGACCGGCGTCGAGGCCGGGCCGACGTGAGCAAAGGATCGAGACCATGGCACGGGCCGCGTGGAGTGACGACGAGGTGGAGGCCGTGCGCGACCTCGCACGGACGTTCTTCGAGAAGGAGGTCGTCCCGCACGAGGAGAAGTTCGTCGCGCAGGGCCACCCCGACCGGCATTTGTACAACCGGGCGGGCGAGCTCGGTCTGCTGTGTACCGCGATCCCGGCCGAATACGGGGGTGGCGGGGGCACGTTCGCGCACGAGGCGGCGATCATCGAGGAGCAGGCCTTCGCTGGCGACGGCTCGCTCGGCATGGCGGTGCACAGCTCGATCATCGCGCCGTACCTCATCGAATTCGGGTCCGAGGAGCTCAAGCGGCGGGTCCTGCCCAAGGCGGCCAGCGGCGAGATGGTGCTGTCCATCGGCATGACCGAACCGAGCACCGGCTCGGATCTGCAGAACATCAAGACCCGCGCGGTGCGCGAAGGCGACGAGTACGTCATCACCGGCTCGAAGATCTTCATCACCAACGGCTGGCTCTGCGACGGCATCATCATCGCCGCCAAGACCGATCCGGCGAAGGGGGCGGCGGGCGTCTCGCTGATCTTCGCCGAGGTCGGCGACGACATTCCCGGCTTCACCCGCGGCCGCATCCTGAACAAGATCGGCGGCAAGGCGCAGGACACCGCCGAACTGTTCTTCGACGGACTCCGGGTGCCTGCGTCCAACCTGCTCGGCGAGGCCGAGGGGCAGGGCTTCTACCAGATGATGCAACTGCTGGCGCAGGAACGACTGGTCACGGCCATCCTCGCGACCGCCATGATGGAGAAGGCCGTCGAGCTGACCGTCGACTACACCAAGGGCCGCGAGGCGTTCGGCAAGCCGCTGTTCGCGATGCAGAACACCAAGTTCGAGCTCGCCGAGTGCGCCACTCTGGCCAAGGTCTGCCGCACCTTCCTCGACGACGCGATCGGCAAGCATCTGCGCGGCGAGCTCGACATCCCGACCGCGGCCATGTCGAAATACTGGATCACCGACCAACTCGGTATCGTTGTCGATCGCTGCCTGCAACTGTTCGGCGGCTACGGCTACATGACGGAGTATCCGATTTCCCAGCTCTACACCGGCGCCCGCGTCCTGCGCATCCTGGCGGGTAGCAACGAAGTGATGAAGGATCTCATTGCGCGGTCTCTCTGAAACCCGAAGCGGCGGGGCCTCCGCGGCGGCGTCGAACGGCGCCGCCGACGGGTCGCCGCGCCGGCGCAGGCTCGAACCCGACGAGCGGCGCGCGCAGATCCTCGCCTGCGCGATCGACATGTTCGGCGAGCGGCCCTACGCGGCGGTGTCCACCGCGGAGCTCGCGCAACGCGCCGGGGTGGCCCGCGGGCTGATCAACCACTACTTCGGCAACAAGCGGGACCTGTATCTCGCCGTGGTGCGCCGCATGGTGACCCTGCCCAAGCTGGACGCCATGGTCGTGCCCGCGGGCACCGATCGCGAACGCGTCGACGCCAGCGTGCACTGGCTGCTCGACACCATCGGCGAACACGGCAGCACCTGGGTCAAGGTCACCAGCCACGAAGGCGTCGGCGACGATCCCGAAGTGCAGCAGATACTCGACGAGGCCGACGACGCCGCCGCAGAGCGCACGCTGGTGATGGTCGGGCTGGCCGATTCGGCACACAGTGCGGAATTGCGCGCGATGGTGCGGGCCTACGGCGGGCTGGTGAAGGTGGCGGGACGCGAGTGGATCACGCGCGGCAATCTCACCCGCGAACAGGTGCACGAACTGCTCGCCGACATGCTGTTCACCCTGGTAACCGAGACCATGCCGAAGGTCGACAGCCGACGCTGACCGCGGCGGGACCGGTGATCCCGCGGTCCGGACCATGCCCGATCTGCCCGAATTCCTCGCGCGGAAAGGGCATTTGGCCGGGGTGAATTGCTTGATTTTTCCTGATCCTGTTTTCACTTTTGGTAGCCGGAAGTAAGCTGATCTGGACGCCTTTCCGTGGTGAACGAGGGTGGGCTGTCAGCGGGCGGGGCCGCGGCGTTTCCACCCGTCCGTTTGCTCGATGCCGCGGAAGGCTGTTACCTGATGATCAGGCACCGGCCAGTTGCCGGTCGGCGTGCCGATCTGGACGCGTGGGCGTCGAGCCGCCTCTCCGCCACAGGTAAACCTGGGCTGCCAGGGACTACGACTTCGCGAATCCTCTGCATGCGCTCACGGGGAATCCTCCGGCGATCGGCAGATCACGCCTGCTCACCAGGCTCCGGCACGTCAGCCCGCCAGCAGAACTGCGCCGGGCTACCGGCAAGGCGCCCCGTCCCGCCATTCACTGCGGCTGTTCCGGGCGTTGTGAACTACTCGATCGAATCAAGGGATTGCACAATGTCTAGCAAAATGATCAAAACCGCCGCCGCGACCGCGATAGCTCTTCCGCTGTGCTTCCTCGCAGCTCCCGTGGCTTCGGCGAATCCGGCCCCCGCGCAAGCAACCCCGGCTTCCGCCTACGCGGTCACGCCTGTCACCGGATCTGGCGCCGGGTCTGCCGGCGGGTCCGTCGTGCTGTGTTTCCCTCTCGGCAGTGTCGTCTTCTGCATCTGAGATCTTCGAGTTCGCCCCGTGTCGGGCGCCTGGGCCGGCCTGCGTCGGCGGCTCAGGCGTCGGGCGTCCGCGCGGCGCTGTAGTGCACCGGGCGAAGACCGCCGGGTGCGTGGCCCTGCCTGCCGTACCGCAGTTCTATCAGTTCTTCCCGCCGGTGCTCGACCACCAGTGCGCCGATTCCGAGACTCCACAGCAGCGCCGTAACGATTGCGCCGAGTTGCGTCCAGCCGGCGTAGCCATACCCGGCCGCGGCCAGCGTGCACGCCACCGCGACCACCCCCAGCGCGCACAGCACAATTCCGGGCATGTTGTAGTTATCGTCGAGCATATCGCCCGCTTGGGCATGCCAGAGCGGCTTGCCCTCGCTCGGTGAATCGGTAGGTCCTGGCATCGCTCCCTCCTGAGGTGAACCAGCGCATTATCAGCGATATCACTGCAAGCTCAGCATGAACCTCCTGCGCCGCGGGGGCGAGCGTTGTGCCGAGTTCGTTATTCCGAGCCGATCGGACAATTCGGTCTTATTGCGGCATTTCCTCCGTATTCTGTCTGCGTATCGGGCGGGGCCGGACAGCCCGGGTTCCTGCGCGAGAGTTTTGACGCGAGAGGGACGTGAATGGCACGCACGCAACAGTGGCAGGAGCGCGAGCGCTGGCCGGAGACTTGGCCGGACGACCGGGAACCGGAGGATCCGTACCCGTACGAGTCGCGGCCGATCGTCAATCCCTACGCGATCGTCGCGCTGGTGGCCGCCCTGCTCGCGCTGTTCCCCGTCGCGATCGTCTTCGGGTTCATCGCCTTCAGTCATCCGCGCGGCCGCGTGATGGCCTGTTGCGCGCTGTTGCTCGGCGCGGCCGAGGTCGCGGCGGTGGCGGGATTCTTCTTCATGGGCCGAAATGTCTTGCCCGACACCGTTTCCCGGGCCGGTCAGGCGACCGCGACGACCACCGCCCAGGTGACGACGGTCGCCACCACCTCGGCGCCGACCACGGTCGCTCCGCCGCCACCGCCCGCGACCACCGCCCCGCCCGCGGCGCGCAAGGGCGGCGCCTGCACCGAAGCCCAAGCGGCCCTGATCGGCGCCGCGGCGGACGGTGGCACGCTGCTGTGTCTGGCCAACGCGGCCGCCGAAAGCGGCTACCAGTGGTCCGGCCCCTACAACGTTGGCACCGGAGTCTACGAAGCGGGCTCGAAGTGCGACTCCTCGGTCACCAAGACCGGCCGCACGTCGGACGGGCGCGCCCTGGTGTGCGAGACCCAGGGTCGCGGCGGGGCCTGGGTGCTCTGGACGGAATAGCCGCCCGAGGCCCTCAGTCCGACTTCTTCGCCCGGCTGGGCTGCACGCGCGGCGGTTCGTTGGGCATCTTCGGATACTGCGGGGGCCACGGCGCGTCCATCAGGCCCGCCGCCATGTCGCGGTCGGACATCTCGAGCAGCGGTTCGATGGACTGCGGCACCCGGTCGGCCCAGGGGTCGCCGCGCTCGGCGAGCCGGGCGGGGACGGTCGCGATGGTCAGCTCGTCCGGCGCGACGGTGGCCAGATCGTCCCAGGAGATCGGCGTCGAGACCTGCGCGCCTACCTTCGGGCGCACGCACCACGCGCCGAACACCGTTTTGTGCGGCGCGTTCTGGTTGAAGTCGACGAACACCCGGTGGCCGCGTTCCTCTTTCCACCACTGCGCGGTGATCAGTTCGGGGTGCCTGCGCTCGAGCTCCCTGGCCAGCGCGACCGCGGCCGCCCGCACCTGGTAGCCGTCCCATTTCTCTTGGAGAGCCACATAGATGTGCAGGCCGCGCGACCCGGAAGTCTTGATCCGGGACTCGACGCCGAGTTCGGCGAACAGATCCCTGGTGAGCACGGCGGCCTGCTTCAGGTCGTCGAAGGTGATGCCGGGGGAGGGATCGAGGTCGATGCGCAATTCGTCGGCGATGCGCAGATCGGCGACGCGATTGGGCCAGACGTGGAAGCCCAGGCAGCCCTGGTTGACGGCCCACAGAATATGCGCGAGATCGTGGGCGACCAGCGCGTCGCTGGTCGTGCCGTTGGGCGTGGACACCTCGACGGTGTGCAGCCAGTCGGGCGCGGATTTCGGCACCCGCTTCTGGAACCACGACTTGCCCGACGCCCCATCGGGGTAGCGCTCCAGCAGCAGCGGCCGGTCCCGCACCACGCCGAGGAACGGCTCGGCCACCGCCTGGTAGTAGCGCACCAGGTCGAGCTTGGTCTCGCCGCGTTTGGTGAAGTAGACCTTGTCGGGATTGCTGATGGTGACGGTTCTGCCGTCGACCTCGATGTCCACCGACGCGGTCATCGGGACGCCTCGGCCTCGGTGAAGATGGCGCCGAGCTCGGCGGGCGCCACCTCGTCCAGCTGGGCGTAGGTGCACGAATCCGGGGTGCGATCCGATCGGAAGCGCACCAGCCTGCCGCCGTGGCGCAGCCTGCCCGACTGCACGTGCTCATAGCGGACCTCGGCGACCAGCTCCGGCCGCAGCGCCTCCCAGGACAGGTCCTTGCCGCCGGTCCAGCGGCTGACCCCGCCTGGCATCTTGCCCTCCGCCTTGGCCTGCGCGGCGGCGTCGGCCCAGTCCCGCCACGGATGGTTCGCCAAGGCGTTCTCCCGCAACGGTTTCAGCTCCTCGACGAGCGCTTTGCGCTTGGCCGCGGTGAAACTGCTCGCCACACCGACGTGGTGCAGGCGGCCTTCGTCGTCGAACAGTCCGAGCAGCAGCGAGCCGACGCCCTCGCCGTCCTTGTGCCAGCGGAACCCCGCGACCACGCAGTCGGCGGTGCGTTCGTGTTTGACCTTCAGCATCACCCGCTTGTCCTGCTGGTAGGGCTGGGCATCGGCCTTGACCATGACCCCGTCGAAACCGGCGCCCTCGAACCGGGTGAACCAGTCCTCGGCCACGGCGGGATCGCGGGTGAGCGGCGTCAGGTGGACGCGGGCGAGCGCGGTGTCGAGGATCGTCTCCAGCAGCCGCCTGCGTTCGGCGAACGGTTCGCCGGTGAGATCCTTGTCGCCGAGGGCGAGCAGATCGAAGGCGACGAAACTGGCCGGGGTCTCCACGGCCAGCTTGTTCACCCTGGACGCGGCCGGATGCAGCCGATTCTGCAGGGTGTCGAAATCCAGGCCGTGCTCGGTGACCACCACGATCTCGCCGTCCACCACGCACTTGTCGGGCAGCGCCTGCTTCAGCAGTTCGGCGACCTCGGGAAAATACCTGGTCAGCGGGCGGTCGTTGCGGGAACCGAGCTCGACCTCGTCGCCGTCGCGGAACACCACGCAACGGAATCCGTCCCACTTGGGCTCGTAGCTCAGGCCCGGCTCGCGCGGCACGGACGGCACGGTCTTGGCCAGCATCGGCCGGACGGGTGGCATCACCGGTAGGTCCACACGTTCCTCCTCGGGTCTGGTCCTCACCCGTGTCGACGTCGTGGCCGACGCGAATTCATCGGTGCGGAGCGGGTCGTCCCGGTCGATCGTAGAGCGCGGGTACGACAAGGAGGCGCACTTCGAAGTCCGGGCGCGCGCTGTTCACCGGCAATTCCCCGGTTGGGACCGTCAGCTGGGCGAATTCGGCGCGGAGGCTTGTGTGGTTAACGCCGGGCGGCGGGTCAGTCCAGCCAGCCGTGCTGATCGGCGAAGGCGGTGAGGCGGTCGCGGATGGTGAGGATCTCCCCCGCAGTGAGCGCGGGGCTTGCGTCCAGCAGTAGCTCGGTGATCAGGCGCTTGTGCTCGGCGGCAGTGAGCTGGCCGGTCGACGGCCTGTCCTTCTTGTGGCGGGGCTGTGCGGCCGACGCCCCGCCGACCGCGCTGAGATTGACCGCCTTGGGACCCCGGTCGCCCTCGGTGACGTCGAATTCGAAGACTCGGCCCTGGCGCAGTTCGTCCTCGTCCAGCCCGATGTCGTTCACGTGCACGAACACATCCGGTCCACCGTCTTCCGGTCGAATGAACCCGAACCCTCGAGAGCTGTCGAACGACACCAATTTCCCGATGGACACCAACACCCGCTCCTCGCCGCCGTCGCTACCCGGCCACTTTAGCTCGCATTATCCGCTTCGTTGTTCGAAAGCGCCTTTTGCAGAGAGTTGAACACGGTGAGTCCCTGACCGACCATTCCGTTCACCAATTCGCCCACCCCGTCCGGTCCGTTGAGCACGGTGAGATTGGCGTTGGCCAGACCGTTCGAGGCCTGTTTGACGATTTCCGGCAGTTGTTCGATGAGCAGCTGGTCGAGCGCGATCCGGTTGTTCGAGGCCGCGGCCTCGGCCTGGATCCTGGTGCGATCGGCTTCCGCCTCGGCCAGGATGCGCACCCGATCGGCCTCGGCCTGAGCGGGTTTCACCACCTCGGCCTGCAACTGCTGCTCACGCAGCTGCGCCTCCTTGCGCGCCTGCTCGGCCTGCGCGGTGAGCACCTCCTGCATCGCGATGGCCTCCGCCAGCGGTCCGGCCTGCGCCGCCTCGGCATTGGCCTTGTCGATGTCGCGCTGGTACTGGGCTTTGAGGATGGCGGTCTCGCGCTGGTATTCGGCCTGCCTGCGCAGCGATTCCTGTTCGGCTTCCGCCGCCCGTTGCGCGGCCTGCGCCTGGGCGATCTGCGCGTCACGCTGCACCGCGGCATTGTGCGGCGCGGCCAGGGCGTTGATGTAGCCCAGATTGCCGTCGTCGATGGACTGGATCTGGAAGGAATCCACCCACAGACCGATATTGCTCATCTCGACCTTCGAGGCGACCAGCACCTCGTCGGCCAGCTTCTGGCGTTCCCTGATGATCTCCTCGACCGTCATGGAACCGACGATCGAGCGCAGGTGACCGGAGAAGATCCGGCCGGTGAGCACCGACATCTCCCGTTCCTGCTCGGAAAGGAAGCGCTGCGCGGCGTTCACGATCGACTGAGTGTCGTTGGCGACCTTGAACGCGATCACCGCGCGAACATCCAGCTGGATGGCCTGCTTGGTGACGCAGCGCTCCTTGATCTCCGCCTCGAACATGGCCAGCGACAAGTAGCTGACCTTGCGGAACAGCGGAACCGCCCACGCCCCGCGGCCGATGATCACCTTGAACGGCGCGTTGTCCTTGCTCTTGGCGCCGCTGACCAGCATCGCCTCGTCCGGGTCCGGCACGTGATAGCCCAGCACGTCTGTCTCCCTTGTTCTTTCAGTGTTCCTGCTGCTCCGATATCAGCGGGATCCAGGGAACGACGTCGACGATGCGTCCGGGATGCGCCTCGACGATCAGGACGGTGGCGCCCGTCCCGATCGGCTCCGCGGCCCGCGCGATATACAACTCCGTCCCCCCGCGTATCGCGACCAGCACCTCTCCCAATGTCCCGGCGCCGCGGATCGGTGTGGTGATCGTTCCCGTCAGACCACGCACGGGATCGGTCATGCCTCGCACTCCTGCCCTCGACACCGGAACACGTCAGCCTACGTGTGCCCGGCCACTTTTCGGTAGCGACTTTCGAAACGGCGGATGCGCCGCGAGTGACGACGAACGAATACTTCGCTGGAACAACCTTGTGTCGAGTACCGGCCGGTTCGACAATGGAGTATGGCCACGAGCACGCGGCGATATCGCTCCACCCTGCGCCAGGCGGCAGGCGAGACCAGGGCGGCGGTGCTCGCCGCGGCCGGTGTCGTCCGTGAACGCGCCGTCGAGCCGGTCGGCCTGCTCGAGACCGCGAACCCGTGATCGGCCGCGCCGCGCCGCGTGCTGGTGCAGGCGATTCGGCTGCTCGACCTCGCCGAGGAGCAATCCATATGACCACCTCCGCAGACCTGGAACGGCCCGCCGATACCCGCGCGATGGGAATCGTGCACTCGGCGATGCGCCGTGACCTGCGCCGGGCCAGGAGCGCCCTGAGCGCATGGCCTTACCCGTTCGACGAACAACGCGTCGCGATCGCCGAGCATCTGCTCTGGATCATGCGCTTCTTGCGCCATCTCCACGAATCCGAGGACGAACACCTCTATCCGCTGGTCCGCGACCACGACCCGGCGGCGGCGCGGCTGCTCGACAGGATGAACGCCGACCACCGCGCCCTCGTGCCCGCCATGGATCGGCTGGTCGACGCCGCGGTGGCCTACCGGGCCACCGCCGAGGCTCGCGCAGATGTGCTCGCGGCGCTCGACGAGCTGGAGGCCGTACTGCTCCCGCACCTGGAACGCGAAGAGCACCAGATGATGCCGGTGGTCTCGACCGCGATCACCGAGGGCGAATGGCGGCACTGGACAGGCGAGTACAACGTCAAACCGCTCGGCCCGATCGAGCGGTTCGACGAGGGGCTGTTCATCGTGGACGGCGCCTCGCCCGACGACACCGCCGCGATCGGCGACATGGTTTCCGCCGTGCCCCGCAGGCTGATGCTGCCCGTCATGATCAAGCGATACCGCAAGGCCGCGTTCCGGCGCTGGCGCACCGCCGAATTCTCCCCGCTGCGTGTGCCTTTGGGCGGCAGGAACGAGGTGTTCTGCGCCGCGCCGCCGGACGCGGTGTGGGCGGTGCTGGCCGACGTCACCCGCGTCGGCGAATGGAGCCACGAATGCCGCGGCGCCGACTGGCTCGGCGACAGCACCCGCGCCGAGGTCGGCGCCCGCTTCCGCGGCAGCAACAGATCGGGTCTCTGGCGCTGGCGCCGCGTCTGCACCTGCACGGTCGCCGACAAGCCGCGGGAACTGGTCTGGGTCACCGACGGCGCCTTCGGCGACAACTCCGAATGGCGCTTCCGGCTGCGGCCCACTCCCGACGGGACGTGTATCGAGCAGACGTTCCGAGTGCTCTCGCTCCCGGTCTGGCTCGATCGGGTGATCTACCGCTTCGTCCCCGCCCACCGCGATCGTTCGCGCGCCCTCCGCGGCGATCTCGAGCGGCTCGCCCAGCTCGTCGAGCTCGAATCGTCCTGACCGGTCGGACCCGCGCGTCGCCCGGCGGATCGGAGACCGAGCTGCGCCAGCCGACGCTGGTCACCGAGTTCCAGGCTGTGGGCGGCATCGCACCGGTTCCGGACAGCGCGCTGCCCGCCGGGGCAGGGCCGCACCGGCGGGCACCAACGACGTGCGCGAGGACTACGGGTTCATCCGGTACGCTCCCGCGTGGCCGAGCACTTCGGCGAACACGCGGTCGGCCCGCGCGGTGTCGGTGATCGGCTTGCGCAACGAACCGAGGGCCCATTCCTGTTGCGCCACAGTGGAAGACGCCTTGGTGAAGACCCCGAGGGAATAGGCCGAGAAGTCGCGGACGAACAGCTCGAAGATGGCGTCGACGAGGTCGTCGGGCGTGCCCGCGATCTTCGCCTGCTCCAGGATCAGCTGACCGTAGGGCAGCAGCGTGAACAACTCGCCGACGGCCAGCTGGTAGTCCAGGTCCGCCAGCTGCGCGTCGGTCGCGGGGGCCTGCACCGGGAATTGGGCGAACCGCTCCGCCTGCTCCAGGAACAGCGCGACGTTCGGGAGGTGGCGATAGTCGGCGAACGCCGGTCGCCAGTCCGCGAAGCGCACCTTGCCTAGCCCGGCCGCGCCGGGCTGGCGGAACAGCGCCTCGTCGTCGCCCGCGTCGCGGCGCACCGGCGCCGGCGGCAGGTCGGCGGCGTTGTAGAGGAAGCTCGGCATGAATTTCAGTGTCAGCGCCATGTTGACGTGCGCGGTGCCCTCCAGGCGCGGCATCGAGTCGATGGTGCCGCGCGCCACCGCGAAGTAGGTGTCCTTCTCGAAACCCTTGGCGGAGATGACATCCGAGAGCTCGCGGAAGACGCGCTCGCCCTCGCGCGTCACCTTCATCTTGCCGATCGAGTTGAACATGACGAAACGCCGATCCTGCGGGGACGATTCGCGCATGTAGTCGATGGCCCGCTCGTGATAGAGCTTCATGGCGGTGATGCGAATGTAGTTGTCGGACAGGATCTGCCGCACCTGGCCGAACTCGGTGACCGGATGCCCGAACAGGATCTTGTTCGCCGCCTGATCGACGGTCTCGTAGAAGCAGTGCTGCACGATACCGAGGGTGACCATGCCGATGTTGAACTTGCCGCAGTTCACCGCGGCCAGCGCGACGTCGAAGGCCTTGCGGCCGGTGTGCAGCACGTCGTCGGCGGTGACCGGGTAGTCGGCCAGATCGTAGGCGCTGACGTAGTTCTGGCCGTGGATGACGTTCTTCACCAGGGTGTAGCGGGGGTGGCTGCTGTCGGCGAGGAACCAGACGTAGGCGTCCGGGCCCTCGATGTCGGTGCGGCGCCCGATGGTCGGCACCAGTCGCGCGACGTTGCCGTTGCCGATGTAGTACTTGCCGCCGTTGGCGGTGAATCCGCCCGCGCCGTCGGGGGTGAGCAGCATGTCGGTGGAGTAGATGTCGGCGCCGTGGTCCTTTTCGGACAGGCCGAAGGCGACGATGCCGCCGCGGTCGAGTTCCTCGGCGGCGCGGGCGTGCGCCTTGTCGTTGCCGCTCTGCCAGATGGTGGCAAGGCCGAGGGTCGACACGCCCCACGCGTACCAGTACTGCGCGCCGTAGAAGCCGGTGATCTCGTTGAACTTGGAGATGAAGGCGGTGTCCCAGCGCTTGTCCGGATCGCCGCCCGCGTGCGCCTTCGGGGTGGCCATGTAGGCGAGGATCCTCGACTTCTTCAGGAACGCCATCCAGTCGTCGTACCACTCGCCGCGGTGCGCGTCGGCGGTGAGCGCCTGTTTGCCCTTGCTCTCGAAGAAGCCGACGAGCGAGGTCAGCAGCCGCTGGGTCGTCGGGTCGAACTCCGCGAAGGTGTCGGTCTTCGGGTTGAACAGGGTCATGGCGGCGGCGCCTTTCATCTGATGGCAGGTGCCATCAATTTAGAAGTGATGACGCCTGCCGTCAATGTTCGTATCGAAGCGAGGCCGCACACGACAACGGCCCGCGCGCCTCGGAGGAGGCGGCGGGCCGCGGGGGTTCCGGATCAGGAGTGGTACATCGAGCGGTAGGCCGTGAGGGTGGCGACGCAGTGCTCCACGATCTGCTCGCGGGTCGCGCGCAGCGAACCGTTCAGCCACGCGGAGAACATGCCCGCGTTGCCGCTGGCCATGCTGACCGCGGCCAGCCTGCGCCGGACCGGGTCCGCGATGTGGGCGAACAGGTGGTCCTGGATCAGCCGGGTGAAGGCGGGCATCACCGCGATGGTGGTCTGGCCGAGGCCGGTGCTGGAGTACGGCTCGACCAGGAACAGGCGCGACTTGCGTGGATCCTCCAGCACCTTGTCGACGAGGACCTCCGAGAGCGCCCTGTCCCTCGACTGGTCGTCGGCCGCGGCGAACGCGGTCATCGGCTCCAGGAACTCGTCGGCGATCTGCCGGTACAGCACGTCGAGCAGTTCGTCGCGGCTACTGAAGCTCTCGTAGAAGTACCGGTCGGTGAGGTTGGCGCGGCGGCACACCGCGCGCATCGTGACGCCCGCGGCCCCGGCCTCGCCGATCAGATCCAGGGCGGCCTCCAGCAGCGCGGAGCGCCGCGCCTCCCGGCGTTCGGTGAGCGTCGTCCCGCCCCAGATTCGGGGACCGGCGTCCTCTGATTCCTGGCCTGTCTGCACCGATTCACAGTAATGCCTGCCGGGCATCGGCCGTTCAGGCCCCGCTTTCCAGCGCGATCCCGGCGTCGCGCCAGGACACGATGCCACCATCCAGGCTCGCCGCGTCGAACCCGGCGTGCCGTGCGAGCGCGGCGAAGCGCAGCGAGATCTCACCGACCGGGCACACGAACACCACCGGTCGCGAGCGCGGAAACGGGACACCGTGGGTGAGCATGTCCTCGAGCTGATCGTCGCGGATGTTCACCGCGCCGGGCACGTGGCCGATCCGATAGGCCATGGCGCCGCGGGTGTCGACGATAGTGGGCCGTCCGGTCCGGTCCAGCTCCGCGAGCTCGGCGGGCGTCAGCCGGGGCGTCGCGGCGAGTTCGGCAGCGGTCGGCTCTCTTCGGCGATCCGGCCTGCCGAACAACTCGGGCCTGCGCTTCTGGAGGTACGAGAGATAGGGTTCGAGCCGGTCGCAGACGATGATCACCGCGACCACGGGATCGCTCGCGTTGCGTTCCGAAAGGTCGAGTGCACCAAGAGTTTCCAGCGCAGCAGCGTAGGCCGCGCCGCTGGTCGGCCCCGCCAGCACGCCGTATCCGGTGGCCAGTCGCAGCGTCGCGTCGACGGCGTCGCCCGAGGCGACACTGACGATGCGGTCGTAGAAATCGGGCTGGAACAGCCCCACGTCCCACATCTCCGTCTCCGAGCGGATGCCGGGGATGAAATCCGAGCGCTCGGAAACCACGGCGACCGTACGCAACTCGGGATTGTGCTTGCGCAGATAGGTTGCGGCGCCGCGGGTGGACCCGGTGGTGCCGAGCCCGCCGACGAGATAGTCCACCCGGCCGAGACCCTCGGCGGCCAGGTCATCGTGGATCTCCCGCCCGGTCCCGAGGCAGTGCGCCTCGACGTTCTTCTCGTTGGTGTACTGCGAGGGATGGTGATAGACGCCGGGCTGTTTCGCCATGGTCGACTCGATCACGGAATACACGTCGTTCGGCGTGGTCGGGTCGGGACACTCGGAAAGCCCGGGGAGCTCGACGATGTCGGTGCCGAGCAGCCGCAACAGATCGCGGACCTCGGCCACCTTGATCCGGTTGGTCACCGCCCGCAGCCCGACGCCCGAGAGCGCTCCGAGCACGCGCAGCGCCTTGGCGGTGTTGCCGCTGGACGCCTCGATCATGGTCTGTCCGGCGGCGGCGATATCGTCGAGTTCGTCGCGGATCATGCCCCAGGCGACGCGGTCTTTGACCGAGCCGAAGGGGTTGTGCGACTCCAGCTTCGCGTACAGCTCGACGCGCTCGAGCCCGTGCACGGCGGGGTCGAGACGCAGCAGCGGCGTGTTGCCGATCAGTTCGGTGATGTGGCCGTAGAGCATCAGGGCGCCTCCGTTTCGCTCGGCATCGGCGTCCGGCGCGGTGCACGGGGCGGAGTCCACGGGGCGGGCGGGCCCACCGGGACAGGGGGCTCGTAGTCGACGTCGCGGCACACCTGGAAGCTGCCCGCGCGGTCGGCCACGGCGAGCTTCGGTGGCGGCGGCTGCATCGAGGCCGAGGCCGCCGACAGGTCCATGTGGTAGGCGGCGGTGTTCGGGAACACGACCAAATCGCCGGATCGGGGCCGTTGCGCCAGCCAGACCTTGTGATTGGTGACGAGGTCGCGCTCGAGGCACAGCCGTCCGGCGAAATACACGCCCACCGGCCCGGTTTCGCGCACCGGCCCGAGTGCGGGCGCGGTGTCGGCCGCCGAGCGCAGCGGGGTGATCGCGCCGTCGTCGTACCGCTCGCCCTGGCCCGTGTCGAGCGCCGCGCTCGGCAGGACGATCGGGTCGACCATCACCTCCTGGTCGGCGGGCGTCACCGCGTCGCGGCTGAGGTCGACGTGCACCAGCAGCGTCCCGTCGCCGAGCTCCTTGACGAACTCGACCCGCGCCACCGTCACGCCCGCATGATCGACGAGGGCCTTGCCCGGCTCGAGCCAGAGCTCGAGCAGGTTGTCCGCGGCGACCTGGGCGACCGTGCGCCCACCCTGCCGTTCCAGGGGCGCGGAGAGCAGCTCGGCGAGCATCCGGGTGGGCGGAATCGTGTTGGCGTACTTGTGGAACACCGGCGTGCCGTGCACCGCCGTGCCGTCGACGTGAAAGCCGAAGGTGTTGTCGCCCCAGCTCATCGGCTCGCCGCGGCCGAGCAGCGACTCACGCAACGCGCGAACGTAGCCGTCGAATCGGTCGGCGTCGGCGGTGAAGACCTGGCGCAGACCGCCGCCGAGGTCGAGCACGCTGGGCGAAAGGCCGTGCGCGTACGCCCGTTCGACCAGGATCAGGCAGGCCTCGATCGCGCGCACCCGTTCGGCGTTCTCGCCCGAATCGATGTGGAAGGCGAAGCCGAGGAACGGGATCCGGCCGCGATGGGCGCTGAGCAGATCCAACGCGCGATCGACGTGCTCGAGCGGAACACCGAAACGGCTCAGCGGCGAACCGGGGAAGCCGGAGACGCGCAGCAGCACCGGCACGGTGGCGCGGTCGCCGGCAAGCTCGGCGATCCGGCCCAGTTCCCAGAGATTGTCCACGTTGATCGTCGCGCCGCACTCGATCAGCGTGCGCAGGAACGCCTCGCCCTTCGGTCCGGTCACCTCGATCCGCATCGGCCCGAACCCGGCGCCGATCGCGCCGGCCAGCTCCTGCGGCGAGGCCACGTCGATGGCGATGCCTGCCCGCTCCGCGGTGCGGACGAACGCGCGGGACTGATTGGCCTTGTGGGCGTAGCAGATTCGATACCCCGTGAGCTCTCGATCGAGGACCGCGCGCACCTGTTCCAGATTCTCGGCGAAGACTTGCGGGAAGACCAGATGCACCGGCGAGCCGAACCGGATCAGGGTCTCGTCCAGGGCTTCGCGGGTGTCGAGAAAGGCGCGAACCAGCGGATGGATCTTCGCGGGTAGCGCCGGTAGCGGCGCCGTCATACCGCGGATTCCGAGTGGGCGGCGATTTCGGCGTCGTCGACGCGATCGGGTCGCTTGGCGACGGGGTTGTAGCCGCCGTCACGGATCGCCTCGAACGCGCGCGCCCGGTTGCGCGGGCTGCGGAACTCGGCGACCACTCGCTTGGTGATCAGGTCCACCTCGGCGACTACGAGTCCCATGGACTCCAGGATGCCGGTGATGGTGCGGACACAGTGCTTGCAGTTCATGTCCGGGACGTAGAAGATCCGGTCCTCCGCGGTCGCGGGATCGTCGGCGGTGTGCTCGGCCCGCGTCGCGACGACCTCGACGGGGCGGCAACTCGCCACGATCTCGGTGAAGACCTCGACGAAGCGGTCGACCACCACGGGCAGCAGGCTGTAGTGCGCGCCGTCGAGCTGATGCGGCATCGCCGCCAGACAGGACGGACGGGTGCCCGGCGGCAGCAGCGCGTACTGGCGCGAGATGAGGTCGAGATCCTCGTGGTACTTGGCGATGGCATCGGCGACGCTCAGGCCCTCGACCGTGGTGGCTCGGCGCATCGCGGTGTGGGCGTCGGCGATGGTGGCGTCTTTCATGGCGCGCAGCACGGCCACCGATTCGGCGGTGTAGCGGACGGTGCCGTCGGGCTGGGCGGCCAGGGTCACCGGGATCATGCCGCGCCGGTAGGTCGAAGCCTGCAACTCCCAGAACCAGCGCGTCGCGATCGCCGCGAAGAGCCCGGAATCCCGCATGCCCCTGGCGAATTCGACCGCGCCGCGGTAGTGCGTCTGGTGCGCGAGCAGGGCGTGCTGGGCCAGTGCCCGGCCGGTCGCCTCGATGCCGACGCGGAAGATCTCCAACGGGTCGTGATCGGTGGTCGTGCCCTCCAGCACGGCGCGGTCGCGGGGGCCGAGTTGCTCGGCGCGGTGCACCAGCGCGGTGTCGGCGCGCAGCGCGTGCCACAGCGCCAGTACGGTCTCGCGTACCGCGATCGGCACCAGGGGACCCAGACCATCGGAGCGGAAGTGCCCGGTGTTGGGGACCCCGTCGCTGTCGGTCCACGCGATGCGGTGGGTCGCGCTGGTCACCTGCCGCGGGCGGCACGGCCGCATGAAACGCTCCAAGTACAGCCGCTGCGAATAGGTCAGGTGACTGTTCTGCTCGGGAAGCAAAGTGGCGCAGGTGAATTCGATCCGACGTGGATCGGGCGGCACCGGCACGTCGCCGAACAGTCCCGGCTGGGCGAGTCCGGCGATGACCCGGGACGCCGCCCTCCGGTCGTAGCGCGGGGTGTCGGTGTTCACGTGACCTCCTCGGCGATCGTCGTGACGCAGGCGGTGAACCGGTCGATCTCGTCGAGAGTGTTGTAGACGTGCGTGCTGACCCGCACCGAGTCCAGGTCGTCGGCGCCGGGGTCGGTCGCGGGGGTGCAATGCAGGCCGGTGCGCACCAGGAAGCCCAGCTGGCCGAGCACGAAACCCACGTCGGCCGCGGTGATTCCGGCGAGACGGAACGAGACGATGCCGTAGCCGACGGCGCACGGCGCGTAGGCGGGACCGGGGAGGAACTCGACTCCGGGCACCGCGCGCAGCCCGTCGACGAGCCGCAGGGTGAGCTCGCGATTGGCCGCGGCGATGGCCGCCATGCCGAAGGATTCGAGCACGTCGAGCGCGGTGCCGAGCGCCAGGATGCCCGGGATGTTGGGTGTGCCGCCTTCGAGGAGCTCCGGCATGGCCGCGCCGACCAGACCCGATTCGGTGAGCCGCACCCCGGAATTGCCGCCGGGCAGGAAGGGGAGCAGCCGATCATGAATCCGTCTGTGGCAGTAGAGGATTCCGGTGCCCGGTGCGCCGAGCATCTTGTGCGCGGCGAAGACCGCGAAGTCGGCGCCGAGCTCGGTCACGTCGACCGGGAGGTGGCCGCCGCTCTGACTGCAATCGAAACACAGCAGCACCGACGGATCGATGCGCCCACGCAGCTCCTCCAGCGTGGTCAGCGCGCCGAAGACGTGGTGCAGGTGGCTGGTGACGACCAGCCGGGTGCGCGGGGTGATCTTGGCGAGGATGTCGGCAGTATCGGCCTCGCCGAGTTCGGTTGTCCGATAAGGGATCAGCGCGATGCGGCGGCCGAATCGCCCGAGCAGTCCGCGCAGATGGTGCCACGGGTGCACAGCGGAGGCGTGATCGCGCGGGTTGTAGAGGATCTCGTCGCCGTCGGCGAGCTCGGCCAGACCCCAGGCAAGTGCGACCGCATTGAGCGCTGCGGTCGCGCCGCCGGTGAAGACCACCTCGTCGGGATGTTCGGCGCCGAGGAACGCGGCCGTGCGTGCGCGCACCTCCGAGATCCGCGCGGTCAGTTCGGTCGCCCACGGATACGTGCCGCGACCGGTGTTGGCGGTGCGGGAAGAGTGGTAGCGGTGGATGGTCTCGACGACGGGCAGCGGCTTCTGCGTGGTGGCCGCGCTGTCCAGGTAGACCTCGTTCGATTCGGCGAGCGCGGGGAAGAGCGCGCGTACCTTGTCGGAGAGGGGCGGGGTCGGAGCGGGAATCCGGTGGCCGGGGGAGTGTCCGTGCGCGGCCGGGGGGTAGGTGAAGTGCGAGCCTGGCGCGGATGACCGCAACGTGACGCTCCCTTCACGCCGATGCCATGGACACCGTTCAACGATACGCACTTTTCGTATGGTGACGAAGCTTTCAGGTGGACAACGTGTTTCACGCACTAGCCTGGAGCGTATGCCGTTGAGCAAGGATGAGCGTCAACAGTTTCTCGCGCAGCCGCACATCGCGGCGTTCGCAGTGGCGGCGGGCCAGGATCGCGGTCCGCTGAACCTGCCGATCTGGTACCAGTACTCGCCTGGCGCCGAAGTGTGCGTGCTGACCGGCGCGGAGTCGCAGAAGATGCGCTGCATCCGGCAGGCAGGCCGCTTCAGCCTGATGGTGCAGCGGCTCGAGCCCACGGTGCGCTACGTCAGCGTGGAAGGGCCGGTCACCCGCATCACGCCGATGACCGACGAGCTGCACCGCGAAATGGTCGCCCGCTACCTGCCGCCGGACAAGGTCGATGCCTACCTGCGGGCCGCCGAGGCGCACGGCGAGCAGGTCGCGGTCTACATGCGACCCGAGCACTGGCTGTCCGCCGACCTCGGCGACCTTTCGGCGCTCTAGCGCCCGCCGCTGAGTACCGGAGCGCCCACCGCTCGATAGCGGAGCGCCGCTCGATACCGGGGCGCCGCTTGCTCAGTACCGGCCCTGGAGGTAGTCGACCAGGTGCTGGCGTTCGGTCGCGAGCTCCGAGATCGCGCTCTTGACCACGTCTCCGATGCTGACGATGCCGATCAGCGCGCCGTCCCGCACCACCGGCAGATGCCGGATCCGGTGGTCGGTCATGATCCGGCGCAGGCTGTCGACGTGGTCGTCGGGGACGCAGGTGCGGACTTCGACGGTCATGATGTCCGCGACGGGCGTGTCCAGCAGGTCGGCGCCGAGCTCGTGCAGGCGGCGCACCACATCGCGCTCGGAGACGATGCCCGCGATCCGCATCCCGTCGGGGGAGACCACCACCGCGCCGATATTGTGCTCGGCCAGCGTGGCCAGCAGGCTGCGCACCGTCGTGTCGGGCGGCACCGTGGCGACTTCGCTACCTTTCCTGCGCAAGATCTCCGCGATTCGCATACTTTTCACCATCCAGACTCACGGGGTTCCAGGATCGCAAGTTCGGGACCGTGTGACCAGCACGAATCCGCATCGTTGCGCGGTCGTGCCACAACAGGCGTACTGCGGCCACGCGCGGATCGGTGACGGGCCGCGTCCGGCGCGTACCTGCCGCGTCCGATCCGGGCCGTGCGCGAGCTACGGGCGGACTCCGTCCGGGCGCACCAGTTGGGCATACCTCCGCCGTTGATGCGACGGTGCGACTACAAGCGCCGGGCGACGCTGCGGTCGAGATCCCTGGCCAGCAGGGCGATGGCCGCCTGCGAGATCCCCGCCGAGGTGGCCAGATCGATGGAGGTCAGCTGCGCGATGCGGCGCAGCCGGTAGTCGACGGTGTTCGGGTGCACGTACAGCTGGCGTGCGGTGAGCTGCCGGTTCATGTCGTTGCCCAGGTAGGCGCGCATGGTGTCGAACAGTTCGGGGTGCGCGTCGAGCGGGTCGAGGATGGTGGCGAGCCTGCGAGCCGCGGGGCCGCCGCGGGTGAGCTGGTACTCCACCGCCAGATCGGACATCTGATAGAGCCCGGCGGGGCGACCGCCAACCCGCACCAGATTCAGCAGCTCATGGGCCTGCTCGGCGGAATCCGGGATCCGATCGGTGTCGCCGACGATCACCGTGGCGGTGAGCGGAACCTCGGCCCCGGCGGAGAGGGTGTCGAGGAGTTCGGGGGTGAGCTCGGGGATGTCCTCGCCCAACGGAATGAGCAGCGTGCCGCCCTTGGTGGACAGCAGGGCCAGCGCGCGCGAGCGGAAGACGGTGGCCAGCTCGGACTGTAGTCGGCGTAGTTTGCGGCGCGCGGCCACCTGCGCGTCGACCCGCGGATCGCGCTCGTCCGGATGCTCCGGCACCGAGAGCGCCACCACCTGGTACGACTCCGCGATCGGGATGCCGGCCTGCCTCGCCAGCGCGGAACTGCCGCGTCCGCTGAGCAGCGCGGAGGCCAGGGTCTGCGCGGCGGTCTGGTGCTCGCGGGCGACCAGGTGCTGCTCGTCGACGTAGGCGTCGGAGACCGCGGCCGTGATGACCTCGAGTAGTTCCAGCACCAGATCGGTCGCGACGATCACCTCGTCCACGTCGTCGGCCTTGGCGCTTTCGGTGACCATCCCGAACGCGATGCGCAGACCTTCGTGATAGGCGCGCAGGATGGTGCCGAGCGGCACCGCTTCGCGCGCCCACTGGGCGGCGGCCTCCCTGACCTCGCCGAGTTGGTCGTCGTCGGGCACGGTCCTGCGATCGAGCATCTCGGCGGCCAGCGCGAGGCAGAAGCGGGTCACCTTGGTGACGTCGCCGCGCATCTGCTCGCCGGGCAACGTCCGGCACGGGGCGACGCAGGTGGCGAAGTAGCCGACCATCCGCGACGCGACGCCGTCGGTGTTCTGCAGCGGTACCGACGCCGGCTGGCCGCCGATTTCGAGCGCCGTGGCGGACGGGTCGGTGGACAGGTCCAGCGCGGTGAAGGTCATCAGTGCTCCAGTGCCACATCGGACGTAATGGAACGGCGCCCGAATCGTTGCATCACTATACGAAACGGTTATGGGCACGGCGAGTGTTCTCTGAGATCCATTGCACCGCAGCACCGTTGTGCGCGGCTCCGGATGCAAGGCGTGGGAAAGGCGCCGGCGGCGGGAGCGCGGTACGGCGTGCCACCGCGTGGCGATCACACGCGAAGTGTCCGGGACGGTCGCGGGCGAGCTGTGCACATTTGAGCTCCCCGCCGAGGGTGGTCCCGTCGTGCCGGTCGCCGGTGCCGATCGCCGATCGACGCTTCGGCAGTCATCGGTGCCTTCGGGCGCTCCCCCGTGCTCGCGGTCGGTCGGAGCGGGACCGAGCGCGAGCCGGATGCGTGCCGGTCGGAGGAGCCGAGTCGTCCGTGCCGATCCCGGCCGCGTGAATCGCGGCCTACTCCGATCCGTCTTCCATTGCGCCGCTGCGGATCTCGCGTTCAATGGCGACCGCGGCGTAGTGCTGTCCACAGGCGCGCAACTGGGCGATGCGTCGGTGCAGTGCCTCGGTGCCGTAGACGGCGGCGATATCGGCGACGCCGAGCCGGCGGGAGCGATGTAGCGGCTGATCCATGTGAAAAACCTTCGGGATGTAGCGAGGAGTCTCGTGGCAACGCTGACACGGGCTCGGTGAAGCTCCTCTGTTTTTCGGGCCGAGTGTAGGTCGGTGTTCGATACAGATGCAAGTACAGATGCGCGAACATCGCTGTGTGATAACGGTTTTGGCAACGCGCCGTGATCTTGGACGGGCTGGCTGTCTCGGTCGGTGACTCCTCGGGGCGAAAAGCCAGTGGTGACGCAATCGGTCGGCGGTGACTACGTCGCGCCCGCTGTCCGGAAGCGCCGGGCCCGTCGCCGAATGGCTTGTCGTCGAAACCGTTGTTGACCGTCCGTCGCGATGGTACTGTCCAGACACGTGTCCAGCTATCTGTCTCAACGGTTGTATCCGTGGCGGCCGGTCTGGATGAACCTGTTCTCGAAATCGAGGTGTGTGATGGCGGCCAGGATGTCCGGTGCCTGCGCGGGGAGAACGCCGTGAAGATCTCCGCCGACCTCGATCTGTGTCAGGGTCACGCCGTCTGCCAGTCCGAGGCGCCCGCCGTCTTCGCCGTGCCCAAACGCGGCCACGTCGAGATCCTCGATTCCAGCCCGGATCCGGAGCAGCGCGAGGCGGTCGCGAGCGCGATCCGCTACTGCCCGACCAGGGCGCTCTCCCTCACCGACGACGAGACCGACCACGCCGCGAAAGGTGCTCACTGATGGCGACTCACGACCGCGCCGAACTCGACGAGATGATCCGCCGCTGGATCGTGGAGAATCAGCGCTGCGAGGAGAAGGGTGACTGGAAGCCCCTCGCCGAGATGTACACCGTGGACGCCACCTACGGCTGGAACTACGGTCCCACCCAGGAATTCATGGCGGTCGGGCGCGACGAGATCCGCGATATCGCCCTCGGCCAGGAGATGGCCGGGCTGGAGGGCTGGACCTACCCGTATCAGGAGTTCGTCGTCGACGATCGCTCCGGCACGGTGATCGGTTTCTGGAAGCAGGTCGCCGACGCGCGACGCCCCGATGGACGCCCGTACAGCCCGGAGGGCATCGGCGGCAGCTGGTTCCGCTACGGCGGCGACTTCCAATGGTCGTGGCAGCGCGACTTCTTCGACTTCGGCAACGTCTCGGCGCTGTTCCTGGAGATGATCACGAACAACGCGATGACCCCGGGTATGCAGCAGCGCATCGCCCGCTCGACCTCCGGTACGCCGCTGCCGGGCTGGTACCGCGTCGGCGAAGCGCCCGCCTCGCTCTGGTGACGGCGATGAGCACGACACCGAGCCGCTACGCGCGATTCTCCCGGTCGACGCTGGCCGCGCTGGTGCCCGAACTGCTGCTGTGCGGGCACCTCATCGACCGCTCCGGAATGGCCCACTCGATCACCGCATTCGGCAGAACCGGCATGGCGGAGGTGGCCGTCGAAGAGTGGCAGCTGGCCAGTCCGGTGTACACGCGCAGGATGCAGCGGGCGCTGGGTTTCGCGGGCGACAGCGTGCCGACCATCTTCAAGGGGTTGCAGCTCGACATCGGCGCGCCGCCGCAGTTCATGGATTTCCGGTTTCGCGTGGACGACCGCGATCACGGCGAGTTCTGGCTCGACCACTGCGGCGCGCTGGCCGACGTGGAGCCGATGGGCGAGGACTTCGTCGTCTCGATGTGTCACGACATCGAGGACCCGACCTTCGACGCGACCGCACTGGCGACCAATCCGCACGCGCGGGTGCGCCCGATCCACCGCCCGCCCCGCCATCCCGCCGACCGCACGCCGGTCTGCGCCTGGCGGGTCACCATCGATCCGGCGCACGAGCCGCCGCCGACACCGCGCAACGCCGGTCTGGTCGCCGAGTCCGCCGCCGCCCGAACGGAATTGGCCCCGATCGATGCCGCGGCGGACGGGCTGTCCGATTACGCGGGACCGCTGCTGAGCGACCTGCGCTTCCCGGACTTCTCGCACTCGGCGCTGGTGCGCATCGCCGAGGAGGTGTGCCTCCAGCACCACCTGCTCACCCTCGGTTTCGTGCTGGCCGTGCGCGCCAGGGCCGACGCGCCGACCGCGACGGCGATCGCGCGTAAGCAGTTCACCGGCATCGCCGGACTCACCGCGGACCGCATCCGGCGCTGCCTGCGGCTCGGCGACGACGCGGAGGCTCTCGCCACGGTGCTCACGGCGCATCCGGCGCTGAATCCGCTGCCCTACACGGGCATCGCCATCGAACACACGGACAGCATTGTGCGCCTGCGCATTCCGCACGACAGCGGCGCCGCAACCGACGGCACCTGGCCCGCCATGCTCGCCGTCGATCACCTCGCGCCGCTGGACGCCCTGGCCCGCGCGGTGAACCCGCGCTGGTTCGCCACGGCAGCCGACGCCGAAGACGGCGTGCTGACCGTCGATTTCGGGCTCGCCGACACACCGTTTCGCGAGTGCGCCGAGGTGGCGGTGACGCGATTCAGCACCGGTGCGGGGTTCGAGTTCGCCGACCGCGGAAAACCTTTGCCGCTCACCGTGGTGTGACGGTGTCGCGGGGCCGCGCGCCCGATCATCAATCCGCGTGAAGCGCACCGCCGCAGGGCATTTCATCGCAAGGAGGTAGACATGACCGCACCGTCGATGCCCGCGGGTTTCGACTTCACCGATCCCGCGCTGTGGCAGAACCGCAGTCCCGTCGAGGAATTCGCGCTGTTGCGCCGGATCGCGCCGGTGTGGTGGAACGCGCAGTCCGACGACGCCTCGGGCGGCTTTCGCGACGGGGGCTACTGGGTGGTGAGCAAACTGGAGGACGTCAAGGAGATCTCGCGCCATCCGGAGCTGTACTCCTCGCAGCGGAAGGGCGCGATCATCCGCCTGCCGGGCGACATCACACCGGAGCAGATGGAGCTGACCGGCGCGCTGCTGGTGAACATGGACGCGCCCAAGCATTCCAAGATCCGCCGGATCGTCTCCAAAGGATTCACCCCGCGCGCCGTCGAGAGCCTGCGCGCGGCGCTGACCGAGCGGGCCCAGCGCATCGTGCGCGCCGCGAAGCGCACGGGCGGAGGTGATTTCGTGCAGCAGGTGGCGTGCGAGCTACCTCTGCAGGCGATCGCCGAACTGCTCGGCGTTCCGCAGCAGGACCGGCGCAAGCTCTTCGAGTGGTCGAACCAGATGCTCAACTACGACGACCCCGAGTACGGCGACCCGGCCGTGGCCTCGGCCGAAATCCTCGGCTATGCGTGGACCATGGCCGAGCAGCGTCGCGGTTGTCCGGCGCACGACATCGTCTCCGAACTGGTGCACGCCGACGTCGACGGTGAGGCGCTGGCCTCCGACGAGTTCGGCTTCTTCGTCATCCTGCTCGCGGTCGCGGGCAACGAGACGACGCGCAACGCGATCACGCACGGCATGAAGGCCTTCGTGGATCACCCTGGGCAGTGGGAGATCTACCGCGAGCGGCGCCCGCACACCGCACCCGACGAGATCGTCCGGTGGGCGACTCCGGTCACCGCGTTCCAGCGCACCGCCACCGAGGACGTGCAGCTGGGCGGGCAGCGTATCCGGGCAGGCCAGCGGCTCGGATTGTTCTACAGCTCGGCCAATTTCGATGAGGACGGCTTCACCGACCCGTTCGTCTTCGATATCCTGCGCGATCCCAATCCGCACGTCGGCTTCGGCGGGACGGGCGCGCACTACTGCGTCGGCGCGAACCTGGCCCGGCTGGAGATCGACCTGATGTTCAACGCGATCGCGGACGCGATGCCGACGTTGCGCCAGGTCTCGGATCCTGTGCGGTTGCGGTCGGGCTGGATCAACGGCGTCAAGAGCTGGAAGGTCCGATACGAGTGAGCCGGTGCCGCTCGGATGGCCGCGGTGTGGTGCCGCGGTCGTCCGAGCGCGTCCGCCGGAGTCCCCGCGCTCAGCCGCCCTGCCCGCCCGCCGCACCGCGCCTGCGGTACCGCACCCGGCAGGGTTGCTCCAGCTGCACCACCATCTTCGAGTGGTCGTTGCGGTAGCTCTCCGAGGGCTGAGCCATCTCGAACTCCCAGTCCCGCAACAGGATCGAGAAGATCGCCTTGAGCTGCATGAGCGCGAACGCGGCGCCGACGCAGCGGTGCCGCCCGGCCCCGAACGGAATCCACGTCCAGCGATTGACGATGTCCTCCTGATTGGGGTCGATATAGCGGCCGGGGTCGAAGGCGTCGGGGTCCGGAAAGTCCTCGGGCAGCCGGTTCGAGATGGCCGGTGTGGCGGCGACGTGGTCGCCCTCGGTGATGTGGTGACCGCAGACCTCGAAATCGCCCTTGGCCACCCGCATCAGGATGATCAGCGGCGGATGCAGCCGTAGCGTCTCCTTCACTACCGCCTCCAGGCGCGGAATCTGGCGCAGCGCACCGAAACTCACCGGCGAGCCGTCGGCGTACAGTTCGTCCAGCTCCGTGACGACGGCGTCCAGCAGCTCCGGGCGGCGCAGCAGTTCGATCACGGTCCACGCGGCGGTGCCGGAGGTGGTGTGATGGCCCGCGAACATCATCGAGATGAAGATGCCGGTGATCTCGCCGGCGCTGAAGCGCGGCGCGCCGTTCTCGTCCGGCACCGAGACGAGCACGTCGAGCATGTCTCGGTCGCCGCGCTCGGCGGGGGGACGGGCGGCCCGTTGGTCCATGATTCCCTGCACCAAGTCGACGAGCGCGGCGCGCGCCCCGTCCCTGCGGCGGAAACTCTCGATCGGCGCGTAGGGATCCACGTAGGCCAAGGCGTCGGTGCCGCGTTCGAGTTCGTGGTACAGGTGCGCGAACCTGCCGTCCAGTTCGTTGCGGAACTTCACGCCGATGAGGCATGCCGAGGAGGTGTAGATGGTCAGCTCGGCGAAGAAATCGAGCAGGTCGATCTCGCCCTCGTCGCCCCAGCGCGCCAGCATTCGCTCCACTTCGGCGGCGATCGTGGCCCCGTGCCCGCGCATGTGTTCGGCCCGCAGCGCCTGGTTGTGCAGCATCTCCTTGCGGCGTTCCGGACTGGCGTCGAAGACCACGCCCTCGCCGAAGATCGGCTTCATGAACGGATAGGCCTCACCCTGATCGAGCTCCTCGTCGCCGGCCCGGAAGAAGAACTCGTTGGCTTCCGCCCCGGAGAGCAGGATGACCTGTCTGCCCGCGAGTTCGAAGGCGCCGATGTCGCCGCACTCGGCGCGCACCCGGCGCATCAGCGCGATCGGGTCGGAGCGGAACTCCTCGAGATGTCCGTGCTCGTGCTCGCCGCCGGAGACGCGCTGTGGTTTCACCGGAGTCATCGGAAATCCTTCCACGGATATCCATCCAGACATATGCTGGACACGTGTCTGGACAGTACTACTGACGACCGGGCGCGAGCAAGGGATACGTGATCGCGTGATCGCGCGCAGGGCTATGGCTGCACCGTCGACACGCGACGGCGACCGGCGTGACCGTCGCGGACCGGGCGGCGGACCTGGACGAAATGCTGCTCAGCGTGCTGGGTTTGGCCGAGACCACCCGCGCGGTCTTCACCGAGAACGAGCAGCAGCTGGCGACGGCGGCCCGGCTGTTGCGGCCGGGCACCGAGCTGCTGGACGACTATCGCCCGGTCCTGCGCTGCGTGATCATGGGCATCACCTCCGTGATGCCGGAGGACCGTCAGATGTCGAGCAGGTGAGGCGGTTCCGCGCGGTAGCGATCGGCGTCGAGGCGCTCGGCCTGAAATGATGACGCGCCGGACGCATGATCTGAATGGAAAAACTGCGCCGCAACGAGATCCGCGCTGTCGCTATTCGTCGTCCAGGCCCGCGGACAAGTACGCCGCCGCCGCGAGCCACTGCCTGCACTGCGGTCCGTGCACCTCGTGGACATGCAGGATCTCGCGGGCGCGGCGATAGGTGAGGCCACCGGGTTCGGCGCCGCAATCGGCGGCGGACACGTCGCCCGCGGCGAGTGGTCGCAACGTCTCGACACCGGCGCCTCCGAAGAGCACGTCCCGGTAGGGAGTTCGAAATGGCTGACTCATGTCGACCGCCCCTCGCGTCTGGCAATGGGGGAGGCGAATTGTCTGGCGACGCCGGCGCGAACTCCCTGCGCACCTCCCCGCTTTCTCTTGATCCGAGTTTAGGGCCGCGTACCTTACAGATGCAAGTACATTTGCACGAACGACCACAAGGTATGGAAAACAACGGCCGTCGACGGGGGCGGCGACCGCCGTTGTGGCGCACGAACTTTGCCCGGCGCGACGCAATACTTCCTGACGTGTCAGTAATTTCGTCGGCCGGTCTCGATTATCGATGACACGTCAGGACATTCGGCGCGCCTGCCATTCGTCGGCTCGCCGGATTCGCGGTGCGCGCGTCAGGGTTTGCGCGCGACGGCTCCGTATGCGGAAATCGGCCGGATCTCGCCCACCTCGGTACGCGCGGCGCGCCACTGGGTGATGGAGGTGAAGCCGGGGTCGACCAACTCCAATCCGTCGAAGACGGCGCGAATCTGGGCCTGCGAGCGCGGCACATACGGCACGCCGCCGGTCCCGGTGTAGTTCTCGCAGAGGGTCACGTACGCCTGGCTGTCGTCGCTGCCGTCCCACATCACCAGGTAGCTGCCCGACGGCACGGCGTCGAGCGCCGTGCCGACGATGCGCAGCAATTCGTCGTAGGTCTTCGCGTGGCCGAGCACGCCCATGAACATGACGGCGATCGGCTGGTTGAAATTGAGCACGTTCCGCGCGTCGGCGATGATCTGCTCCGTATCGTGGAAGTCGCAGTCGACGTAGGTGGTGACGCCTTCCGGGGTGGTGCTGGTGAGCAGGGCCCTGGCGTGGGTCAGCACGAGCGGATCATTGTCGACGTAAACGATTTTCGCGTCGGGGGCCACGCTCTGCGCGACCTCGTGGGTGTTCTGCATGGTCGGTAGGCCGGTCCCGATGTCGAGGAACTGGCGGATGCCGATCTCGCTGGCGAGGTAGCGGACCGCGCGGATCAGGAACTGGCGCGACTGCACGGCCATCGTGGTGATGTCGGGGTCGACCTCCTTGCCGGCATCACCGGCGACCCTGTCGATTTCGTAATAGTCCTTGCCGCCCATCCAGTAGTTCCAGATTCGCGCGGAATGGGGGATGTCGGTGCGGATGAGTGGGCTCTGGTCTTCGGGCATCGCGTAGGACTCCTTGGGAACGTGCGTGCTGGCCGGATGTTCGCCGCCCTTGACAGATGTCCGGGGCGCGCCGCGCGCGTCTGGCTCCAAGGTTGTCGCGAATGGACGGTACATCCGATGTGCTCTGTGACAGTACAAGATTGGGGTGGTCCGAGCCGAGCCGATGCGCCAGCTGATCACGGTCTTTCTGAGACTTGGGAATCACCCGCCTCAAAGCCGACCGGTAGGTCCGAATTATTGTGTGCCGCAAGGCGAACTTCGTGCTATCGTCCGAACGTGGGTGCAAATGCAAGAACGTTTGAGAGTGCATCTGCAAGCACCCATCGGATAGGTCCCTCACACTGGCAGTAAACCGAGGAGTGGGAAATGTCGGGTACAACCACACACAAGATCACTGGCGCCTGGCGCAAGAGTTCGTACAGCGGGCCCAGTGGCGGCAACTGCGTCGAAGTGGCGGAGGTGTCCAACGGCCTGGTCGCAGTGCGTAACTCGCGCGACCCGGAGGGTGCGGTCCTCTTCTACACACGTCCGGAGATCGATGCGTTCGTGCGCGGAGCAAAGGCCGGGGAATTCGACGATTTGACTAGCTGAAAGGTAGCATTGCGATCGGTGCGGTGTGTCTCGAAACGACAAGTGTGTGACACACTGGTGGGCAACCCCGAGTATCGGAGACGAACTCCATGATCGCAGAACCCAATGACGACGGCCTCGTGCAATCGGTTGTCGCGGAACATGGTCCGACCGTGCTCCGGATCGCCCTGGGTGGGCAGTTGCGCAAGCTACGCGAGAGTTGCAACATCACCCGAGAGGCCGCGGGCGACGCGATTCGTGGTTCGCACGCCAAGATCAGTCGTCTCGAGTTGGGCCGCACCGGTTTCAAAGAACGCGACATCCGTGATCTACTAACCCTTTACGGCGTCACCGATCCCGTCGAACGCGAGCGTTTCCTGGCGCTGGCCAGGCAGGCGAACGAGCCCGGCTGGTGGCATCGGTACAGCGACCTGCTGCCCTCGTGGTTCGGCACCTACCTGGGTTTGGAGCAGGCGGCCAACAAGATCCGCACCTATGAGGCGCACCTGGTGCCCGGCCTGCTGCAGACGCCCGAATACGCCAGGGCGGTCTTGTCTCTCGGCAACGACGACGCCGACACCGAACGACGTGTCGCCGTGCGCCAGCGCAGGCAGGAGATCCTGCACCGGATGGATCCGCCGATCGTCTGGGCGGTGATCGACGAGGCCGCGCTGCACCGTCCGGTGGGCGGGCGGCAGGTGCATCGCGAGCAGATGGATCATCTCATCGCACTGGCCGGCCTTCCGAACGTGACCCTTCAGGTCCTGCCGTACTCGGCGGGCGAGCACGCGGCCGCGGGCAGCTCCTTCAGCATCCTGCGCTTCGCCCAGCCCGAGCTACCCGACATCGTGTACCTGGAGCACTTGACCAGCGCCCTGTACCTGGACCGCAGGCAGGATCTGGCGCTGTACCTATCGGTGATGGACCGCTTGAGCGTGCAGGCCTTGCCGCCGCAGAAGTCGGTCGAGCTACTGGCGTCGTACGCGGCGGGGCTGTGACGATCACCCGGCAGCGCTGAAGATTCGCCCGGCGCGGCTGGAGACTCTGCGGCGCGGCCGAAGATTGCCGAGTGCCGCTGGAGATGCAATGCGGAGCCATTGAGGACTACCTGGCGCGCTGGATGGAACTCGGCGGCGCCGAAGATTACGAGCGGTCGCGTTTCTGATGCTTGCCGCCAGGATTACGCGGACCGAAAGAGATTGGCGTGGAATCTTGTCATAGCGCAAGAGTCGCCGTCGTTCTGCACGAACGCAGAAGCCGCGAGGGTCGCGCTGTTGTCACACGCACGGACCCGGCAGGGCGGAGACGCTGTCCGTCCGTGTCGGAAGCAGGCGAGATTCGTTGGCGCGCAGCGCTATTCCGCCGCGCACGGTGGTGAACCGGCTACTGCCTGATGAAGGTGGACGCGATGCGCCAGAACGTCGCCGGCTGCAACGCCTCGAGATCCCAGTCGTCGGCCATGGCGTGCGCCGTGGACACGATCCGATCGATGTCGAAATCGTTCCTGGTGGCCGCGCCGGTGGACTCGACGGCATCGATGACGAACGCGACTGCCGTTTCTCGTGAGTACGCGGTATTTCTGTGGCCGCTGCGGGCCGACGATGTGCTCATAGCTCTACCGTTCGCTGGCTGGTCGGCCAATGCGGTGTCGGCGAACCCGATCCGGCCGCCGGTAAGTGGTTGGTCCATACGAACCCCCTGACTGTAGGCGGCAGCAAACCTCCGGCGACTTTGCCCTCGGTTCGCCCACACGGCCTCCCCTAGTTGTCCCCTATATAGCTTTGCGGAACTGAGTTTAGGTCCGCGCGCCTTTCATATGCAAGTACATCTGCACGATCGATTGTATTCGCGCAAAAGGTTTTTCACAGTTGCGACCGGAGCTGCCGGACATCCCGACCGGGCGGTTCCCGGAATCGGCGCGGCGGCGCCAGGGTTCGCCCTTCTCTCGGTGTTCGTCCCCGTCTGCCCAGGTGCGCGCTTGGCCAGGTCGGAAGGCGTTCGCCGCGGTGGTACGGCCCGTGCTGTCCGGCCTGCGCAGGCACGTCGGCGCAGGCGCGCCGGTAGTCGGCCGCTCCGTGGAGTGAACGGTCGTCATTGCGCCCGGGTGCCGCAAGGTCTCGAATGGTGAATCGGCGACGTCGGTAAATCGTTTCAAATTTGCCACGAAATCGCTGGCCTGCGGCCGCCGGACAAGTCGGCCGACGGAACCGTCTTTGGGATCCCGCTGGCCGAATCCGATGCGTCACACGATATTCAGCTATCAATTAGCTACTGATGCTGGCTACCGCATCGGCCGTCGGCGTATCCCCGGCGACGAGGTCGAGTGTGGTGTGCACGGTATTCGGAGCGGACAGCACGGCGGCGAGGACGGCCGCGACGTCGGCGCGGGCAATGCTGTCGCGACCGACCCGGTCCGCGCTCAGGGTGACCCGCCCGGTGCCCTCGGTGTCGAGCAGCCGGCCCGGACGCAGGATCGTCCAGTCCAGATCGCGGGCCCGAAGATCGTCCTCGGCTTGGGTTTTGGCATCGATGTAGGCGGCCCACACTTCGTCGGCGCCCGGCGCGGGCGGCAGACCGGCGCCCATGGTGGAGATCTGCACGAAACGGCGGACGCCCGCCTGCTCCGCGGCGTCGGCGAGCAGCACCGAGCCGCCCTTGTCGACGGTGTATTTGCGGGCAGCGCCGCTGCCCTGCCCAGCGCCGGCCGCGAAGACGACGGCATCCGCCCCGGCCAGCACGGCGGCGAGTGCGGTGCGATCGGTCCGTTCCAGATCCAGCACGACGGGACGGGCGCCGGTGGCGGCGATGTCTGCGGTGTGGTCGGGGTTGCGGATCAGGCTGTCGACGGAGTGGCCCGTCGCGGCGAGCGATTCGGCGAGCAGCAGGGCGATCTTGCCGTGTCCACCGGCGATCACGATGCGCATGGGTGTCCTTTCCGGTAGCGGGTGAGGGTCCGTCAGCGCTCGGGTCCGCCGGGGTTGCACGACGCTTGCACGGTGTCCGGGTAACCGACCGCGGGCCGCCACGGTTCGAGATTCCAGCTCGGCTTGTTCGGCTGCACCAGGCGCGCCCAGTCCCAATGGCAGATGAACTGATCGCGCATGCCGGGGGCGTCGGCGTCGGGGGACTGGGCGAGAACCTCCTGCCAGGCCCGCTCGTCCGAGCCGGGATAGGTGGTGCGGCGGCCGGCCTCCGATGGAAAGACGAGCAGGCGAGCGCCGTCGACGTTCTCGGTCCACTCCACGTGATCGACCAGCGGAATGCCCTCGTAGGGATCGACAGTCGGCTGCGCCGCGATGGGGGTGGCGGGCGAGGTGGTCGAGATCGACGCGATGGTCGGTGTCGCGGCGGGGCGCGCGGAAGACGTGGGCGAGCCGAGCTCGGACGTCGTCGCGGTGGACGTGTCCTCGCCGCCGCAACCGGCGACCACGAGAGAAACCAGCAGCGCGACCGCCGCCCCGTGCACCACGCGCGGCCGCCGGTCGTGTGCTGTCCGCGTCCGCTGTCTCACTGTCGTTCCCTCCCGAGGCGCTGTGCTGTCTGGCTGGCGTGGCCGTCGTGCTCTGTGGCGTCGCCACTGTGCCTGCTGGCGTAGTCGCTGTGATGTCCGGCGTGGTGCGGACATCTCGGTCGAGCGTAGTCGTGCGCCGCCGGCCACCGTCCGTCGATGGCACGCACCCCGCCGGAGGTCCATAGTCCTGACGGGACACCGAATGTGGCGTCTTGTCCTTCCGGCATCGACCCGGCAATCATCGGTCGATGAAGCGTGCACTGATCATCGGGGGCGTGCTCGGGGTCGTGGTCTCGGTGCTGGCGCCCGTCGGCACCGGCGCGGCGAACCCGGCGGGACCGCCCGGTTCGGTCACCGAGGTGTCCCCGCTGCCGCAGGTCGTCGCCGTGGCCGACGCGGGCGCCGCGCTGCGGCTGGTCTACTGGTCGCGCGGTCCGCGGGGGCCGATGCAGAGCAGCGGCGCGATCTACCTGCCACCCGGTCCGCCGCCGCCCGGCGGATGGCCGATCGTGGCCTATGCGCACGGCACGGTGGGGATCGCCGACCACTGCGCGTTCACGGTGCAGCCGCGCCGCCTCTATCTCGACACCGTCTATCCGGAGTTGCTGCGCGCGGGCTACGCCGTGGTGCTCTCCGACTACGTCGGGCTCGGCACCCCTGGCACGCACCCGTACCTGGACGGACCGTCGCAGGCGCGCAGCATGATCGACGGTGTGCGCGCCGCGCGGACCGTCGTGCCGGAGCTGAGCGACCGGTGGGCCGTGCTCGGGCAGTCCCAAGGCGGGCAGACCGCCTTGTTCACCGCGCGCATCGCCCCGGAGGACGCGCCCGAGCTACGGTTGCGCGGCGCGGTCGCCACCGGGCCGCCGTCGAATCTGGAGAACATCGCACCGCTGCTCGGACCCTGGGTGCCGCGGCTTCCGCTCCGGATGACGACCGCCTATTTCGCCTCGATCCTCGTGGGGCTGCGCGAGACCGCGCCAGAAGTCGACGTGGACAGCTATCTGACCCCCGTTGGCCGGGACGTGCTCGCCCTTGTCGAGCGCGAGTGCGTGACCGAGGCCGACGCAATGGTGCGCGATATCTCGATCGGCGAAATGCTGGCCGAGCCGCTGGCGGATCCGGCGCTGCTGGCCGCGGCGCGCTCGATGCTCCGGATACCGACCGAAGACCACACGGTGCCGCTGTTCATCGGCCAGGGTCTGACCGACCGCGACGTGCCCGCACCGCTGAGCGCGGGCCTGGCCGCCGAGCTGACGTTGGCGGGTGCGGATCTCCAGGTCGTGGTCTATCCCGGCGACCACCTCGCTACCGCCCGCGACTCGCTGCCGGACACGATGGCCTTCCTCCATCGCGTGCTGGACAGCCAGTAAGGCCGGGCGCGCCATATCGCGCCCAGTGTCACCTCGCGCCCGGTGTCATCTTGCGCCCGGTGTCATCTTGCGCTCAGCGCCACAGCGACCGGCACGGCAATCTGCGCAGTTCGGGCCTGACCTTGCCGTCCACGGTGACGGTGAGGCCCGCGTGCAGCGCGGCGCTGGTGAATTCCCACGCCTCGGTGCTGGTCGCGGCGTACTCGAGCACGATCTCGTCCGCGGGGGTCGGTCCGTCGAAGTAAACGGTCACGCGCCGGGTCGGTGCCTCCGCGACACCTTGCCACCGATCCGCGATGCGCTGCGTGCCGTCCATGCCACCGTCTCCTTCCGGTACGGCGCGGGCACGCGCCGGTTATGCGACGGTAGATCGGGACCATAGTAAAGAACATGTTCTATCCCACTGGTTGGACAAGTCACAGGTGTCGCGGTGCTTCGGTGGGGATTCTCACGAGTAGGTGTGCGCGGCGGCCACAGCGTGTCGCCGTCCAAACTGTGAATTGTCAACACATCGCGGACGGCGTCTGCCATCCCCACCGGGCGTTGATCAGTATGTTCTCCAACGTTGGCATTGGGGAGGCACAAATAAATGAGGAAGGCCCTAGGCACGATGCGCGCGCTCGGAGCCGCGGCGCTCGGAGCGATGATGGTCGTCGCAGGGGCGGGGGTGAGCCATGGCGAACCGCGCTATCCGGCGCCCGATCCGGATCCGTTCTACGCCGCGCCCTCGGATCTGGCCGACAAGAAGCCCGGTGACGTGCTTGCGGTGCGCCAGATGCCGCCGCTGCTGATCTTCCCGGACACCACGGTCACGCTGGTGCGGTTCCGTTCGACCAACTCGCAGGGCAAGCCGATCGCGGCCACCACCACGGTGCTCACCCCGAAGACGCAGCGCAAGGACGGCCCGCTGCTGTCCTTCCAGCACATCATCAACGGACTCGGCGCCGAGTGCTCGGTGTCGCGGGTGCTCTACACCGGCGATCCGAATCTGATCGTGCGCGAGGCGCCCGGCTGGAACGTGCTGCTGCAGCGCGGCTGGAGCGTGGCGCTGCCCGATCATCTCGGCCCGCAGTTCGCCTACGGCGCGGCGAAGCTGGGCGGTCAGATCACCCTGGACGGCATCCGCGCGGTCAAGCAGGTGTCCGAGTTGCAGGTGGCGCAGAGCCCCACGGGGATGATCGGCTACTCCGGCGGCGGGATGGCCACCGCGTGGGCGGCCGCGCTCGCGCCGGAGTACGCGCCGGAACTTCAGCTCGCGGGCGCCGCGATGGGCGGGGTGCCGATGAACCTGGTCAAGATGATGGAGGGCCTCGGCCTCGGTTCGCACCCGGTGTTCGGCCTCGCCTTGGCCGCTGGACTCGGCTTGGAGCGCGAGTATCCGGAGCGGTTCCCGCTGAGCGAGCAGCTCAACGACCGCGGGCTGGCCGCGCGCGACGCCATTGCCAACAGCTGCACCAATGACATCATCGCGGCGGGTGCGGGGCGTGGCGCGATGGACTTCGCCAAGACGACCTCGATGATCGACGACCGCGACGCGCGAGCGGTGGTGGAGGAGAACAGCCTCGAGCTTCACGGCGGCGTACCGCGCACGCCGGTGTTCGAATGGCATTCTCCGATCGACGGATTGGTGCCGGTCGACGCGATCGTCAACACCGATCGCAGGTGGTGCTCGGCGGGAGTGCGGGTGCAGGCCGAGCAGATCCCGGTGCCCGATCATCTCACCGCGGCCGTTCTCGGCATCCCCGCCGCACTGAGCTGGCTCGATGCCCGCTTCCGCGGCGACCCGGCGCCGAGCAACTGCTGAGCCCGGTGCGCTGGGGCGCGTCGGCCCCGGCGCACCCCACGGCAACCGAGCCGAATCCTCCTCGCGGCGGGCCGAATTCGGCTCGGTTGTTGCGATTCGGCGTCATGACACGCACAACTCGAGCACGAGCAGGCATCCGCCTGGGCGCGCCCGGTTAGCCTGAGTCCCTGGCTCCGGCACGGGGGCATTACGGGGTGGAAGGCCGCATCTCCCGGGCGCCAGGCGAACCCGACGTCGCACCCAGAGGCGTGTGCCATGAGATGCTTGCGTGCCCTTTTCCTTACGGTGCTGCTGGCCGGTTCGGTGACGGCGGGCCATGCTTCCGCCCAGCCGCCCGCCGTACCCGCGCCGCCGAATCCGCCCGCGCTGCCGAATGTTTCGGGATCGCTGCTGCCCGGCTTGCAGGAGCTGATCGATCGGGTCGTTCCGCCGCCGGCGATCGTCCTCGCGCCGCGCCAGGACGGGGCGGTGCTGGAGACCGCGGGCCTTTCGCCGACGCTGGCCGCGCTGCGCGAGGCGGTGCTGCCCGCGCCGGTCGGCGATCGGATCTTCGACGCGTGGCCGCCCGGCCTCGCCGACTACGCCGAAGGCCAGATCATCGAGGTCAGGGATGTCACCGCCACGGCGGGGCTGCTGGTGCTGGTGCCGTTCCGTCAGGCACTGCTGATGAAATACCGCACCACCGACGCGCACGGCAGACCGTCCTTCGCCACCGCGACCCTCGTCGTGCCCGCGGGCGCGTGGACCGGCCCCGGCGATCGCCCGGTGGTGGTGAACAACCTGCCGATCGACGCGCTCGGCCGCGAGTGCACACCGGGATACAGCCTGGCCAACGGGTGGACGGACGACACCAGCATCACCGACTTCATTCCGCCCACAACGCAATTGGCGCTGTTGCGGGGATATGCGGTGCTGATACCCGATCACGAGGGCCCCTGGATGGCTTACGCCGAACCGTACGTCGCGGGCCACGCGGTGCTGGACGCCATCCGCGCTGTGCGCAACCTGCTGCCCGAGGAGTTCGGCGCCAGCGGGTTCGGCATGTTCGGCTACTCCGGCGGCGCCATCGCCACGCACGGTGCGGTCAAGCTGATCGCGGACTACGCGCCGGAACTGTCCGAGGTCGTCGTGGGCGCCGCGCTGGGCGGGGTGCCCGCCGACTACGAGATCCTGGCGCGCAGCATGAACGGCAATCTGGCCTCCGCGGTCTTCATGGCGGCGGTGTTCGCCATCGGCAGGGAGCGCCCGGAGATCCTGGGCCGGATGAACAACCTGGCCCAATGGATCGCGACCTCTCCGGTGAAAGACCTGTGCGGCAGCGAATTCGGGGCGATCGGAGTGCTGATGCTGCCCATCGACATCGGCGCGAACTTCGCCGATCCGCTGGATTCGGACTTCGCCGCCGATATCTATCGGGTGACGCGAATGGAAGGCATGCGCTCGGCTGTGCCGCTCTACATCTTCAACGGCGACCAGGAGTTCTGGATCCCGGCCGAGGGCGCGCGCAACCTCTATCGGGAGCAGTGCGGGCTCGGTGCGTCCGCGATCTATCGCGGGGTGTTCGGCGAGCATCTCATCGGCGCGGTGACCGGCTATCCCGAGGCAATGCTGTGGCTGGACGGTCTTCTGCGCGGCGCTCCCGCCCGAAACGAATGTTGACCTGCCGGTTCCGTCCGCAGGCGTTGCACTCGGCCGCCGCCGCGCGATTAACTGGTATGACGCTACACCTCGACACCCCATCCGCCGCCCAGCAAGCCGCGGCGCTGGTCGGACGGCATTTCCGGCTCGCCGACCACTACGAGGTCGGCCGCGAGAAGGTCAGAGAATTCGCCCAGGCCCTGCAGGACTATCACCCGGCGCACTGGAGCGAGGATGCCGCCGCGGAGTTCGGCTACGACGGTCTCGTCGCGCCGCTGACCTTCCCAGCGATCGTCTGGCTGCAAATGCAGCGAACCCTGTTCGAAACGGAGCTCACCGGCTACGACATCAGCCAGGTGCTGCACACCGAACAGCAGCTGCGGGTGCACCGCCCGATCATCGTCGGCGACGATCTGGTCTGTGAGTGCTCGTTCGAGTCGTTCCGGCAGTTCGGCGCGATGGACATGCTGGTCATCCGCACCCTGCTCAGCGACAGCGCGGGGCGGCCGCTGCAAACCGCGCACAGCACCGTCGTCGCGCAGACCGGCGTCGAGATGGCCGGTGAACTCGCAGACGCGGTGGCAGGCGTCATGCAGACTCCCGCCGAACGGGGCGGTGCCGGCCGCCACGGCACGGCGCGGATGGCCGAGTGCGCCCGAGCCCCGGCGGAGGTCGCGGACACCAGCGACCGGGCCGGCCGGATTCGCTTCGAGGACCTGCGCGTCGGCGATCGACTGCCCGAGCACCGGGTGGCGCTCTCGCGCGGCGACCTGGTCAAGTACGCGGGCGTATCCGGCGACGCCAATCCCATCCATTTCAGCGACGAGGTGGCCAGGGCGGTGGGGTTGCCCGACGTCGTCTCGCACGGTCTGCTGACCATGGGCTTCGGCGCGGCATATCTGACGCGGTGGCTCGGCGATCCCGGCGCGGTGGTCGAGTACGGCGTGCGCTTCGCGGGATTCGCGCCGGTGCCCGCGGACCGGAACAGCACCATCGAATTCCGCGGGCGCGTCAAGGAATTGGATCCGCGCGAGCGCGCGGCGACCGTGCACGTCACCGCCACGTGCGATGACCGCAAGCTGTTCGGCCGGGCGAGCGCTCGGGTCCGGCTCGGCTGAACCCGCTCAACCTCCTTGCCGCCAGAGCTGCTGCAGGCGCAGGTGGTTCTCCCACCACGACGCGATGGCCGCGGGATCGGAACCGGCTGGGGGAGGCGGTGCTTCGCCGGGGAAAAGGCCGTCGCCGTTCGGCGCCCCGACCACCGTCGTGGTCGGCACCTCCGGTGTGGCGGCCGGTTCCGTCCCCGGTGTCGCGGGTTCTGCGTCCGGTGTCGCCGGTCCGTCGTACTGTGTGGGTTCCACGGTGGTCGTCCGAGACTCCGGACGCGGGTCGTTCGGATCGTACGGATCGGCCGGATCGCCAGGGTCGATGGGCCGAGCCGCCGGAACCGGCGTCGGCCGCGCGGGATTCTGCGGTACGCCGGTCGACGGCGCCGGGTCGGTGGACTCGATCACGATCGGCGGCGCGGTCGGTTCGCCCGGGTCCGGGGTGGCAGGGGCCTGGGCCTGGGAAGTCTTCTTGTCCGATTGGCGCGCCCAGACCCCCTCGTCGGTGACATGGGCGACCGCGATGCCGGACGCGGCGAGCACCGCGGCGGCCGCCGCGCCGACGGGGAGCAGGACACCGGCTCGCCGCCGCTCACCGGCGATCGCCGTGGCGCCGCTCGGCTCGTACTCGTGGCCGGATTCCTCCGGCAGCTGGGCGGCCGCGATGCGGGCGGCGCCGAGCGCGGTCGCGGCCTGCGGATCGTCGACGATCACCGAGGGGACCCCGAAGGCGCGCTCGCAGTCGCCGAGCAGTTCCAGTGTGACGGGCCCGCCGCACAGCGCGACGCCGTCCACTGTCAGGCCCTGGGCCAGCAGCGTGGGGCGCACGCGGTCGTGCGCTTCGGCGGCGGGATCGGCTCCGGCGCGCCACGTGCCCGAGCCGAGGATCCTGGAACGCCCGGCGTCGGTGAGGACGAAGGTCAGATCACGGTCGGCGACCTCGAGCACCAGAATGGTCTCGAATCGGTCGAGACTCGGTACATCGCGGACGAAGGCGAGCAGCGCCGCGCGCACCGAGACGAGCGAGGACGTGCGCCACCGGCCGGTGGCCAGGTGGGTGACGATCGCGCGTCGCTCGTCGACCGTCCGGTACGTCAGCGCGATGTTCTCGATGAGCGAGAGCGTCCGGTCGGCCAGCGCTTCGAGGACCTCGGGGATCCTCTCGGCCGCGGTGGCCGCGCCGATCTCCTGTTCCACTTCGTCGAGCGGGTCCGACGACGGTTTGTCCGCCGTCGGATGGGAGAGCAGTACTCCGCGGACCGTCCGTCGGTCCGTTGAAACGCCCACGGTTGCCATGTGATCACCTCTGCCTCCGTGACTCTCCTAGACAATTCGTCGCGGGCCCGTGTGCCGATGGGCCCGAGATCTGTCCGCTGCTTACTCGATATAGCGGCGGGATGCGCGAAAACGTTAGCTCGCCGGATGCCGCGGCCGGTCCGAGCGCCCGGTGCTCGTCCGATTCGGGCACGTCCCCGCCGAGGTTGCCCGGCCCGCGGCGCCGTTGCCCGCGCGCCTCCCCTCGGCGTGCACGTACAGCTGCACATGCATTATGGACAATACCGGCAGGTGCCCTGGAGAGTTGCCATGAATTCATGGCAAACTCGGTGAATGCGTGCTCCGGAAGTGCGACATACGACCGAATCTCCTTTTCCCGGAAGGCATCCCGGTGCCGGCGACGGACCGACGGTGTTGCGGATGCTGCTCGGCGGCCGATTGCGGCGATTACGCGAGGCGGCGGGCATCTCACGCGAGGACGCGGGCGAGGCGATCCGCGGCTCACACTCCAAGATCAGTCGCTTGGAGCTGGGGCGCACCGGATTTCGCGAACGGGACCTGGTGGATCTGCTGACGCTCTACGGGGTGGCGGACCCGACCGAGCGGGAGGAATTCCTCGCGCTCGCCCGCCAGGGGAATGCCTCGGGCTGGTGGCACCGCGACAACGACTGGCTGCCCAAATGGTTCGACACTTACCTCGGGCTCGAACAGGCGGCCAGGTTGATCCGCTGCTACGAGCCGAGGGCGGTACCCGAACTGTTCCAGACCGCCGACTACGCGCGGGCGCTGCTGTCGCTGGCGCACCCGAACGAGTCGTTCGCCGCGATCGAACGCCGGGTGGGCTTGCGGATGCGCCGCCAGCACATCCTCACCAAGCCGGATCCGCCGCGGATCTGGTTGATCGTGGAGGAAGCGGCGTTGCGCAGGCGTATCGGCGGTTCCGCGGTCTGGCTCGAGCAGCTCGACCGGTTGCTCGCCGCGGTCGACCAGCCGAACGTCACCCTGCAGGTGCTCGCCGACCACGTCGGCGGATCCGCGCTGGCCGACGGCGCGTTCACCATGCTGCGCTTCACCGAAGCCGACCTACCCGACATCGTCTATCTCCAGCAACTGACCGGCGCGCTGTACCTGGACAAGGAATCCGACCTGGCCGCCTATCGCGCCGTCGCCAACCTGCTCTCCGTGCACGCCGCGCCGCCCCAGTACACGCGCGGTTTGCTGGAAGCGCTGCGCGACCGCCAACCGCCGACGGTGGACCAGCCGACCGGAGCGGGTTAGCCGGACCGCCGCGCGGGCGCGGCCGGGCGGCGACCGAGCCGGGCGGCGCGACGAGCAGACCGCCCCGGCGGCGGTGCGACGGTGTTGGGAGCGATGTCGCGCCGACCGGGACGGTCTGCCACAGCGGCTCCGGAACTCGTCGCGCGGCAGGCCGCTGCGGGTCGGCCTGCGCCGGAGCCGTCCCGGCGAGCATAGGCACGGGCAGAGTGCACCGACAGGTCGGCGAGCGGAATCTGGGGCATGCCCAGCCGCGGCCGCGCGCCGCGTTGAGTTCTCACAATGCCGCGGTGGCGGAGGCGGTCAGTACGAGCCAGGCGCGATCGTCCCGATGATCGGATGCGGTGCCGCGTCCTCGGCGCCGCCGGTGAGCAGGCGCTTGAGGATCTTGCCGGTCTCGCCACGGGGAAGCGCGTTGAGGAAGGTCACGTCGCGCGGCACCGAGAAGCGGCTGAGCCGATTGCGGATGTAGTTCCGGACCATGTCCGAATCCAAACCGGCCCCTTCGCGTTTCACCACGAAGGCGGCCAGGCGCTGGCCGTACTCGCGATCGGGGACGCCGACCACCGCGACCTCGCGGACCTGCGGCAGATAGGCCAGCGCCTCCTCGACCGGGCGGGGGAAGACGTTCTCGCCGCCGGAGATGATCATCTCGTCGTCGCGGCCCGCGATGAACAGCCTGCCCGTGGCATCGAGGAAACCGAGGTCGCCGGTGTCGAGCATGCCGTCGGCCTCGTCCGGCGGGGCGGCGTTGACGTAGCCGTCGAAGAGCATGTGGTTGCTCACGAAGATGTGCCCCGTCGCGCCGACGGGCAGCGGTTTGCGGTCCGGGCCGAGAACCGCCACCTTGGTGCCCAGTGGCGGCTTGCCCGCGGTGGTCGGCGCGGCGCGCAGGTCGGTGGGATCGGCGATGGTCGCCCAGGACACCTCGGTGGAGCCGTACACGTTGTAGAGGACGTCACCGTAGGCGTCCATGAAGTCCAGCACGGTGCTCGCGGCGAGCGGCGCGCCGCAGCTGGCGACGACCCGCAGGCTCGAGGTGTCGTAGCGGGCGCGCACGTGCGCGGGCAGCTCCAGGATGCGATGCACCATGATCGGCACTGCGATGAATGTGCTCACCCGGTGTTCGGCGATCAGGCGCAGGCAGTTCTCGGCGTCGAAGTGCGCGGGAAGCACCACCGTGGAGCGCAGCGCGGTGCTCAACTGCAGCGCGGCCAGCCCCCAGGTGTGGAACAGCGGCGCGGGGATGAGCATCGTCTCGTCCATCCGCAGCGGAATGCGCGACAGCAGCGCGGCGATGGTGCTGAAGCCCTTGGCGTGCGGGCGGCGCGCGCCCTTCGGGGTGCCGGAGGTCCCCGAGGTCAGCACGATGAGCTTGCCGGGGTGCGCGGGCTTGCGAAAGCTGTTCTGCCCCATGGCCGCGAGGTCGTCGAGGGTCGTCCGTCCCGGCACCGGCTCGGTCCGGTCGGTCGCGTAGCGCGGCAGATCGGCGTGCAGGTACTGCACGAGGTGGTCGAATTCGCCGTCCACGAACAGCGCGGTGAGCTTGTCGCGCTGCACCACCTCCTCGATGCGCCGGGCAGGCAGTCCGGTGTTCAACAGCGCGACGTCGACGCCGAGCTTGCCCGCGGCGACCATGGTCTCCACCATGCCGCCGTGATTGCGTGCGAGCAGGCCGATGGCGTCGCCCGCCCGCAGCCCGAACGCGGCCATGGCGCCCGCGATCGCGGTGGTCCGCTCGTGCATCTCGTCGAAGGAGCGCGCGCTGTGCGCGTCGATCAGGGCCGTGCGCTGCGGTGCGAACGCGGCCGCCGCGGCGTAGCCGCCCGCCAGGGTGAAGCCCCATTCCGAGAGCCTGCGCAACTGTTTGAGGCCGAGGTCGGGTCGATGGGCGCGCAGCACCCCGGTGGTCATCATCTGCCTGGCCACCTCGGCGCGGCGGCGGACGGGGGAGTTCTCGCCGTTGACCACGACCGAGGTCGCCGCGCCGCGCACCAGATCGGCGATCCGGCGCATGCCGCGCTCGGTCCACGCGATGATCGCGCCGTTGCCCGCCGCCCCGACGGACGGATGGATGCGGCCGGGCCCGAAGAAAGTGACCGAGATGCGAGTGCGTTCCTCGGTGCCGCGCAGCCGGATCGACGCGAAGCTGCCCAGTGTCGGGCTGATCAGCTCGAGGCTCTCGTACCAGCGCCCGATGCGCAGCTGGATCACTTGGGTGCGGACGCCGACCCGGGCGGTGCCGACCCGGAAGCGCAGCATCTGATGTCCGCCCGCGGATTCCAGCGGGTCGCACGCGCCGATTCCGGGAAAAACGCGGGGATAGGTCTGCGGCTCGCGGAGCAGGTCCCACACCGCCTGGCGGGGGATCGGAAATTCCGCGGTCACATCGATGACATCGGTAACCACTGGCGTGCAATTCTCGTCGGCCGGTTCGAACAGCTCGGGTCGGCGGAGATTTCATTTGTAGCTCCCGGCGCAATCTTGGTCAAGAGTCCGGCTTTTGGCCTGGTAGGCAATGTTTTCCTGCCTATCGACCAGCGAATTCGGCTGTGGTCGAGCACAACTCGACGCGACTCGTCGGCTTTCTGAGACGGCAATTCCGGAGATGCACACGAAGTCGATTTCCGGGCTTCTTCGGTCAGTTTTGTGAGAACTCATAATCGGGCGGCGCGCATCGCGGGCATTTCTCTGGTCGCGCCCAGTTCGCGCCGGGGTCTCGGTCGCCGTGCAGTGAACGCCGGGCATCCTCCCGTCGGGTGAGAGCCGATTCCGGACGCCCGTTCGGGGGTAGTGCTCGGGCATGGGGTCAGGGTTCGCGATCCAGGGAAACTAATGTCCCAACGGGACAATATTGATAGGATGGGTTCATGGGCACCGACGTCGACGTCGACCTGGACGGCCGCAGGCTGCGCACCCGCCGCAGTCGCGAGGCGCTGTCGCGGGCCGCGTTCGACCTGCTGACCGAGCGCGGTCTGGCCGCGGTCGGCGTGGAGGACATCGCCGAGCGGGCGGGCGTCACCCGGCGCACCTTCAGCCGCCACTTCCCGTCCATCGAGGCGGCCATCCTCGGCGACATCGACCAGGACATGCACCTGCTGAACGAAGCGCTGGCGTGCCGCCCCGCCCACGAGCCGCCGCTGCGGGCCTACCGCAACGCGGTGCACGACTGGCTGACCGCCGAATACGCCGGGGCGCGGGCCGGGCTGCTGACCCGGCGGTGGGCCTTGTTCCAGCGCTTCGACGACGAACCGGCCCTGCTGGCCGGCTATCAACGCATCCGCAACGAGGGGCAACGCGAATCGGTGCGAATCCTGGCCGCCCGCCTCGGCGTTGACCCGGCGGAGGACCTGCGCCCGGCGACGGTCGTCGCGGCCTGCTCCGGGGTCATCGTCGCGGCATTGCAGACCTGGGCCGCGGGTGTCGACCCGGACGGCCTGCCCGACCTCATCGAGGGCTTCTTCGACACCCTCGCCGGGTTGGCCACCGACATCGAGTACGAGGAGTCAGCGTCATGACCAGTGAGCGTCCGGTCGGATCGGCGGGCCTCGTGCGCCGGACCTGCCGGCGGATGGGACTGGACCGCAATCCGATGCGCCGCCGCGAGGACCGGCTGCAATCCGGCGTCGGCATGCTGCTGACGCTGCTGTTCCTCGTCGTCGTTCCGGTGGTGGCGATCGTGCTCGGCGGCCGGGTCTACGAGACGGAAACCCGTGTCACCGAAAGCCGTATCGCCGAACTGCACCGCGTCGACGCCACCGTGGTCGAGGTGGGCACGGCGCCGCTGTACGCGCCGATCACGCCGGCCAGGGTGTCCTGGGTGGACGGCCAAGGCGCCACCCACGTCGAGGACTACCGCTCCAGCACGCTGGTGAAACCCGGTGCCACCGTGAGTATCTGGCTCGACAAGGGCGGCCGCGTGGTCGAGCCGCCGTCGGAGACCAGGGCGCTGAGCCGCGCGGTCCTGCTGTCGGGCGCGGTGTCCTGCGCGGTGCTGATGTGCTTCGCGACCGGGTACTACCTGTTGCGTGCGAGCCTGGACCGCAGGCGTGCGCGCCGGTGGGAAACCGAATGGGCGACAGTGGGACTCACCTGGGGCGGGCGCGGCGCGGTCTGATGTTCCGGTGCTCTTGCGTGTCGCATGACATGAGTTCCGTTGCGCAAGGGGGAATCTGACGAGCGGAATGCTCCGTGCCGGGAAGTGCGGCGTGCCCGCCGGGTAAGGGTAGGGAACAGACCATGGCGGGCACGCCACCGTGTCCGGACGCTGCGCGGCGAACGAGGGCCGGACACGAATCCGAGGCTAGGCGATGGGATCACCCGATGTCGCCGGATGGACGAACATCCGGCGATCCCACGACGCATCACCGGATGTGTTGTGAGACAGCACAATCGGTGTGTTCGGTTAGACCGGGAAGAGGCTGTGCTTACGCGGATTGTGCTTCGGCTTCGGGTCCTTGTCGCGCAGCAGCCGCAGCGCCTTGCGGATCTCCAGGCGGGTCTGCGACGGCTCGATCACCGCGTCGATGTAGCCGCGCTCGGCGGCGATCCACGGCGTCGCCATGGTGGCGTTGTAGAAATCGATCATCTGCTCGCGCACGGCCTCGCGCTGTTCGGCGGGCGCCGCCTCCAGCTGCTTGCGCCCGATGATGCCGACCATGCTCTCGGCGCCCATCACGGCGATCCTTGCGGTCGGCCAGGCCAGGCTGATGTCGGCGCCGAGCTGCTTGCAGCCCATCACCGCATAGCCGCCGCCGTAGGCCTTGCGGGTCACCACCGTGACGACCGGCACGGTGGCCTCGATCACCGCGCGGAAGAACCGGCCGCCGCGCTTGATGACGCCGCTGCGCTCCTCCTCGATGCCGGGCAGTACGCCGGGGGTGTCCACGACGAACACCAGCGGCAGGCCGTAGGCGTTGCACAGGCGGATGAAGTGGGTGGCCTTGTCGGAGCACCGCGCGTCGAGCGCGCCGCCGAGCACCATCGGCTGGTTGGCGATCACACCGACGCTGCGGCCGTCCACCCGCGCGAAGCCGGTGATGAGGTTCTGCGCGGTGCCCGCGCTGACCTCGTGGAAGGCGCCGTCGTCGAAGATGCGCACGAGGATGTCGTGCATGTCGTAGCCGACCTTGTCCGAGTCCGGGATGATCGAGTCCAGCTCGAGGTCGTGCTTGGTCATCTCCGGCTCGAGGCCGGGGTTGACGACCGGTGGCTGCTCCAGGCAGCTGGAGGGCAGGTAGCCGAGGTACTCGCGCACCCAGTCGAAGGCCGCGCGTTCGCTGTCGGCGACGTGGTGCACGGTGCCGGTGGTCGCCTGCACGGCCGCGCCGCCGAGTTCATCGGCGCTCACGCTCTCGCCGGTGACCGCCTTGATGACCTCGGGGCCGGTGACGAACATGTAGGACTTGTCGGTCGCGACCAGCACGTCCATGTTCACCGGGCCGTACACCGAACCGGCCGCGCACTTGCCGAGCATGATCGCCACCTGCGGCACGAAGCCGGACAGGTCCTCCTGACGGCGGCACATCAGCGCGTACCAGGCCAGCGAGGCGACCGCGTCCTGGATGCGGGCACCGCCCGAATCGTTGATCGCGATCACGGGGCAGGCGTTCTCGTAGGCGAACTCCATGGCCGCGGCCACCTTGCGGCCGAACATCTCGCCGACCGAGCCGCCGTGCACGGTCTGATCGTGCGCGATGACCACCGCGGGCCTGCCTTCGATGTAGCCGCGGCCGGTGACAACGCCGTCGCCGTACATGGCGTTGCCTGCGCCGGGCTGGCGCATGAGCGCGCCCATCTCCACGAAGGTGCCGGGGTCGAGCAGCATCCGGACGCGCTCCCTGGCGCTGGGGATCTCCTTGGCCTTGCGTTTCGCGATCCCTGCCTCGCCTGCGGGCTCTTCGGCGAGCTCCAGGATCCCCCGGAGCTGCTCCAGCTTTTCTCGCGTACCGGTCATATGTCTGGGTTGTCCTTCCCACTCGACGTTGCGCCCGGTCCGCGGTACGGAGGCGCGGCGCTCGATGCTATCGGTGATGAGACGCGCGGCACACTCCGGCCACCCTTCTCACACGACAACTCGTAGCGGGCTCGCCGCGCTCTTGGTCGGATGTCCTATCGCTCCCGCGGTGCGCGGGGTTACGCGTCCGAGCGCAATTGCCGACGGGTTCGGAGGAAATTCTGCACGACCGCGCGGACCGAGCCCGGGATATTTTCATCCGGCATCGTCCGGGTCGGTCGGATCTATCGGTCCGTGCGACGATCGTCGCGCGAAAAGCCGTGATCTGCTTGTGATTTCGCCCAATGCCTGGTGCGCGACCTGATGAGAAGCCCGGAACTCGATGACGCGCCGGGTTTTCGTCGCGATCGTCGCTATTGTTCGACAGTCATGGCGGGCGCACAGGCCGGTTCGAGCATCGAGAATCTGCGGACCAAACTCGTGGAACACCTGAGATATCCCGCGCGCGGAGTGCCTCCAGGTGATCTCGCGACGATAACGCGGAGTTGTCTGGCCGAGGCGATGGAGGTTCTCGACCCCGGCGCATTTCCGGCCGCTCCGGAACCCGCGGAGATCGCCGGAACCGCGACTCGCTGGGCGCGCGAAGGCGTCGCGCTGGAAACGGTGCTCGGGGCGTATCACGACGGGATTCGCTCCGGATTGGAATTTCTCGCCGCGCAGGCGGGCGACGGCGACTCCGACCAGGTGATGGCCGGGGCCAGGTTGATCGTCCGCGCGCTGGAGATGGTGACGGTGACGGCCTCGGTAGCCTACGTCGAGGAACACCGGCTGGTCGCCAAGGAGCACCAGACCGCGGCCCAGACGCTGGTCTCGGCGCTGTTGAGCGGGCACGGCGTAGCGCAGCTCGCCCGGCAGACCGGTATTGCCGTCGCGCCGTCGTACCAGGTGGTCGCGGTGTCCATCCCGCAGCACGGCGACGAGTTGCGCCCCGGTGGCGGGGCGACGGCCGGGCGCCGCAAGCTGCGCAGAGTCCAAGCCGCTCTTGCTGATCCGCTGGGCTCGCGAGCGCTGTCGCTGCTGTCCACCGAGGGCGGCACCGTGCTGGTGCCGATCGACGAGGCGTCCGCGCTGACGCCCCCGGCGATGACGGCCGAGGTGCTCGAGGTGGTGAGCGAGGCCGCCGAGGTTCCGCTGACGGCGACCGTCACCGCCGGAGTCCGTTGCCGCATACCGGAACTGGCCGGGCGCGCGCACGATCTGCTCGGCCGGATCCGGGCGGCGAACCGCCCTCCCGGCCTGTATCCCCTGGCGGATCCGGGGGATTCGATCGGTTGTGACTCGCTCCAGCAGGCCGACGGGACGACAGTCACCTCTTCCAACAAACGGCGAATGGGCCGTTCGGCCTGAGTTTTCGGCCTTATCGTCGGAGGCGTCTCCACCTTCGAGGCGGGCAAGGAGTGACCAGTGACCACCGCGACGACCGATCTCGACCTGTTGCGCGAACTGGAACCGGTCGCGGAGCGGCTGCTCGACGAGCATCTCCGCAAGGCGAAGGCCTGGAATCCGCACGACTACGTGCCGTGGGACGACGGCCGCAATTTCGCGGCGCTCGGCGGAATCGATTGGGAGCCAGGACAATCCACACTGTCCGAGGTCGCCCAGGTCGCGATGATCACGAATCTGCTCACCGAGGACAATCTGCCCTCCTATCACCGGGAGATCTCGGAATCCTTTTCGCTGGACGGCACATGGGGCACCTGGGTCGGCCGGTGGACCGCCGAGGAGAATCGGCACGCCATCGTGATGCGCGATTATCTGGTGGTCACTCGTGCGGTGGATCCCGTTGCGCTGGAGGCGGCGCGGATGCAGCACATGACCGCGGGTGTCGCGAAGCCGGTGCAGGGGTCGCAGTTTCTGCGCACGGTAGCGTATGTGACATTGCAGGAATTGGCGACCAGAATCAGCCATCGGAATACCGGAGCCGCGTGCGACGAACCCATCGCGGAGCGTATGCTGCAGCGAATTGCAGCCGACGAGAACCTGCACATGATCTTCTACCGGAACATGAGCGCCGCCGCGCTCGACCTCATGCCGAACGCGATGCTGCGCGCGATCACCGGCGTCGTCACCCAGTTCCAGATGCCAGGCCTGACCCAGCCCAGCTTCCGCCGCAATGCCGTGCTGCTCGCCAAGCACGGCATCTACGATCTTCGGCAGCACCTGGACGTGGTGGTGCGCCCCGTCCTGCGGGCCTGGGACGTCTTCGAGCGCACCGATCTGTCCGGTGACGGCGAACGGGCCCGCGACGAACTGCACGACTACCTCGAGGACCTGGAGGGACGGGCGCGCCGTTTCGAGGAACAGCGGGAACGCGCCGCAGCCCGCCGAGCGGACGGAGCCACCGCCAGCTCATGAGACGAGTGTCGATCACCATGGCGGCGGTTGCCGTCATCGCCGCCGCGACCACCGCGCCCGTGCTCGGGGAGGTGTTCGCCGCACCGGCGAGCCCAGCTGCCGCGCCGACCCAGCCGCCCGCCGTCGATCCGAAGATGACCAGGACCGGTCTGCTGACCATCGAGACCATCGGCCCCCGCCGCGATCGCCTGCACATCGCCTCGTCCGCGATGCGCCGGGTCATCGTCGTCGACGTCCTGCGTGGGACGGGCGAAGGACCGCGCCCGACGCTGTACCTGCTCGACGGGGTCGACGGCGAGCCGACCTCGGGCTGGCTCACCAAGGGCGGCGCCGAGGAGTTCTTCGCGGACAAGCCGGTCGACGCGGTGCTCACCACCGGCGGCACCGGCAGCATGTACAGCGACTGGCAGCGCCATGACACCGCGCTGGGTCTCAACCGCTGGGAGACCTTCCTGACCGAGGAGCTGCCGCCGATCGTGGAATCGCTGCTGAAGTCCGACGGTCGCCGCGCGATCGCGGGCGTCTCGATGGGCGCGCAGGCCGCGATGATGCTCGCGCAACGCCATCCCGGCTACTACCTGGCGGTCGCGGGGATGAGCGGCTGCTACTCCACCGCGGATCCGCTCGGGCACGCGGTCACCACGATCACGGTGGCCTCGCGCGGCGGCAACGCGGAAAACCTCTGGGGCCCACCGAGTTCCCCGGAATGGGTGGCGCACGACAGCCTGCTCGGCGCGGACCGGCTGCGCGGCACCGCCATCTATCTGTCCGCCGCTTCCGGCGCACCCACCGACGCCGATCTGGCCGCGGTGGCGGCGGCGCCGTCGGTCGTCGACGCGCTGCGCCTCGCCGGGGGAGGCGCAGCGCTAGAGGCGGGCGCCCGCGCGTGCACCGAACGCTTCGCCGCGCGGCTCGCCGAACTGCGGATTCCCGCCGAGATCGAGTACTCGGACGCGGGCATGCACACCTGGCCGGATTTCGAGGCTCAGCTGCCGCGCGCGTGGCGGGTGCTGGCCGAGGCGCTGGGGGTGCCTCGGGCCGGCTGACCGCGCCGGTGGAATGGCCGGGCGGCGGGCGCGTTGAGAACAGGTATGACCGCAGCGCTGCCCGCCGTCCGCTTCTCCGTCCTCGACCGCTCGCGGGTGCGGCGCGGGCAGTCGCATCCGGCGGCGCTGCGCGAGACGGTCGAGTTCGCCCGGCTGGCCGAAGAGTGGGGTTATCACCGGTTCTGGGTGTCCGAGCATCACAGCGTGCCCGGCGTCGCCGGGTCGGCGCCGACCGTGCTCGCCGCCGCCGCGGCGGCCGCGACCTCGCGAATCCGGATCGGCACCGGCGGGGTGATGCTGCCGAACCACCAGCCGCTCGTCGTCGCCGAGCAGTTCGGGGTGCTGGAATCGCTCTATCCGGGCCGGATCGATATGGGACTCGGCCGGTCGGTCGGTTTCACCGACGGGGTGCGGCGCGCGCTCGGGCACGACAAGGCCGACGCCGACGATTTCGACGACCAGCTGGCCGCGGTGTTCGACTACTTCGCACACGGCAGGCAGGGCGTGCACGCGTGGCCCGCCGAGGGCCTGCGGGTGCCAGCGTTCCTGCTGGCCACCGGTTCCGGCGCGGACCGCGCTGCCCGCTTCGGGCTGCCGCTGGTCGTCGCGGCGGTGGCGGGGACGGGCCGGATGGTCGAGGCGATCGATCGCTACCGCGCGGAATTCCGCGAAACAGCTTGGGGGAGCGCACCGTACGTGGTGGTCTCGGGAACGGTGCTTATCGCCGACAGCACCGAGGAGGCGCGGCGGCTGCTGCTGCCCGAAGCCTGGGCGGGCGCATACTCGCGGACCCGGGGTGAGTTCCCGGTCTTGTTGCCGCCGGAGGAGATCGAGTCGACGCCGATGACCGAGCGTGAGCGTCGCATGGTCGCGGAAGGCATGCGGGATCAGATCCACGGCACCGAGGACGAGGTCGCCGAGGCGCTGGAGCAGCTGGTCACGCGGACCGGAGCGGACGAGATCCTTGTGCACACCAGCACCTACGACCGCGCCGCGCGCCTCGAATCGCACCGGCGGCTGGCCCGGCTCACCGGTCTGCTGCCCGCGGAGGGGCGGCGGGCGGCGTAGCGGGAGACGGGTCACGCGCGAACCGTGCCTCGGCGGCGGCGTACCCGAACAGCCGACGGCCCTCGCAGCGCAGGTCCACCGCCAGGGTCGCGGTGCGATGGCGCCGGTCGAGCCCCGTGACCCGGCCGCGGAGAGCCAGGCGCACACGCTGGCCGGGTCGAACCCGCAAGCCGTGGACGCCGGGTGCGACCTGGGTGCGCAGCCTGGCGATGGCGGCGGGATCACCGAGCCAATCGGTGAGATAGCCGGTGGCGAGGCCGAGTTCGTACATCCCCGGCGCTTCGGCGCTCGACAGGCCGGTCACCGCGGCGTATTCCGCGAGCTCCGCCGCGGACACCTCGAGCAGCTGGGCCGGAAGTTCGTCGCCGACGCCGAGTGAATCGAAATCAACCGTGGTGCATGGCATTCGCTTGATCGCGGGAAGCGGCGCCGTCTCCAGCGAGCCCCGGCCGGCGAAGATCTCCTCGACCGCCGACGTAGCGCTCGCGGTGCGCACCCGCCCGAGCAGCGTCGTCGTCCCGGTCTGTCGCGTGCGACCGTCCTGATCGACGAGCGCGCTCCTGATCGTGAGCACCTCGTAGTCGGAGAAGTATCGCGAGGATTCGACGTGGACCTGGCAGTCCAGATGATCACCCGCCACCAGTGGCCTGGCCAGGTCCAGCACGTGGTCGGCGTGCAGAATGCGCGGGCCTTCGGCGCCGGTACACGCGGTATCGAGCAATTCCCGGTGCACGTGGCCGAGGAATACAGCGGGGAATGTCGGGGGAGCGACGAGACCGGAGAATCCGAGCCGATGCGCGGCGTCGGCACGCAGATGCGCCGGGTGGAAATTGCGGACCGCGTGGGCGAATTCGCGAATTGTCGCAGAACGCACCACGCAGCGCGCCGATGATCCATTGCGCGACAAGGGTGTGACGAGGTCGTTCATATTTGCTCCAATATTGCTCGGCTGTCGAAATCGGTCGGCCGGTCAGGCGGGCGTGCCGAAGGGGAAGCCAGCATGGGGATCTGGTCGGGCGTCACGGTGGCCAGCATGGCATCTCCAGCGATTAGCCATCGAGTGGCCTCGACGGCGGGAAGCTTCGCTCCATGATTGCGCAAGATCGGCGCGAAACCCCGTGATCGTGGCGATATCTGGAGATCTCATCGTCGGGCGACCGCTCGATTGGAGGGTCGCACGCCTGATCGGGAGGGATACCAGAAATCCTGCCCTCGGCTTTGTCATCGATCCGGTGAACGTGCGTCCGGCGCGGACTGTGCACGTTCCCTATTGCCGTGGCGAACGCTTCGTGAAGTGTCCAGATACCGCTTCGCGGTGTGGGTTTCGCCGTTTTCCCCGACCTAGCGTTGGCGCAGTTTCAGCCCGCCGACCGGCACGGCGGTGCTGCGAACCGAGGGACCCGCGAACGAGGGAACGACGTCGTTCCTGATGAAAGGCATTCGATGAAACGAAGTACTTGCGGCCGTGCGCTCGGTGCCGCGGCGGTGTCGATCGTCTCGCTGCTCGCCATGAGCTTCACCGGCGTTGCCGCCCAGGCCGACCCGGCATCCGCGCCGACCGAACAAGCCTTGGCGGAGCTCATCGCCGCGGGTCGCAAGGCGGCTCCGGTTGCGGGCGGCTCCGGTTCGGCCTGCACCTCCGGCAGCGGTGCCGGGTCGGGGAACGGCTCGGGCAACTGCTACGGCGGGTCGGGTAGCAGCTCCGGATCTTCCGGCGGATTCGCCAGCGACACAGTCGGTTACGGTCCGCCCAAGACTTCGTGGCTCGACGCGTTCGGCTACGGCCTGGCCAACCCCGATGTCGCCCCGCCCGGCGCCAACGACTGGAAATGCAAGCCGACCGCCGAGCATCCCCGCCCCGTCGTGCTGCTGCACGGCACCTGGATGAACGCTTACAACGGTTTCGCTTTCATGGGTCAGCCCATCAAGGACGCCGGGTTCTGCACCTTCACCTTCAACTACGGCCGGGCGAATCCGCTGGAGGGCGGTGGTCTCGGGTCGGTGCTGCCCGGGGTGATGGGTACCGGGTACATCCAGGACTCGGCCAAGCAGCTGGCCACGTTCGTCGACCGGGTGCTCGCGGCGACCGGCGCCCCGGAGGTGGACATCGTCGCCCATTCCCAGGGTGGTTCGATGGCCAACTGGTACACCAAGTTCGAGGGCGGCGCGGCTGAAGTCCAGAACCTGATCACCTACGGCGCTACCCACCACGGCACCAGCTTGGACGGTATCGGTGCGCTGGGCAGGGCGATCAACAACCTCGGCATCGACGTTCTCGGTTTCGTCGAGATCTTCGTCGGGCACGCGGGCATCCAGCAGACCATCGGATCCGACTTCGTGCAGAAGCTCAACGCCAACGGCGACACCGTTCCCGGAGTGGATTACACGATCGTCGGCACCCGCTACGACGAGGTCACCACCCCCTACGAGCTGACCTTCGTGCAGGCGGGACCCGGCGCGACGGTGCACAACGTCACCCTGCAGGACGGATGCGAGCAGGACCTGTCCGACCACCTCACGATGATGTACTCGCCGCGTGCGCTGTCGATCGCTTTGCGCACCTTGGATCCCGTCGGACACCCACAGCTCGAGTGCGCACCCAACCCCTGGCTGATCGGAGGTGGCGGCCGATGACCCGATGACCGGCCGGCGATCGGGATCCCAACCCGCCGCACGCCGCCGCGCCCACCGAGCCGGTAGCGCACGCACCAGCGCTCGGTGGGCTTTCGGCTGTCCGCGCCACCCGCGAAGAGCGCGTCGCGGGCGAGGTGCGTGAGCACCTGACATCGCGCACGTGAAGACGGCCGAGGGCGTCATCGCGCCGTCGGAGGCGATGTCGGCTCACGCGTGGCGGGAGAGGCCACGCGGTCGGCAGCGGTGGGCGCACGAATCGCCCACCGCTGCTCGACGCGTCCGTAGCGCCACACCAGCAGCGCCGCCGCCCAGGTGACGACGAACAGCCCGGCCACGACATAGCCGAGCACGGTCAGGTCGAGTCCCGTGATCCAGCCCCAGAATCCGCCGGACCAGCCGAGTTGTCCGGCGAGCAGGCCGAGCAGTTCGACGGTGCCGACGAGCAGGGCCACGGTCACCGACAGTGCGGTGACGGTGATGTTGTAGTAGACCTTGCGGACGGGTTCGGCGAAGGCCCACCCGTAGGCGAAGTTCATGAACGTTCCGTCGACGGTGTCCAGCAGGCTCATTCCGGCGGCGAACAGGACGGGCAGGCAGAGGATCGCATACCAGGGCAGCCCGGCGGCGGCGCTCGTTCCGGCGAGCACCAGCAGCGCCACCTCGGTGGCCGTGTCGAATCCGACTCCGAACAGCAGACCCACCGGATACATCTGCCACGGCCTGGTGATCGTCTTCAGCACCGGCCCGAGGAAGCGATTCATGAATCCTCGTTTGCCGAGCTGGTTTTCGAGTTCCGCCGCGTCGTACTCCCCGGCTCGGGCGCGCCGGAAGACGCGGACGATGCCGATGAGCACGGCGATGTTGACGATCGCGATGAGGTACAGGAACGTGCCGGAGACGGTGGTTCCCAACAGTCCGGTGTAGTGCTGGAGGCCGGAGGAGTCGTCCGCGACGGGCCCCGCGATCGCCCTGATCCCGATCGACAGCAGGAACGCGAGGCCGAAGACGACCGTCGAATGGCCGAGGGAGAAGAAGAATCCCACCGAGAGCGGGCGCTGTCCGTCGCTCATCAGCTTGCGAGTGGTGTTGTCGATCGCGGCGATGTGATCGGCGTCGAAAGCGTGGCGCAAACCGAGCGCGTAGGCGGTCATGCCGACACCGAGTCCGAGCGTCTGCCCGCCGATGTCGAGATTGCGCGGGAGCACGAAGGCGATCAGGGTGAGCCAGCCGATCAGGTGCAATGCCGCGATCACGGCGAACATCCCTGCGACGCCGAACCATTCGGAGCGGGTCAGCACGTGGCGTACGACGTCGAGGCGGGATCGTCCGGGAGTCATCGCGGCGCTGCTACTTTCGGGTCAACCTGTCGTTCGTCACGCGCAGCTGGCGCGCCGTGCGGTCGGCGAGATCGTGGACCTGCTCCGGCTCCAGCTGTCCGCACAGCCGATCCCAGTGCAGCGCGACGAGATCGCGCGCGCCCACCTGCGGCGCGGGGGAGTAGCCGTCGACCCACACCGGGATCCGCCGCGGCGCCGGAGCGGACAGCGCGAGCCGCTGTCCGTCCCATTCCAGGCGGCGCGCCAGCACGGTGAGCTCGTCGCCCGTGCGGGTCTCGACCGCTCCCCAGGTGATGCGGCAGTTGTCGAGCACGCGCACGGGGTGTTCGTCGTTTCCTCGCCCGAGCAGCCGGGTCCACGGATAGACGCCGAAGACGTGGAAGCAATGGTTGGCGGCGGCTTCGGACGCCAGGTCCGGCGTCAGGTGCGCCCAATAGTGACCGGCGACCGGCCCGATGACGGCCAGGAGTTCCGGGAGGAACTCCGCCGGATCCAGGCGCGCGCCGATTCCGCCTCCGAGCCAATACGATTCGACGAGCCTGCGGTCCAGCGGGTCGGCGATTCCGGTCAGCCGGGACATGACCCGAAGGTACGGCCATGCGCCGGAGAACTGGCGCGCCATCGCCCTGACCGCCGCGGGCGGCAGGGTGGCCATCGGCGCGCTCTCGGCGGGCCCGCAGTAGCCGAGCGCGTTGGGCGCGTGGGCGTATCGGGCGAACATCTCGGTACCGTCGATGCCGCCCGCGCCGCCTCCTGTCGTCTCGGCTACCGATGCCGAATCATGGCCCATGTCAGCAGATTCGCGGCAGCTGCTCGCCCGCGGGAAGGTCGACCACGCGGGTGCCGCCCAGTGCCGTGCGGGCGACGACCATGCCGGGATGCTCCGCCACGCAGACCCCGATCGCCTCGGCGCGTCCGCCCAACGGGTGCTCGCGCATGGCCTCGAGGACCCGCTCGGCATCCTCCTGCGCGACGAAGGCGATCAGTTTGCCCTCGTTCGCGACGTACAGGGGATCGAGTCCGAGCAGCCCGCAGGCATCGCGAACCGCCGCGGAGACCGGGATCTTCCGCTCGTCCAACGAGATGCCGACCTGCGCTACCCCCGCGATTTCGTTCAGCGTCGCGGCCACCCCGCCGCGCGTCGGATCCCGCAGCACGTGCACGTCGGCCCCGGTGGCCAGCATCGCCGCGACCAGTCCGTGCAGCGGCGCGGTGTCACTGCACACCGTGGTGCCGAATTCCAAGCCCTCGCGACAGCTCAGCACCGCAACGCCGTGCAGGCCGATCTCCCCGCTGACCAGGACCGTGTCGCCGGCCCGTGCGCGCTGCGGGCGGATGTCGACTCCGTCGTCGATCAGCCCGATGCCCGCGGTGTTGACGTAGATGCCGTCGCCGTGGCCCGCGTCGACGACCTTGGTGTCGCCGGTGACCAGCTTGACGCCTGCCCCGAGGGCGGCGGTGCCCATGGCCGCCGCGATGCGCGCGATGTCGGCCAGCGCGGTGCCCTCCTCGAGAATGAACGCGGTCGACAGCACCATCGGGCGGGCGCCTGCCATCGCCAGGTCGTTGACGGTGCCGTTGACGGCGAGCTCGCCGATCGAACCGCCGGGGAACTCCCTCGGCTTCACCACGAACGAATCGGTGGTGAACGCCAGCCGGGCGCCGCCGAGCGTGACGACCGCCGAATCGCCGAACCCGGCCTCGGCCGCCGAGCCGAACGCGGGCAGGAACAGATGCTCGATCAGCTCGCCCGACATCGCGCCGCCCCCGCCGTGCCCCATCACGATGGTCGGCGAATCTCGCAGCGGCATCGGGCAGACCCAGCCGTCCATGTCGATGGCCGCGGGCGGTCCGGTCTCGTCAAGCATGAGCGACCTCCGCTGGCAGGTCGAGCCGCCGGTACAGGTAGTAGGCGGCGCACGCGCCCTCGGACGAGACCATGGTGGCGCCCAAGGGATTCCGGGGTGTGCACTGCTTGCCGAAGGCGGCGCACTCGTGCGGCTTGATCAAGCCCTGCAGCACCTCGCCGGACCGGCAGATCGAGGATTCCTCGGTGTGCAGGTCGTCGACGGCGAACCGCTGTTCGGCGTCGTACTCGCGGTAGCGCTCGGAAAGCCGCCAGCCGCTGCCGGGAATCACGCCGATGCCACGCCAGGCCCGGTCGGTGCGGTCGAACACGTCCTCGAGCATCGCCTTGGCGGCCGGGTTGCCCGCCGCGGCCACCGCGCGCGGGTAGGCGTTCTCCACCTCGTGCCGTCCGGCCTCCAGCTGGATCACCGTCCTGCGGATGCCTTCCAGGATGTCGAGCGGTTCGAAACCGGTGACCACCACCGGAACCCGATACTTCTCGGCCAGCGGCGGGTACTCGCCGGTGCCCATCACGGTGCACACGTGACCGGCGGCGAGGAACGCTTGCACCCGGCAGCTGGGCGATTCCATGATCGCGGCGATCGCCGGGGGCACGAGCACGTGCGAGACCAGCAGCGAGAAGTTCGGCACGCCAAGGCGTTTGGCCTGATACACGGTCATGGCGTTGGCGGGCGCGGTGGTCTCGAAGCCGATGCCGAAGAACACCACCTGCCGGTCCGGGTTCGCGCGAGCCAGTTCGAGCGCGTCGAGCGGTGAGTAGACCACGCGCACGTCGCCGCCTTCGCTCTTGACCCGGAACAGATCCTTGGAACTGCCTGGCACCCGCAGCATGTCGCCGAACGAGCAGAAGATCACGCCGGGCCGCGCGGCGATCTCGAGCGCCTTGTCGATCACCTCGAGCGGCGTGACGCAGACCGGACAGCCTGGGCCGTGGATCATCTCGATCTGGTCGGGCAGCAGCTGGTCTATGCCGTGCCGGATGATCGAATGGGTCTGCCCGCCACAGACCTCCATGATCGACCAGCGTCTGGTCGTCACGGCGCGGATCCGGTCGAGCAGGCCTTTGGCGAGCTGGGGATCGCTGAATTCGTCGAGGTACTTCACGACGTCACCTCCGGATCGTCTCGCTGTTGGGTCGTTTCGGGATTCTCGACTCCGGCCTGCTTCGCCGCGATGGCGAAACCGTCGCCGAACTCCTCGTTCAGCACACCGAGGCGTTCGAATTCGGCCAGGGTCTGCAGCGCGGACTGCTCGTCCAGGCGCTGAATCGCGAATCCGACGTGGACGACGACATAGTCACCGACCGCCGCGTCCGGGATGTATTGCAGGCACACGTCTTTGTGCACGCCGCCGAAGTCGACGACCGACATCAACGTGCCATCCCGCTCGTGCAGGCTGAGCACCTTTCCGGGGACCGCCAAGCACATCGTCGCTGCTCCTTCCGCTCATCCCGCTCCGATGGCGAGTAGCTGGCCGAACGCGAGGCCGCCGTCGTTGGGCGGCAGCCTGCGATGGCACAGGACTTGAAAGCCGTTCTCCCGCAGCAATGTCCGAGCCGCGGAGAACAGCAGCGCATTCTGGAACACCCCGCCGGACAGGGCGACCGGCGTCGACGCTGTTCCGTATTCGACGGCGAGGGCCAGAATCAGGCGCGCGACCGCCGCGTGGAACCGCGCGCCGATGATCTCGGTCGCGACCCCGGCCCGCACGTCGGCCACGACCGCGGCGATCACCGTCGCCGGGTCGATCGCGGCGACGCCGCGACCGCGCGCGGCCTCGCGCGCCGGGACGGCGAACTCGTAGCGTCCCGCCCCGGGATCCGTACCGCGGGACAGACCCTCCAACTCGATCGCCGCTTGGGCCTCGTAGTCCACCTCGTGGCGCACCCCCGCCAGCGAGGAGACCGCGTCGAAGAGCCTGCCCATGCTGGAGGTCGGGACACAGCCGAGACCGGTGTCCAGCTGGTGCGCCAGCACCTTTCGCTCCCCGGCCGGGCACGCCAGCACCGAGGGGATGTCCTCGGTCCAGTCGATGCCGGCGGCGCGCAGGTGCGCCAGTGCCATGCGATAGGGCCGCCGCACGCTCAGGTCGCCTCCGGCGAGGGGGACGTAGCGCAGATGCGCAAGCCGCCGGTAGCCCTTGTACCCGGCGGCGAGGATCTCGGCGCCCCAGATCGCGCCGTCCGGCCCGAAACCGGTGCCGTCGAAGGCGATTCCGAGCACCGTCGCGGCGGGGTCGAGACCGTTCTCGCCCATCACCGCGGCGATGTGGGCGTGATGGTGTTGCACCGTCCGGATCGGACGCCCGTCCGCGTGCTGCTCGGCCCACGCGGTGGACCGATACCGTGGATGGGCGTCGGCGGCCAGCTGGATCGGCCGCACGGAGGTGAGCTCCTCGAGATGGCGCTCGGCCTCGGTGAACGCGCGCAGCGTCGCCAGATCGTCCATGTCGCCGATGTGCTGGCTCAGCCACGCGTAGCGCCCGTCGGCCACCGCGCAGGTGTTCTTCAGGTCGGCGCCGACCGCGAGCGTCGGCGGCATCGGCGCGGGCAACGCCAGGGGCAAGGGCGCGTATCCGCGCGAGCGGCGCACCGGCAGTTCGACGCCGTCGACCAGCCGCACCACCGAATCGTCACAGGGCACGACGATGCGCCGGTTGTGCGAGAGCCACGCGTCGGCGAGGCAGGCCAGTCGCTCACGTGCGTCGGCGTCGTCGTAGCAGATCGGTTCGCCGCCGAGGTTTCCCGAGGTCATCACCAACGCCCGCGGCCCAGGTGGATCGCCGGGCAGCCCGAACAACAGCAGATGCAGCGGTGAGTACGCGATCATCACGCCGAGGTCGGGATTGCGCGGGGCCACCGAGGGCGCCGGGGCCGGGATTTCCTCGGAGACAGGTGATTTCGAATCGGCCCCGCGACGCGGCAGCAAGACGATCGGCCGGGCGGGGCCGGTCAGCAGGTCGGCGGCGGCGTCGTCGACCTCGACGATCGCGCGCGCGGTCGCCAAGTCCGGCGCCATGATCGCGAACGGTTTGTCACCGCGCCGTTTCCGGCGACGCAGCTCGGCGACGGCGTCCTCGTTCGCCGCGTCGCAGGCCAGGTGATACCCACCGATGCCTTTGACGGCGAGAATTCCGCCGCGGCGCAACAACTCTCGTGCCGCCGCGATCGGGTCCCCCGCGCCGGGACCGGTGTAGCCGAGGGTCGGGCCGCAGGCGGGACAGGCGATCGGCTGCGCGTGGAAACGGCGATCGGCGGGATCGGCGTACTCGCGAGCGCACGCGTCGCACATCGGAAACTCGGCCATCGACGTGCGGTCGCGGTCGTAGGGCAGGCTCGCGATGATAGTGAACCGGGGGCCGCAGTTGGTGCAGTTGACGAACGGGTGCCGGTAACGGCGGTTGGCCGGATCGCGGAGTTCGCAGGCGCACTCGGCGCAGATCGCCACATCCGGTGAGGCCAGCGTGCGTCCGCCGCCGTCGCGGGTGGTGTCGGCGATGTGGAATCCGGTGCCGCCGCGCACCGGCGTCTCGGTCGATTCCAGGGATTCGACGACGGCCAGCGGCGGCGGTTGGCAGCGGACGCGGCGCTCGAACTCGTCCAGCGCCCTCGCGGCGCCCTCTACCTCGATGACGACCCCGGAGCTGTCGTTGGACACCCGGCCGGTCAGCGACAGCTCGGCCGCGGTCGTATAGACGAACGGCCGGAAGCCGACGCCCTGCACCACGCCGCGGACGAGGATCCGGCGCCGGGTCCGCATCACGGCTCCTCCCCGCGCCCGAGCAGCTTCAGACCGGTGAGCGCCTCGGCCGCGCCCGCCTCGTCGGTCTTCTCGACCGCGAAACCCATGTGGATGATCACCCAATCGCCGGGGCCGACCGAGCCCTCGTCGAGCATGCCGATGTTCACTTTGCGCGTCTCACCCGAGACGTCGACCAGCGCGATCTGATCGTGGTAGCCCTCGGCCAGCTCCACGACCCGGCCCGGAATGCCGAGGCACATCGGTCACACCTCCTGTCGATCGAGCAGCTCCGCCACGACCGAATCGACCGCGTCGGCCGCGGCCGCGAGCGCCGCCTCGACCGGATCGGTGAGCCCGATCCCCTCGGCCACCGACCCGATCTGGCAGCCGACGACCACCATCGGCGGCATCGTGCCGCCGAGCGTTCTGACCATCGAGAACACCGCCTCGGGATTCATGGCGTGCGCGTCGAGCTGGGTGATGGGGTCGTTCGTCTCGTTGGTGTGGAACACCTCGACCCGGCCGGGAGCGCCCCGATCGGGCAGCGCGTCGACGAGCACCAGCGCGTCCCAGCCGTCGAGCAGGTCGTAGGCGAGGTGCATGCCTCGGATTCCGTAGTCGGTGATGCGCACGCTCGGCTCACGGTGGGGCGGCAGTCGCCGCACCACCGCGGGGCCGAATCCGTCGTCGCTCAGGAAGATGTTCCCGATTCCGGCGACCAGCACCTTCTTCGTAGTCTCACCCCTGTCCCTCGGTCGGCGTCGTCGCGCCGCCGACATCGGCGCCGCCCACCTCGCCGGTGGCCGTCTCGTCCGGTCGGTTCGCGGTCTCCTTGCGCCCTTCGTAGGGCGGCACCGCCGCCTCGGTATCGCTGGGCGGCTCGGTGGTGAAGCGCTTTTCGCGCTCGGTACGCACCTCGTCGGCGGAGGTCTGCTCCTCGTGCCCGATATCGCCGGGCTCGCGGTCCGCGGGACCGCCTGCGACGGCTTCCGACCCGGTATCGCGCGAACCGGGTTCGCCGCGTGCGGATTGTGACTCTTCGTTCTTGTCACCCATGACTCGTCCTCCCGATCGCTACATGTGGCGGATCTTCAGATAGCGGCGGATGTCCGGTATCGACCGCAGCCCGATGAGGGCGAACACCGCGGCGATCGCCGCCAGGATGACCACCGCGATCACTCCTACCGTTTCCATGGCCGACCCTTCCTTTCATTTCCTTCGGTCTTCGTCGGATGGTCTGTCGAGCGGCTCGATCTCGTCGGGCGCGAAGTAGAGGTAACGGCCGTACCACTCGTGCAGGTCGGCGGCGGGGTCGTTGTCGATGACCACCCCGACGTGCACGTCGCCGTCGACGTCTTCGTGCACCGACACCACCCGCGCCCGCTCGCCGTCGTAGAACAGATCGTGGGCGTCGGCGCGCCGGGATGGATGCAAACGGACCCGGCTGCCGCGGCGCACCAGCACCCCGGCGACCACGATCGCGTCGGATTCGGGTCGCACGGCGTTATCGGCCGCGGGATCCCACCAGTCGAGATCGTCCGGAACCTCGGGAAGCACGCGCGGCCGGTCCGCCGGTTCCCGCAGCTTGCCGTGCAGCCGGTCCAGCTGCTCGGGGGTGGTGGCGTCGCAGCGGTCGACGATCCGCGCCGCCAGCGGATCGGTGGCGCGCGCCTGGTCCTTCTCCTCGTCGGTCAAGGTCATCACGCGCAGGGTCAGGATCTCGTCGATCTCCGTCGAGTCGAACAGCGGACCCTCGCTCTGCTCGGCGATCTCCGGGTGGTCGTAGAGGATGATCGGTGAGACGAGCAGCAGGGTACGGTTGCCCGCCGGTCCGGCCAGGACGGGGAAGCATCGGTGGTGGGTGCATTGCTCGGCGGCCGCGGCCGCTTCCTGTGGCGGCTCCAGCAGGGACGCGAACTCGCCGCCCTCGACCTCGGCGATCACATGCGCGCCGAGCATCGAGCACGCGAGCGCGTCCTGCTTGTCGCGCGGCGCGGCGGCGGCGTTGCGGACCGTGACCGTCACGCGGCGGCAGCCCGCCACGTGGTCGACCGACAGCTCCAACCGGCCGTCGATCGGCTCGCGGGTCCGAACGAGCCTGCCCGCGACAGTGCCCGCGGCGTCGTGCACGTCCTCGACGTCGACGCCGCCCGGGACGTGTACACGAAACACCGTGTGTTCCAGCGGCATCGGCCCGTAGTCGATCTCGTGCTCGACAGCCTCGTCCCAGCTGACCGAGGTGCGGCCGTCGACGTCGAGCTCGGCGACTTGCCTGCCCTGCGGGTCTTCGACCGTGCGCCGCTGTAGTTGCAGGAACCGCACGGCGAGGCCGAGTGTGGCATCGTCGCCCGCGACGATCGGGAACTGTGCGCGCAGCTCCGGTTCCTCGCCGATCCCGGCCTCGGCGGCGCCTTCCGGGCCGAGCACGCCGAATTGCCAGCGGCACTGATTCTTCCGGGTATTCGCCCGGTACGGGTACAGCAGGTACCCCTCGTACAGCACCGCGTCGGCGACCGCGCGGGCCCTGGCGCGCGCGGACCGGACCGATCGTCCCGTGGTCATGTCGCTTCCCGGCCTGCCGCGAGAAGTTTGGTCACCGCGTCGTCGTAGCCGAGCAGGCCGCGTTCGGATTTGAACGCCGACAAGGCGTCGAGCGTCTCGCGGGACAGGCGGATCCAGCCGGAATTGGGGAAGTGCGCGGCCATCAGGTCGCGCCACACCGAGACCGGCATGTCGAAGGTGTCCTCGCGATCCCACGGCACCTGCTGCACCGCGAAACCGCCCTCCCCCCTGATGAATACCGTTCCGCTGAACAGAAACCGCAGCGGCACCGTGCCATCGCGCAACGCGTGCAGGTACTTCGATCCCGCCACCTCGAAGTCGTAGGTGCACTGCATCGGCAGATCCACCTCCGCGCCGCCGGTGAACCCGGGAATCGTTGTCGCGCAGTGCATCCAGAGGAAGGTGCGCTGCGTGTCCTGCCATCGTTCGCGCGCGCCGAAGAGGTCGGTCAGCCCCGCCGCTTCCTCGTCGGTGTAGGACCGGCGACGCGGTTCGATCCTGACCTGCGCCCGCAGCGCGATGGCGTGCACGGGCTCCTCGGCCAGCGCCGCGATGCCGACGCGCGCCGACAGAATCGGCGTCACCGCGTACGGCTCGGGCTTGATGCCGAGCACGGCGAAGGTGATCGAATAGGCCGGACTCATCGCGCACCGCCCGGCCGCGCCCGCGTCGTCATCGCCGCGAAGAAGTCCTCGATGTACCGGTGCGCCTCTTGGCCGCCGTCGAAGCCGTGCCACAGCAGCCGCATCCGGCCGACGAACTCGTAGCAGGCGTCGATGGGCAGCAGCAGGCAGGCGCCGGGACCGCCGCGGTGCGGCATCCGGATCAGCAACGCCTCGACATCGTCGGCCGCGACGTCGAGCTGTGGATGGCGCTCGAGAATCGCGTGCCAGCTCGGCAACGGGAGCTCGGACTCGGTCGCGCCCGCCGGGCCGGGATAGAAGGCGACGGTGCGCCCGAGCGTGGAGTTGCGGAAGAAGAAGGCCAGTCCGACCGGGATCTCGAGCGCGTCCCACTCCGCCTGGTCGACGACCACGTCCGGAAACGCCAGGTAGCGATTCGGCACCGCCCGGTACCGCAGGTCGGCCGCGCTATCGGTGAACAGCAGATAGCAGGCGCGGCATACGCACATGAGCTGCCTGCCCTCGATGCTCACCACGTGCTGGTGCTGCTCACCGATGGGTTCGGCGCACATTTCGCAACGCTCACCGGCCGGGGCCGGAGCCGGTCGCGGCGCGGTGAGACGTCGCAGCACGCCGAACGGTGACGTCATCCGGCCACCTCCGCCGGAATCGCCACCGACAGCTCGCCCGATCGCACCAGCACCGGCAACGGTTCGAGGTGACCGTCGCCGTCGACGCGCGCACCGGCGTGGACCGCGTCGAAATGCGCCCCGCACGACGGACATCGCAGCACGGCGTCGCCCACCGGGAAGCCGAGGCGACGGTGCAGCGCCGCGCCCGCCATGGAACCGCCGCAGGCCGCGCACCGGTCGCGGTAGACGAACAGCTCGTCGCCGACCCGGCAGGCCAGCACCGCGATCCCGGCCACCGCGAATCCGCCGACTTCGCCGGACCCGATCTCGTCGAGCTCGGGCACCGCGATCCAGCTGCCCTGGTGCTCAGCGTGCACGCGCGCGAACAACGACTCCGCCGCGATCACGCCCGAGCCGGACGCGGGCTCGGCCGCGACCACTTCGATCGCCGTGATCTCCGGCGCGGCGGCGTGCACCGCGTCCTCCACGGCCAGCTCCAACGTCACCGACGACGACGGGCAGCTGCGGCAGCTGCCCGCGAACTCGAGCCGCACGACACCGTCCTCGATGCCGCGCAGCTCGACGTCGCCGCCGTGCGAGCCGAGGTAGGGCCGCACGCTGTCCAGCGCGGCACGCACCCGCGTCGTCAGGTCGTGCGGGTGCAGTCCGTGCACCAACAGCAGACTCGCGACCAGGTCGTCACTCGCCAGACGTTCGATCGCCGCGTCGTCGAGCAGGCCGACGATGCGCTCCAGGCCCGCGCCGTAGAGGTCGGCGACCTCGCGGACCAGCTGCTCGGCCCGCTCCCTTGCCGCGACGCCGCCCACGGAACTCGATTCGAGCAGGGTCTCGATGCGATCGCCCGCGTCACGCCAGCGATCGCCGTCGAGTGCTGCCTCGTCGTGTCCGTTCACAGTGCCCATCTCTTCTCGCGGGCGCGTCATCGGCTACTCCGCGGTGAGCGACTGGGTGGGGGAGTGCAGCGTCTCCAGCGTCTTTCCTTTGCCGAGGTACATGTGCACGCCGCACGGCAGGCACGGATCGAAACTGCGCACGGTGCGCATGATGTCGATGCCCTTGAAATGCTCCCGGTCGTTCTCCTCGAAGATCGCCTGTCCCTGCACCGCGTCCTCGTAGGGCCCCGGCGTGCCGAAGCTGTCCCGAGGGCTGGCGTTCCACGGCGTCGGCGGATACGGGTGGTAGTTGGCGATCTTGCCGTCCCTGATCACCATGTGATGGGAGAGGACGCCGCGCACGGCCTCGGTGAAACCGCAGCCGATGCTCTGGTCGGGAACCTCGAACGTCTCCCAGGTCTTGGTGTGCCCGGCACGGATCTCCTCGATCGCCTTCTCGCAGAAGTGCACCGCGCACGCCGCAGCGTAAGCCTGGAAGTAGGTCCGGGCGCGGTCGCGTTCGATGGTATTGCTACCGGCAGCCGGGATCTTCCATTCGAGCTCGACCGGTCCCTTCAGGGCGGTCTTGGGCAGGTTGATCTGCACGCTGTGCCCGGTCGACTTCACGTAGCCGATGTCGACCAGCCCGGCCAGCGCCGTCGACCACAGCCTCGCCAGCGGGCCGCCGCCGGTGTCCAGCGCCAGATGGTCGGTGCCGTCGAACCAGCGCGGCGACATCACCCAGCTGTACTTGTCCTCCAGGTCGCGCTTCTGCGGCTTGGGGTTGGTGTGCTGGTTCCACGGGTGGCGCCGATCCACCGGGTTGCCGAGCGGATCGGTCTGCACGAAGGTCTCCTGGTCGGTCCAGTCGTCGTAATACGAACTGCCCAACAGGATTCGGATACCGAGGTTGATGTCGACCAGGCTGGTCGTGATCAGCTTGCCGTCCAGCACGATGCCGGGGGTCACGAACATCTTGCGACCCCAGTCCTCCATGTCCTTGTACTCGAAGTTGCAGACCTCAGGGTCCTGGAACGAACCCCAGCACCCGAGCATCGTGCGGCGCAGGCCAACCTTGTCGTAACCGGGCAGCGCTTCGTAGAAGAAGTCGAACAGATCGTCGTGCATCGGCACGGTCTTCTTCATGAACTCCACGTAGCGCATCAGGCGCGTCATGTAGTCGGTCATCAGCTGGATGGTGGCGACCGTGCCGACGCCGCCGGGATACAGCGTCGACGGATGCACGTGCCTGCCTTCCATCAGGCAGAACATCTCCCGCGTGTAGCGGCTGACCTGGAGGGCCTCGCGGTAGAAATCGCCGCTGAACGGGTTGAGCGCCCGCATGATGTCGGCGATCGTCCGGTATCCGTGCGCGTCGGCGTGCGGGGCTTCGGTGCGCTCGGCCCTGGCCAGCACGCCGGGATTGGTCTCGGAGACCATCTTCTCGCAGAAGTCCACGCCGACCAGGTTCTCCTGGAAGATGTTGTGGTCGAACATGTATTCGGCGGCCTCGCCGAGGTTGACGATCCACTCGCCCAGGTGCGGCGGCTTCACCCCGTAGGCCATGTTCTGGCAGTAGCACGAGCAGGTGGCGTGGTTGTCACCGCAGATGCCGCAGATGCGACTGGTGATGAAGTGGGCGTCGCGCGGATCCTTGCCCTTCATGAAGATGGAGTAGCCGCGGAAGATCGACGACGTGCTGTGGCACTCGACGACCTCCCGATTCTCGAAATCGATCTTGGTGTAGATACCAAGGCTGCCGACGATCCGGGTGATCGGATCCCACGCCATCTCGACGAGGGCGTTCGGGTCGATCTTGCGGTGCGACGGCTCCGGAATGATCTGAGTCATCGAAGTCCTCCTACCACGTACGGGTCGCGCCGGATTCCAGCTTTTCGCCGCGGTGCCGCCAGCGCGGCTCCTTGTCCACGGTGCGGCCGGTGACGTTGCGCAGGCTCCGGATCACCGACCCGTACAGGCCCGAGGCCACCGACGAGAACTTGCCACCGGGTGGCTCGTCCATGAACGGCATGAACTTGTCCGGGAAACCCGGCATGGTGCAGCCGATGCAGATGCCGCCGACGTTGGGGCATCCGCCGATGCCGCTCATCCAACCTCGTTTGGGCACATTGCATTTCACGACCGGACCCCAGCAGCCGAGTTTCACGATGCACTTCGGCGATCCGTACTCGGTGGCGAAATCGCCCTGCTCGTAGTACCCGGCGCGATCGCATCCCTCGTGGACGGTCGCGCCGAACAGCCACTTGGGCCGCAGCGCTTCGTCCAGCGGGATCATCGGCGCCTGGCCCGTCGCCATGTAGAGCAGGTAGGTCAGGGTCTCGGAAAGGTTGTCCGGCTGGATCGGGCATCCCGGCACGCACACGATCGGAATACCGGCCTTGCTCTTCCAGTCCCACCCGAGATAGTCCGGCACACCCATCGCCCCGGTCGGATTTCCGGCCATCGCGTGGATGCCGCCATAGGTGGCGCAGGTGCCCGCGGCGACGATCGCGGTGGCCTTCGGTGCGAGACGATCCACCCATTCGCTGGTCGTCATCGGCTGGGCGGTCTCCGGGTTGTTGCCGAACCCGCACCAGTAGCCTTCGGTGTGGAGCTTCTCGTTGGGAATCGATCCCTCGACGACCAGGACGAACGGTTCGAGTTCGCCGCGGTCGGCCTTGAAGAACCATTCGAGGAAATCGTCGGCCCCACCATTCGGGCCGCTTTCGAAATCGATCAGAGGCCAATGGACGGCAACCTTGGGGAGACCGGGGAGTGAACCCAGGGCGATCTCCTCGATGCTGGGCTGGGAGGCGGCAGTCAGCGCCACCGAGTCACCGTCACAACTGAGGCCGGCATTGATCCAGAGAACGTGGATCAACGTATCTTCGGCTTTGACTGCTTCCTGAGTAGGCATCAAATGCCACCTTTCGAAGCTGGAGCGCCGTACAGACGTCTCTGTGAAAGACCGTACGGAATGTGACACTCGTCACGACAGTCTATGCGGGGGTTGTAGCTTCCTCAAGGGAGGTGGACGGCGAGGACTTGTGCCCCGAAATCCACGTGTACCAGCTAGGCAAGCCCTCGCCCGTGATCGCGGACACCGGCAGAATCGGCACGCCGGGATTGATCGAGTGCGCGTACTCGGCGCACCGATCGAGATCGAAATCGACGTAGGGAAGCAGGTCGATCTTGTTGACGACCACCAAGTCGGCGGCCGCGAACATGTGCGGATACTTCAGCGGCTTGTCGGTGCCCTCGGTCACCGAGAACACCACGACTTTGGCGAGTTCTCCCAAGTCGAAGAGCGCGGGGCAGACCAGGTTCCCGACATTCTCGATGAACAGCAGGGTGCCCGGCGCGGGGTCGAGCTCGTCCAGCGCGTGGCGCAACATTTCGGCATCCAAATGGCAACCGGAGCCCGTATTGATCTGCACGACCCGGCATCCGGTCGCCTTGATGCGCTCGGCGTCGAGCAGCGTCTCCTGATCGCCCTCGATCACCGCGACGGGTCGAGCGTCCAGATTGCGGATGGTGCGCTCGAGCAGCGTCGTCTTCCCCGCACCCGGCGAGCTGGTGATGTTCAGGGCCACGATGCCGCTGCGGCGCAGTCGCTCTCTGTTGTGCTGTGCCAGCCGGTCGTTCTTGGCCAGCACCTTCTCCTCCAGGGTCACCGTCTCGGTGACCGGAACGTGCACGTGATCCGCGTGGTCGTGGTCGTCGTGCCCGTGCTCATGGGAGTGGTAGTGGCCTTGGTGGTCGTGGTCGTTCTCGTGGTGGTGGTCGCGCTCGTTCGGCTGGTCGCGCAGGACCGTGATCATGGCCGCCGAATCGCCGCATCCGCAGGTTGCGCACATGGTTCGCTCACCTCCATCGTTCGGATTCGAAGCTCCCGCCCGGATCTGATCTCGACGTCGGCACTGCCGCACGGGCAGAGCAGGATCAGATCGGCGAGGGCGAAATCGGCGCCGCAAGAGCGGCAGACCGCGGTGCCGGGCACCGTCTGGATGACGAGCGCCGCACCCTCCGCATCGGTCCCTTCGGTCGCCAGCTCGAAGCAGAACCGCATCGCCTCGGGCACAATCGCGCACAGCGCGCCGACCTCCACGGTCACGCTGTGCACCCGCCGGCCGGCCGCATGCTCACACACGGTGTCGACGACACTCTGAGTTATCGCCATTTCGTGCATCGTGGCCTCGGCTTTTCGGAGATGACCCCTTTCGAGGCTACTCCGCAGCACATCGCGCTTGCGCCGTAACGGAGAATCCTCCGCGTGGCCGCGGGCGCCGAGGTTCGACTGGCGGCGGGCGCGAGGTTCAACCTTGTCTCAACCCTCGCGCGCGAGAGTGATCCGCACCACGACATGTCGTGTGATCCGAACCGTGACCCAGCGAGGAGTAACAGCCATGACCTACGCCAAGCCCGGTGCCGAAGGCAGCGTCGTCGACTACGCGCGCCGCTACGACAACTTCATCGGTGGTGAATGGACCGCGCCGGTGGAGGGCCGCTATTTCGAGAACCCGTCACCGGTGGACGGCGAGGTGTTCTGCGAGGTGGCGCGTTCGACCGCGCCCGATGTCGAACTGGCCCTCGACGCCGCGCACCGTGCCGCCGACGCCTGGGGCGCGACCTCGACCACTCAGCGCGCCAAGCTCCTCAACAAGATCGCCGATCGGATCGAGGAGAATCTCGAGGCGCTCGCGGTCGCCGAGACCTGGGACAACGGCAAGCCGGTCCGCGAAACCCTGGCCGCCGATCTGCCTTTGGCGGTCGATCACTTCCGGTATTTCGCCGGAGCGATCCGCGCCCAGGAGGGCAGCATCTCCGAAATCGACGCCGACACAATCGCTTACCACTTCCAGGAGCCGCTCGGTGTGGTCGGTCAGATCATCCCGTGGAACTTCCCGATCCTGATGGCGGTGTGGAAGCTCGCGCCCGCGCTGGCGGCGGGTAACGCCGTGGTGCTCAAGCCCGCCGAACAGACGCCCGCGTCGATCATGAAGGTCGTCGAGCTCATCGCGGACCTGCTGCCGCCGGGTGTCGTCAACGTGGTCAACGGTTTCGGCGTCGAGGCGGGCAAGCCGCTGGCGTCCAGTGCGCGGGTGGCCAAGGTGGCGTTCACCGGTGAGACCACCACCGGCCGCCTGATCATGCAGTACGCGAGCGAGAACATCATTCCCGTCACGCTCGAGCTGGGCGGCAAGAGCCCCAACATCTTCCTGCCCGACGTGGCCGCCGCGGACGACGAGTTCCTGGACAAGGCGGTCGAGGGTTTCGTGATGTTCGCGCTCAACCAGGGCGAGGTGTGCACCTGCCCGTCGCGGGCGCTGGTGCACCGCTCGATCTTCGACGAGTTCATGGGCCGCTGCGTGGCGCGCACCAAGGCCATCAAGGGCGGCAACCCACTCGACGAGAGCACCATGATCGGCGCGCAGGCCAGCAACGACCAGTACGAGAAGATCCTGTCCTACATCGACATCGGCAAGAAGGAAGGCGCCGAACTGCTCACCGGCGGCGGGCCGCGCAAGGTGGAGGAATTCGCCGGCGGTTACTACATCGAGCCGACGATCTTCCAGGGCCGCAACGACATGCGGATCTTCCAGGAGGAGATCTTCGGTCCCGTGGTGTCGGTGACCGCGTTCGACTCCGTCGACGAGGCGCTCACCATCGCCAACGACACCCTGTACGGCCTCGGCGCAGGCGTGTGGACGCGCGACGGCAACACCGCCTACCGGCTCGGACGCGGCATCAAGGCGGGCCGGGTGTGGACCAACTGCTACCACGCCTACCCCGCGCACGCCGCGTTCGGCGGCTACAAGAAGTCCGGCATCGGCCGCGAGAACCATCGGATGATGCTCGACCACTATCAGCAGACGAAGAACCTGCTGGTCAGCTACTCGCCGAAGAAGCTCGGATTCTTCTGATGGCCGACGGCGTCGAGCGGGTCGCGCTGACCGAACGCGCGGAAGCGTTGCTGCGCACGCTGATCGAGCGGCACGGCCCGGTCATGTTCCACCAGTCGGGCGGATGCTGCGACGGCAGCGCGCCGATGTGCTACCCGCGCGGCGACTTTCGCGTCGGAGCGTCGGACGTGCTGCTCGGCGTCCTCCCGCAGGAGACGCCGTTCTGGATGAGCGCCGATCAGTTCCGGTATTGGCGTCACACCCATCTCACCGTGGACGTGGTGAGCGGGCGCGGCAGCGGGTTCTCGCTGGAAGCGCCCGAGGGAGTGCGGTTTTTGATCCGCTCGCGGTTGTTCACCGACGCCGAGACCGCGGCGCTGGAGGCGCAGCCGCCACCGCCGTGCGGTGCGGATCCGGCGGCGACGGACGCCGCGAACTCCTAGCGAAGGGAACACGCTCGGTTCCGGCATCGGCCTCGCGACCGGTGCCGGCACCGAGCGCGCGACCACCTTTCTCCGACCTCCGGTATTCGCGGCGCGCGCGAGTTACCCTCGGTGCAGCGAGGATCGCGCCTTCCTGCGTGCGACGACGAACGCAGCGAGGACCGTCGACGATCGAGGACGGAGGGAAGCAGTCGCGACATGGCAGGACACGACTTCCTCTCACAGCGACGCGCCGCGCTGGAGAAGGAATGGGCGCGTTGGGTTCCCACCCGCGCGGCTGCCGCGGGGATCGACAGCTCCAAGCTGCGCGGCGAAGTCGCCCAGTCCTGGATGAGATCTCGGCACACCGTCGATCCCGAGCGGGACTGCGCTCCGGCCGCCGCTGACGACGTAGGCGTGCGCTGGTCCGAGTCGCCGCTGCGGGCGCCGATGTCGGACCTGTCCGACCACCTGCACGCCATCACCCACGACTCCGATTTCGTCGCCGCCGTCACCGACGAGGACGGCACCATTCTGTGGTCGCACGGCGGGGCCGTCATGCGCAGGCGCGCCGAACGCGTCGGTTTCGCGCCGGGTGGTCGATGGGACGAGACGCACATGGGCACCAACGCGCTGTCGCTCACGCTGCGCACCGGGCGGCCGAGCAGTGTGTTCGCCGCGGAGCATCTGGTGGCCGCGCTGCACGAATGGGTCTGCTACTGCGCGCCGATCCGCGGCGCGGACGGGCGACAGCTCGGGGTGCTCGACCTGTCCACCACGTGGGACCGGTCCCATCCGCTCGCCATGTCGACCGTGCGGACCCTGGCCACCGCCATCGAGGCCAAACTGACCCAGAGCACGCGGGCGCCCGGTCCCCGGCTCACCTGCCTCGGCGGCGCCGAACTGATCCGCGAAAACGAGCGAATTCCATTGCGGCGCAGGCATTTCGAGATTCTGACCTTGCTCGCGCTCGAGCCCGACGGTTTCACGCCTGAGCGGCTACAGCTGGCGATCTACGGCGACCGCGCGTCCGCGGCGAGCACCGTGAAGGCCGACGTTTCCCATCTGCGCCGGACAGCGGTCGGCGACATCACCAGCCGCATCTACCGTTTGGCCACCCCGCTCTCCTGCGATGCGGCCGACGTCCTCGCCGCACTGGCAGCGGGGGACACCGCCACCGCTGTCCGCTTGTATCGCGGTCCCTTGCTTCCCGGTTCGCAGACGCCCGGCATCGTCGAATGGCGCGAGTACCTCGAGGTCGGCGTCCGCACCGCGGTCCTGGCCTCCGACGACCCCTCGCTCGCGCTGCGATACGGCGCGAAAGCACTCGAGGACAGCATGATTCACGAGCACGCCTGCCGTCTGCTCCCCACCGCCGACGCGCGGCGAGCGATCGCGACCGCCCGCCTGCGCGCGGCGTCCCGCAGCTGAGACGCACCGGCGTGGCAGCGGGGAATGTCGACCCGCACCGTCGCCATCGTATGCGACTCTGTTCATAGAACCGCGTAGGTGGTGATGGTGAGCATGAGGAGAGTCAGGGTGGCGCCGAAGCCGATGCCTCCGGCGCGGATCGCCGCCCACACGGTGGCGCCGTCCGCCTTGTCGAGGAGGGCGGCGACGACACCCGCGAGGAGGGCGATCGATACGGCGGTGGTCAGCAGCAGGGCTTTCGTGATGAGCGACATGGCTTTCCGTTCGGGAGAGGTGACGTTGCCGGTCTCCATACAGCCCGCGAATCTCGACGCCTACCAGTCGCCGGATCGGATTTCGTGCGACTGTGCCCAGGTCGGCGGGTGTTTCCCGGCTTCGCGACTCGTACCGAGCCGGGCCGAGCCGAGGCGGACGCGGCGCCGGTGAGCGACAGGGATTCTGCGCGGGCGGTATTCCTCGCCGGATGGCGCGAATTGCACAGGGCGGCAGGGTCGCCGTCACCGACCGCGGTGGCGCGGGCGATCGGCGGCGCGGTCCCGATCAACACCTTGTCGGGCTGGTTCCACGCGGACGACGACGCGGTGGTCGTGCCGCGCGACGAACGCGGATTCGAGACTGTCTTGCGCTACCTCTACCGCAGGTCGGGGCGCGTGCCCGCCGGGCGTGCCGTGGACGGGCGGACGATGTCGAGCTGGCAGAAGCTGCGCCGCGATGCCCGCAAGCGCGCTCGCACGCCGGAGCCGGTCGAACCGGAGGCCGTGCGCTCGGTGGCGCCGACGTCGCGTCCCGTCGTGACGAGCGCGTTGCGCAGGGATGTCGCGGCGCTGCTCGGCCGAGACGACGTGCTGGAGCGGATTCTGCGCCTCGCGGATCCGGAGAGCCCGTCGCGGATCGTCACCGTCGACGGAATGGCGGGCGTCGGCAAGACGGCATTGGCCACGCGCGCCGCGCATCGGTTGGCGCCCGCGTTTCCCGACGGCCGATACTTCGTGGAACTGCACGCCCACACGCCGGGCCACGGCACGGTCGACCCCGACGACGTGCTGGCACGGCTGCTGATCGGTGTGGGCATGGATCCGCGGACCATTCCGGAGACCTTGCCTGGTCGACGCGACCTGTGGCGAGATCGGTCCAGCGGCAAGCGGATTCTGCTCGTGCTCGACGACGCACGAGACGTTCACCAGATCGAACCCCTGCTGCCGTCCGGTGGCGGCTGCTTCACACTGGTGACCAGTCGCAGGCGGCTGGTCGCACTCGACGGAGCGACGCCCCTTCCCCTGCCCATGCTCGAACCGGAGCCCGCGGCGAAACTGTTCGCGGCGATCGCGGGCCGGGAGCAGCATCGCGCTGCCGACGACGCCGCGGTGCGGCGGATCGTGGCACTGTGCGGGTACTTGCCGCTGGCCATCGTGTTGCTGGCGGGTCGCGTCGCACACCATCCCGCCTGGAGCATCGCCGAACTGGCCGAGGAGTTCGCGGCGTTCGACAACGACCGATTGGACGAACTCGATGTCGGCGACCGCGCCGTGCGCATCGCGTTCACCATGTCGTACGAGCGGCTGCCCGCTCGACGGCAGCAGTTGTTCCGATGGCTCGGGCTGCACCCCGGAAGCGAGGTCGACGTCGCCGCAGCGTCAGCGCTGTGGGACTGCGCGCAAGGCCGGGCGCGGCGCGAATTGGAAGCCCTGTATGCCGACCACCTGCTCGAGGAGACAGTTCGCGGCCGCTACCAATCTCATGACCTGCTCAGGGAATACGCGCGCACACTGTGCGCCTCGGACCCGGCCGAGGCGGTCGACCGAGCCTTGTCCAGGCTGCTCGACCACTTCGAGTCTCGATCGGCCGCCGCGAGCCGGCTACTGACCCGCCTGCACCAACCCACGACGACACCCGCCGACCCCGCGCCGCGCGCCGAACCGGGCCCGGAATTCGACGACGAGCGCGCCGCCCTCGCGTGGATGCGCCTCGAACGCGCGAACCTGCTGGCCTGTCTCGACCTCGCCGCGTCGAAGCACCCGCGGCGGGTCGCGATACTGGCCGCGTCCCTGGCGAGTCTGGTCGAACGGGACGGCCCGTGGGGCGAAGCTGTTCGGCTGCACCGATTGGCGGCGGAAACAGCGCGGCGGCTGCACGATCGGTCCGCGGAAGCCGATGCATTGGACAGCCTCGGCGTCGTCTACCGATTCACCGGCAGATACCCCGAGTCAGCGGACGCGCACCGAGCGGCGCTCGCGATCTATCGCGAGCTGGGGCATCGTCACGGTGAAGCCAACGCGCTCAACCACTTAGGGGCGACGCGCTGGTTCTCGGACGATCAGGACTTCGCGGAGGCGGCCGATCTACACGGTCGAGCATTGGCGATCTATCGCGAAACAGGCCACCGCTGCGGTGAAGCGCTCGCACTCAACAGCCTCGCCATCGTGCATCGGTTCGGAGGCCGGCACGCCGAAGCTTCGAAGTTGCATGAAGGAGCCCTCGCGATCTACTCGCAACTCGGCGACCGCCGGGGAATGGCGAACGTTCTGGAAGGCATCGGCATCGTGGCGAGACTGACCGGGGATCACGCCGAAGCGTCGCGCTCGCACGAACAGGCATTGGCCTATTACCGCCTGCTCGGCGATCGTTACGGCGAAGCCAGCGCACTGAGCAATCTCGGAGTCGCAGGCAGACTGACCGGCGACGCGACCTCGGCCGTCGAGTTGCACAGGCAGAGCAGATCGCTGTGCCGAGAGGTCGGTGTGCGTCTCGGCGAGGCTTACGCCGTCCTGCAGCTCGGGGCGGACTACGCTGCGCTCGGCGATCACCGTGCGGCGAACCGGTATCTCGGCCAAGCCGCCGAGCTCTATCGCGACTTGGACCATCCGGAAGGTCGAGCCGAAGCGGCGAACTATCTCGGAGTCGTCGCGCGGTCCAGCGGAAACTACGGTGCGGCAAGGGATCTCCACGAGCAGGCGCTGCGGATATGCCGCGATCTCGGCCATCGGCACGCCGAGGCCGAAGCGCTGGCCGAGCTCGGCTCGGTGCACGTGGCGACAGCGGAGTACGCCGACGCGGCCGCTTGTTTCGACGAATCGCTGCGCATCTACGCCGAACTCGGCGACGTGTTCGGCCACGCTACGGTCTCGAACAAGCTCGGCGCGCTCTGCGCCGCCACCGGTGAGCACGAACAAGCCTCGTCGCACTACGCCGAAGCACTCGAGCTCGGCCGCCGAACCGGCGGACGCGTGGAGGAGGCTCGCGCGCTGGAAGGCCTCGCCCGCAGCCGATTCGCCCTCGGCGATCGAGAACAGGCTGTGAACGATCTACGGGCTGCCGTCGAAATCTACCGTCGCGCCGGTGTTCCCGAAGCCGCCTCGGCGACAACCTTTCTCGCGACCATCACCGGCGGCGCAGAGTAATCCGTCGGGATATCCTCCAGCGTGCTGCGATCGGTGATCGGTAATTCGGACCGAAACCGCCGAGCAGTGCCACATAGTGTCATAGAAGTGCGCCAACCGGACCACGGTCGGTTGGCGCACTTCGCGGTGTTGAGACTGGCGGCCTTTCGCTCAGCGGCCTATCGCCGCAGTCCTCGGACAAACGTGCGGTCGTCGGATACGCAAGTGTCGGGCAATGCCCCGAGCACGACCGCGTAAGCGAGCGCTAGCTGTTGCTGCTGCCAGTGCCGGCGCCGACCGATTGGCCGGTGATGATCGACCTGAGAAGCGTCAAGATCCACGCCATAGGGTCGAAACTCATAGGTACCCCTTTCTGTTTCTTCGAGGAGGTGGACCCGTCGAGGCAGAAGGCTTCCGCCCTGTGTCTCGGCGTCCCAGCTTTGAACCCTGAATAGACCCACCCATCTCGCTGCGGCATCCCTCCGAGTGCGGTGGGTCTGTGATTCATTCGGAACTGCGCCGTTGCTGGATGAGCGATCATCTCTCGCCCTCACAGCCAGCCTCGCCGGTTACCGGACAACTACGGTTATCGGGCAGTACCTTGCAGCCCTCTGGCCGTCGAGGGGGGCCGAGCGCCACGGTCTGCCCGTTCCGGGCTACAGGGCAGACCTCGGCGTCCTCCGGAACCGAAACCATCGATTTACGCAGACCAGACGGGCGTCGAGAGCGATCCGTCCTACGACACTGTGTGGAGCTGGAAGCGATGTCATCTCCGCCGGCTACTCGTGGAGCGCGCCGCCGTCAGGGCGCATCCAGCACACTTACCGGAACCCCATAGGGCAGAAACCGCACCCGACGGCGGGCATCGGTGTTGTCGCGATGCGCGCGCAGGGCCTCGAGCTCGCTCGGGAAGACCTGGTCAACCCTGGCCTCGCCGTTGTCATCGATGCTGTAGATCGCCCACACCCCGCTGCCGGTCTCACCGGTGGTCTCGCCCTCGGATTCCGGTGGACGTGGCCGTTGCGGTTGGACGAACTGACCGAGCAGCGACGCCAGTGAGCTGACGCTCGCGTGATCTACGCGATCCAGGTATATGCCGGCTTTCCCGAGCAGGTCGCGGAGCTCGGTTCCCGCCTCACGCAGTGCGCGTTCGAAATCTTCCGGATCGATGCCGAAAGGCCCGTTGGTTGGCATCGCATGTGCTCCTCGGGACGAGTTGGGCGCTACGTACGTCCTCAGTGTCCTCGCGAAACGCTGACTTCGCCACGCTGACCTCGCCCGTCCTCGACGCCGTCACGCTTCCCAATGTGCGGGCGATCTCACCGGTGGGTCCCGACCTAGGTGATATCTCGGCGCTTCGTCGGAGAGAACGCCCATCGGTGCGCTGACAGGTCGTTCGGGCTACTGCGCGTGTCGGCTTCTGCGGATTCGGTGGACGACCGAGTTCATGGCGAAGGCCGTCGACAACCATCAGGTGTACGAGGGAGCAGCAGCCGGCTCGAATCCACGTGGTGATCGGCCGCGCCTTCACCGCGGGCTTCTGGTCGCTGTCAGCACTTCGAGACTGACCGGTTCGACGAACTGTCCGCTGGGATCGATCGCCAGCAGGGCGGCGGTGACCTCTTCTTCGAAGGCATCGCGCCGGTCGCCGAGCAGGCGGCGCAGCGGTAGTGAGGTCGAGTAGAGGTAGCCGATGGCCTGATCGATCGTCCATGGACGGTCGAATTCGTACACCCGTCGCCGGACGTACGGGAACGGTGAGCGAGCCAGGATCTGCTCGTGCGATTCGCGGGCGTCGGCCACGGTCGGGGTGCCGGATCGCTGGTCCGGTGGGAGGAAGCGGTGCTGGACCTCTTCGATGGCCAGTTGCCATGCGGTGACCGGCCGCACGAGGCAATGGTCGTTGGCGATCACCAAGCCGTCCTCGACCATGCTATCGAGGGCCGCCAGGACCTGTTCGCGGTCCATCCAATGGAAGGCGCGGCCGATGGTCACCAATCTGAAGCGCCCGAACTCGCCCGGAAGATCCGACGAACTACCTTGGGCCCACGTCACATTCGTGACGTCGGCTGCCCGGGCCTGCCGGTCGGCCTCGATGAGCATCTCGGGCTCGGGGTCCACGCCGACCGCTGCGCCGACGTGTTGGGCGAGCGGAAGGGTCAATTGGCCGGTGCCGCAGCCGAGATCGAGCAGACGCCCCGTGCCGTCGAGGCCGAAGGACTGGATCACGTCGCCGATGAACGCGTCCGGATAGCCGGGCCGATAGCGGGCGTAGTGCCAGGCGGTTCCGGTGAACGGGCCGCCATTCGGGTTTTCGAGTGAATCGGTCATGGTGAACTCCCACGAGAGTCGGTGAGCTGCTTGCGAGTTCGGGAATTCGATGGCCGTCGGTGACTTTTCCGGCGGGCGTCTCGCCGTGCCTGTCGATCCCGGGCGAGGTGCCGAGAATTCACGGCACCGGTGCCGCAGGCCTGGTTGCTCGCTCGAGCGCCCGGTACAGCCAGTACTGGGCGGCTCCGGCGGTGGTTTCTCCGGTGATCTCGGTGGTGAGCTTCCAGTACCGGTGGATGCGCGGGTCGGTGTCGTTGCCGCCGTGCAGAATTCGTTGCCGGAAGCGCGGTGTGTCGCCTTCGCGGCGGGCGGCGGCGTGGGCGGCGAGGAATTGGTCGAGCTCGATTCCCGGCCGCGGTTCGACGCGGGCGACGACCAGCGGCCCCGCGATCCCACACGCTTCGGCGACTCCGGTGAGGAGTACCCGTTTGTCGTGGATGCCGACGGGATCGGGCCGCCATAGCTGGCGTGACATCGCGGGAGCCGACGCCGGATCGGCTGTGACGGTGACGAGTTCGGCGTAGGCGACGACTTGCCGCGCAGTGGGGTCGGCGGGCGGTTCCGGGATGTTCATGGCGACGAACCCGTCGAACATGTCCGAGGGCAGGGGAGCGAGCAGTCGTCGCCAGAACGTGACGAGGCTGTCGTAGGCGGCGTGGCGGTCGTGCACTGCGGCGAGCAATGCCAGGCGCGCGGCTCGCCGGGACGGCGGTGCGTCTTCGACCGCGACCAGCGAGGCCCGCCGCCAGGTAAGCGTGCCCAATTCGGTGTCGAGCGCGGCCCGTTCGATGGCCACCGCCTCGGAGATCGACACCCTGGCGGTGAGAACGTCGACGATCGCGGTCAGGCTCAGACCGAGCCCACGGAGCCGGCGCACCAACAGCACCTGGTCGACCGTGGTGACGGGATCGAACAGCCGATGACCGCCCGAGCTGCGCCGCGGCTCGAGTATGCCCTCGTCGCAGTAGAAGCGCAGCGTGCGGACGGGCACGCCGGTCTGCCGGGACAACTCTCCGATGCCCACCAAGCCGTCACGGCGCGTGTTCTCGGTCACAATCGCTGGAACCTCCACCCCACTGGAATTCCTACCGTACTGGAACATCCACCGGGAGAAGGAGAATGCGAATGGCCGCCAACGAACCGATGACCACCGAGCAGATCTGGCGGGCTGTCGCCACCGAGCGCGTGACCCTGGTCGAACTGCTGGCGTCCCTGCCCGAAGCGGCATGGGACCATGCCTCCCTGTGCGCGGACTGGCGGGTGCGTGATGTGGTCGCGCACGTGATCCTCTCCGCCCGGCCGAATCTCGGCTCGATCCTGGTCGATCTGATTCGCGCCCGCGGTGATCTGCACCGGCTGATCCGCGACACCGCCGTCCGCCACGCGCAGCGCCGCACGACCCGGCAGCTGCTCGCCGAGCTGCGCGACAGCATCGACGCACAGGTCGCGGCGCTCGGCACCACGCCGACCGACCGGCTGATGGATGTGCTCGTGCACGGCCAGGACATCGCCGTCCCCCTCGGCGTCGAGAGGGAGATGCCGGTCGCCGCTGCGCGATCCGCCCTCCAACGCGTCTGGGATATGGGGTCCCCGTTTCACGCTCGCGAGAAGCTCGGTGGCTACCGGCTCGTGGCGACCGACGACGAGTGGGCCGTCGGTGACGGACCGGTGATCGAGGGATCGCTGACTGCGTTGCTACTGCTGACGACCGGTCGCGACGCTGCGCTGGATCAGCTCACGGGGGATGGGGTGGCACGGTTGATCTCGGAGCGGCGGTAGTCGGCGCAGGTCGTTCGGCGTGGCGGCGGCCGGTCGGTCGGCGTCGCGACCGAGTCGCCGCCCCGGCAGTACGGTCTCGCGCGGTCGGGCCGTCGTCGTCTCGGCGCGGCTCGACCACTCCGCCCCGCGCCTTCAGGTCGGCGTGGACACCGGAAACCGTTAGCGGGGTTGTCCTTTCGTCTCACCGGGCGGCGGCATCCCGCGCCAGTGCAGGACTTCGAGTGCGGCGGCGACCGCGATCGGATTGGTCGCGAGCGGGCGTGGGAGGAGGGCTTTGGCGTGGTCCAGTCGCCGGATGACAGTGTTGCGGTGGGTGAAGAGGCGTTCGGCGGTGCGCGAGGTGTTGCATTGTTCGCGCAGGTACGTCGCGAGCGTGCGACGGGTTTCGGGATCGGCGTGCAGGAGAGCGCCGAGCGTGTCACGGACGAATTCGTCTGCGCGAGTGGGGTCGCCGGTCATGAGGGCGACGAGCGCGACGTCGTCGTAGTGGGCGACCCGTTGCGGCGAGGTGAGTCTGGCGAGCATGCGTTGCGTGGTCAGCGCGTCGAGGTGGCTCCGGCGGAAGCCGTCTACGTCGCGGCCTGGGCGCCCGATCGCGACGTAAACTGCCGCGTCGGGGTCGAGCCGTTCCGTCACGCGCTCCGTGGTCACGGCCGTGCCGACCGGCAACCACACCCAGAGAGCCGCGGACGCGGCGACGATCGTCAGCCTGCGTGTCGCGTCGCTCACGCGGGTGAGCGCTTCGGCGGCGGACTCGAGCGCACCCGCGTCGGCGCCTGTGCTGCTCCAGACGATCGCGGCGGTTTGCGGCCCGGTGAGGTTGTAGCCGAGCTGCATCTCGGCGCGCGCCCGGTGGATGGGCGCGCCCTCTAGCAGCAGCGTCACCGCGGACAGGCGATCGACGGTGCCCCCGAGCCGGACGAGTTCGCGGTCGAGCTGCTGCCCGATGGCGTCGATGGTGTCATCGATGTAGGTCGAAATGGATCGTTCGGAGACGTCGAGCAATTCGGCGAGTTCGGCTCGGTCGTCGGTGAGGTCGAAACACAGTCGCATCCAGCGGCGCCAGGCCACGCTCTGCCCGAGGCGGTAGGCGTCGAGCGCGCCCGGATCCATGCCGCGCCTGGCCAGGTCGCGGGCGATGTGCAGCGTTTCCGGGGCGAGGTTCGGCGGGACGCGGCGACCCGGGTTGCGCACGTTGAATTCGGCCCAGTGGCGCAGGATGGCCGCGCTTCCGGTGCGCATGCTGGCGGCGAGCGCGGGGTCGTCGACAGGGGCATGCGCTTGGAGGCGGTCGAGCGTGGCGGTGTACAGCTCCTCGAGCCAGTCCGCGCTGGGGTCGAGCATGATTTCCGCACCGCGCCGGATCAGCTCTCGCACCGCAGTCGACGGAGACGGCAAAGGCGCGGTCATGGTGAACACTATGCACCGAATTCCGGGCGAATGAGAGGCGGATTGTTCTAGCGATAGGCCGGGCTCGAGGTGCATCGTTGAACGTACGGGATTCGAGTCGCCAGGTACCAAGGAAGGTTCTTCGTGAGCAGCAGTGAGAGCGAAGCGGTGATCGGGTCTGCGCGGGCCACTCCAGGGCCTGCGCGCATCGAGGAGCTGCCGCCGCTGCCCGCGGAGGCCGTATCTGTCGCCGACCGGTTCGTAGCACGGATCGGCAGGCGGCTGTTACACGCGCCGTCCTGGTTTCGGCTGTGCCTGTCGGGAAGACCGCAGGTCCGGATCGACGGTCACAAGCTCGATCCCGGAATCCAGCTGGCGCTGCGACTCTTGCGGCTTCGTGGTGCCGCGACGCTTGTTCCCGATTCGCGGCGCGGAAGTCCCGATGTCGCGGACACGCGCGCGAGGGTGCGGCGTACGGCGGCGGCGTTCACACTCGACAAAACCGAGGTAGGCGGCGTTCGGGATATCGAGATCGCGGGTGCGCACGGCCCGTTGCGCGCTCGGCACTACCGGCCGCTCCCGTCGAGTACCTCCGACACACCGCCCCTGCTGGTGTTCTTCCACGGTGGCGGGTACGTGCTGGGCGACGTGAACACCCACGACGAACCGTGCCGCATGCTGTGCCGCTACGCCGAGGTGCAGGTCCTGTCCGTCGACTATCGGCTCGCGCCCGAGCATCCGTTCCCGGCCGGAGTCGACGACGCGCTGGCCGCGTTCCGGTGGGGCGTCGCGCACGCGTCGGCACTCGGCGCCGACGCGGACCGGGTCGCGGTCGGCGGAGACAGCGCCGGTGCGACCCTGAGCGCCGCGGTCGCCCAGATCACCACGCGCGTGGGCGGTCCGGTCCCCGCGCTTCAACTCTTGCTATATCCCTCGGCCGATCTCACGGAGGCCAGGACCACCTCGGACGAACTGTTCGCCGAAGGCTTCTATCTGACCGAGAACGATCGGCAGTGGTGCCGTGGGCACTACCTGTCGGGGGCGGTGAACTCCGACGGCACCGACCCGCGCACCTCACCCGCGCTGGCCGAGGACCTCTCCGGTCTGCCGCCGACCATCCTCATCTCCGCCGCCTTCGACCCGTTGCGCGACGAGGACGAAGCCTATGCCGACGCACTGCGCGCAGCCGGGAATCGGGTTGTGCTGCAACGCATGCCGGGATTGATTCACGGCTTCCTCAACATGACGGTGGTGCCGAGCGCACGCGACGCCGTCTTGCAGATCACCGGAATGCTCCGCGCGGGACTCGCCGTTTAGAGCGGATTTCTCTCAGTACGGCATGTCCGCAGCACGGCGAGCTGGGCGATATTGACCGCCGATCGCCTGCTGGCGATGAAGGCGACGATCTCGGCGATATCCTCCGGCGACATCATCGTCACCGTGCCCGCCATCTCGGTCAGTTGCGCGGCGAAGTCCGGGTCCGCGACATGACCCCCGATCTCGGTGCCGGTCATCCCCGGTTCCACCGCGCTGACGCGAATTCCCTTCGGCCCCAGGTCGGTACGCAGGTTGCGTACCAGGTGGCTGACGGCCGCCTTGGTGGCGAAATACACGCTGTAGCCGGGTGGGCGACCTGCACGCCCAGCGAGGAGATCGCGACGAGGTCCACCGGGTTACCCCGCTCGGCCGCGGTGAGCAGGGCGGGCCGAGGCGCCGACTGCGGCCAGCTCGCGTGCCGTCGCGGCGCCGATGCCCGAGGACGCACCGGTGACGACGGCGACGCGTCCGGCGAGAGGCTGAGTGGTCATAGTTCGCACCGTTTCGATTCGGCCCGGCCGGTGCCGGTGACACCGCCATCGTGTCGCCGGGTGACCAGGGCGAACCAGGTCCGCCGTGAACGAGGGTCGGGTGCGCCTGGGTCTGGCAGTACCAGAAAGGCAGGCCGGGTGGGAGTCGGGCTTTCTGCGCCGTCCAACCGGCTCGTAGCTCGTGCCGGGAGTCTGCTGGGCCGATGCGATCCTGCCCGACCGCGCCTCTCACGATCACATTTAGAGCAACTGGGAGTGATAGAGCGGCGCATCCACGACAATGAGCTAGGGCCGCTTGCCGGGCCTCATAGGATCCACAGCGCTCGGCCTCGGCCCTCCTGCGAGGCCGGTACCGAAATTGCCGCCGTAACCGCCTCACCGAGTGCGATCTCTGCGCGCCCCGAATCAATGGCCGAGCGTTCTCGGAATCCCCTGCAGGACAGGATGCGGGGGTAAGGGGTGGTTCGGAACAGCCATTCTGCGAACGAGGACGTCATCCAGCTGAAGCTGCTGCGATGGCAACGAGAAATATGGGCATCGTCGAATGCCCTCATCGGATCCGTTTTCATGGAAAGGGAGTGAGCGATAGATGGCCCAAAAGGGAGCGGTACTGGAGAAGATCGGGTTCGAGTACGGTGTCGACGCCGTGGCGCAAAGCGGCTATGACGGGCACTGGTGGTTGTTCAGAGGAAAATGGACGGTCAAGTACGGCAACAGCGGGGTCGAGAAGGGGCCGATGCTCATCACAGCAGAAGAAGCATGGCCTGGGCTCAAGGACACAATCTTTGAAAACGGTATCGATGCCGCGGTGCAAAGCGGTAACGGTGGCCACTGGTGGTTCTTCAAAGGCGACCAGACAGTGAAGCACGGCATGAACGGGATCGAAGAAGGGCCGATGCCCCTCACGGCAGCACCGGCATGGCCCGGCCTCGCGGGTACGATTTTCGAGGTTGGTGTGGACGCCGCCACCGAGAGTGGCAGCGACGGCCACTGGTGGTTCTTCAAGAGGGACCAGACAGTGAAGCACGGCATGAACGGGCTCGAGAAAGGGCCGATGTTGATCACAGCGGCCGAAGCATGGCCCGGACTCAGGGGGACGGTGTTCGAGGATGGTGTGGATGCCGCAACTCAAAGCGGCAAATCTGGCCACTGGTGGCTCTTCCGAGGGGACCAGACAGTGAAGCACGGCAACAGTGGGATCGAGGAAGGGCCGATGCCCATCACCGCACAACCAGCGTGGCCGGGTCTGAAGGGAATCTAGCCGTTCGGTGATTCGGGTCGGTGATCCTGCTCCCGATTCCGGCATGGGCGCAGGATCACTGGACTCGTACGGCCATGCGCGTGATCAGGGTTGCAGGTATAGTGCCGCGTCCAGAAAGGTTGATGCCGTAACTGCCCGAATTGGCGGGCGGGTTGATCCGTGGCCGGTGACCGGTGATACCGTTGACGCAACGGGATTTTTCGCCGTATCGCGCTGCGACGCAGACGTACTCACGTGCCGATTGCAGCAGAGCCGAAGGCTTCGCGCACCTAGAGCTCTTGGGCCAGAACCGCCGCACAAGGACATTCGAGACTTCCTTCCTCAGCCACCTGGCACACGTCGGCTGCTGGCAGGATGAACGCTATGCGCTTCACCGTCCCCACCGTGATATCGATGATGGTGGCAGTCCTGGTGACTGGATGTTCTTTACCGGCACAAGGGCCCGACCAGGCCGAGCGTGACAGCTGGTCGCGGGTGATCGAGACGGCCATCCAGGCTCTTCCCGGGGTGGTCGATGCGTCACATTGGTTCGATTACGAGGGCAAGTCCCGCACGTACGCATCCCGGCTCGATGTGCAGCTCGAGGATGGCGCCACGCCGGACGAGGCCGCGTCCGTGGTGCGTGCCATGGGCGCCCAGCAGCTTCCGCCGCGCTACCAAGGCGACTACACCGATGTCAATCTCGACCGGATGACGGACTCCTATTCTGCGCGTTGGGCGTTCGGTCGGGACGTGAGCAGGGAAGCGAACTCGGCACACACCTGGGCGAGAGTCTCGGCCCCCGGCACACAGGTGCACTGGTCGTCACGCGGCTTCGACGTAGACCAGATGAGCAACGCCATCGGCGTCGGAGCGGGCTCCGAGGCGGAACCCCACCGTGCCACCGCGGCGATGCGCCGAATCATCCAGGACTTTCCCGAACTGGCGCCCAACCATTGGACGGTGTCCACCGTTCCTGTGGAGAGCGGGTTCAAGAATCGCTCGAGACTGGAACCCGGGTGGCTCAACACGGACTGGCCCCCCTTCCCTCCCGGCCGACCCCGCTTCCCGTCCAATAGCGAACTCGAGCTCTGGGAGTGGTTCCTGACCGATCAACCCACCCCATTCTTCGTCGAGATATCCGTATACGACCCGCCCGGCAAAGCAGGCCGCACCCTGGACGTCGCGATACACCCTCCTGTCGGAAAGCAACTCACCGCTGCGCAGGCAACACAACTCGCCGAACGGCATCTTCCCTACTTGGCCCAGCCCGGTGCCGTGGTCGATTACACAATCGAGACACGCAACGGCCCCGCTTTCGCGGTCTTCATCGGCGGTTGCCAGCCGTCCTGGCGCGATGTTTCACCGGAGTCGAAGGCCTACGCGAGTCAGTATGAACGCTGCTAGTGCAAGCCCACCCACCAGTCTCGAGTAGCCGAATATCGGATGTGTCGTCCGGGGTTGTAGCAATCCCTAGGGTGGTGGCCGACCGGGCCGTGTTGTCGGGATTTATCGTGTAGTGGAGCAGTGCCGCTGGGAGCGGGCTGCATTGTGTTGGTGCGGGTTAGGGCTCGAGCACGATTTTGCCGTGGGTGTGTCGGCGTTCGAGTTCGGTGTAGGCCTGGCGGACGTCTGTCAACGGGTAGACGTTGGCGATCGGGACTTCGAGGTGTCCCTCGGCTATCAGGGCGGCCAGTTCGGCGAGTACCTCGGCGCCCGGCCTGGCGTTGGTTCCGGGTTCGGTCATGACTCCGTACTTCGCGGCTGCTGCGAAATCGGCGATGGTGTCGATCCGCTCGACCGCGACGCCAAGAGCAAGGGCCAGTTCGACGTACCCGCCGCCGTGGGTGTCGATGAAGGCATCGATGCCGCCCGGTGCGGCGGCCTCGAGCCGGTCGATGACGCCGTCACCGTACACGACTGGGATCACGCCGTGGCTTTGCAGCCACTCGTGGTTGTGCTGGCTCGCCAGGCCGATGACCGTGGCTCCGGCACGGCGCGCGAGCTGAACAGCGAGCGAGCCGACTCCTCCTGCTGCGGCGGAGACGACAACGGTCTCCCCCTTGTCGAGTTGCACGGAATGTACTGCCCCCCATGCCGTCACGCCGGCGACGTACAGGCCGCCCGCCACCTCCCATGAGACGTTGCGTGGTTTGGGTGTGAGGTTGTCGACGTCGACCAGGACCAACTCGGCCTGGGCGGCCCGCTTCTCGGAGAACCCGATCACCTCGTCGCCGATCGAGAATCGGTCGACTCCGACGCCGACCTCCGCGACAACCCCGGCGAGATCGCTGCCCTGCCCGGACGGAAAGGTCGAGGGAAAGATGTCAGCCATCGCGCCGGTTCGGATGGCTGCCTCACCGGGGTTGATGCCTGCCGCTTCGACCCGCACGAGGACCTGCTCGTCCCCGGGCACAGGGCGGTCGATCTCATCGACCCGCAAGACCTCGATTCCGCCGAACTCGTCGTATCTGACTGCCTTTGTCATTGTCGTGCTTCTCCTCCGACGCGCGATGCGCGGCTGACTTCGAGAACGGGAATGGTGGCCACCGGTGCGCCCGTCACCAGGGCACCGTTCCCGCATCGTCGAAGAATCCTCCGGTCGGGCCGTCGTCGGGCAGGGTCGCGAGGCGAATCGCGATGGCCGCACCCTGTTGCGGTGTACGGACGCCGCGAAAACCGTTGAGGTCGGTGGCGGTGAAACCCGGGCAACCGCTGTTGATCAAGATATTGGTGTCGCTGAGCTCTTTGACGTATTGGATCGTGACGGCGTTGAGAAACGTCTTCGATGCCATGTATGCGGTGATGGCAAAAGAACCGATCTCGGTACCGGGCAGACCGGGCGTCGTTTGCAGGGTGAGAGAACCGACGCTACTGGACATGTTTACGATGCGCGGAGATGCGGAATCGCGCAGCATCGGCAACATCGCGTTGGTAACGCGAAGGACACCGATCACATTGGTTTCCACGACGGTCCGCAGGGTCGCGGGATCTACCGTGGTGGGTGTCTGTGGATGATCGCCGACGATTGCCGCGTTATTGACCAGGACGTCCAGACCTCCGGCGTGGTCGGCGATAAAATCGGCCGCCTCGGTCACACTCGTATCGTCGGTCACGTCGAGCGGCACACCGAACGCATCGGTCCCAGCGGCGCGCAGCTTCTCCACCGCGGTGTCGCGGCGTTGCCGATCACGCGCACCCACACCGATTCGCCAGCCGAGCGCGCCAAGGCCAGCGGCGATCTCGTATCCGATTCCCTTGTTCGCGCCGGTCACCAGCGCAATCGTCTGTTCACTCACACCGCCGATCCTGCTGCGATTCCGGGTGCAGCGTCCAAGACCGATCGGGTGGGCGGCGATACCGCACGGGTATTGGTCGTGGTCATCGCCGGATACCATGACCTGGTGGAGACGCGGGAGATGCGATACTTCGTCGCCGTCGCCGAGGAGTTGCACTTCGGGCGGGCGGCACAACGGCTCACGATCGCGCAACCACCACTATCGCGAGCCATCCAGCAGCTCGAACGGCGGCTCGGAGTCGTCCTGCTGCACCGCACCGCTCGCGCAATCACTTTGACCGAGGCCGGGTCGGTGCTTCTGCAGGAGGCCCGGCTCGCCCTCGAAGCGGTCGAAGCCGCCGAGCGCCGCACCCGGCGCGCCGCTGCCGACCGGCCCGGTGTGGTGCTGGCCACCAAGGCAGGAGCGTCCAGAGAACTGTTGTCGAAGCTGCTGGACGCCTACGCCGCCGACCCCTCCGCTGTCGCAGTCGAGGTGATGCTCTGCGGGCCCGGCGAACCGGAAAGCCTGCTACGCAACGGGCGTGCCGACGTTGCTCTGCTCCACCGGCCCTACGACACGACGGCCGGATTGGACACCGAGGACCTGCACACCGAACAGCAGGTCGTGGTCCTGCCCGCGGGGCATCCCCTCGCCAGCCGACCCCACATGTCGATGGCCGAGGTCAACGCCCTGACGGACCTGCCCCTGCCACGCTGGCCTCGACGGGATGGGAGTTATCCCGACGGGCCCGGCCCGCAGGTTCGCGACCATACCCAGTTGACCCAGCTGATCACGCTCGGACGGGCCTGCGCGCTCATGCCCGAGTCGCTCCGAGCCCAGCTACGCGACGATCACGCCATCGTGCCCGTGCCGGACGCACCGGCCGTCACGACCGTCATCGCCTGGCCACCACACAGCAGATCCAAAGCCGTCGCCGACCTTGTCCGTACGGCGATACACCTCTAGCCGATAACATCCGCACATGCCGCCTATCGCGCGGTCGGACAGCCTGTCTGGCACTCGAGGAGACGACGATGTCACCTCTCCCTACCGCAGCCCCGTGATCGGCGCGGCGAGAGCACGAATCCGCGCATGCCGAATATCGCCTGTTCGGAGGCAGAGTGCGGCCCGCTCTCGAAGTCGGTCCGCAGACTCTTCTCATGCCACCTTGATGACGACCTTGCCTGAACTGTGACCGTTCTCGACGGTGGCGAGGGCGGCCGGGGCGTCGGAGAGCGGATGGACCGAGGTGATCATGGGTGCGAGGATTCCGTCGAGGGCCAGCCGGGCAGACCGCGCCAGGTTTTCGCGGTCGAGGCGTCGCTCGACGAAACGCCCACCGAGATCGGGTACGGACGAATCACCCACCGCGATGACGTTGCGGGGATCGCGGGCCAGCGGAGCGACCGTCCGCAGGGAGGTACCTCCGACCAGGTCGACGATCCCGTCGAAGCCGCCAGGGACCAGCTCGCGTGCCGCGGCGGCGACGTCCCCGGCGGCGTAATCGATGAACCGTACCCCGAGGGCCTCGGCGTGCTCGCGCTTGGCATTACTCCCGGTGCCGATCACCCGCACCGCGCGTCCGACGGCCAGCCGGGCGACTGCGAGGCCGACCCCGCCCCCGACCCCGTTGACCAAGACCATGGCACCGGCCGGGAGATCGAGCTGGTCGAGTACATCGACCGCGGTCGTCCCGGCCACTGGCAGGGTCGCCGCCACGGTCGCGGACAGACCCTCCGGGATGCGCGCGGTGTTCGCTGCGGACAGCACCGTCGTCTCGGCGTAGGTGCCGCCGCCAGTGAGCGCGAGACCGAAGACCGCGTCGCCCACCTCGAGTCCGTCGACGTCCTCGCCAAGGGCGAGAACGATTCCCGCTGCCTCCATGCCCAACACGCGGGGAAACGGACGCCCGCCGTCGAGTCCGGAGACCAGACCCGAGCGCAGCATGTGGTCGAGGGGATTCACGCCTGCGACGTCGACCCGGATCAGCACCTCGCCGCCGCGAGGGTCGGGATCGGGACGATCGAAGAACTCCTGCACTTCGGGTCCGCCATACCTGCCGAAACCCCACGCCTGCCCCATTTTTCGCTGCCTCCTGTGATCGACCCGGTGGTTCCGGGCCCTCTAGGCATCCTCACCGCTTACACCGATGTAAGGGGCAACCGACTGAGGCGCAGGTCACAACATCAGATCGACGATTCCGAGGCGGCAGCCAGGTCCGCCCGGTGTTGACTGTTGGCCTTGATCAGCACGTCAAGCGCGTTTCGAGTCTCGATCAGGTGCGCGATAACGGCATCGATCCTGTCGCGCTCGCGCGTCATCGTCGCGAACGCGAGCTCGACGACGCCTGGGTCGCTGGGGGTCTCCACACACGGCAGCACCGTCGCGATCACCCGGCTGGACATACCCGCGTCGAACAGTTGTCGGATGAGCGACACACGCTGGACCTCGGCATCGGAGTAGTGACGCTGCCCGGCGTCGGAGCGTGCGCTGGTCAGCAAACCCTGGTCTTCGTAGTACCGCAGTGAGCGCGGACTCACGCCCGTGCGCTTGGACAGCTCGCCGATCCGCATCCCTGGGAGACTACGCCTCACATGCTCGATGCTCCGACCATCGACGACGGTGGCGACGCGGGCGCGGATCGGCGGTGGCGTTCGGCCACAAAGTCGTTGTGGCCGCGATGGCCGTCGGCGTGGGCGGCGTAACGCCGATGATGTCGCCAGGGCCCGAGAGGTGCTGAAGCTGTCCTGGCGCCGTTGGCCGCGATCTCCATTTGGCTCCAGACCCTGTCCTGCTGACTTTGGTCAACGCGAGTGCGCTCTCATGCCGCTGATCGCGCGGGCTGCTCCGGGCCATGGGAGTGCAGAGTCGGCCCCGCTCGCCGGGGTGACATGTTGGTTACGCACTCCTCAAATGCCCGCTTGCGGGAGGGAGACGACGATGTCGCCTCTCCCTACAGCAGCCCCGTGATTCGGGGTGGCGAGAGCACGAATCCTGATGGATCGGTTAGGCAGTGGTGGAACCGCTGCCGCCGGTCCGCGGACCCGGGACAGGCGCGGACGGATGTCTCCAGATCGGTCTTCGACCACATCGCTACCACCAAGTCGGCAAGCATCCTGAAATGCCGATGAGCGATGTCAACCGGCGAATTTTGCGACGGCCTGCACGGTGACCGGGGTGAAGAGGTTGATCAGGTTGCCGTCGGGATCGCGAAACAGCAACGACCGGTTCCCCCACGGCATCGTCGTGGGCTCGTTGACGAAATCCTCGACCGTATCCCGCAACCGCCGGTAATCGGCATCGACGTCGGGGACCAGGAATTCGATGATCGCGGTGTGATTGTCGGCTGGGCGGGCGCTGCCCGCCGCGAACAGCGCCACGGTACGGGCGCTTCCGATCGCGAGTGCACCGGCGGGTGTGGCGATTTCGGCGAAATCCGGTGTAGCCCAGATTGCTTCGACGCCGGTCACGTGCTGATAGAAGCTGACCAGCCGTTGGATGTCGTCGGTGATCAGACGGATCGAGACGAGCTTCATTGTGTGCTCCTGCTGTCGGATGAGGCGGAGGTTCCGCCGCCGCATGCCACGTTAGAGTCGATACCGGACAGTTTCCGCCCGGTATAGATGCGAGAATTTCCCGATGACGCGCCCCACCGCCCGAGTGCTGGCCTTGCTCGAGCTGCTGCAGACCGGCGGTACGCATACCGTCGGCGAACTCGCCGGACGGCTCGGCGTCGATGAACGCACCGTCAGGCGATACGTCACCCATCTCACCGACCTGGACATCCCGGTCCGATCGGTGCGAGGCCGCTATGGTGGGTACCGGCTCGCCCCCAGCTACCGGATGCCGCCGCTGATGCTGACCGACGACGAGGCGGTGGCCGTGTTACTCGGGCTCCTCACCAGCCGCGGCGCAGACCGGTCGACAGCTTCTGCCCGCGCAGCCGACAGCGTGACGGCCAAACTTCGCCGCGTCCTGCCCCCACGTCTGACGGCCCGGCTCGACGCACTGATCAACACCGTCGAATTCACAGCCGACACGCACCCGGAAGTCGCTGTCGAGACCGCCGTCCTCCTCCGGATCGCCGAGGCCACACGCGAGCACCGACCGGTCGCGATCGGTTACACCGACCGAAACGGGCGACCCAGCGAGCGGACCGTGCACCCCTATGGGCTCGTCGACCACTCCGGCCGGTGGTACCTGACAGGGAAGGACAGCAACAGCGACGAACTACGCCAGTTCCGGCTGGACCGCATCACGACAGTGATCACACTGCCCGGAACATTCGCTCCGCCCACAGGATTCGAGCCAGCCGCTCATCTGCTGTCCGCACTTGCCACGGCGCCCTATCGGCACGAGGTATCGATCCGAGTTCAGGGCACGCTCACCCAGGTCCGCCCGCTGCTCCCCGAGACGATCGCGACCATGCACGAGATTGACTCGCCGCCCCCTGACACCCGCCCGTGGGTCCGGGTCCGAATCCGGGCCGAACAACTCGACTGGATTCCCCCCGTCCTCGCCGGCCTGAACCGTCCATTCGTAATCGAACACCCCGACGTACTCAATGACGCCGTACGCGCCCTGGCTCGCCGACTTACCGCGGCCGCCAACGGCCGATTCCAAACCCACAGGTAGACCCACACCGCCACATGGCGCGAACGCACGGTAATGCCGCTGATCGCGCGGGCTGCTCCGGGTGTCAGCGCTCTTCGGAAACCCGGCCACTGGCGCTCTTTGAAAAGAGAGTGTGTTCAGCCAGCCGGTGACGACGCGTTTGGATCCGGCGAGTATGGCCGCAAGCTCACGACTGATGTTGGGTATCTACCGCTATATCCACGTACAGTTGCTACCTTGGCCGGACGCCGCTTCCCAGCGCCTTGCGACACAAACCACTACTGAGACACGGCCTAGACTAGGCACTGTCCGGCGGATCACGTGACCGTGATGGCACCGAGTTAGTTCTCGCGGGCCGGACTGTGCCCGGTTGCGAGGCGTTTCTACGCCTCGGGCATGGGCAGGACCGCCAGTGCGGTGTCTGCAATGTTCCGCAGCGTCTCCGGGTCCAGGCCGGCCTTGCCTACCGCCTCGATACCGCGGACCACCGTTAGCAGCAGTGCCGCCAACCGCTCCGGATCCGCGGCGCTGTCGATGGCGCCGTGGCGCTGGGCGGCGCTGATCTCCGTCCGCAGCAGGATCAGCAGCGCCGTCATGGTCTCGGCCGACCGCCCGGCGACCGTCGGATCGTGCTGGGCCAGTTCCGCCGCGCCCTTGGCCAACAGGCACCCGCGGCGCTCGGTGTCGGAAGCGGTGTTCTCCGCCATTAGGTGCACGTATCCCGACAGCCGGGCCAAGGCCTCTGCGTCCGGGCCACCTGCCAGCCGCCCTTCCGCCACCTCGACGACTGCGGTGCACCAGTCGCCGAACACACGGTGGAACAGCTTGCCCTTGTCGCCGAAGGCGCCGTACAGGCTGCCCTTGCCCAGGCCGGTCGCCTGGGCGATGTCGTCCATCCGTGTCCCTGCGAAGCCGGTCGCCCAGAACTGCTCCCGTGCCCGCTCCAGGACTTGGCGTTCGTCGAATGCGCGTGGTCTCGGCATGGTGTCAGCGTACTGATTCTTGACTCGTTCGTCCATTACTGGCTATATTCTGGACGATCCATTCCATAACTGAAAGGGTTGTCCATGCCAGGCGTACTGCAGGAGAAGGTAGCCGTGGTCACCGGAGGGACCAGCGGGATCGGGCTGGCCATCGCCCACCGCTTCATCCAGGAGGGCGCACGGGTCTTCGTGACAGGCCGGGATGCTGACCGCCTCGAAGCGGCGGTGAAGGAGATGGGCCCGGCGGCAACCGGCGTACGGTCCGACGTCTCGGTCCTGGCCGACCTCGACGCGCTCTACGCGCAAGTTCGCGAGGAGGCCGGGTGCATCGACGTGCTGGTGGCCAACGCGGGAGTCGTCGCGGACGCGGCGCTCGGCGCCCACACCGAGGCGAACGTCGACCTGACGCTCGCCGTCAACGTCAAGGGCCCCCTGTTCACCGTCCAAAAGGCGCTCCCGCTGCTGGCAAAGGGCGCCTCCGTCGTGGTCATCGGTTCGAGCAACAGCGTGCGCCCCAACGAGCACCTCGAGGTCTACAGCGCCTCGAAGGCGGCGGTGAGCAACCTCGTGCACAACTGGGCTCGGCAGTCGCGGGAGCGTCAGTTCCGGGTCAACGTGCTCAGCCCGGGGCCCACGCGGACCCCCGGCCTGCTGGGCGCCGCGGGGCCGGACGTCGATCAGTTCGCCGAGGCAGTCGTGCCCCTGGGGCGGCTGGCCGATGCCGAGGAGATCGCCGAGGCGGCCCTCTTCCTGGCCTCGGACACCTCGTCGTTCGTCACCGGCGCCGAACTCTTCGCCGACGGCGGCTACACCCGGGCCTAAACGACGGCCGGTGGTGCGCATCCGGTTCCCTCGAAGCGATCAGGCGCACTACCGGCCGCGGTGTGGTGATCATGACCGGGGACCTCCTGGGTGTTCGGTAGGGACTGGCGGACCTGATACCTCGGCTCGTCGTGGCGGGTGCCAGTGACGCGGACGACGACGTTGCCGCGCTTGAGGTCGGTGTCGACGATGCGGTAAGCCTGTGTGCGCATCCGATGACCTGACCTGCCGGTAGGGGCCTTGGAAGGCCCCTACGCGACGTCCCAGTGGTAGTTGGTGTCCCACCGCCAGGAGGCCCACACCGCGGCACCGAGGCAGATGGCTCCGAACAGGACGGGGACTGCTCTTGGGTTCACGCTTGCTGTTGGGCGCGAACGGTTTCACGGTCCGGGCTGGTCGCCATGGTCGCCGACGGTGCGGTGCGGGGCCAGGTCCAGGCGTACCGCACGATGAGGGCGAGCAGGATCAATTCCAGTACGATGCCGAGGCCGTAGAAGTACAGCCAGGACTCGCCCACCGCGTTGAATGCCGTGACGGGGACGTAGAGCGAGGCCACGATGAGGTTCGTGATGCGGTTCGCCCGGGCGGGCAGCGTCATCGACAGCACGACCATGAGGATCGGGATGGCCATGAGGGTCAGCGCCGTGGTCGAAAAGGTCTGGGAGAGGTCGAACTCGAAGACCTTGCCGTCGAGGATATCTTCGATGACGCCGGGCGTGAAGAAGTTGAGAATGTCCACGTAGGCGTATAGGAACATGAAGCTTGTCCAGGTTGCGGCGAGCTTGGCTCTCACCGGGATCGGCTGGTCTTCCAGTGTGGCGGTGGTGGGTTGACCTGTTCTCATCATGGGCTCCGTTGTTGTGGTGAGGATCGGTAGGTCTACGATCGCTGAGCCCGGCGGCGGGCGCCTCGGCCCGGAGGCTGGGGTTCGCCTGGCCGATGGCATGGTCTCTCTCTCGTTCTTTCGGCGGGTACGCCGAGGCGCGCCGACCCCTAGGCTGGAGCCGTGGTCACTGTCCGGCGCTCCATCTGGCATGAGCCGCGGCCTGCTGACGCCCCACCCATCGGTCGGCTCGACTGGCTGCTGGTGGGCGTGTTCGCGGCCGCCGCCTTGGTCGAGGGCATCGCTCGGCCGGGCTTGGCCTGGCGACCCCTTGTGACGGTGCTCGCCCTGGCGCTGCTGCCTGCCCTGCTCTGGCGGCGGGGTCGCCCCCTGATGGCCGCCCTGGTCGGGTGGGGCGTCGCCGGGCTGCTCTCGGTCCTCCAGCTGACTGCGCACGCCGGGGACCTCGGCCTCTACTCCACGATGGCCGTCCTGATCCTGCTCTACTCCCTGGTGCGGTGGGGCTCGGGCCGGGAGATGGTCTTGGGGACGGCGTTCGTGACGGTCGTCGTCGCGCTGGGGATGTACGTCTCCTCCGCGGGCTGGGCCGACGTTTTCGGCGGGAGCGTCCTCTTGCTGTTGTTCGTCGCCCTCGCGGCGGTGTTCCGCTATCGCGCGGACCTCTGGCATCGCCAACAGCGCGAGATCCGCAATCAGGAGCGGGTGAGGCTGGCTCGCGAGCTGCACGACACCGTGGCCCACCACGTCTCGGCCATCGCGGTGCAGGCGCAGGCCGGTGGCGTGGTTGCCGGCGTCGAGCCTGAGAAGGCTGCCGAGATCCTGGCCGCGATCGAGTCCGAAGCGTCGCGAACCCTGGCGGAGATGAGATCCATGGTGCGGGTGCTGCGTGAGGAGGAAGCCGTCGCCTACTCACCGCAGCTGGGTGTCGCGGACCTGCCTGCTCTGGCGCGCGCCGACGCGACGCCCACCGTCGAGGTCTCGCTGGACGGTTCGTTGACCCGGCTGGCACGACCCGTGGATGCCGCGCTCTACCGGCTCGCGCAGGAGTCGCTGACCAACGCCGTACGGCACGCCCGGAGCGCGACCCGCGTCGGGATCGACGTACGCCGGGAGGGCGACGCCGTCAGGCTGCGTGTCAGCGACGATGGACAGACCGAGCCGGGGCCGGCCCCGGAGCCTGGGTTCGGCCTGCTGGGCATGGCCGAACGCGCCCAGCTCCTTGGCGGATCGCTCTCCGCGGGGCCGGGGCCCGAGGGTGGCTGGGTGGTCGAGGCCGTGCTGCCGGTGGAGGCGCTGGCATGAGCATCCGTGTTGTCGTAGCCGACGACCAGGACTTGGTCCGGACCGGGCTGGTGATGATCCTCGGCGCGCAACCCGACCTCGAGGTCGTGGGGGAGGCAGCAGACGGGCTCGCAGCGCTCGACCTGGCGACCCGGCTGCGTCCCGATGTCCTCCTCGTCGACATCCGGATGCCTGGGCTCAACGGCGTCGAGGTGACGCGGCGCCTGGCCGGGCCAGACGTGACGGACCCGATGGCGGTCGTCGTGATCACCACCTTCGACCTCGATGAGTACGTCCTCGGCGCCCTACGCGCCGGCGCCCGCGGCTTCCTGCTCAAGGACGCCGGGCCGGAGCTCCTCGTGCAGGCTATCCACGCGGCGGCCAACGGGGACGCGCTGATCGCCCCCAACGTCACCCGCCGTCTGCTGGCGACCTTCGCCGGCCAGGCGCCGGTGGTACCGGTCCAGCCCATCGACCCGCTCACCGAGCGCGAGAAGGAGGTGCTCGCGCTGGTGGCACGGGGCCGGACCAACGCCGAGATCGCCACCGAGCTCTTCGTCGGCCTGAGCACGGTCAAGACCCACGTCGCATCGTTGATGACCAAGCTCGGCGCCCGCAACCGCGTCGAGATCGCGATGTGGGCATACGACACCAGACGCGTGAGAGCCGATTAGTGGGTACAGATCGCAGCGTAGGCCCGTGGGGTTCGGTAGCCCAGCGATGAGTGCGGCCGGTCGTGGTTGTACTCCTCCTTCCAGTCGCTGATGGTGACCTTGGCTTGGGTCAGGGACAACAGGTGGATGTCGAGGCATTCGTCGCGCAGGCGACCGTTGAAGGACTCGATGAAGGGGTTGCGCCACGGCTCCCCGGGTGGGACGAACAGCATCCCGGTCTTCGTGCCAGCCCAGTCGGTCAGCGCAGCAGCGATCATCTCCGGACCGTTGTCCAACCGCAGCACCGCCGGGCCACCACCAAGAGTGGCCGTGATCCGGTTCAGTTCGGTGGCGAGCACTTCGCCGGTGATGGAGCGCTCGACCAGCCGCCGAGACATTCACGGGTGTGCTCGTCAACCACCGACAGGATCTTGACCGGCCGACCGTCGGTGGTGGAGTCGAACTGGAAGTCGATGGCCCACACCATGTTCGGGCTTGTCGCGGACGGCACCGGATGGCCAACAGATCGGCACTGTTGGCACCAGTCGCAACTCCACCCGCCGTCACCGGCGTTTCGAAGTGCATCCCGGCGGCAGCAACGCGATCGACCCCCAGTCCTGGCTGGCCGCACGAGGAATCAACTGCGGCAGCAACTGATGCGCGGTGCAAAGCCCGGCCCGCTCGTTTGATCTTGTGGCCCTGCTTCTTTGCCATCCCGATGGCGCGGCGGCAAAATGCGGAGTGTGTAAGTCGTCGCGCTGGCCGGGATGACATGTCGGTTACGCACTCCTCAAATGCCCGCTTGCGGGAGGGAGACGACGATGTCGCCTCTCCCTACCGCAGCCCCGTGATTCGGGGTGGCGAGAGCACGAATCCTGATGGATCGGTTAGGCAGTGGTGGAACCGCTGCCGCCGGTCCGCGGACCCGGGACAGGCGCGGACGGATGTCTCCAGATCGGTCTTCGACCACATCGCTACCACCAAGTCGGCAAGCATCCTGAAATGCCGATGAGCGCATTCGGACCGTAGGGCCGGAAAGTCGACACACTCGTCAGCGGCATGCCGTGTGGCTGGGGAATGCTGGCACTATGAGCGACCTACCGCGACGCTGGGATCCGATGATGTCGGTTCCGCACGATCTCGACGACTTCGCCCACGGCGGCGAGAAATGGGAGGGCAGGCACTGGATGAACGTGCCAGGCCCCTTCTACACGGGTCAGACCGATAACTGTTGGACCGGAAGGGTTTACGCGCCTCGGAACGTTCTCTACGGTGGTGAGTACTACAACGAGTTCGTGTACCGCCAGCCGACCTCGCCGGCCGAGGTCGAAGGTCTGCTGGAGGCAGCAAACGATGACCCCTACGGCGGCTATGCCTGTGATGGGGACTCGCGTTGGACACCCGCAGCCGTTCGCGCGTGGTGGAGCAGTCGCAGCAAGGTCGAGGAGCACCTCGCCGAGTTGCTGGCCAAGTACACCAAGGAAGGCGCTGACGCCCAGGAAGCCGATGCGGCAGAAGGTGTACGGGACTTCCTCACTTACCTGGCCACGGATCTCGAGAACGATCTGCGGGCGTATGTGTTCAGGTTGGAAAATGGTCGATACCCGGCCGTGAATGACCCGCTGCCGAACCTATGAGCAGAGGCTCTTTCGAAGATCCGCCAGCCGACGAGCCGCAGATCATCGCGGCGTGTCAGGTAGCCACGTTGAGCTTGGAGAGCACGCCGTCCGGGTCGCTGATGTAGGGGTATCCCTCGACCGGCGGATTGAACTGGCCGAGCAGGTTGGCCACGAGGTCGCGCTCGACCGGCGTGATCTTGATCTGGCGCTTGACGAGAATCGCGCACAGCTCGTCGACCAAGTTTGCCCACTCCCCAGCGTCGCTATCGCTCCGGCAGGAGGCGACCAGGTCCAACGGCAACCGGTCGGCGACGCTTTCAAGGAGCTCGCGCGAGTCCTTGTTCAACTTGTTGAGCCGCTGATTACGGGCTTCGACGGCTTGGGGATCCCCGTGTCGCCTCCGGGCCTCTCGCGCTGCTCTGTTCGAATTCATTTGAAGTCCTGCCCAATTGATCGGTTGAGGGTTGCCTTGCGCGTCGTTCCGGGTTACCCCCTTACCTCCGAGCGGGTAGGCGGTGATGACGTTGCCGTTGTGCTCATCGCCGTGATCGGGGTGCCGTGGACGGTTTCGAGGAGCCTCCCGGCGTTGGCTATGGCCCAGGCTCTGATCGCGGCCGATTGCTGGGCCCGAACTCCGCGCCGCATACTTGCAGCGTGCAGGCCGTGTCTTTCGAGGAGCCGGGAGAGCTCTTCGAACTGGGTCGGTGTCACGAAGACCAGGTAGTAGTCTTGCCCGGTCAACGACGCCAGTACAGCTCCGAGGGCGAACGCGTGCTCACCGATCTCCTCGAGGAACTCGGCCAGGTAGCCGGCTCGATCGTCGTCGGAATGGGCGATGTCGAAGGCGGCGACCCAATCCCAGGACAGCGCCGCGGGATAGGACCTCAGCGACGCCAACTGCTCGCGAACAGACTGGGGATCGGCCTCGCGGGAGATGACCGCCATACCCGCCATCTCGTCCGCAGATTCGGCGTCGCGCAGCGGTTCGGCCAGACCCGGGGTGCGATATGCCAGTAGTTCCGCCATGACGGATCGCACGCTGAACTCGAAATCGGATTCTCTCGCAACCGCTTCCCCGCGGTAGATGCCGTCCGCTCCTACCCTGCTCGTGTAGTCCTCCCAGCTCAGGTTCGAGTGGTTGATGTTGTTCTCCACGCTCCACAGCTGGGCGGACGCGACCCGGAACGGCTTGTAGTGGTCTTGATCGTCATCCTGGGATGGCAGGACCCAAACTGCGAGGATGGGATGGTCGGGGTGGGTGAGGGTGGTCTCGTCGGCGAGGAAGGACACGACCGCTCCGCCCGGTTGCTTCGCCGCAAGTGCCTCGGGGCTCAGGTCCTCGAACTCCGGGTCGTTCACCAGGGTCACATAGGCCAGGAACCCTTCTTTGCTGGGCGTCAGGGTCTCTCGGACCAGAGACCACCACGCGCGGTCGTCACCGAACCAGGTGCGAACGAGGGCTGTATTGCTTGGTAGGTCTGCCATGTCCGAACCGTAACGGCAGGGGCCGACACACTTTGGTGTCAGTTCCTGTCGATACCAACCCGATCGGACCCGCCCTGTCAGAGCGGTAGCGGTGAGACCGGACGCGGCGCAGAAGCATCCGCTATTGCCGCCTATCGCGCGGTCGGACAGCCTGTCTGGCACTCGAAATGCCTCCTGGGCGCTGAATGAATCGGCTGACCCGGTTGGTGGTGGAACTGAGAGAGGAATTCTGAGCTGTTCTTCGCGCTGTTCAGGCGACATGGAGTACGTAGTGCGCACATCTCGCTGGCATGAGCGTCGACTACTACGTGCGGCTCGAACAGGGCCGGATCGGCGCCGTGTCCGAAGAAGTGCTCGACGCTGTCGCCAGCGCCCTGCGCCTCACCGATACCGAACGCGCACATCCGTTTCGGCTGGCCGCCCGTCGGCGGTCCGTGCCGGGCCGGGAACACCGCGCCCGGATCGATCCCGGTCTGCAACGACTGCTCGACTCGTGGCCGACCACGCCCGCGCACATCCTCGACCACCGAATGAACGTGGTGGCCGCCAACGGCCTGTGTATCGGACTGTTCGCCGGTGTGGGCTGGGACCTGGCCGGTGAATCCAACGGCGCGCGACTGGTATTCCTCGATCCGGTCGCGCGCGAGTTCTATCTCGAACGGGCTGAGAAGGCGGAGTTGATCGTCACCTACCTGCGGCTGGCCGCGGGCCGTCATCCCGGCGACACCGAATTATCCTCTCTCGTGGGCGAACTCGCCGTCGCCAGCCCCGAGTTCGCGATATTGTGGGCGGCGCACCGGGTGGCGGAGAAGGGCCCTGGGACGATGCGGGTGCGCCACCCCATGGTCGGGGTGATCACGCTGCTGTTCAACGGTTTCCCGGTGCCCGGCGACACCGATCTCACCCTGGTCACCTTCACCCCGGCCGCGGCTGCCGACGAAGAGGCGATCCGCCTGCTCGGCAGCTGGACCGCACCGGAGCCCTCACTGGACGAGAGGGAATCGGCTGTTGCGGAAGGTGATCCGGCCATGCGGCGCGACATCGGATATGGCTCGGTCGAACAGTGCGGGTGCCGGTCTGTCCGGGCCACGCCGACGTGGTCGGTGGATTCTACGCAACCCTGCACGATGATGCCCCGCTACGCCGCCTTGCATGAACTGGCACACGAATATCGCAGGTGCCCAACAGTATTCGAGCTCCATGGCGCTTCGCCATGCCGCGACAACATATCGACCGACTGTTACGGTCTTCGCGTCCAATAGCTTCAACGGGATGAGAACCGAAATGACAGTTGACGCAACTGATTCGACACCCACGGACGAAACGCCGCTGTGGTTGCAGGGCCGGGATGCCGTGGTCGCGGCCGCCGCCGACGAGGACTGGCGCAACGGCGCACCGGACTACCGGCTGACCGATGAGATCGTGCCGCGCGAGCGCATCACCGAACACGCGCCGGGATCGCTGGAAGCGATCGTCGAGGATCTGGTGCGGGTCTTCGAGATGGAGGTCTCGCACAAGAAGGATCCGGCGACATGGGTGTCGCTGGTGGCCGAGCACTACCGCGGCCGCGTGAACGGCGGACCCTGGCAGGATGCGGAGGAATTCGCGCGGATCGGCAGCTACAACATCCTGATCGGCGACAACCCCTACTACGAGGCCGCGGCCGAGACCTTCGAAAGCTCACACAAGATCTTCCACACCGCCTTCCCGAACGGTTTCTTCTGGGAGGTGCTGGAGGTGCTGTCCGGCCCGCCCACCGTCAGCTTCCGCTGGCGGCACTGGGGCAGCTACGACGGCCCGTACCGGGAGCACCAGCCCACCGGAGCGACGATCGAGATGTTCGGCGTCACGATTGCCAGGGTCAGTGAGGATCTGCGCATCCTCGAGCTCGAGCATTTCTACGACAACAACCAGCTGCTCGGCCCGCTGGCCCACGGCTGCCCGGTTTCCAGGTCCTGACCTCGCCTTCCGGATCGGGCGTGACGCTGAGCCCGTTCCGGGAGTTCAGGATTCGCGGCGGCAGTTCCGCCGCCGCGAATGTCGGCACCCGGCACACGTTGCCGGCGCTGTCGCAGCTCGCGGTGATCCGACACGGACAGCCGGGCGTCGCGGTCGAAAGCCTTTGGTCTCCAGCGTAAGACAGGCTTCAGAATGCTACGTGCGCGCCGCGGGAAGACCGATCCCGAAGCGCCGGTGGCAGACGAATTGGGGGCATTCGCGACTTACCGCCAGCCGGTAGCTTTCCGACGGGATATCCGGCGGTGATATCCGGCGAGGACGGGCAATAGATGAGCGACGAAGGCACCCCACCACATCCGGAGCTGGTGGAGCGGCTGGTACGGCATTTCAGCGTGGTCACGGCTACCCAGCTCGGACCGGACGACGACTATTTCGGTATGGGCCTGGTGAATTCGCTGCGGGCACTGGAGATCGTCGCCTATCTCGAGCGCACCTTCGACTTCGAGATCGATATCGACGACCTGGATCTGGACAATTTCCGGACCGCGCGGCGGGCCGCCGCCTTCGTCACCCGCAAGGGCGCCGCCGACCTCGGGGCAGGCAGGTGAGCGAGCTGGAGTCCTTGCTGCGCCGCGCCGCCTGGGGTGCGGCCGAATGGGACAGCGCGGGGATGCCGCGTGAAATGGTCGCCGCCGCAGCGGAGGCGGGCGTGCTCGGCATGGATCGACCGGCCCGCTCCGGCGGTCGCGGCGCGGATGCGCTGGCAACCGGCCGGACGGCCGCCGAATTGGGTGCGGTGTGCACGTCGCTGCGCTCGTTGTTCACGGTGCAGGGCATGGTCGCCGCGACGATCGATCGCTGGGGCACCGCCGAGCAGCGCACGCGCTGGTTGCCCGCGTTGACGGGCGGCGAGCTGGTCGCGGGCCTGGCGGCGACGGAATCCGGTGCTGGCAGCGACCTTTCGGGAATTTCGACTCGATTCACCGGTGCCGGACCGGAGCTCCGCGTGTCGGGCCGCAAGATGTGGGTCACCTTCGGGGCGCTGGCCGATGTGGTGCTGGTGGCGGGACGATCCGACGACGGCCCGGTCGCCGCGCTGGTGGAGACGGATCAGTCCGGCGTGCTGGTGGAACCGGTGACCGATCAGCTGGGCATGCGCGGCGCGCGCATCGCGCACCTGACCTTCGATGCGGCACGAGTGCCCGCCGAGAACATCGTCGCCCGAGCTGGTTTCGGTCTGTCGCACGTGCTGGGAACCGCACTCGACCACGGCAGGTACACGATCGCGTGGGGCTGCACCGGAATGGCGCGAGCGTGCCTGACCGATGCCGCGGCGCACGCGCACGACCGGATCCAGCGCGATGTCCGGCTTGCCGACCACCAATCGGTGCGCGCCATGCTCGGGCGCAGCTGGGTGGACGTCGCGGGTGCGGAGGCGCTGTGCACCCGCGCGGCCCGCGACCGCGACGAGCGCGAGCCGACCGCGCAGCTCACCACCATCGCCGCGAAATACGCGGCGGCGGCGGCAGCGGCCGCGGCGAGTGAGCGCGCGGTGCAGATACTGGGCGCGGCGGGCTGTGCCCCCGGCAATCGGGCGGGCCGCTTCTACCGCGACGCCAAGATCATGCAGATCATCGAAGGCGCCCGCGAGATCGCCGAGCAGGATCTGGGTGAGTTCGTGCTGCGGTCCGTCGGGGAATCCCGCGCCGCGTCGGCCGTCGCGGCAGGGAGGTGACGGCGATGCCCGCGATCTCCCTCGGTCCGGTGTCGACCGCGTTTCCTGAATCCACTGTCGCGGTGGCCGATCTCGCCGAGCTGTCGGAATTGCCGCCCGCTCGTCGCGCGCACGCACTGTCGCTCGGCATCACCACCGTGCGCTGCGCCGAGGACGCCGCGGAACACGACCTCGCCGCCGGGGCGGCCCGCGAGGCCCTCGAACGCGCGGGACTGGCAGCACGCGAACTCGACGCACTGCTGGTCGTCGGCGGGCGCGCACCGCGCTACCTGCTCGCCTCCGAGGCCACGCGCCTGCAGCAGCGCCTCGGCGCGGATCGCGCGTTCGTCGCGGGGATCGGCGAGCTCGGCTGCGTGTCGATCTCGGCAGCGTTCACCCTCGCGGCGGCGCTGCTCCGCGGCGACACACGCTGCCGCACAGTCCTTGTCGTGGCTGCGGCGACCGCGCCGACCCGATTCCGCTATCGCGCGCCGATGACGATCCTCGGCGACGGAGCCGCCGCCGTGGTGCTCAGCGCCGGACGCGGCGGCCGGTATCAGTTGGTCGACCACGAGGTGCGCAGCGACGGCCGCTACGCGGACCTGTTCCGGATCGACTACCGCGATGTGCGTTCGGATCAGTGGCGCGAAACCTGCGCCGACGAAGCCACCTACAGCTTCCGGCTCGCGGTCGAGAGCCGCAAACGTCTCGCGGCGATGAACGACGACGTGCTGTCCCGCAACGGATTACGGCTCGTCGATATGGGTTCGGTGCTGATGCAGAACCTGTCGGCCGGGGCGTTCGCCTTCTGGGAGGAGGCGCTCGGCGTCGGCATCGATCCGGCCTGCCAGCGCAACCTCGCGGGATTCGGTCACCTCGGCTCGGTGGACATGCTCGTCAACCTCGACCTCGCGGCGCGGACGCGTGCGCCGGGGGATCACGTGTTGTTGCTGAACAGCAGTCCGGTCGCGGCGTGGAGCACCAGCCTGCTGCGCCGTCTGCCGGACGGCGATCTGGGAGGGGCGTCATCGTGAACGCGATCGTGAAATGCCTGGTGTGGGATCTGGACGACACGCTGTGGGACGGTGTGGTGCTGGAGGACGACGCCCGCGCGCCGCGTCCGGAAGCGCGCAGGACGCTGCGGCTGCTGGACGAGCGCGGTATCGTGCACGCGATCGCGAGCCGCGGCGAGCCCGCTCCGGCGCTGGCGCATCTGTCGGCGCACGGTGTCGAGGAGATGTTCTGTGCGACGCAGATCGGCTGGGACGCGAAATCCGAAGCGGTGCGCCGGATCTCCGAGTCGCTGAACATCGGCCTCGACGCCATCGCCTTCGTCGACAACGACCCGGTCGAACGCGCCGAGGTGGCGTCCGCGCTGCCGCAGGTCCGCTGCTATGCCGCCGAGGACGTGGCGGGTTTGCCGGATCTCGCGGAGTTCAGCCCGGCGGTCGTCACCAGGGACGCGCGCGAACGCAGGCAGCGCTACCGCGCCGAAGTGCGCCGGCGGACCAGCGAGGAGTCCTTCGCCGGTTCGAACGCCGAATTTCTGCTCGGCCTCGGTCTGGTGATGACCGTTCGCCGGGCCTGCGAGGCGGATCTCGAACGCGCGCACGAACTCACGGTGCGCACCCACCAGCTCAACACGACCGGCCGCACCTTCGATATCGAGCAGCTGCGCGAGCTGAGCGCCTCCGCCACGCACGAAGTGCTGATCGCGACCCTGCGCGACCGGTTCGGCGAGTACGGCGCGATCGGGCTCGTGGTCACCGAATTCCGCGGCACGGATTCGGTGCTGCTGCTGATGCTCATGTCCTGCCGGGTGATGTCGCGCGGGGTCGGCGGCGCGCTGCTGGCGCACCTGATCGACCGGGCGAGCGCGCGCGGACAGCGCTGCGTCGCGGAATTCGTGCCGACCGAGGTCAACCGGGTCATGCTCGTCACGCTGCGCTTCGCCGGATTCGTTGTGCTGGAACAAGATCCGGAGGGTGTGCGGCTCGGTCACGACGGACGAACCGCGGTGCCGAACACCGCCCACGTGCTCGTGCGGTCGGCCGATGCGCCGACGCCGCCCGGCGATCTGATCAGCGGTCTGCTGCGCCGGGTCGCCGAGTTCCCGGACAGGAGCGCGCTGATCTCCGGTGGGGAGACTCTCACCTATCGCGCACTCGACAGCCGCACAGCCGTTCTCGCTGGTCGACTGGTCGGGGCGGGCGTGCGTCCTGGCGACGTGGTGCTGTGCCTGCTGCGGCAGGACGCGTGGACGATGGTGGCGATGCTGGCCGCGCTGCGCGCCGGGGCGGCATGGTGCCTGGTCGAGCCGGGGCGGGCGAGCGCGCAGGTGCGCGCCCTGGTCGGCGACTTACCGTGCACCGCAGTGGTATTCGACGAGCACGCGCCGCACACCTCGATCGACGAGGTGGCGGCACTGCTCGCGCCGGCCCAGCCCGCCCTGGTTCCGCTTGGCGCGATCTCGCCGACCGGCCCGTTGCCAGCGCCCCCGCCCGCGACGGCGCCCGCCTACGTCATCACCACTTCGGGATCGACCGGCGCCCCCAAAGCCGTCGTGGTCAGCCGCGGCAATCTCGCCGCGATGATCTCCGGACGCGATTATCCGTGCGCCGACGGCGAATTGGTCACCCTGTCGACCTGCCCGCTCACCGCCGACGCCGCACTGCTGTTCGGACCGTGGGCGCTCACCCGTGGCGGCACCGTGGTGGTGCCGACCCACCGGGAACTGCCCGACGCCGCCGCGGTCGGCGCGCTCGCGGCCCGGTCGCGGGTCAGCCATCTCGTCGCCACGCCGTCGTACTACCGGCTGCTGCTGCCCAGGCTGGCCGAGACGGCGACCGCGCCGACGGTGGTCGCCCTCGCGGGCGAGACGCTGTCCCCGTCGCTGGCAGCCCGGCATCGCGAATCGCTCCCCGGCACCGTGCTGATGAACGAGTACGGCCCCACCGAGGCGACCGTCACCTGTGTGTGGCACGTCGTCACCGATACCGGGACGGTGCCCATCGGCAGGCCGCTGCCGGGCAATACCGCGCGGGTGCTCGGGCCGAAGCTGACGGTGATGACCGACGGGGACGTCGGCGAACTGTACGTCGGCGGAGATCAGATCACCCTGGGCTACGCTGCCCGTCCCGGACTGACCGCCGCCCGTTTCGTCGCCGACCCGTTCGCCGACGAACCTGGCGCGCGGATGTATCGCACCGGCGATCTCGCTCGGCTCACCGCCGCTGGGGACATCGACTACCTCGGCCGCGCCGACGGTCAGGTGCAGATCCGCGGCGCGCGGGTGGAGCGTCATGCGGTGGAGTCGGTGCTGGAGACCCATCCCGGCGTCGGGCACGCGGTGACGGTGGTGCGCACCGGTCGCGACGAGATCGACGAACTGGTGGCGTTCATCGTGCCCGCCGCAGGCACCGCGCCTCCCGGTCGCCGGGAGCTGGCTCGGCACTGCGCCGAACGGCTGTCGCCGCTGGAGGTGCCGAGCCGGTTCGTGCCGATCGACACGATTCCGATCGCCGCGGCGGGCAAGCTCGACGAAGCCGCCCTGCTGGCCAGGGCCGACGATCCGCCGCTGCCGGGGCCGTCGCGCCACGACTGGACAGCTGAGCAACGCGAGATCGCCGAATTGTGGTCCGCCGCACTCGAACACGACGACTTCGATCTCGACGACTCGTTCTTCGAGATCGGCGGCAACTCGCACCGGGTGGTCGTGCTGCATCTGCTGCTCGAGCAGCACCGGCCGGGCGCGGTGCGCGTCGGGCAGCTGTTCGATCTGCGCACGATCCGCGACCAGGCCGACGCGCTCGCGGCGAGCGCCGCCGTGGCGGCCGAATCTTCCGTACCCGTCTCCACTCGAGCCTTCGAGCTGTGACCCCTCAGGAGCACGCCTTGCCGGACCCCGGCATCCATGACATCGCCTACGCGCGTGACACCGACATCGCGATCGTCGGTATCGGCGCGCGTTTCCCGGACGCCGCCGACCTCGCGGAATTCCGGGCCAACCTGGCCGCAGGGCGCGATTCGGTGGGGCCGATGCCGCCCGAACGAATCGCCGCCACCGGCCTGGACGACGCCGTCACGTACCTGCCGATGGGGCACCTCGCCGAGATCGACGGATTCGACTACCGCTTCTTCGGTCTGTCCCGCCGGGAGGCGTGCGTCACCGATCCGCAGCAGCGGCTCGCCCTGGTACTGGCCCAGCGTGCGATCGAGAACGCCGGATACACCACGGACCGGCTGGCCAGGGCGGTCACCGCCGTCGCGCTCAGCGCCGCGCAGTCGAGCTATCACTCCGCCGCGGTGGACCCGGGCCCGTTGAGCCTGCTCGGCAACGCCACCTTCGCGGGCCCGGCGCGAATCGCGCACCGGTTCGGATTCACCGGCGCCTGCTTCGGCGTCGACAGCGGATGCAACAGCGCGCTCGTCGCGGTGCACCAGGCCTGCCGCGAATTGCGCAGCGGTGACGCCGATTACGCGCTGGCGGGCGGTGTGATCGTGCGGGTGCACGGCTCCCCGTCGTGGGGCGGGGCGAGCTTCTCCGAGATCATGTCGCCCAGCGGCGTCTGCCGCGCCTTCGACGCCGACGCCGACGGCACCGTGAACGGCGAGGGCGGCGCGATCCTGCTGCTCACCACGGTGGGCCGGGCACTGGCCGACGGCGCACCGATCCACGCGGTGATCCGCGGCAGCGCGACCCGGCACAACGGAGCGGCCGCCGCCACCATCAGCACACCGAGCGCCGCCGCCCAGAGCGCCGTCATCGCCAAGGCATGGGAGGCTGCCGGACTCGACCCGCGCACGGCCGGTTATCTCGAAACCCACGGGTCCGGCACACGGCTCGGTGACGCGGTGGAGCTGGAATCGATCGGCACCGTCTTCGGCGGCGGCCCCGGCCTGCCCATCGGCTCGGTGAAGACGAACATCGGTCACCTCGATCACGCGTCTGGCATCGCCGGTCTGGTCAAGGCGGTGCTGAGCGTATCGGAGGCGCAGCTGTTCCCTTCGCTGCACTTCACCCGTGCGACCGGCGGCTTCGACCTGGCGGCGGCCGGTATCGACGTGCTGACCGAGAGTCGTCCGTGGACCGGTGACGCGGTGCGCGCCGCCGGAGTCAGCTCGTTCAGCCTCGGCGGCAGTATCGCGCACTGCGTGGTGTCGCAGGCTCCGCCGGTCCCCGCCGCGCCGCCGTCGCACCACGCGCGCCTGATCGGCGTCTCCGCGCGCACGCCCGAAGCGCTGAGCGAGCTGTGCGCCCGCCTCGCCGAGGCGGTGCGCGGCACCGACGCTTCGCTGGACGAAGTGGCCGCGACGCTCACCCTCGGCCGCGACCAGTACGAGCACCGCGTCGCCGTGATCGCCTCGGACACAGCACAACTCGCCGAGGCGCTGGACAAGGCCACGGTGCGCGCGCACCGCGTGCCGACCGCGCCGCGCGTGGTGCTGCTGATGTCTCCCGACGCCGTCCCGGTCGCATCGGGACAGGCCGGCACCGCCGCGGCGCAGCCGCCAGGACTGCCCGCCGAGTTGCCCGCCACCGGCGCGACGGCGACGGTGCTGGCCGGGCAGATCGCGGTGCACGAACGGCTCACCGCGTGCGGAGTCCCGCTCGCGGCGCTGCTGAGCGCGGGATCGTCACGCTACGCCGCCCGGTACCTGCTCGGCTCCCGCGACCGGGTCGACCCGGCCGAACTCGCCGACGCGCCGCCCACCATCGACAGCGACCGGCTCCTCGGCGCGGTACGCACCCTCATGGCCGAGGGGCCGGTGGTGTTCGTGGAGCCGAGCCAGGACGGCAGGCTGGCCGCGCTCATCGCCGAAGCGGTGCCGGAGGCCGAGATAGTCTCCGCCGCAACCGATACCGCCGACTTGGACGAACTGCTCGGCCGGTTGTACGAATACGGTGTCGACCTCGACTGGTCGGCCGTCGCGCCCGTTCGCGCCCGGCGGGTACGGCTGCCGGGCCATCCGATGCGCGAATCCCGCTGCTGGGTCGACCTGCCCCGCACCACGGCGCCCGTGCTCGTGCCGTCCGCCGCGCCTGCCGCACCGCACGACCACTCCGATCCGGTGCGCTGGCTGCGCCGCACCCTCGCCGAACTCCTGTACACCGACGACGAGATCGACGAGGACGCCGACTATTTCGCCCTCGGCGGCAATTCGCTGATCGCGGTGCAACTGGTGGACCGGATCGAGGAGACCTACGGCTTCCGGCCGAAGCTGCTCGACGTCTACGAGCGCCCGCGGCTGGCCGACTTCGCCGAACTTCTCGCCACCGGGCGCGCGGGCGGCGCCGAGCGCGCACCGATTCCGGCGCTGGTCGCGCACGACGAACCGGTCATGTCCTCGGGACAGGAACGGATGTGGTTCCACCACCAGTTCGATCCGCGGACGACCCTGTACAACTACCCAGTCGTCCAGTTGTTGCGCGGACCGATCGACCCGGACGCGCTGCACGGCACCTTCGACGACCTCGTCGAGCGTCACGAGACCCTGCGATACAACTTCGCCGAAGTGGACGGCGTCGCGGTGCTGCGCATCCGGGATCGGCTGGACGACTACGTCCGCCGCGTCGACGTCTCCGCCGAACCCGATCCGCTCGCCGCGGCCCGCGCCCTCGTGCACGTCGCCGCCACCGAACCGTTCGACCTCGCCGAAGACGCCTTGCTGCGGGTTCTGCTCATCACCGTGGGACCGGATACCCATGTGCTGCAATTGACCTGCCATCACGCCGTCACCGACGGCGCGACGCCCACGATCCTCGGTCGCGAGCTGCCGGAGCTGTACGCCGCACGGCGCGAGGGCCGTCCGCACCGCCTGCCGCCGCTGCCGATCCGATACCGCGACTACGCGGCCTGGCATCGCGCGCTGCTGGCGAGTTCGGCGCTCGACCACGAACTCGACTACTGGCGTGACACGCTGGCCGACGCGCCGGTGCTGCGGCTGCCCACGGATTTCCCACGACCCGATCGCAAAACCTATGTCGGCGACCTGCATCCGTTCACCATCCCCGCGGCGCTGCTCACCGACCTGCGTGCGCTGGCGGGCCGCGAATCGGTCTCGCTGTTCGTGGTTCTGCTCAGTGCCTTCTATCTGACCCTCGCGCGGCACAGCGGCCAGCGCGACATCGTCGTCGGCACGCCGACCACCGGACGCGGCCGACGCGAATTCCAGGATCTGATCGGCTATTTCAACAGCACGGTCGCCTTGCGCACCGACTTCACCGCCGACACGGCGCTGCCGGACCTGCTGACCCGGGTGCGCTCGGTCGTCTTCGGTGCGCTCGAACACCAGGAGATCCCGTTCGACCGGGTGGTCAACGCCCTGGCGCCGCAGCGCGACCTGTCGCGGACCCCGCTGTTCGATGTGCTCTACATCCACCAGGTGACACCACGGATGGAGCGAATCGACGAGGCGGGCGCGGAACTGTTCGACCTCGATCACGCGGCGGGCAACGAGTTCGGCGGATTGCCCACCGGCACCGCGAAATTCGACCTCACCCTGGTGACCTTCGAGTACACCGACGACGTCCCGCGCGATATCGGCGCGTGCCTCGAGTTCAGCACCGAGCTGTTCACCACGCAGACGGTGGCCGCGATCGGCGACGCGTTCCTGGAGATCCTGACGACGATGGCGTCGGACACCGGCGCGCCGCCGATCGAGGCGCTGATCGCCGGACCGCGGCGGGAATCGGACGCGACGACGTCGATCCCCACCGACCATCCGCACACAGGGAACACCGTCTTCGACCACGAAATCATCACGCGCTCAGTAGATCTGGAGAGCTCCGAGCTCGAGCGCTACGACGCCGCGCTGTTCGATGCCTACGCAGTGCTGCTCGGTTGGTACAGCGGCGGTGACCGGGTGCGCATCGGCCTGCCAGACGGACCCGATGGCGCGCGGGATGTCATCGTGACCGTCCGCCCGGACACCACATGGCGAAAGTTGCGCGACAACCCGCCCACATCGGCCACGAGCACGGGCGTGACGCCACTGCGGTACCTCGGTCACACACGGGTTCCGTTGGGGGACACCGCGACCGAAATCGCTCTCTCGTGGACGCACCACCCCGCCGAGTTGCGTCTGCATTACGCGACCGAGCTGTTCGACCGGTCCTCGGTCGAAGCCATCGCCGACGAACTGGTCGCGCTGGCGCGGGCGGCGCTCGACCGGCCGGACGAGCCGGTGCGCGACACCGTGCTCGGCATCGAAACCTTCATGGACGAACAGGAGATCCACCCGTGACCGCACAGCACCGGGTCGGCGTGGTCGGCGCGGGCACGATGGGCGCGGGAATCGCCCAGTGCGTGGCCGAGGCAGGCATGCCCGTCACCGTGGTCGATACCGACCCCGCAGCCGCCGAACGCGCGCGGCGCAGCATTCGCGCGTCGCTGCGTTCCAGCGTGCTGCTCGGCCGGGGGCCGCGCCCCGGCGAGATCGCCGAGATCACCGACCGCATCCGGTGGTCGCAGCGCGTCGAGGACCTGTGCGATGCCACCTTCGTCATCGAATCCGTCACGGAGCGAGTCGAACTCAAGTACCGCGTGTTCGCCGAACTCGACCGCGCGTGCGCACCGTCGGCCGTGTTCGCCTCGGGCACTTCGGCCATCCCCATCGCGGACATGGCCGCCCGCACGGGCAGGCCGGAGCGGATGCTCGGACTGCATTTCATGAATCCCGCGCCGCTGACCGAGGCGGTGGAGGTGATCACCACCGCACACACCGCGCCCGGCACCCTGGCCACCGCGCTCGACTTCCTCGGCGCACTCGGCAAGCGCGGCATCGTGGTCGGCGACGGTCCCGGATTCGTCGTCAACCGGGTGCTCATGCTCGCCATCGCGGAGGCCGCCGCGATCACCGAATCCGGCACCGACGCCGCCACGGTCGACGCCTTGTTCGAGGGCTGCCTCGGCCATCGGATGGGGCCACTGCGCACCGCGGATCTGATCGGCCTCGACAACGTGGCCGACACCCTCGCCGTCCTGCGCGATGCCACCGGCGACGGCCGCTATCGGGTGCCGGACGCGCTGGCCGGGCTGGTCAGGGACGGACACCTGGGCCGCAAGTCGGGAAGGGGATTCCATGCCTACCCGTGAGACGAGCACACTCGACTACCCGCTGGAGCAGACGCCGGGACTTGGTCCGCTGGCTCGGCGCAGCGGGGGAGGGACAGCGGCGGTCGTGCTGGCCGCGCTGGCGGTGTACACGCATCGCCGGACGGGCGCGGCCGAGGTGACCGTCGGCTACCGGTCCGGTGCCACGGCGGTCGAGATCCGCGTGACAGTGGCGGCGCGGCACGACTTCCGCGCCGTCGCCGCACAGGTCGGGGCGCTGCTGCGGCAGCGTGCAACCGGCGCGGCCGGAGGGGAATGTCCGACCGCCGTTCACGACGACGACGGCTGGCGGATCGGCGTGCCCGACGCCGAGTTGCCGGTGTTCACAGGACTTTTCGCCCGGCTCGTCGCCGCGCCCGCAACTCCGATCGCCCGCGTCGATCTCACCACCGAGGAGGAACGCGCGCGCATCCTGCGCCGCGGCGGCCCGGCGCGCGCCAGGGACCCGCACGCCACCGCACTGACCGGTTTCGAGTCGGTCGCTCGCCGGTCGCCCGATGCGATCGCGCTGGTGTACGGCGCGGAGTCGGTCACCTACGGTGAGCTGGACGCTCGCGCGAATCGACTGGCGCGCAGTGTGATTCGGCGCGGCGTCGGGCCCGACACCGTGGTCGGCGTGGCGATCGGTCGTTCGATCGAGGCGATCGTCGCGGTGTACGCGGTGCTGAAGGCGGGCGGTGCGTATCTGCCGCTGGAACCGGGCCATCCAGCCGGGCGGCTGAACCGCATCCTGACAGTGGCCAAGCCGGTGTTGGTGCTGAGCACGCGAAACGACGGATTCACCACCGATGCCGCGCCCGTCCACTACCTCGGCGAACCGGGTGATATGGACGACGACGGCACACCGCTGCACGACGCCGACCGACCCGCGCCACTGCGTCCCGGCAATCTCGCCTATCTCATGTTCACCTCCGGCTCGACCGGCGTGCCCAAGGGCGTCGCGGTGCCGCATGCGGCGGTGGTGGACCACCTGCGGTGGATGAGCGAGCACATCGGCCTCGACGAGACCGACACCGTCCTGCAGAAGACGCCGGTCACCTTCGACGTCTCGATCTGGGAGCTGTTCTGGCCCTCGAGTATCGGGGCGACCCTTGCCATCGCGCCGCCGTCGGCGCACACCGACCCGGCCGAACTGACCCGGCTGATCGCCGCGCACGCGGTGACCACCCTCCAGTTCGTGCCCTCGACGCTGAGCAACCACCTCAACGTGGTGTCCAGCTTCCCGGCCTGCGTTCGCCGCGTGCTGACCATCGGGGAGACTCTCACACCCGCGCTGGCACAGCGGTTCGGTGCGGCGGCGCCTGCGCGCCTGCACAACCTCTACGGGCCGACCGAGGCCACCGGCGCGGTCACGGGATATCCGGTGAGCGTGCGGGATTCGGCGTCGATACCGATCGGTTCGGTCGCGTCGAACACGCGGGCGTACGTGCTCGACGCCCGGCTGCGCCTCGTTCCCGACGGGTTGCCCGGCGAACTGTATCTGGCGGGAGCGCAATTGGCGCGGTGCTATCAGGGCGATCCCGCGCGCACCGCCGAGCGTTTCGTCGCGGACCCTTTCGAGTCCGGCGCGCGGCTGTACCGCACCGGCGACATCGTGCGCTGGAATGCGGCGACCGAACTGCTGGAGTACCAGGGCCGAGCCGATTTCCAGGTCAAACGCCACGGCGTGCGCATCGAACTCGGGGAGGTGGAGGCCGCGCTCTCGGCGTGCGCAACGGTCGCGCAGGCGGCGGCGACGCTGCGACCCGACGGAAGGCTCCTCGGTTATGTCGTGCCAGTGGCCGAAGCCGTCTGCGCCCCGGACCCACTGCGCACGGAGTTGTCCCGCACCCTCCCCGCGGCCATGATCCCCGATGACATCGTCGTGCTCGACGGGTTCCCCGCCACGGCGGCGGGCAAGGTGGACCGGGCGGCGCTGCCCGAACCGGCGCCGCGGCACACGCCGTATCGTGCGCCGTCGACACCGGTGGAGCAGAACTTGGCCGAGGTGTTCGCGCAGGTGCTCGGCCGGGATCGGGTCGGTGTCGATGAATCTTTCTTCGCTATGGGCGGCGACAGCGTCATGTCGATTCTCCTTGTCTCCCGGGCGAAGTCGCGGGGCGTCTACTTCACCCCGGCGCAGGTCTTCGAACAGCGCACCGTCGCGGGACTGGCCGCGGTCGCCACGACGGGAGCGCCCGAGCGGCGCGTGCTCGCCGAACTACCCGGTGCCGGTGTGGGGGAGATGCCGCCGACTCCCGCCGTCCTCGCGCTGATCGAGCGCGCCGAACACGGTGGCGTGCGGTTCGACCGCTATGCCCAGCACATGGTGCTCGACCTGCCCGCGGGCATCACCGCGACCACGCTGCGGGGGGTGATCGGTGCGGTGGTCGAACAGCACGACATGCTGCGCGCACGGCTCTACCGCGACGCGGGCGGTGAGTGGCGGCTGTTCGCCGACGCCCCCGAATCCTTCGACCCCGCTTCGGTTCTCAGCCGCGTCGACGTCTCGGCCGCGGATGATCTCGAAGAGGCCGAGATCCTCGCCCGCGAGACGGAAGCCGCGACCGACCGTCTCGATCCGGCGAACGGCGCTGTGCTGCGGTGTGTCTGGCTCGATCGGGGTGCGGGAGAACGCGGTGGGCTCCTCGTTGTCGTGATCCACCACATCGCGGTGGACGGCGTCTCCTGGCGCATCCTGATCCCGGACTTCGTCGCGGCGTGGGCGCAGCTCGAGTCGGGCCGGTCGCCGCGGCTGCCCGCCGGGGGCACCTCCGTGCGGCGGTGGGCGCACGCGCTGCGCGAAAAGGCGTACGGCGCTGAGCTTCTCGCCCAAGACGACCAGTGGCGAGGGCTGCTGCGCGGGCCCGATCCGCTGTTCACCGATCGTCCGCTCGACCCGCGCATCGACGTGTCGTCCACGATGCGCCGCATCGTCCTCGAATTCGACGAGGCGACGACCTTCGCCGTCGTGACCGCATTGCCCCCGCGCTACGGCACCGACACCAACACCATCCTGCTGACCGCGGTGGCCGTGGCGATGGTCGCGTGGCGCGGCGGTCACAGCTCGGTGGTCCCGGTCCGGATGGAATCCCACGGCAGGCATGACGATCTCGTCCCCGGCGCCGAGCTCTCACGCACGGTCGGCTGGTTCACCGCCGCCTACCCGTGCCGCTTCGATCTGGAAGGAATCGACATCACGGACGCGATCGAGGGCGGGAACGGCCTTGCCGGCGCAGTGAAAACCGTGAAGGAACAACTACTTTCGGTACCGGATGGCGGCATCGGTTACGGACTGCTGCGCTACTTCGGCGCCGGCATCGATCTGCCCGCCGAGACCACTCAACTGTCGTTCACCTATCTGGGCGCGATCTCCGCGGCGAACGGCCCGTGGCTGCCCGCGGCTCTCACGAACACGCCGCCCCCCGTCGACTCCGGCCTACCCGCCGACGCGTCCCTCGCGATCGACACCGCGGTGATCGGTGATCGGCTCACCGCGGGCTTCTCGTTTCCCGAAACCCTCATCGGACCCGACCGCGTCCGCGCCTTCACCGAGCTGTTCGGAACGGTCCTGGGCGCCCTCGCGCGCCACGCGGCCGATCCCGCCGCGGGTGGGTGGACACCCTCGGATTTCGCGCCCGCCGGTCTGCGCCAATCGGAGATCGACCGCTGGGAGCGCCGCTACGGCAGGTTGTGCGATATCCGGGCGCTCACACCGATCCAGGAGAAGTTCGCCGACCTCGCACCCACGGACCAGGACGCACCGGAGATCCACACCCTCCAGGTCGTGCTGACCTGCGAAGGAACTCCCGATCTCGCACGGTTACGCACGGCCGCCCAGCACGTCGTGGACCGGCATTCCTCGCTGCGGGCAGCCTTCGTCCGCGACGGCGGCGGCCGGTGGCGTCAGCTCGTCATCGCGACCGCGCCGATCGACGTCAGGGAAGTCGACCTCCGCGAGCGCGGTACGGAACTGGACGACATCCTGGCCGAGGAACAGGTGCGCCCGTTCGACCTGGAGAGGCCGCCGCTCATCCGGTTCCTGCTGATCCGGACAGACGAGCGCCGCTGGGTGCTGTCGGTGACCAACCATCGGCTCATCCTCGACGGCTGGTCCGCGCCGATCCTGATGCGAAACCTACTGAGCGCCTTCGCACTCGGCGTGGACGCCCCCGGCGACGTGGACGACGGATTCGCCACCTTTCTGCGCTGGCGGGCCGCGCAAGACCGCGAACCCGCCGCCGCGGCATGGCGCGATGCCCTGCACGACCTCGCCGCGCCGACCCTCGTCGCCGCGCCGGGCGCCGCGCCGCGCGATCCGGCGCGGTCGCACACCGAACACGTCGTGACGCTGACGGCGGCGCGGACCGCCGCGCTGTCGGGCTTCGCCGCCGCGTGCGGCGTCACGCTGAACACCGTTCTGCAGTATGCGTGGGCGTCGGTGCTGGGGGACATCACCGGGAACGACGACATCGTGTTCGGCACGGTGGTCTCCGGACGGCCCGCGAGCATCCCGGGCATCGACGCCATGGTGGGCTCGTTCATCAACACCGTGCCGGTGCGTGTGCGTCGCCGCGACGACCAGCCGATCGGCGCGCGATTGCGCGCGGTGCAGGCCGAACAGGCGGCGCTGCTCGACCACCACCATCTCGGTCTTGCCGAGATCGAGGACGCGGCAGGCGTTCCCGTGCGCGACTACTTCGACACCCTGCTGGTCTTCGAGTCGTATCCGGTCGACGTCGCGCAGACCCCCATCACCGTGGGTGACCTGGTATTGACCGACCTGTCGTCGCGGGAGATCACCCTGTTCCCGCTGACCGCGACGGTATGGCCGCGCGAACAGCTGACGGTGGCATTGAACTGGCACCGCGATCTGCTCGACGACGAGCTGCCGCGCCGGGTGATCACCCGGCTGGAAACCGAACTCGAACGGCTCGCGACCATGCCCGCCGACGACGCGAACGGAGTGAGATGACCCAGACACCGCATCGCCGGACCGACTACCCGCTGACCCTCGCGCAGCAGGAGATCTGGGCCTACACCAGCCTGTACGGCGCGGATCATCGCTACCTCATCGATGGTTACGTCCACCTGCGCGGCCGCATCGATCCCGGCCTGTTCGAACGCGCGCTGCGCGGTGTCGTCGCGGCCGCCGAGACGTTGCGCGTCCGGCTCGACAACGACGGACCCGAGCCACGTCAGGTGGTCGAGGAATGTGCCGAATGGCCGTTGCGCCGTGGCGATTTCGGTGACGAATCCGACCCGGTCGAGGCGGCGCTCGCCTACCTGCGCGCCGCGCCGCCAGCCTTCGACCAAAACGTCGCACCGCTTTTCGAACATCATCTGCTGGATCTCGGTGCGGCGGGCCATCTCTGGGCGATCCGCGCCCACCACATCGTCCTCGACGGCGGCGCGTCGCTGGCTTTCATCCGGGCGGTTGCACGCGCCTACACCGCGTTGCTCGCCGGTGAGCCCGCGCCGGAAGTCGCCGATACCGTCGCGGGATACGTCGAGCAGGATCAGCGGTATCGCGCCTCGCGCCGGTTCACCGACGACCGCGCGTTCTGGTCCGGACGGCTGGCCGGGCTGCCCGACGCTCCGATGTTCGCCCATCCGCCTGTCACGGCCGGTGCGTCCGGGCCGATCCGGCACTCCGGTCGTCCAAGCGACGAAGACTGGCGGGAGTTTCTCGGTGCCGCAGCACGATTCGGTGTCGACTGGCCAGCACTGCTGGCTGCGACGACGGCGCTCCTGCTGCACGCCGACTCGGGTGCGCGGACCGTGGTCCTCGGTCTGCCGGTACCGGCCAAACGATCCTGGCGCGCGCTCGGCATGACCTCGAACGTCGTCGGACTGCGAGTCGAGGTCGACCCCGGCGCGTCCATCGGCGCGCTCGCCATGGCGACGCAGGCGGAGCTGCGAACGGTGCTGCGCCACCAGCACTATCGGCGATTCGACCTGCTCGCCGACGGCACGTCCCCGGGCGGCGAGCACCGGATCACCGGCCCGATGATCAACATCCTGCCCGTTCCGCCCGATATCCACTTCGGTGACGTGGTCGCCACACTGATCCCGGTATCCACCGGATACACCGAGGCATTCGGCATCGGCGTCTATCTCGGCGACGGTCCGCCGCGCATCGATATGGACACCACCGCCGATCGGTGCGACCCCGCGGCGCTGGCGAGTCTGCACAGCCGCTTCCTGACAGCAATGAACGAAGTGGCGGCGGCTTCCGCGGACATGCCCGCCGGGCGGCTCACCCGCGTGCCCGCTGTGACAGCGGCGCGCAGCCCGCACGAGGATCCGACGGGCGCGACCGATCGCGGTATCGCGGAGGTCTTCGATTCGGTCGCGCGCCGGTTCCCCGAATGCCATGCGCTCTGGTATGAGGGCGAGCACGTCAGCTATCGCGAATTGCAGGTTCGCGCCGAACGATTCGCCTACCATCTCGCTTCTCGGCATGGTGTCCGACTCGGGACGCCGGTGGGTCTGCGCCTGCCGCGCACCCCGGAGTTGGTCGTCGCGGCGCTGGCGCTGATGCGGCTCGGCGCGATCTGCGTCCCGCTGCACGAGCAGGATCCGCCCGACCGCGTCGCCTGGATGCTGGCCCACACCGGCACCGAACTCGTTCTCGACGACATCGCGCTGGTGCGCGCCGTCGCGCTGTCCGACGAGCCGGTCCTGACCACACCGGCCGACTCGGTGCCCGCCGACGCGGCGGCCTGGCTGATGTTCACCTCGGGGTCGACCGGCGCGCCGAAAGGCGTGCTCGCCACGCATCGCGCGATGGTGACGCGCGCGATCGACCGGATCGCCGCGGGCCCGGAATACGCACGGATGCTGATGCATTCGCCGTACGCCTGGGACATGGTCGTCTGGGAACTCTGGATGCCGCTGTTGCAGGGGCACACCGCGGTGATCGCGACACCGGACCGCCTCGGGGCCGAGGACTTCCGCCACGTCCTGCGGGCCGGGGAGGTGACCGCGATGCTGTTGGCGGCCGGGCTGTTTCAGGTGCTGGTCAACGACATCCCGGAAAGTCTCGCCCAGCTGCGCACGCTGTCGAGCGCCGGTGACATCCTGCCGCTCGATACCGTGCGGGCGATGCGCGCGGCGGCGCCAGGCATCTCCATCGTCAACATCTACGGTCCGGTGGAGGCGACCGCGTACGCCACCGCGTACTCGATTCCGACCGGACCGCTGCCCGACGAGGCGATTCCGGTGGGCCGAGCCGTGGACCACACCGAGGTACTCGTCCTCGACGCGTTGCTGCGCCCGGTGCCGCCCGGGATGGTCGGCGAGATCTACCTGACCGGTGCGGGCCTCGCGCGGGGGTATCACCGGATGCCCGGCCGCACCGCGACGGTTTTCACGGCCAACCCCTTCGGCGCCCCGGGGTCACGGATGTACCGCACCGGCGATCACGGCAGCTGGGGCGCCGACGGCACCGTGCGGTTCCTCGGCCGCGGTGACCGGCAGGTCAAGGTCAACGGCATCCGCGTGGAGCCCGGCGAGATCGAACACGCGATCCGGAGCATGCCGGGGGTCACCGCGGCGGTCGTCACGGCGCATCGGATGGCGGCGGGCAAGACCTTGGTCGCCCACGTGGTCGCCGCCGAGCCGATCGACACGGCGGACATGCGGACCCGGCTCGCCCGAGTCCTGCCCGCCTATCTGCTGCCCGCCGTGATCGCGCAGATTCCCGCGCTGCCGCTCACCGCCAACGGCAAGGTCGACCGCGCAGCGCTGACCATGCCCGCCTCGGCGGCCGCGGATCCGCCACGGACACCGCGCCAGCAGATTCTGGCCGGGCTGTTCGCCGATGCCATCGGACTGCAGCGGGTCGGCGTGCAGGACGATTTCTTCCGTATCGGCGGGAACTCGCTGGCGGCCATCCGGCTCGCGGCGTCGGCGAGCCGGACCTTCGGGGTCGTCGTGAGCCTGCGCGATCTGCTCGACGCGCCCACCGTCGCCGCGCTGGAACGGCGCATCGCCGATCGCGGCGGTGATCCCACCGCCGTCGGCCGGGACCCCGTTGGCATCGCGTATCGGGAGAGCGACGGCAACGCCTCCCTTTCGGACGACGCGATTCCGCTCGCGCCGAGCCAGCAGCGACTGTGGACGGTCAACTATCTCAGCGAAGGCGCCGCCGACTATTTGATGCCCGCCGCTGTAGACCTGATCGGCCCCCTCGACGCGGCGGTCGTGCGGGCGGCGGTCGGCGATGTGGTGCGTAGGCACGAGATATTGCGGACCACACTGCCTTTCACCGCTGCGGGGCCGGTCCAGCGGATCGAGGCGTTCGACCAGGACGCCGTCGACTACCGCGAGATCACCGACGTCGAGGATCTGAACCGGTTGCTGGAACAGGAGATGGACCGCGGTTTCACGCTGCTCACCGAGGCGCCTCTGCGGGTTCGGCTGTATCGGCTGACGCCCGATCATCACGTTCTGCTCGTGGTCCTGCATCACTGCGCGGGTGACGCCGAGTCACTGGCGCTGCTGCTGCGCGAACTCGAATTCGCTTACCTGGCACGCGCCGAAGGCGCGGCGCCCAACTGGCCGACGCCCCCGGTCCAGTTCGCCGATTACGCCCGGTGGCTGCGCGGGCACGGCGGCGAGCCAGCCCAAGCCCGGTACTGGGGCGACATGCTGTCCGGACTGGAATACGCCCCGCCGCTGGCCGTCGACCACCCGCGGTCCGCCGCCGGTGGATACCCGGCGGCGCTGCTGCCGTTCACCCTCGACGCGGCCACCCACGCCCGTCTGCGGGACACCGCCCGTCGCTGCGGCGCGACCACCTACGCCGTCCTGCACGCGGCCCTTGTCCACGCCCTCACCGACCTGGGCGCCGGACCCGATCTGGTCATCGGCACGGCACTGAGCGGACGCGATCGCCTCGAATTCGACACCATGCTCGGCTGCGCGGCCGACATCGTGCTGATCCGCACCGACCGCACCGCCGCACCGACCGCCGGACAACTGATCGGCCAGATCCGCGACCGGGTCCTGGAGGCCCACGAGAACAAGCGCTATCCGTTCGAGCGGTCCGTCGCCGCCCACACCGGACCGGACCGTCCGCTGCCTCAGATCGTCACCACGTTCTTCCGCGATATCCCGGTCGCGGGCGGCGCAGGCGACATCGAGGTCCGACTACGCGAATTGCCGCCCCAGCGAGCAGAATTCGAGATTCTCATCCAGCTCAGAGAATCCGTCGGCCCAGATGGCGAACCGGACGGCATCCACGGCGAGATCCGCTATGCCGCACCCCTGTGGGATGCCGCGACGATCACCGCGCTCGCACACGGCCTGCAATCCGCGATCACCGCACTGCGCACCGACCTCGACGCCGACCTGTTGGTGCCGATGCGTCCATGAATGCTGTAGCAGGACACGCTCTCTCAGAGCTGAGCCCGAGGCGGAACTCGAAAGCCGCTGCGGCACAGTGGACAAGATGGCCGTGCCGACAGGCGCGGCCGATGCCTATCCATGCGTGGCAACGCTTCTCATCGACGAACCAACTCCTCGGATGCAGGAGGAGATGAAATCCGTTGTTTTCGAGAGTAATTGTTCCCGAGACGTCGAGGCGATGGTTCTGGTTCGAATGTGAAGGTGAGGACATATACCGCGGTGTGCATCGAACCCGGATAGAAGACACTTCAATATTGCATTACAACCTACTTTGCGCTTCTCGCGACGGACCGTAGTTGTGGTGCGTTCGAGTGCGCTACCTTTGTTATGGGACTACTGGCCACATCCGCATGGCGTAATCACTCATCTCACGGCACATCCAGCCCGAGGAGGATTCGACTATGACGACGTATGCACCAGCACCAGTCACCATCCAGCAGGCACAGTTCCCGATCGTTGAATCGTTCACTCACGAGACCGTGACCAACCCGCACTGGCAACTGCTGGGCAGCGCGCGGCTGAACGCAGGCAGCCTGGAGCTCACCCCCAACGCCAATTCCAAGGCCGGGACGGCGTTCCTCGATCAGCCGTTCTCGTCCAGGCTCGGCGTGACCATCGACTTCGACTACTCCTGCGAGGGAGGGGCCACGCTCGGCGACGGCTTCAGCGTCTACGTGATCGACGGCGCGCGCACGACGCAGCCCGGCGGCATCGGCGCCGCACTCGGCTACTCCGTTACGAAAACGGATTCGGGGCAAATCGTCGTACCGGGAGTCACAGCCGGATTCGTGGGAGTCGGCTTCGACAATCACGGAAACTTCGGCACGCCACTCGCCGGTATCGGAGGCGGCGCGCAACGGCCCAATACCGTCGGAGTACGCGGATCCGGCAGTCTGCAGGAGGGGTTCCGCTGGCTCACCGGCGTTCAGGTGCCGGGCGGATTCCACGCCGCGTGGGAGCGCGGTGCGCACATCCAGGTCTCCATCATCGGCGGCCGACTGACCGTGCGCCACGCCGACAAAGCCAACCCGAACGGCACCCTGCTGATCGACAATTTCGATCTCGCAGGCGCCGACGGCCAGCCACCGGTGCCCGAGACCTTCAAGCTGGGTTTCGCGGCCGGAACAGGCGCCGCGACCGCGTCGCACCGGATCAGGAACCTCAAGGTGACCCTGCCAGCGGAGATGCCGCTGGAGATGAGCGGCCCGCGGACGGCGCAGTCGGGACAGCGGATCACCTACACCATCGGCGTGCAGAATCTCGGCCCCAACGACGCCCCTGACGCGGTGCTGGAGGGTTCGATTCCGACGGAACTGACCGACGTGGAGGTGTCCTGCCAGGCCGAGAATGGGGCCGTCTGCGGCATCGCTGCCGTCCGGGACGGCTTGCACCTGCCGATCGACCTGCCCAAGGGCGGCAGGGCGACCATCAACTTGGCGGGCACCATCGACCCGCAGTACGAGGGCAGGCTCACCTGCGCCAGCATGATCACGTCGCCGACACGCGCCAATACCGCCGAGCGGCACTCCGGCGGGGTCACCACCGACGTCGAACGGCCTCCCGTCACAGTCACCCCCGTGATCGTCGGACAGTGGCCCCAGACATGGCCCGAGGACGCGAGGGGGTGGGTCATCAGCTACGAACTGACCCTGGCCGCCCACCAGCAGCGGGTGGTGTGGTGGGAGATCCGCTTCGACGTGCCCGCGCGAACCCGCATCAATCCTCAGCAGAGTCAGTGGTACAACGTGATCGAGGACGGCACCGGCGGATCCGTTGTCATCGCTACGCCGGACGACACCCACACCATCGAGCCCGGCACGCCCCTGACCGTGGCCGTACAGGTGCTCTATCCGTCCCAGTACGAGGCGGGTGACGGCACTCTGCGCAACCTCCGCGCCACCGAGGTGGCGCGCCCATAGCCCCCGGCGCGTGCCGCTTCCCGAGAACCTGGTCGCCCGCCGGGGTGGAAAGAACCAACCCGGCGGGCGTTCCAGCGCCCGGCGATGGGCCGTGCTCCGGGCCGATACGGCGGCCACCTGCCAACTCCCGCGCCGAGGACGCTCGCCCGGCCTCGTACAATGCGATGAGCGCGGCCGAAGCCGTCGCGATGTCAGCGTGAAGCATTGTGCCGCTGGTTTTCAGCGCGGCGGTGATCCGCCCGTGGTAGTCCGAGCCTCGATCGGTCCAGCCAGCACTTGTCGTGGCTGCGATCGGCGGGCCGGACCACTCGGCGGACGCGATGTTCAGTCGATCGCGCGTGGGCCGAGGGTGGGGCGGGTGGACGAGGCACGCGCGGATGGCCGACGATGGGGCGATGCCACTCAGTACGTACGAAGCCGACCTGTTCGAGCGTTGCCGGGGTCGCTTGGAGGCGATCGCGTACCGGCTGCTGGGATCGGCCGGTGATGCCGAGGACGCGGTGCAGGACACCTATCTGCGGTGGCACGCGGCGGATAGGGAGCTGATCGAGACGCCCGAGGCGTGGCTGACGAAGGTGCTCACCAATGTCTGCCTCAATCAGCTCACCTCGGCGCGGGTCAAGCGGGAAACCTATGTGGGGCAGTGGCTTCCGGAGCCGGTGCTGACCGGCGACCCGATGCTCGGTCCGGCCGACACCGTCGAGCAGCGCGAGTCGGTGTCGCTCGCGATGCTCACCCTCATGGAGCGGCTGTCGGCCAACGAGCGCGTGGTGTACGTGCTGCGCGAGGCGTTCGGGTACTCGCACCGCGAGATCGCGGAGATCCTCGATCTCACCGAGTCGAACTGTCAGCAGGTCTACCGGCGTGCCAAGCAGCACGTCAGCACCGGCCGTTCCCGGACCGAGGTCGGCGCGGACGCCGCGCGGAAGCTCGTCGAGGAATTCCTCGCCGCGACCCTCAGCGGCGACACCGAGCCGCTGATTCGGCTGCTCGCCGACGACGCGGTCAGCATCGCCGACGGCGGTGGCCGGGTCACGGCCCGCAAGACCCCGCTCGTGGGTGCGCTCGGCATCGCGCGATACCTGCGCGGGGTGTTCCGGCCGACCGAGGCCAAACGAGCCCTCGTCGGCGGCCGCCCAGTCGTGTACGCCGCCGTCGTCAATGGCGGTCCCGCCGCGCTGGTCGAATTCGACGGGCGGGTTATCGGCGTCGTCTGCCTCGAGGTGACCGCCGACGGCATCGCGGCGATCCATCTCCAGGTCAACCCCGACAAATTGGCACGCGTCACGCGCCAGTGGGCGGCCGCGGGCCCGCACCGCCCCCTCTTGCAGCTCTGGTGACCCACATCACAGCCTTTTCCTGTCAGGGATCGCGCGGCTGTCCGGTTCAGGAGGTGAGCGCAACCCAGATAGGAGCAAGCCATGAAGCACCGCATTGTCGTCCTCGGAGCCGGGTACGGCGGAGCCAACGCTGCCGGTCGGCTCGCTAGGCGACTGCACCGCGACGACTTCGAGATCACTCTGGTCAACGGCGACCCCGAGTTCGTGGAACGGGTGCGTATGCACCAGCTCGCGAGCGGGCAGGATCTGCCGCACCGTCCGTTGCGTGATGTCTTCGCCGGCACGGGCGTGCAGGTCAGGACCGCGTGGGTCACCGCGGTCGACGTGGACCGCCAGACCGTCGATCTCACCGGCGAGCACGGCGCCGAGACCCTCGGCTACGACACCCTCGTGTACGCCCTCGGCAGCGCCGCCGCCGACCACGGCGTCCCCGGTGCTTCGGAGTACGCCTACAACGTCGCGGGGAAGCAATCCGCGCTGCGATTGCGGGAGCGCTTGCGCGAATTGGCGCCGGGCGGGACAGTTCTGGTCGTCGGCGGCGGCCTGACCGGTATCGAGGCGGCCACCGAGATCGCCGAGGCCCACCCGGACTTGGATGTCGCGATCGCGGCCCGCGGCGGCGTCGGCGGCTGGCTCAGCGAGAAAGCTCAGCGTCACCTGCGCGTCGTCTTCGACCGGCTCGGCATCACGGTCCACGAGCACGCCGAGATTTCACGGGTCGAAGCGAGCGGTGTGGTCACCGCGGCGCGAACGTCGGACCCGAAGGACGCGGCCGGCGTGAAGGGCCAGAGGGCGGCGCGAATCGAACATGGTGCGGTAGGGGAGATTCCGGCCCAGTTGACCGTGTGGACAGCGGGTTTCACCGTGCATCCGATCGCGGCCGCCACGACCCTGGCCGTGTCCGACACGGGGCGGATCGTCGTCGACGGCACCATGCGCTCGATCTCGCACCCCGATGTGTACGCGGTCGGCGACGCCGCGTTCGCCGAAGGAGCGGGCGGTAAGCCACTGCGGATGTCCTGCGCCATGGCGACCCCGATGGCATGGCAGGCCGCCGACGCCCTCGCCGCGCGCCTGACCGGCCGCAAGGTTCCCGAGACCACCATCGGCTACCTCGCCCAGTGCATCAGCCTCGGACGTCGCGACGCCATCTTCCAGCGCGTGACCCCGGACGATCAGGTCACCTCCACTGTCATCACCGGCCGGACCGCCGCTCGCATCAAGGAATTCATCTGCGCGGGCGCGGCTTGGGGCGTCTCCCACCCGACCATGCTGCTGCCGACCCGCCGCCGCCACCTCGCGACAACCGGCGCGGCGGAGACCACGTTCGTCACCGCATGATGCGGACCGACTCCCGGCGTGCCGAACTTCCTGAGTCCGGCACGCCGGGCACGCGCGCAGCAGTTGCCGCTGGGGTCGGACACGTTCCATACACCGAGCTGGTGATGCGGCGGTGGTGTGAGTTGCTGAGCCACGCGGCCTGAAGGCGGCGGTAGCGAATCGTCCGGTGGCCGAGGCGCAGCCGCGCCGGTATCGTGCGGGGCGTGGCGGATCGGGGGATCGAATTCAAGCCGGATGCGGAGGACCCCAAGCGGGTGAAGCTGACGAGGGGCTTGCCGAAAGGGGTTTCGCGGGCGGAGATCACATTTCGGGTCGAAGGTGGGCTCAGAGGTACGCGGGTGGTGCGGCGGTCCGAAGCGCACTTCGCCGCTCTGCGGTCCGCCGTCGACGCTGTGTACGAGGGCCCGTGGAGCGAGCCGAAGCGACTGTCGCTTGCCGAAGCCGGACACTACATCGACCAAGCGCGGCAGCGGATAGCGCTGGTGGAGAACGAGATTCGCCGTCGGCGCGAGGCCGTCGATCTGACCTGCCAGTGGTGTGCGCGGCAGCGGACTTACGTCGGCGTCCTCGGCTTCGTCACCGGACACAGCGGGCTGTTGACCGATCATCCGAGCGAGCTGGGTCAACAGGTCGTCAAGCAGCACGCCTATCGGTGCGGTCAGTGCGGGTCGATGATGTTCTTCGCCGACGGGTTCATGGAACATCCGCTGCCCGGCCGGCCAACCGACGCGGAAACACCGGACTGATGCCCGCGGCCGCGTGTTCCTATCCCGCCGCGACCTCGGCCGCCCACCGGTAGTCGGCCTTGCCAGCGGGCGTCCGCTTGACCTCGTCCACCACGACGATCGCGCGCGGTATCTTGTACCCGGCCAGCGACTTTCGGCAATGGTGCTGAACTTCGTCCAGTTCCAGCGCGGGCGCGTCCGGATAGGTCGCGATGACGGCGGCGACCTTCTGTCCCATGCGCTCGTCGGGCACGGGGACCACGAGGGCGTCGGCGATCGACGGGTGGGCGTGCAGGGCGGCCTCGACCTCTTCGGCGAACACCTTCTCGCCGCCGGTGTTGATGCATTGCGAACCGCGCCCGAGAAACACGATGGTGCCGTCGGCCTCGACGCGCCCCATGTCACCGAGCACCGACATGCGCGTGCCGTCGGCCCGGGTGCGGAAGGTGCGGGCGGATTTCTCCTCGTCCTTGTAGTACCCGAGCGGGACGTTGCCGACGCGGGCGATATAGCCGATCTGGTCGCTGCCCGGCGGGATGTCGGCGAGGTCCTCGTCGACGAGCAGCATGCCCGGTGCGGGCGGCATGCGCAGGTTGCCCTGTTCGTCGACGGTGAAGGCGCCGTCGTTGCCGGATTCCGAGGCCCCGAAGTTGTCCCGCAGCAACAGATCCGGCTTGACCGCGAGCATGCGTTCGCGCACACCGACCGACCAGATCGCGCCACCCGAGGTGATCGAGAACAGCGAGCCGAAGTCGATCTCGCCCTTGCGGCGCTCCATCTCGTCGACCAGCGGCAGGCCCATGCCGTCGCCGACGATGAGGATCACCTGAAGTTTCTCCTGCTCGATCGCCTCGACGACGCGCCGCGAGTCGAAGTCACGCATGAGCACGACACGGGCCCCGAGGGTGAAGAAGGTGAACAGCGAGTACAGCGCGGCCCCGTGCATCAGCGGCGCGGCGATCAGGAAGGACAGTTCGGGGAATTCTTTTGCGGCTGTGGCGATCTCGGCAAGATCCTTGCGAGGACTGTCACCGTAGGGGTTGCCGCCGGAGAGGGGCTTGCGGAAGAAGTCGTCGTGCCGCCACATCACGCCCTTCGGATACCCGGTGGTGCCACCGGTGTAGAGCACGTACAGCTCGTCTCCGGTGCGGGGGGCGAACTCGGCTGCGGGGGAGACAGTTTCGGCATCGGCGAAGGACGCCACGGCGATCGAGCGGGCGGCCGCGGCGGAGCGCAGCTCGCCGTCGATCTCGCCGACCACGATCACGGTCCGCAGCAGCGGGCACGCCGCGAGGAGCCCGGCCAGTGTGCGCTGGTGCTCGGGCAGTTCGACGACGACGGCGACGGAGTCCGAGTTGGTGAAGATGTACTCGAGCTCGGCGGGCGTGTAGCGGTAGTTGACATTGATCGGCACCGCGCGAATCTTGATCAGGCCGAGCAGGGAGGTGACGTGCTCGACGCTGTTCTTCAGGAACAGCGACACGTGTTCTCCCGCGCGGATGTCCGCGTCCGACAGCAGCGCCGCCACCTTGTCGGCTTCGGTGTCGAGCCGGGCGTAGGTGATGTGCTCGCCCTCGTAGGTCAGCGCGACACGGTCTGGGACGGTGGCCGCGACCGTCTCGAAGACATCGGCCAGATTGAACTGCACAACCACTCCTCGCAGACCGTCGGCATGGTCCACGCGCACCCTGTGAACGCGTTCTACTCCCACGTCGGCTGCGTCGTCGGCGAAGCTGGATCGACCAAGCTTCGGCGACGCGAGCCGACGAAGGAACTGTAGAACATGTTCTAAATATTCGGAAGATTCTCGGATTGCTCGACGTGACAGCCGCCCCGACGCCGGGGTCGACGTGGCGATCGTCAGTCTCTGGAGAACGCCGCCGCGAGCTCCCGCTCGACATCGATATACGGGGTCCCCGACGTGTCGACGACGACCTTGGTCACCGCGCCGCCGGTGAACGGGTACGGCGCCGTGTACGCACTCGCCACCGCCTGTCCGCCGTTGCGCCCCACGGCGATTCCGCCGCCTGCCAATCCGAATGTTCCGGGATGGGTGCGCATGTCCGGCAGCGACGCGACGACGGCGTCATCGACGAACAGCGAGAGCTCGCCGAGCGGCGTGTGGCTGCCGTCGACGGTGCCGTTGCGCTGGTAACGGACACCGAAGACGTGGCTGCCCAGCGGCACCGGCTCCGGCGCGGATACCCGCTGTTCGTCTTCTCCCATGAAGTTGTAGATGTAGTGCAACCGGCCGCCTTGGACGAACAGGACGTGGCCGCCGTGACCCGCGCCCTGTTTGAACAGCACGCCCTCGGCCGAAGAGGAGTGGATGGCGACTTCGGCCAGCACCGAATACGACTGGCCGCGCATCTCGACACCCGCCCCGATGCCGACCTCGGCGGTGTCCGGGTAGTACGTGAAATTCGTCCGGTCCACCACCAGGTAGGGCCGCCATCGGCCCAACATCTCCATGATGTTGAGATCGGCCAGCGGCAGCCCGTTGTACTTCGCGGCCTCGGAGAACCACAGCGCCTTCAGGTCTTCCAGCTTCTCCGGGTTCTCGGCGGCCAGGTCGTGGTTCTGGCTGCGGTCCCGCTCGATGTGGTACAGCTCCCAGCGGTCCTGGTCGAAGTGACTCCAGCCGGACGGGGTTGCGGCGTGCACGGTGTTGGCGAACCAGCCGCGATGCCAGATGCCCCTGGTGCCGAGCATCGTGTAGAACTGGGTGTCCTTGCCCGTCTGCGCCTGCGGATCGGTAAGCGCCGCTGCGAAACTCACGCCTTCCAGCGGCTGCTGCGGGATGCCCTTGACGGTGTCGGGCGGGGTGATGCCGAGCAGCTCGTAGACGGTCGGTGTCACGTCGCAGACGTTGATGTAGGTGTCGCATACCGTGCCGTGAGCGCGAATTTCCTTGGGCCAAGAGATAATCGCGGGATCGGCGATGCCGCCTTCGTGCGAGGCGTAGCGCTTGTAGAGCTTGTAGGGCGTGTTGAACGCCATCGCCCAGCCGATCGGATAGTGGTTGTAGGTCTGCGGGCCGCCGAGCTGGTCGTAGAACCGCATGCTCTCTTCGACGGTATCGATGTAGCCGTTGAAGAACTTCACCTCGTTGACCGAGCCGTTGGGCCCGCCTTCGCCGCTCGCGCCGTTGTCGGAGATCACCACGACGATCGTGTTGTCCAACTGCCCCGACTCTTCGAGGTAGTCGAGAATCCGCCCGATCTGGTCGTCGGTGTAGCTCTGGAAACCGGCGAACACCTCGGCCATTCGGGTGAACAGCCGCTTCTCCTCCGTGTTCAGCGAATCCCACGGGCGCACGGTGTCCAGCAGCGGCCACGGTTCGCCGTTGGGGCCTTTGGCGCTGAGATACGGGTTCACCGGCGACATCTCGGTATCTGCCGGGACGATGCCCATCCGTTTCTGGTTCTCCAGCACGATGTCGCGGTACGCCTCGTAGCCCATGTCGAAGCGACCGGTGTAGCGGTCGGCCCACTCGGCGAATACGTGGTGCGGTGCGTGGCCCGCACCCGGGCAGACGTAGGAGAACCATGGCTTGTCGGGCGCGATGACCTTGGCGTCGCGGATGAACTCGATGGTCTTGTCCGCGATGTCCTTCGACAGGTGGTAGCCGTCCTCAGGGGTGGCGGGCGGCGCGGTGGTGTGGTTGTCGTAGACCAGCTCCGGGTACCACTGGTCGGTCTCGCCGCCCATGAATCCGTAGAAGCGTTCGAAGCCCCGGCTCAGCGGCCAATGTCGTTTGGTGGACGCCAGATTCGACTCCTCCAGCGGCGTCAGGTGCCATTTGCCGACGCAGTAGGTGTTCCAGCCCCGTTCGGCCAGCACCTCCGAGAGCAACGCGGTCTCGAACGGAATCCGGCCGCTGCAATTGGGGAAGCCGTCGGTGAACTCCTCGATCGTCGCCATGCCGACGGAGGTGGCGTTGCGCCCGGTGAGCAGCGACGCGCGTGTGGGCGAACACAGCGCAGTGGTGTGGAACTGCGACAGGCGCACGCCGCGCTCGGCGATCCGCGTCATGTTCGGCATGTCGACCAGGCCGCCGAAGCAGTCCCAGGTGGCGATGCCCACGTCGTCCCAGACGATGTAGAGCACATTGGGCGCCCCCTCCGGCGCGGTCGGCGCCGCGAACGGGCCCCAATCCGGGGTGGAGTCGCGGATGTCCAGCTCGATCTTGCCCTTGAAATCGGTCGCCATTGCGCACCCCGATCGTGGTTGGGAGATTGCTGCCGACATGCTGGGTTGGAGAATATCTCGCACAACGCCGTGTTCGAGGCGGAAAAGCGCCGAATCGATGCGGTATTGGCAACTATTCAGTTACGGGCTCGTCGGCGTCGCTGCGGGCGAGTGAGGCGCGGCGCTGCCGTCCGACGACGATCGCGTAACCGATGACCGCGGCGAGCAGCGCCGCGAACGCCGTGCCCAAGGCCGGCATGGCGAACTCCTGTGCCCGATTCAGGTACTCGGGAGTCGAGCTGTTGTACCCGTCCACCCCGAGCACCCGCCCGGCCGGTGATTGCCAATCGTCGGCGTCCCCGCCGTCCGACATGAACCAGCAGAAGAACGTCAACCCCACCAGGTACACCCACAGCAACCCCAGCACGATCGCCCGGTGCGCCTGCGGTGCGGCGGCGAAAGCGCTGTCCCGCGACAGCATGCCGGACGCCATCCAGACCAACGCGACGAAACTGATCAGCCATATCGGCGCGCCGAGATAGAACACGAAGACGAAGATCCACCCCGGCGTCCCCAGAAATCGGGCCACCACATCCAGTGCCGGAATCACCAGCAGTGCGGCTCCGGTGACCGCTGTCCACGTCCTCGTCCCACCCATCGCCGCGCCCCTCCCGCGCTCGGATCTTCTCCGGCTCCGAGTATTCGCCGATGGGGCGATCGGATCATGAGTATTCCTACGCAGGCGCGCAACGGTGCTTCCACCGTGCGCGCCCGCGAGGGTCAGGCGCCGACGTACTCGGCGAGGTGTTCGCCGGTGAGGGTGGCGCGGGTGCCGACGAGGTCGGCGGGCGTGCCCTCGAAGACGATCTTGCCGCCGTCGTGGCCCGCGCCGGGGCCGAGGTCGATGATCCAGTCGGCGTGCGCCATGACCGCCTGGTGGTGCTCGATGACGATGACCGACTTGCCGGAGTCGACGAGGCGGTCCAGCAGGCCGAGCAGGTTCTCGACATCGGCGAGGTGCAGGCCGGTCGTCGGTTCGTCGAGGACATAGACGCCGCCCTTGTCGGCCATGTGGGTGGCCAGCTTGAGCCGCTGCCGCTCGCCGCCCGAGAGCGTCGTGAGCGGCTGGCCAAGGCTCAGGTAGCCGAGCCCGACGTCGGCGAGCCGGTCGAGGATGGCGTGCGCGGCCGGGATCCGGGCCTCGCCCGAGCCGAAGAACTCCTCGGCCTCGGCCACCGACATGGCGAGCACCTCGCTGATGTCGCGGCCGCCGAGGCGGTACTCCAGCACCGCAGGCTGGAAGCGCTTGCCCTCGCAGTCCTCACAGGGCGTCTCGACACCGGCCATCATGCCCAGATCGGTGTAGATGACGCCTGCGCCGTTGCAGGTCGGGCACGCCCCTTCGGAATTGGCGCTGAACAGCGCGGGCTTCACCCCGTTGGCCTTGGCGAACGCCTTGCGGATCGGTTCGAGCAGTCCGGTGTAGGTCGCCGGATTGCTGCGCCGCGAGCCGCGGATCGGCGCTTGGTCGACCGACACGACGCCCTCCGACGCGGGGATGGATCCGTGGATCAGCGAGCTCTTGCCGGAACCGGCGACGCCGGTGACGACGACGAGCACGCCGAGCGGGATGTCGACGTCGACGTTCCGCAGGTTGTTCGCGATGGCGCCGCGGACGGCCAGCGTGCCGGTGTGTTCGCGCACCTCCGGCTTGAGCGAGGCGCGGTCGTCGAGATGGCGACCGGTGACCGTGTCGCTGGACCGCAGCCCTTCGAGGGTGCCTTCGTAGCAAATGGTGCCGCCCGCCGAACCGGCGCCGGGGCCCAGATCGACGACGTGGTCGGCGATCGCGATCGCCTCCGGCTTGTGCTCGACGACCAAGACGGTGTTGCCCTTGTCCCGCAGCCGCAGCAGCAGGTCGTTCATCCGCCGGATGTCGTGCGGATGCAGGCCGATGGTCGGCTCGTCGAAGACGTAGGTGACATCGGTGAGGGACGAGCCGAGGTGGCGAATCATCTTGACGCGCTGCGCTTCTCCGCCCGACAGCGTGCCGGCGGGACGGTTCAGCGAGAGATAGCCGAGCCCGATCTCCACGAAGGAGTCGAGGGTGTGCCCCAGCGCATCGAGCAGCGGCGCGACCGACGGCTCGTCCAGCCCGCGGACCCATTCGGCGAGGTCGCGGATCTCCATCGCGCACGCGTCGGCGATATTGATGCCGTTGATCTTCGAGGCGCGGGCTCCCTCGGCGAGCCGAGTGCCATCGCATTCGGGGCAGGTGGTGAAGGTGACCGCCCGCTCGACGAACGCCCGGATGTGCGGCTGCAGCGATTCGGGATCCTTGGACAGGAACGACTTCTGCACCTTGGGAATCAGCCCCTCGTAGGTGAGGTTGACGCCGTCGACCTTCACCTTGACCGGTTCCTTGTAGAGGAAGTCGCGCATCTCCTTCTTGGTGTACTTGCGGATCGGCTTGTCGGGGTCGACGAAGCCCGACTCGGCGTAGACCCGCACCGTCCAGAAACTGTCCGACTTCCAGCCGGGGATGGTGAACGCGCCCTCGGCGAGCGACTTGGAATCGTCGTAGAGCTGGGTGAGGTCGATGTCGGAGACCGAGCCCCGGCCTTCGCAGCGCGTGCACATGCCGCCGGTGCGGGTGAACGTGACCTTCTCGGTCTTGGTCTTGCCCTCGCCGCGGTCGACCGTGAAGCCGCCGCTCGCCCGGACCGAGGGGACGTTGAAGGCGAACGCGCTCGGCGGGCCGATGTGCGGATCACCGAGCCTGCTGAACAGGATGCGCAGCATCGCGTTGGCGTCGGTGGCGGTGCCGACGGTGGAGCGCGTATCGCCGCCCATCCGCTGCTGGTCGACCGAGATCGCGGTGGTCAGCCCTTCGAGGACGTCGACCTCGGGCCGCGCCAGCGTCGGCATGAAGCCCTGCACGAAGGCGCTGTAGGTCTCGTTGATCAGCCGCTGCGACTCCGCGGCGATCGTGCCGAACACCAGCGAGCTCTTACCGGAGCCGGAAACGCCGGTGAACACCGTGAGCCTGCGCTTCGGGATCTCGATGCTCACGTCCCTGAGGTTGTTCACCCGCGCGCCGTGCACACGGATCAGATCGTGGCTGTCGGCCGCGGGCAACGCGGGCGACGCGCCCTTCGCCGTGGCGTTTCTGCCGTTCTTCCTCGTGGCCGTGGTCATCGTGTCTCCCTCTGGTGCGGGGTTGCTGTCGCGGTCTGCCGTCGACGCGGACCGATCTCGATCCAAGCAGCTTCGACGTCGGTTCTGTTCGGCGCGGCCGCATCGGAAGCAGGCGCGGCACTCGCCGAGGGCGGCCGTGTGGTGACGGCCGCCCTCGGCGAGCGGGACTGGTTCACGTCTCGTTCGGGCGGATCAGGGCGTTGATCGCCGGAAGGATCAGGCGACCTGCTGGATGCGGACCATGTTGCCCGCGGGATCGCGGAAGGCGCAATCGCGAACGCCGTACGGCTGGTCGGTCGGCTCTTGGACGACCTCGGCGTCGGTGGCCTGCAGCCGGTCGAAAGTGCCGTCGACGTCCTTGGAAGCCAGCAGAATGCTGGCAAAGGTGCCCTTGGCCATCATCTCTTCGATGGCACGGCGCTCGTCGTCGGTGATGCCGGGGGAGGCCTCGGGCGGGTACAGGACGATGTTCGTGGCGGGCTGGTCGGCAGGACCGACCGTGATCCAGCGCATCCCCTGGTATCCGACGTCCTTGCGGACCTCGAAGCCGAGGGCGTCGCGGTAGAAGGCCAGCGCGGCGTCCGGGTCGTTCTGCGGCAGGAAGCTCGAGTGAATGGTGATATCCATGCTGATCAGGCTAATTGCGTCCCGGTGGCCGATGCTTCTCGATTCCTGATCGGTCTGGTGACCTGTTTCGCCACGCACGACGGGATGCCCTCGGTCGACTGCGCCGCCTCCCGCCGATAGACGCTGGGCGGCACACCGACCAGCTCGGTGAAGCGGGTGCTGAAGGTGCCCAGCGACGAGCAGCCGACCGCGAAACAGACCTCGGTGACGCTGAGGTCGCCGCGCCGCAGCAGCGCCATCGCGCGCTCGATGCGGCGTGTCATCAGATAGGAGTACGGCGATTCGCCGTAGGCGAGACGGAACTGGCGACTGAGATGGCCCGCCGACATGTGCGCGTCGCGGGCGAGCGCCTCGACGTCCAGCGGCTGCGCGTACTCGCGGTCGATCCGGTCGCGGACGCGCCGCAACCGCGCGAGGTCACTGAGGTGCGGCGTGGCTGGTTTGCTGGTCACCTACGCGATCGTCCCACGTCACGCCGACACTGCCTAAAGGGGCCCGGACGCCGCGTCGCCCGGGCCCCGCGATCGAGGAAGACGCCGTCACAGTCCGTAATAGTCGCGGACCAGACGTTCGTACACCTTGGCCGGGACCAGCCGCCTGGTCCAGAAGGACAGCCGGACGTCGTTGCCGCAGAGATAGGTCTGGCGCGGCCGTCGGGTCTCGAGAATTGCCTGCACCTTGCCGGCGACCGCGTCGGCCGGTTGGCCGTCGGCCAGATATCCGCTGACCCGCTCCAGCACCGCCCGCCGATCGGCGTCGTATTCCGGCAGCGGAGCCGCTACACGCACGGCCGAGTCGATGATCGGAGTGACCGTCCACCCGGGCGCAAGCACGGACACAGCGATGCCGAATCGGGCCGCCTCCATCCGCATCGCCTCGCCGATCCGCTCCACCGCGGCCTTGGTCGCGGAGTACCAGCCGCCGTACGGTTCGGCGATCGCGCCCGCGCCGGAGCTGACCACGATCGCCCGCCCGCGGCCTTGCGCGCGCATGATCGGCAGGACCGCGCGCAGCACCCGGTGGGTGCCGAGGACATTGGCGTCGAACAGCGCAGCGGCCTCGTCCGGGCCGGTCTCTTCGACCGACCCGACCACGCCGTAGGCGGCGAAGGTGACCACGGCGTCGATGCGGCCGTGCCGCGCCGCCATCTCCTTCACCCAGGCGTCCACGGACTCGGTATCGCGAACGTCCACCGTCGCGTGCGTCGGTCCAGGGACGAGGTCGCAGCCCTCCACGGTGTAGCCGGCTCGCGCCAGATGCCGCACGGTCGCCGCGCCCATGCCGTTGGCCGCGCCGGTGATCAGGACGACTCCGGTCATGCCGCACACACCTTCAGCGCGCGGGGCAGCACCTCGAGACGCGCGGATTCGACCAGCGTGATCTCGCCGTCCAACTCCAGCGGGGCCGGCCGTTCCGGGCGCAGTTCGACGGTGGTGTCGCGGTGGCAGATCGCGAGCGGCGAGCTCGCGAACGTGCCGCGGTAGAGCCCGGCGATCAGCCCGAGGATGCGCAGTCGTCCCGAGGACGCCCAGATGTTCACGTCGAACCTGCCGTCGGTGCGAGTGACCGGCGTGTCGTAGTACATCCCGCCCGCGAAGTGCACGCTCTTGAGCACACCGATATTGGTGATCGGCGTCGTGTGCACCCAGTCGGTGCCGCGCACCTCGAGCCGCAAGGGCCGGTGGGTGGCGATATTGCGCAGCGCGGTGGCCACGATGGCGGCCTCCACGTCCCGTGACTTGAGCCAGGCCAGCGCGCCGGTCGCGTGATTGAACGAATCATTGCCCGCCGCAACAAGTCCCATGCTCGCGTTGAGCAGGAAGTAGCGCACCACGCGGGTGCCGTCGGGCAGCAGCATCGTCGCCTTGCCGACGTCGACGGTCTCCGCGCCCGCCGCGTCGACCCGGACCGCGACGCCCGCGATCGCCGCCGCCGGGCGCAGCGGCTTGTGGAAGTCGTTGGAGCTGCCGAGCCCGATGGCCCCGAGTGCGATGCGTTCCGCGCCGCGGCGCGGCCGATCCGTCTCCGGATCCATGATCGCGTTGAGCACCAGATTCACCATGCCGTCGCCGCCCGCCGCCACGATCACCTCCGGCGCGCTGCCATCCTGCGTTTCGATCTGGGCGCGCACCAGTTTCACGGCTTGGTCGGCGTCGGCGGGCAGTTCGACCGTCAGGCCGGGGTGCCGCTCCCGCAGCGCGCGCTCCACCGGCTGCCAGCGTTGCAGGGCGGTCCCCGCGTTCGATTGCGGATTCAAGATGACGAGCATGACTTCTCCTCGATGCCCAGCCACTCGCGCAGCCGGGTCCACTCTCCCGTGGTGACCAGTCCGGTCCGCGCGCACTCCGGCGGCACAGCGGATTCCGCGGCGCCGAGCAGGAAGACCGGGATGCCCGCGCGGGCGGCGGGCGCGTCGTTGGCCGCGTCGTTGCCGATCATCACGCAGTCCGGCGCCGCGAGACCGAGCCGATCGAGCAGTTCGTGATAGAACTCGACGCGCGGCTTCGACCGTCGCATGGTCTCGCCGCTGGTGATGAACGCGAAGACGCCGGGATCGTGCCCGCCCCAGCGCAATCGGGTGGTGGCGGTGCTCGACGGCCACAGCGGGTTGGTCGCGACGACCTGCGTCACCCCCGCCGCGCGCAGCTCGCGCACCGTCGACACCGCCTCGGGCAACGCAGGGAAACAGCGGCGCAGCCGGACGAAATCACGGTCGGCCAACCGCTGCAACCGTTTACCCACCAGCTCCGGTGCGATGTCCAAGCGATCGGCGAGCAGGCCGACCATGAATTCGGTATTGGTGCGGTCGGTTTCGTTGCGGCGCACCTCCGGAAGGACGCCGGAGAGCGCTCGCAGGAATCGGTGCGGTGGCGTCAGGTCGCGGAACGCCAGCGCCGCCGTCAGCGGCATCAGCGTCTGGAAACTGCGCTTGCGCAGACCGACCAGCGTGCCGTCCAGATCCCACAACACGGTGCGATGCGCCGCCGTCATTCCTGACTGTCCAGCACTGCTTGCAGGTCGGCGCGGGTCAACCCCAGCCCCGCGGCGAACTCGTCGATCCCGGGCCGGGCGGCCACCGCGCGCACGCCTGCGCGCTGCGCCAGTTCCGTGCCGTAGGCCGCACCCAGGTCGAAGACCGTCTTGGCCAGCGCCGCCGGGAAAAGCCAGCGGCCTAGATCGCGCTGGAACACCCGCGTCAACCGATAGGGCGCGGCGACGCGGGCGCCGAGCGCCGAGAGCGCCGACGGTTCCCGCAGCGAGCTCATTCGCGCCGCCTCCGTGGCGGGCACCAGCAGCAGATCCGACCAGAGCCGACCGAAGCTGGCGCGCTTCTCGTCGGCCAGTGCGGTCATGTTGAACTCGGTGTAGGCCTTCTCGATCCGCGAGGTGTGCGTCGACCGGCTGCGCAGCAGCGCGTGAATATCGGCGGTCTTGCGGGTGGTGTCGTAACGGGTGAAGCGGTTGATCCTCGGCCGCACCCGGTCGGTCAGCGCGGCGAACGCCGGGTTCGGCACCAGGCGGTCCGCCAGCGAAAGGGCGTGATACATCAGGTTTTCGGTGCCCGCCTTCGTGATCTCGCCCGCGAGCAGGTCGTAGTCGAGATCGGTGGCGTGGCGCGCGAGATTCCAGATGTCGCCGAGCTCACGCACCCCCGTCTTGTAGTACGGCAGATGCACGCCCAGGTGGTGCAGATTGTCCTCGTGCGCCATGGCCCACGCGGGCACGCCGTAGAAGTCGATGCGGCGCACCCGATCCCAGATCGCGCGGTAGTCGATGGTGTACGGGGCCAGCGGGGTGATCAGGCCCCAGTGGGTGCCGACGACCAGCGCGCCGTCGCGCGAGACGAACGAGGGCAGGTGATGCGACCGCTCGGCTCGCACCTTCGGCGCTTTGCCGAGCAACTCCGAGGTGGCGAAAAGGCCGAGTTCCCGATAGATCTCGATGGCCGTCTCGACCTGATCCAGCTCGATCAGGATGTCCAGGTCGTTCATCCGCTTGTAGCGCGGATCGTGGTAGATCTCGGTCGAGAACAGCATCCCCTTGAGCACCACGCACCGCACGCCGCGTTCGTCGAAGCGCCGCAGCAACTCCAGCACCCCGGCCAGGCGCCGGTCGTTGACCGCGCCGATGTGCTCGGTGACGGCGGCGAAGTCCGCGCGGACGGCGTCCGGCACGAGATCGTAGAGTTCCTCGGCCTCCAGCCTGCGCTGCACCAGCGGCACTGTCGCGTTGAGCTTTGCCAGCGCGAAGAATTCGGCCCAGTCGGTGACGTCGTGGGCCAGCTTCGCCGTCTCGGCGCGTTCGTCCGCGCTCGGCGCGGCAAGCGACGCGTGCACCAGCAGCCGTTCGGCCGCGGAACCGCCCGCGGCGATCTGGGTTCCGGTCATGCCGCACCCTCCTGTTCTGGATGGAATCCGAAGCTCCTGGCGACGGTCGAGATCTGTTCGAGCGCGAAGTCCAGCTGGTCGCGGGTCAGCGTGGCCATCATCGACACCCGCAAGCGCTGCTGTTCCCTTGGCACCGCGGGGAATTCGACGCCGTTGACGAAGACGCCCGCGCGGTGCAGCGCGGCCACCACCTCCGCGACGGCCAGTCGCTGCGGAACCAGAATCGGGATGATGGCGGTCTGCGGGTCGACCGCGAAGCCCATCCGGCGCAGTTCCCGCGCGAAATAGGCGGTGTTGTCGTGCAACTGGCGGACTCGTTCGGGGTGGGCGTCGATGAAATCGATCGAGGCGAGCACCGCGGCGACCACCGCGGGAGACAGCGAGGCCGAGAACATGTAGGAGCGGGCGAAGAAGCGCAGCGTGTCTACGAGGTCCTTCGATCCGGCCACGAAACCGCCGGTGGTCGCGAACACCTTCGAGAAGGTCCCCATGTACAGCTCCACCGAGCCGTCGCCGAGGCCGAAATGCTCGGCGGTGCCGTGGCCGCGCGCGCCGAGCACTCCGGTGCCGTGCGCGTCGTCGATGGCCAGCCAGGCGCCGAACGAATCGCACAGCGCGCGGATCTCCGGCAGCGGTGCGATGTCGCCGTCCATCGAGTAGACGCCCTCGACCGCGACCACGATGTTCGCGCCGGGATTCCGCCACCGAATCTGCATCAGGCGATGCCGCAGATGCCGCAGATCGTTGTGCTGGAACGCCATCGACCTGACCCGGCCGAGCTGGATGCCGTCGTAGAGGCTGGCGTGGCTCTGCTCGTCGTAGAGCAGGGTGTCGCCGTTGCGCAGCAGGCCGGTCACCCAGCCGACGTTCGCCGCGTAGCCGGAGGAGAACACCATCGCCGACTCACAGCCTTTGGTCTCGGCGAGGCGCTCCTCGAGACGCCGGTGCAGCGAGGTGGTGCCGTTGAGCAACGGCGGCCCGCCGTGTCCGACGCCGAACTCCCTGGTCGCTGCGATCGCGGCCTCGATGATCTCCGGTTCGCTGCCGAGCCCGAGATAGTTGTTGGAGCCGAGCATGATCAGTTCGCGGGTCTCGCCGCCGTCGGGATCGCGCACCTGGACGACCGGACCGGCCGGACCGGTGATCTCGCGGAGCACGAAGCCGCTGCCCCTGGCGTTCGTGACGTACGGCCGGAATTCCTCGAAGCGCTGTTCGAAGGTGTGCGCCGCGGGGTCGAGATAGTGTTCGAGACTGAAATTCTCGCCGTGACCGGCGGTTTCGCTCCGCGCAAGTGTCATTGTTCGTCCTCGTGCACGATGGTTGCGGTGCCCGCGCGCCCGTCGAGCACCACCCGGTCCCCGGTGGCGACCAGGCGGGTGACGCCGGGAACGCCGACGACGGTGGGGATGCCGAGTTCGCGGCCGATGATGGCGGTGTGCGAGAGCACGCTGCCCTTCTCGCTCACCAGTCCGCCCGCGGCGACCATGAGGAAGACCCAGCCGGGATCGGTCGTCGAGGCGACGAGGATCTGGCCGTCGATCTCCACCTCGGGATCCGGCGTTCCGAGCACGAGCGCGGGAGCCTCGACACGCCCTGGGGCGCAACCGATGCCGCGCAGCACGGTCTGCGCCGTCGCGTCGACCGCCGTACTCGGTGCGTCGAAGGCCGGATCGTCGATGCTCGCCGCGGCGATACCGGTGGTGACGATCCGGGTGGGCAGTTCGGTGGCGCGCCAACGCTCGTGATCGGCCTTGCGGGTCGCGACGATGCGGGCGGCATCGGTGTCGACGGCGGTGCCGCGGGTCAGCGCCGCGATCTCCTCGTAGGTGAGCCAGAAGATGTCGCGCGGATCGTTCAGCAGGCCCGCGGTGTGCATCTGCCTGCCGAACTCCCGGAACACCCGTTTGACCAGGCCGAAGGAACGGCTGCGGCCAAGGCGCATGTTCTCGCGCTGCTTCACGTGCTCGCGGGCGCGGCTCAGCGCAAGACGGAAGGCGAGGCGTCGCGGGAAGCTGTCGCGGAACAGCGTTGCCGCGGTGGCCTCGGCCTCGCGGCGGATGGCCTTTTCCCGCGCTGTCATTTCGTCGATGTTCTGGCCGCCGCGCAGATAGTTGCGCAGCATGGGCACCAGGCGTTCGGGATGTTCGCCGAGCGGGTCGGTTTCGAGCTTGAGCTCATCGACCGTGCGATCGCCGAACAGCGCGATATGACGCAGGCACGCCGCACGGAACGCGGCGAACTCGCCCTGGGCCAGCGTCTTCCACACCTCGTGCGGGTCCAGCGGACCCTCGAACAGTGCGCGCAGCGCCGCGTCGTCGCGAATCGTCGCCGTCAGCGCCAGCGCCGAGCGCACCGGGTCGACGCTGTCGACACCCTCCTCGCCGCAGAACAATTCGTTACGCAGCGTGATCGCCTCGGTCGGCTCCAGACCCTGCTGTTCCAGCAGCAGCCCCACGACGTGGAACAGCTGCTGGGCCAGGAAATCGTTGAAGATCTGCACCGAGTACGCAGGCACGAGTTCGTGCAGGCAACGCTCCATCCACTGCAGCAGCGCCTCCGGATCGCGTTCCCGTTCCGGCGTCTCGGGGGACAGGCGCCGGTCGAGGTCGGCGGTGAAGGCGGCCAGCTCGGTGAAGAAGGCGCGCAACCGGCGCGGCAAGCGCACCCAGCCCGAGGCGATGATCGCGAAGACCCGCACCCGCAGCGCGTACATCCGCAGCCGCGCCACACCGCGTTTCGGCGCGGCCGGACGCTGGTAGCGGTTCTCGATGTTGAGGGCGGCTTCCCAGCCCTCGATCGCGAACTCCATGCCCGGGATCTGCAGGAACAGCCGGTACCAGTTGCTGATGTTGTAGTAGATCCGCCCGTGCGCGGTGCCTACGAGGTACGGGTACAGACTCGCCGCATTGCGGTCCACGATCGCGCCCGTCGCGCCGAAATCCCGGTGGCAGGCGCGAAAGACCTGCTCGTAGGCGGCGCGCAGGATCGAGAAGGTCAGCGGGCTGGACAATCCCGGGTAGGACTCCGCGACATTGACGTTGTCGAAGATCGTTTCGCGTGCTCCCGTCGCGGTGACCGGGCGGGCCTGCAACAGGAACAGTGTGCCGTCCGCGTCGTAGGCCCATTCGACGTCCTGGGGTCCGCCGAAGACGGCGGCGAGCGCGGCGGCGGTGCGAGCGAGCTCGACGATCCGTTCGTCGGTGAGCGCGGGCTCGGCGCTGCCGCCCTCGATCTCCGCCACCGCGGTGCCGGATCCTAAGTCGGCGACTACCCGGCTCCGCTTGTCGACGACGGTGCGGGAAACGACGGCGCCCGAGGCGTTGTCGACGAAATACGTGTCGCATTCCACCGTGCCCGCCACGACGCCCTCACCGAGACCGAGCGCCGCCGACACCACCGATTCGGCCGGATCGCCGGTCTGCGGATTGCAGCTGAAGACCACGCCCGAGACAGCGCTGTCGACCAGCACCTGCACCAGCACGGCGCAGTCGACGCCGCCGTTGTCCAGGCCGCGATGGGCTCGATAGAACAGCGAACGCTCCGAATAGGCCGACGCGAGCACCTCGAGGATGGCGCGCGGCACGTCGGACGGCGCCACGTTGAGAACCGTATCGAGCTGGCCCGCAAACGAATCCGTCGCGGAATCTTCCCCGCTGACGGAGGAGCGGACCGCCAGTCGCACCCGGTCGCCGGGCCATTCGGCGATCGCCGCGTCGAGTTCGGCCGCGACCGCGCCGGGCAGGGAAATGCCGGAAATCAGGCCGCGCACGGCCGCCGACACCGAACGCAACGACGCGGGGTCGGTGTGGTCGAGGGTCCCGAGCAGCTCGGCGATGCCGTCGGCGGCGGGCGCCAGGATCTCCGCGCACGCCTCGGTGGTGACCACCGCGAACGGCGGCACCCGGTAACCGGCCGCAAGCAGGCGGCCGAGATTCGCGGCCTTGGCCCCGAATCGCGCGATGTGCTCCTGCACCGCGTCCGGCCGCGCGGCCAGCGTCGCGGCGGGCACCACCGCGCCGGTGTTCGTTGGGTTCATAGATCTGTGCCTCTGCGTATCGAAAGACAATGGGGGCGTGCGCCACTCGGGCGGCGGGCGCTCATCGGGCCGACTCCGCCAGTGCGCCTGCGGCAGACGCCGCGGGCTCGCGCCGCGTGAGTCGCACCAGCACCGGGTCGGGCGTGTTGGAGATCTCCGGGTTCTCCCGCACCCGCAGCCCGTTCACCAGTTCGATGTCATAGCGCGCCAAGAGCATCGCCAGGCCGACGCGCAATTCGGTCAGCGCCATGTGCTGGCCGACGCACAGGTGCGCGCCCCAGCCGAACGGGAAGTAGCGGAACGGGGGACGAGCCCTGGTGCGCTCCTTGGTGAAGCGGTCCGGGTCGAAGGTCAACGGCGAGTCCCAGAACTGGGGGAAGCGGTGGTTGACGAACGGGCTGATCACCACGATCGCCCCCGGCTCCAGGTCGAAGCGGTCGAAACTGTCTGCCTCCAGCGCGGTACGGCTGAAAGCCCACGCGGGCGGATGCAGCCGCATCGCCTCGTCGATGGCCCGGCCGGTCAGCTCCAGCGCGGGCAGCGCCCCCGCTATTCCGGTTTCGCCGAATGCACCATCGATCTCGGCCCGCACCCGATCCAGTACCGCCGGGTTGCGGCACAGTTCGTAGATGGTCCAGGCCAGCGCGCCGCCGGTGGTCTCGTGCCCGGCGAGCAGGAAGGTGAGCACCTCGTGGCGCAGCTGTTCGTCGTCCATGGCGTGGCCCGCGTCGTCGCGCGCCGCGAGCAGGCGGCTGAGCAGCGAATCGGGCGCGCCGGTCGCGGCGGCGCGGTGCCCCTGGATGACGTCGTCGACCACCCGGTGCAACCGGGTCAGCACGCCCTGAAAGCGCCGGTTGGCCGGGGTCGGCACACTCGGCGGCAGCTGGATCGGAGCCGACATGTGGTTCATCACCCAGGTGACGCCGTCGCGCACGTCGTCCTCGATCTGCGGCAGCACACCGTCGATGTCCGCGCCCATCACCGCGTGGCACACCACATCGGCGGCGAACCCCATCACCTCGGGCACCAGATCGAACGCCGCGCCGTCGGCGGCCCGCGCGTCCAGACGCTCCAGCATCCGCTGCGCGCAGGCGATCATCAGCGGGATCTCGGTGTCCACGTGCCTGCGGGCGAACGCCGGTTTGATCAACGCGCGCTGGCGTTTCCAGAGTTCGCCGCCACTGGTCAGCAGACCGGGCCCGAGCAGATAGTTCAGGCTCTGGTAGCTGATGCCCTTGGCGTATTTCGCCGCGTTCGTCACCAGCACCTGGTTGATGTGATCCGGCTCCACCAGCAGGTGCAGCTGCTGGTGCACGAGCCGCAGCCGCACGCTGCCGCCGTGCGCGACGGCCTGCTCGTAGAACAGCGTCAGCGGGTCGGCGCGGTAGTCGAGGTAGGCGCCGAGCGGATGCCGCAGCGCCGGACCGGCGAGAGCGCGAGCCGTCATGCGCCGCCTCCCACATCGACCAGTTCCGGTTCGCTCCGCCCGAGGAACAGGCGACATGCTTCCGCGCGCTGCACCTTGCCGCTGGTGGTCTTGGGGATGCTGCGCGGCGGCACCACCAGGACGTCCGCGGCCAGCACCCCCGTCCGCTTGCTCACGGCGACCCGCACCGCGCGCCGCAGCGCGTCGTGTTCCCCGGGGGCGAGCGAGCTTTCGACGATGAGGTGCAGTTCCTCCGACAAGCCCGCGGCGTCGGCGTGCCCGACCGCCGCGACCCCGCCGAGCCGCACGCCGTCCACCTGTTCGGCGGCGATCTCGAAGTCGGTGGGCAGGTAGTTCGCGCCGCGGATGATGATCAGGTCCTTCTGCCTGCCGGTGATGCGCAGCCTGCCCGCCCGCAGATACCCGATATCGCCGGTGTCCCACCAGCCGTCGGAGCTCGCCGACGCGGTGGCGCCGGGGAGCCGGAAGTAGCCGACGGTGGTCGACGGGCCGCGGAACTGGATGCGCCCGACCGTGTCGGCGCCGCAGGGTGCGCCGTCGCCGTCGACGATGCGCACCTCGGTGCCGAGCACCGGCTCGCCGCAGTCCACGATCAGCATCGCGTCCGTGTCGTCGTCCGGAACATCCAGCACCACACCGCTTCCGGTGAGCGCACGACGGGAGACCGAATCGTAGGCGACCGGAGCGTGCGGGCGCGCGACTGTCACGGCCAGCGAGGCTTCCGCCATGCCGTAGCAGGGCACCAGTGCGTCCGGGGGAAGGCCCCACGCGCGGAAACGATCCACGAAGCGCTGCACGGTGGGCGGGTGGATCGGCTCCGCGCCGCAGAACAGGAACCGCCAGCTCGACAGGTCCACCCCGGCCAGTTCTTCGTCGGACACCCGCGCCGCCGCGTAGCCGTAGGCGAAATTCGGTGCGGCGGTGAAGGTTCCGCGGTACTTGCTGACCGCACGCAGCCAGTCGCCCGGGCTGCGCAGGAAGCGGCTCGGCGGCATCAGCACGGCATCGATGCCGCGAAACATGGGGGTGAGGAAGCCGCCGATCAGTCCCATGTCGTGGTGCAGCGGGAGCCAGCCCACCCAGGTGTCGCCCGGCCCCATCGACGCGGCGAGCGCGATCTGCTCGCAGTTCGCGGCCAGGTTGGCGTGGGTGATCTGCACCCCCTTCGGCGTGCCGGTGGAGCCCGAGGTGGCCTGAATGAAGGCCAGATCGCCGGGTTCGGGCAGCCGCGGCGCCAGCGCGGGCGCGTCCGGTGATCCAGCCACCGCGTGCAGTTCCGCGCCGTCGATGCCGGTCGCGCCCGCCGGGAGCTGTGCCGCCGCCAGCACCGTCGCGCCCGCGACGACCGCCTTCGGCTCCAGGTAGGCGACCAGCCGGTGGAACTTCTCGTAGAACAGCTCGGCCGAGCCGAATCCGCCGGGCGTCGCCACCGCCGTCGGCACCGCGCCCAGCGTCAGCGCACCGAAGAACGCGGTGACGAACTCCGGGGAGGTAGGCAGCGACAGCACCACCCGATCACCGGCCCGCACGCCCGCATCGGCCAGCGCGGCCGCGGCCCGCCCGGCGGCGAGCGCGAGATCGTCGTGCCGCCAAGCCAATTCGTCGTCAGCGCCGCGCTCGGGCACGAAGATGGTCGACGGGCCATCGGCGCCGCGTCCGGCATTCGCCAGCAGCGCGTGCACGATGCTCGGAAACCGCGGCGCCAGCCTGCCGGTCACGACTCGCCCCGCACGTAGTCGACGATCTCGGCGACCGTATTCAACTGCGCCGCAGCGTCTTCGGGAATTTCGACGTCGAAAGCCCGTTCCAGCTGGATGGTCAGCTCGATGGCGGTCGGCGAGTCGAGCCCGTAGTCGATCAACTGGGCGGCGGCGTCGATGTCGTCGGCCGCCACCCACAGCACCTCGCCGACGATGGCGCGCACTCGCGTCTCGATCTCGGCAGCGGTCTGGGTTCGTGCACTCATCCGAAGAGTTTTCCTTCCGTGACGCAGGCGCGGACGGACTCGTCCAGGTCGACTCCGTCGGCGGTGTCGATGCGATGGAAGCCGACCTCCGGGTAGGCGGCGGCCAGGGTGTCGCGCACCCGGAGATAGCCCTCGCGCAGGGCGGTGAGGCGTTCCGCGGTTTCGTGTGCCTCCTTGACGCCGCCGGCGGAGCGCTCCGCGCAGCGTGCCGCCGCCTGCTCTGGCGGCACGTCGAGCCACAGCACGGCATCGGGCAGGGTGGTGCGGAAGCGGGCCGCGAAGCCCGCGACCGAGGCGGTGATCTCGCGGCCGACCAGGTCGGCGATCTCCGAGAGCAACATCCAGATGTCGGGGGAACTGCCCAACCTGCTCGACTCCGAGCGCTGCCAGGCCAGGATGTCGTCGAAGGTGCCTGGGCGGTGCCGTTCGAGCACCGCGGCGATCTCGGCTTCCCGGTCGTGGCCGTTCCACTCGGGGCGGGCGAGCGCCACGTACAGCGGACCGTAGACCAGCAGCTCGATGAGCGGATGCCGCTCGAAGACAAGGACATCCGGGGCCCAGGTGTCCAGGAAGTGGCGCTCCACCGAACCGAACAGCGTCATCTGCAGGTACATCGCCGTGGCCTTCATCTCCAGGCTGGAGATCTCGTCACATCCGACGCTGAATGCCTTGAGCTGCTTGGACAGATCGGTGAGCGGGACGTCACGGGTGTTGTGGAAGTCCGGGCAGGTCATCGAGGCGAACGCGGCGTGATCCCCGGCCGGGGCCAGCTCACGCAGCCGGGCCATGACCGACGACTTGCCAGCACCGTCGATACCGACGATGGCGACGCGACGGGTCATCGGTCGTCCTCCCGCAGCTGGGCCAGCACGGCCTTGGTGATCTCGGCGGGCGCCGCGGTGCCGTCCAGGCGGACCCACGCCAGCTCCTCGGCCAGCTCCTCGAGCGCGTCGTGGCTGCGCTGCTGGAAGTCGATGAACGCCTTCTCGTCCCCGTAGCCGCTCTCGTAGTCGCTGCGCAACTGCTTGCGCCCCAACGCATCCTGCGGGCTGACGGCCAGATAGAAGGTGCGGTCCGGCTCCGGGAAGCCCGCCGTCAGCTGACGCAGCACCGCGGGGTCGCCGCCGTGCGCGACCTCGGTGGCGTAGTACTTGTACCAGTACGCGTTCGCGAGGACGATGTCGACGCCGCGCGCGGCCGCCAGGTCGAACGACAGCTGCATGGCATGGAACAGGAAGTGCGCGCGGCTCAGCGGCGTGAGCAGCTTCAGGTAGCCGTAGATCTCCGAGGGGCTTTGCCACGGCAGCTTCGAGGAGACCTTCGGATCCAGGAAGGCGTCCCAGATCGTGACCGCGGCGACGCTGTGTCCCTGGGCCTCGAACTCCGCGGCGATCCGCGCCACCTGGGTGGTCTTGCCCGAGCCGTCGCCCCCCGCGATGCAGATCAGGCGTTTGCGTGCGGTCAGTGGTTCATCCCTTCTCGGCGCCGGGCGCGGAGGCGCCGGGCGAGTTGTTTCTTCGGGGGGTGCGACGATTCCGGCGGGAGCGCTCTTCGCCTCTGCGGCCGTCGCGAGCGCGAATTCCGTCGCACTGTCTGCTCTTTCGGATTCCGTAGGCACGGAGTCGTCCGTCGAGACCTCGGGTGTCGAGCCGGTTGTGCCGGCTGACGGGATGGCTGCGGCCGCATCGTCTGTCGCCGTGGTGTCATCGAGCACGCTGATGACGCCCGCGCTGCCGTCGACCCGGATTCGCTGGCCCGAGCGCACCGCGGTCGTCGCGCCCGCGACGTTCAGCACGGCGGGAATCCCGTACTCGCGCCCGATGACAGCGGCGTGCGAGAGCATCCCGCCGACCTCGGTGACGACGGCGGCCACCAGTCCCAGCGCCGGGGTCCAGCCGGGATCGGTGAACCGGGTGACCAGGATGTCGCCTTCGCGCAGCTGATCGATATCGGACAGCGCGGTGATCACCCGCGCGGTGCCCTCGGCGACGCCGGGGCTGCAGCCGAGCCCGGTGAGGTCGCCCTCGCCGATCTCGCGCACCGCCCCGACGGTGACTCCGCCGCCGAGTTCGTGCGGCGGCGTCAGATCCCGGTATCCGGCGTACAGCGCACGGCGATAAGCGATCTGCGGCGCCAGCTCGGCGATCTCGACGTGACCCGCGACCAGGTCGCTCAGCTCGTGGATGCTGAGCTGGAACGCGTCGTCGGCGTCTTCGAGCGTGCCTGCCGCGGCCAGCCGGGCGCCCGCCTCCACCACGTAGGCCCGCACGATCGCGTAGCACTGCGAGGAGAACTCGCGCATCCGTTCCCGGGCAACGAGATAACGCCGCATTCGTTCGACGTGCTTGTCCACGGACTTGGCGAATTTGACCCGGGTCCTGGTCTTGGCACGCACCCGGCCGCGCAGCGCGGCCAGCTCGGCCTCGTAGCGCTTACGCTGCTCCACCAGGGTCACGTCCGGATCGGCCGGCGCGGTGCCGTGTTCGAGCATGACCGCGATCATCGAGCGCACCCGCTCGGGCGCCTCGGACCAGCGCGGGCAGGTCAGATCCAGCTCGGCGTCGGCGTGGAAGCCCTGCTCGGTGACGAATTCCACGAGCGCCGCGTCCCATTCGACGCTGTCGAGCCCGTGTTCGCTTGCCACCCGGTGCAATTCGACGATGCCGCGCTGCATCTGCATGTGGCTGATCTCGGCGAGGCCGCCCATCAGGTCGATGGCCGAGGTCGAGCCCGCCGTCGCGGCGTCGACCTTGTCCAGCAGCTGCTTGAAGTCGGTCTGCACGCTCGAGTTGTTGTAGATGGTGGTGAAGTAGGTGCGTTCGGTGGTCGCGTGGAAGGTGAGCAGGCAGTCGGTCAGGTCGGCGGCGAAGGTGGCGTCGTCGGTCTGCGCCAGGACACCGGCACGTTCGCGCCAGAGCGCGTACTTCGCGGGCCATTCCGCCGCGAAGGCGTCCACCGCGGCCAGCTGGTCGCGATAGCTCTGCTGCACGGCCAGCGCCGCGGGCAGTGCCTTGGCGATGGTCTTGGCCGAGGTCGGGGTGCGATGCGGCCCGTCGGGGCCGTAGTCGTTGAGCACGCCGAGGTCGTCGTCGAAGTGCTGCTCGTCGAAGCCGGGAATCTTGAAGAAGCAGTTCTTCACCGCGCTGACGTTCCAGTAGGCGCGGCCATAGTACATGGCCATCCAGTCCGGTTCCACGCCGGGATCGGCGAGCTTCAACCGTTCGAAGAACCGTTGCATCGAATGCTGGAATGCGTTGTCGTACAGCGAGAACATCATCGGCGTGCAGACGCGCGCCGAGACGCCGCCGTCGCGCAGGTCCGCGTCGGAGAACTGGTCGATGTCGGTGCGCCAGGCGATCGCGGTGATGGCGCGCGCCTGCAACAGCCACAGCTTGCCCGCGCCGTCGATCGCCCACTCGATGTCCTGCGGGCGGTGCCGGTGCGCCTGTACGGCCAGCATCAGTGCGGCCAGCTCGGTGGTGGCGGTCTGCTCCAGCTCGATGTCCTCGCCGCCCGCGTCGCGCTCGATCACCGCGCCGTCGAACAGGCGCAGGGTGTACCGCGTGGGCGTGACTTGGCCCGAGACCAGTCGTTCGCCCAGACCGGCGCAGCATTCGACGACGGCGTGTTCCTCGATGCCGGTGAGCGCGTCGATGCTGAAACCCACACCGGCGTAACGGGCGTCGACCATCCGCTGCACCAGCACCGCCACCGAGGCCTTCGCCTCGGTGTAGCCGTGCTTGGCCAGATAGGTGCGGACGCGATCGTTGTGCACCGAGGCGCGGCACTGCCGGATGTACTCGCGCAGCGCCGAGACGTCGGTGATGTCCAGATAGGACTCGTACTGTCCGGCGAAGCTGGCGTCGTCGAGATCTTCCAGCACACCGCTGGAGCGAGCGGCGACCGGGAACCCGCCGAGCGTCCGCACCCAGCGGGTGAGGTCGTCGTCGCCGACCGCGTCGAGATCGAGGTCGGCGGGCACCACGAATCCGGGCGGCACCTCGAAGCCCGCGGCGATCAGTTCATGCAAGGTGGCGGCCTTGCCGCCGGCTCGCTCGGGAGCGAAATCCGGCGCGCCGAGGAACATCGGCGCGGGTGTCGGGCTGTCGGACACGGTAGTGGCTCCTGTCGGAAGCAGAACCGGGCGCACCTCGTGACGAGCCGCCAGTTCGCGCGCGGCGTGCACGCCCGCGACGGTGAGTCCGCCGTACGAGGGACTGGCGGTGCCGGGCTCGAAGCCGAGCAGCACGGTCTCGGCCATGCAGGCGTAGACCACGCCGGGGGGCAATCCGGTTTCGGGGAAGGGGGGTGTCTGGCCGAGCGGCAACAGCATTCGCCCGCCGGAGACCAGGGTGATGTTCGGGCGCTCGGCGACGGCGGGATCCACATCGCCAGGGACCGCCAGATCGCACACCAGCACCGGACGATCGGCGGCCAGCAGGTCGGCGGTGACGAGCGGGACCGCGGAATTGGTCGCGGTGAGCACCACGTGACAGTCACGCAGCGCGGCCATGTCCTCGCTGACCTCGATCACGACCGGCGCGGCCGAGGCGAGCCGGTCCGCGATCCGGCGCAGGCGACCGGCCGAACCCGGCCGCCCCACCAGCGTGATCGCCTCGGCGTGCGGCGCGATCATCTCCGCCATGACCGCGCCGATGTTGCCGAGCGCACCGAGGATGCCGACGCGCCGTCGCCCCGGCTCGAGCCGGGCCAGCTCACCGACCACCACGTCGTAGGCGCAGGCGGCGGTGAGGGAATTCCCCGAGGTCACTGTCACCGCGTCCTCCACCACATCGCGGGAGGCGTTGGTGACGATCGAGGTGTATCCGCCGAGCCCGATCACGGTGGCGCCCAACGTGATCGCTTGTTCGACGGCCTCCAGCACCAGATCGCGCGGCCACGCACGGTGGCCGGACCGCTGGTATTCGACGATCTGTTCGGCGGAGATCGGCACGGCGATCAGGCAGACCTCGACCGTGGCACCCGTGGGCGAGCTGACCAGCTGCCTGGTCAGCTCGAAGGGTTCGGCCACCCCGCGCAGCCGCTCGAACAGCGCGGCGAACTGCGCGTCCGACCACTCGGCCAGTTCCGGCGCGAACCGGCGCAGATCGGCGGGCTCCGGCAGATTCGCGAGGAAGACCACCCGGTTCGGCGCGCCGTGCTCCCGCGCAACCTGGTCGGTTCGCCGTTCTGGCAGCGGCTTACGGTCCGGCACTTGCCAATTCGTGGTCACGGGTGCCGTCAGGTGAGCGAGCAGCGTGGCCAGGTCGCCGCGGTGCAGCAGCTCGGCCAGCTCGTTCAACGCGGATTCCAGGCGGTTCAGATCGGTTTCCGCGAGGAATGCGGAAGGCTGGAGCCGCAGCGTGGTGGGCGCGGACAGGGTGGGCAGCATCCGGATCCGGTGGGTGTGCAGCAGGTAGCCCGCCACCACGTAGCCGAACATGTCCGGGTCGCAGATCTCCCGCAGCAGCGCCGATTCCGGTGTGGGCGGGATCAATTCGATGCCCAGCAACAGTCCCCGGCCGCGCACGCCCGCCAGTGCCCGCGGCCAGCGTCGCGCGACGGTCTCCAGTCGTGATCGCAGCCGCGCGCCCGTGTCGATGACGCGGATCTGGCTGTCGTGCAACAGATCCAGCGCGGCTTCCGCGACCGCGCTGGACAACTCGTCGTCGGCGAAGGTCGAGGTGTGGTACCGGCCGAAGTCCGACACCGACGCGGCGCGGTCGACCAGCAGCGCCGAGATCTTCACCAGGCCGCCGCCGAGCGATTTGGACAGCAGGTAGTAATCCGCGGTGACGCCCGACGGCGCCGAAGCCAGGAAGGTGCCGGTGCGGCCCATGCCGGATTGGATCTCGTCGAAAACCAGTGCGGCGGTGTGCCGGTCGGCGAGTTCACGCAGGGCGCGCAACGTCTCGGCGGGCACCTCGCGGACCCCGCCTTCGCCCTGGATGGGTTCGGCGAAGATCGCCGCGATCGGCGAGACGGACGTGTGGGACAGCGCCGGCCGTCCGGCGGCGTCCACGCTGATCCGGCCCACCGGTCGCAGCTCCTGCGCGAAGGCGGCGGCCACCTCGTCGGGCGTCCAGGTGTCGAGTTTGCGCCGCTCGGGGCCGGGCACGATCAGGTCGGCGGGTGTATCCGCCTGCTCGGTGAGCGCGAAGGCGCCCGCCGTCTTGCCGTGGAAGGCGTTCGCCAGCGAAACGAAGACGGGGCCCCGCCGCTCGACCTCCTCGACGACCCGCAAAGAATCTTCGAGAATTGCTGCTGCTGAACAGGTTTCGTCGCTTTCCTGATCGGATTCGGGCTTTCCGATCGAGACAGGCCGCACCGCGTGCAGGCCGTCGCGGCGCAGCTGCCGAAGCGTGCGCCGCAGCTCGGCGCGCAGGTCGGCCAGCCCGCGGGCGTGCGCGACGGCCGCGTGCCGGATGGCCGCCTCGACCGCGTCGGCGCCGGTGGACCCGAACGTCACCACGTACTCGCGCCCGGTGCTCGCCCCGACCAGGTCCGAAAGCCGGTGTGCCAGATGGGAAACGCCCGGACGGACACTGCCCTGGGAGACGAACGGCGTCTGCTGGTTCAACCGCGCCGTGGCCACCCGGACCAGCGCCGGATGGTTATGGCCGAACAAGGCCGCGCCGAAGCCGCCGACCATGTCGAGCACCCGCGTGCCATCCGCGCGGATCAGGTGGTCGCCCTCGGCGCCGACGTACACCACGTCCAGGTGACAGGCGCGCAGCAGTCGAGCCAGTCCGGGGCGGTTGTGCCGCGCGAAATCGTCGAACAACTGCGGCGCCTCGGCATCCAGTCCGGCCGAGGGTATTTCGTGGTCTTGTGCTCCCGCGTTCATGGGATTACGCACCGACCCCGGTGCGCTGGTTCGTTTTGTTCGTCACGCACTCGATCACGTCGCGCGCTGTGTGCAGCCCTGAGGCCTCCTCGTCGGAGATCTCCACGTCGAAGGCGCGCTCCAGTTCGATGATGATCTCAGCCGACCGGACCGAGTCCAGGCCATAATCCAGCAATGGCGTATCGAGGTCGATTTCGTCGACCCGCAAGCCGCTGCGAAACAGCTCTCGGACGCGCTCGGACACCGTGTTCGGGGCGTTCATTTCAGACCTCCGACCGGACTGGAGCCCGCTGCGCCGCCGAGCTCCGCGACCTCGGCCGCCGCGTTTGCCGACACCGCCGAGTACTTGCCTTTTCGCTGGTCAGTGCCGGATTCGGCGACAGCCGAGCCGGTGATCACATGCCTTCCGATATCGACAACCAAAACTGTTACGCCTCATATCTCGTCACCCTGCGCGACTGTCACCGTGCACAGTCGTGCGCTCGACCAATCTCTACACCGCTCATCTGGGCGCTGCAATGTGAAAAGCACTGTCCGGCAGCAGGTCTCGTCGATAAGCAATCTCATGGCTAACGGGCTGCGATTGTTGTGTTCGCTACGTGGCGTCGCCCGTGAAAATCGGGCATGGCGGCATGGTGTCTCGGACAATCAATGCTGCGATTCCTGGTTACAGGTATTTCCTCGGGCGGTGAGCGCGGACTCGGAGGGAGGGGTTGTCGGAAAGTTCGCTGTTCACGATTGGTTTACCGAATGGATAAAACCAACCCATTGGTACTTTCCAATTTGATTGGCCCCTACCACATCTCGGTGATCAATTCCATACTTGCGGGGAAATTTTTCACTCCGCAACGATGGCGTCGGCTGCTATCGCGAAGTGTGGCAAACCTTTTAGAGTTCGCGAGATTGTGACCTCTCTCATTGCAAGCAACCGGGGGAATCGACTATGTGGGGCATCACAACATTGCCCTGCGCCGATTTTCCGGCCCGCGAGGAATCCTGCCGCAGCGCGAGTCACTCGGCACGGCTCCGCTTGCCGTCGCGGCGAGACTTTGGTTCAGTTGGGGGGACTGGGCATTTGGATCTCACGCAGGGGGTGCGGAGGGGTGGAGTCGATGGGCATGGTGACGGCAACCGTTGACATGGGGATCGATCGAAGACGTTGTCGCGCATGGACGGTCTCGCAAACCCGGTGGATAGCCCAGGTTGGGCGGCGGGATGGCGGTGTCGGCCGGGATCCCGTGGACTAGCGGCCGGGCCCGGCCCAACGTCGTATCGCGTCGACGGTGGTTTCCGGTGAGGTGTTGAAGCAGAACCGCGCGCCAGGGGATACCTCGTTGACGGCGTTGACGATTCGTTCGAGCAAGAGGGTGTGCTCGAGCGAGGCGCGGATCCCGGCGCCGATCATCACGACATCGAATGGCTGGTCGGCGACGCATTCTCGCAGCACAGCCTCAGCGGCATCGGGTTCCGCGGGAACGAGGCATGGCACGAGATCGAACCCGGCATCGCGCAACGCCTGCTCGCCCGCGGCGATCCTCGCCGTCAGGGTGGCCTCGTCCAGGCCGGGTATCCGGCTGTAGTCGAGAGCGCCGGGATGCAGGCCGATCGAGAGCACGGTGCTCGAGGTTCCGGAATCGTCCACCAGCTCGGTTCTTTTCGATGTCTCGGCGAACCGGATCACGCCCAGCGTCGCCAGCAGGACCACCGCGGCTCCGATCGACAGCATCCATCGGGTCGTTCGGCTACCGGGTTCGGCAGCGGCTGGGTCGTGGGCCGTGCGGGAAGTCGTCGTGCGTGGCATGTTCGCAGCGTCGTGGACCGCGCGCCCGGCCACCAGGACTCTGCTGCCATGGGACTGGCGGTACCACCCCCCGGCGTCGGATCGCGCGGCACGATAGGAGTATGGATAGAGCCGAACTGGCCGCCGTGCTGCGCACCGCACGTGCCAGGGTCGAACCAGCCGAGGTCGGACTCCCCGCCGGATCGCGTCGGCAGGTGCCGGGGCTGCGGCGGGAAGAGGTCGCGCAGCTGGCCGGCGTCAGCGTCGACTATGTGGTGCGGCTCGAGCAGGGGCGCGGGCCGAAACCGTCCACGCAAGTACTGGGTGCGCTGACCCGAGCATTGCGACTCGGCGGCGACGACCGCAACCTGGTCTTCCGGCTCGCGGGCTCCGAGCCGCCGCGCGCCGGACACGTCCCGATGCTGGTGCGCCCCAGTGTGCTTCGAATCCTCGACCGCATGTCCGACCTCCCCGCACTGGTGCTTTCCGCCACCTCCGATGTGCTGGCCTGGAACCCGCTCGCCTGCGCACTTCTCGGCGATTTCTCCGTGCTGCCGCCGATGCGACGCAACCTCGTTCGCGAACGTTTCCTCGGCGACGGCCTCGGCCGGGTGCGGCTTTCCGAAGAAGACGAGGAGCGGACTGCTGCCCATTGCGTCGGCTGCCTGCGGACTGCCCGCGCCCGCTACCCCGACGACCGCGATCTGGATCGTCTCATCGCCGAACTTCGTTCAGGCAGCGGGCGATTCGACGAGCTATGGCGCATCGGACGGTCCAGCACGATCAGCGCGACCACACTGACTGTCGAACACCCCGTGCTCGGCCCGCTCACCCTCGACTGCGACACGCTGCTGGTGCCAGATGTCGACCAAACCGTCGTGATCTACTCCGCCGCACCCGGTACACCGGCGGCTGCCACCCTGGACCGGCTGCGCGTCGTGTGAGGAAGGGGTGGTCGAGCGGGCGGGCCGACTGCGCAGCGGCCCGATAGTGCGGCCATGGAACCCGAGTTCGGTCGGCACCCGGCGCGGAATGATCCACCACGTGCCATCCGTCGTCGCGTGCGAAGGTGCGCGTGTTCGCTAGACCGGGTGGTTCGAGCCCGGGAACCAGCGGTCCAACCGGGCGGCGGCCGCGGCGGCCTTCTCCCGCGCGAGTTCCTTCGAGGGCGCCGAGAACGGCGCGACCGGCGCGGGGCCCGACAGAAAATCCGCGTCGACCTTGCCGACCAGACCGCCCCCGAACTCGATATGGCACACACCCCGGCCTCGGTACCGCTCGGACCAGCCGGACCCGCGCACGGTCGCCGCGATGCCCGCGGCAACGGTGTGGGCGGCGTCCTCGGCGAACACTCCCGCTCGCGGGACAGGCGCATCGGCGCAGTCGCCGAGCGCGTAGACGCCCGGGTACGGCGTCTCCAGGGTGCGCGGATCCACGGCGATCCAGCCGTCCGTGCCGCCTTCGGTCAGACCGGACGCCTCGACGACGGCGGGCACCCGGTGCTTCGGGATTCCGATGAACAGGTCGTAGGGGAGATCGCCGGTGCGGGTCACCGCCACGTGGCGGCTCGGATCGAGGGCGTGGACCAGTCGGCCCGGTGAGTACTCGATGCCGCGGTCGTTCAGCGCCTCGACGAGCGCGGCGGAAGTGTCCGCCGAAACCGGGATCGGTGAATCCATCGGACTGATCATGTGCACGCGCGCGTCGACACCGCGCCCGGCCAGCTTCTCGTGCAGGAGCATCGCACCTTCGTAAGGCGCGGGCGGACACTTGAACGGCACTCTCAGGATCGCGAGGAGCACGTTGCCGCCCTCGAAGTTCGCCAGCCGGTCGCGCAACCGGCACGCGCCCTCGATCGAGTAGTACTCGTATCCGTCTTCGACGAATCCTGGGGTCGCGGCGGGATCGTAATCGGCCCCGAGCGCGACGACGAGAATGTCCGGTTCGTATTCGGACCGATCGGTAACGACGCGCCGGGTCCGCGGATCGATCGCGGTCACTTCCTCGCGACGGAACTCGACTCCTGGATGAGCCAGGTCCGTGTACGGAACACGAACGCGCTCCGGCGGAACATCTCGGAACAGGATCTCGAGCTTGGCGAAGCCGAAGGTGAACGAGTCGTTCCGATCGATCAGCACGATCCGGACCTCGCCGGCCAGCGAACGCGACAGACGGCTGGCCAACTCCAGCCCTCCGAACCCGGCGCCGAGAATGAGCACGGTTCGCATGCGCCCATTGTCCACCCGGTTGCCCTGTGTTCGCTGAGGAACCGGGGTTTGCAGTGGTGCGGGCTGTCGCACAGTCGGCGGAAACGAGAAAGTAGCACCCGGTGACAATGCGCCACCAGCGGTCGGTTCGTCTGCCAAGGATGCTGCGTCGTAGCGGCCGCGGTGCAAGTGCTGTCGCCGTCGCACCGCGGTGCAATGCCTCGACCGCTTGCGGGGATCGTCCGCGGGACCGGGCATAACACTGCCGCCGTCGCATACCTGATCAGCCGCGTCGCGCCGTGGCGCCACGGTGCGCCGCCTCGGGGGCGGACTGTCTGGCTCGGACCGTCCGATCTCGCACGGCGCGCGGCGTCGACGCGAGGGGCCGCACGCGGACGGTGCGGCCACCACGTCGCCGAGCTCGGTCGATTCCAGGGACTTCGCGGTTCTCCTGTCCGTCAGGAGAGCTTGCCGTTGTAGTCGGGCAGTTTGAAGGTCTTCTCGGCGTGCCCGCCCGCGAGATCGGAAGGGCTGTTCCCGATGTTCGCGACGATCGTGTACCCGTCGCTCTCGATGTCGATGCGGGCGTTGGTCTTGTATTCCTCGAGTCCCGCCGAGCCCGCGGACAGTGTGGTGAGCGGGCTGCCGTAGAGCCCATCCACCGGGTAATCGACTGCGGTGAGGTTGGTTTGGGTGTAGATGTTCATCAGTGCGGGGCGGCCGGTGACGAAAATGATTGCCGCGCCCTGTGATTTGGCCCATCGGACCAGTTGCAGAATGGGGGCGATGGCGGGGGTGACGGGGCTCGGGTTGTACTGGGTTTCCAGCGAGGTGTTGTCGATGTCGAGGACGATGGCCGGGCGCGTCGCCCCGGGCAGCCGCCCGGCCAGGTAGTCCCTGGCCTGCGCGGCAACGGTTTGCACCTCGGTGATCCACTGCGAATACGGGGGCAGGCCGCCGCCACCGGAAAGCGACGACGAGCCGGTGCCACCGGACAACGAGGACGAGCCGGTGTCGGCCTGCGCGACGGACAGCGGCGCGGCGACCGTGATGGTGATCCCGAGGGCGATACCTGCAACAGAACGTCTCATGACCAGGGGACGTTATCGCGCACGAAACAGACGCGCATGTGTTTCACATTGTCCCGCTGGGAATGTCCCACTCAGTGAGATGGTGGACGTTGAAGTCGTTGAGCGCTATACCGATTCGCGGTAGCGCCTTGCGGCAATGCGCCGCCGACTGGCATGCGGGACATATCACAATCCGGGGCGGTCCGCCGACCTCGACGTGCCTCGGGCCCCGGTTAGGTTGGCGGCGTATCGGATTCGAGCTGTCGGGGGAGGGCGCTGTGGACCAGGTCTCCGAAGCGCTGCGCGAAATGGCCGGTCGATTCGCGGAGTTGGCGAGCAAATCGCCGACGCCCGAGCGAGAAGTGACCGGCACACCGGGCTATCTGGTCACAAACCATCTGTCTGCCCGGGCCTCGGCCTACTCATCGATGAGTGAGTCCAGCCATGTGTCCAGTTGTTCGGATTCCTCGGCGGACAGCAACTCGGACACGTTGGCAAGGAAGCTTTCCCGCCCCGCCTGATCCCTCAGCCGCCGTAGTGCGTACAGGTTGTTTGCCGCTGTCTGTACATCGATTTGTGTGCGAAGCGCCAAGGCTTGGATATGCAGGCGGACCGCGGCGGTGAGCTGGTCGCGTTCTAGCGCCAGATCCCCCAGAGCCGAGTACGTGGTGGCGATGCCGACGCGGTTGCCGAGTTCCTCATCGATGGTGAGGGATTGCTGGTAGCGGTGTTCGGCTTCGGTGTAGTCACCCCCCAACTGGGCGAGCACACCCAGATTGTGGTAGCTGGTGGCCATGCCCGCGCGGTTGCCGAATTCCTTGCAGATGGTGAGGGCTTGTCGATAGCGGTGTTCGGCCTCGGCATAGTCACCCCTGGCCTGGGCGAGGGTACCCAGGCTTCCGTAGCTGATGGCAATGCCCGCGCGGTCGCCGAGTTCCTCACGAATGGTGAGGGCTTGTCGATAGCGGTGTTCGGCCTCGGTGTAGTCACCCCGCAGTTGCGCGAGGGTACCCAGCTGCCCGTAGCTGCTGGCCGTGCCGGCGCGGTCGCCGAGTTCTTCGTGGATGGTGAGGGCTTGTCGGTAGCGGTGTTCGGCCTCGGCGTAGTCACCTTGGTCCTGGGCGAGGACCCCCAGCTGGTGGTAGCTGATGGCCGTGCCGGCGCGGTCGCCGAGTTCTTCGTGGATGGTGAGGGCTTGTTGGTGGCGGTGTTCGGCTTCGGCGTACTCACCGCGCAACTGGGCCAGGACCCCCAGCTGGTAGTAGCTGATGGCCATGCTGTGGCGTTCGCCGAGTTCTTCGTGGATGGTGAGGGCTTGTTGGTAGCGGTGTTCGGCTTCGGTGTACTCACCGCGCAACTGGGCCAGGACACCCAGGTTGTGGTAGCTGGCGGCCGCGTTGGAGCGGTCGCCTAGTTCTTCGTGGATGGTGAGGGCTTGTCGGTAGCGGTGTTCGGCTTCGGCGTAGTTACCGCGGTCCTTGGCGAGGATACCCAGCTGCCCGTAGCTGCTGGCCATGCCCGCGCGGTCGCCGAGTTCCTCCTCGATGGTGAGGGATTGTCGGTAGCGGGGTTCAGCCTCGGCGTAGTCAGCGCGCAAGTGGGCAAGGATACCTAGCTGGTGGTAGCTGGCAGCCATCCCGTGGCGGTCGGCGAGTTCCTCACGGATGGTGAGGGCTTGTCGGTAGCGGTGTTCGGCCTCGGCATAGTCACCCCTCGACTGGGCGAGGATGCCCAGTTGGTGGTACCAGTTGGAGCGGTCGGGGGAGTCTGGCGGAAGTTGGGTCAGGGTGTGGTGAACAAGAGTGATTTCGTGGTCCCAGGCGCCAATGGTGTGCAGGCGTTTGCAGATTGCCTCGGTGATGTCGATCGCGGCGGGGATGTCGTCGGCTTGGATGTGGTGGTGGCGGGCTTCGAGCCGGTCGTGTAGGTCGGCGTCGCGGTTCTGGGGCCAGACCCTGACTCGCCATCTCCAATATCGGGCGGCACGCTGGTGCGCGGTCGCGTACTCCCTGCCGCGGTGGCGGTGGCGGAGGATGTCGTGGAGGGCCGTCGCTGTAGAGCGGTGTACGAACACCGAACCCCGGTCGGTGTCGATGCTGATCAGGCTCAGCGACGACAGCTGGTGTGTGAGAGCGGGCAGGTCGAGGTCGGTGGACACCGGTGGGCGAGGGTCAGCGTGGTATTCGGTGAGCGCCGGTGTGATCTCGGTGAGGATGTCGAGTGGAAGCTCATCGAGGCTGAATCCCTCAGCGGTGGGGTCGATGCCGTGGCCGGTCAGAATGGTGGTGATGGTCTGTCGCGCCTGCTGCCGGTCGGGTGTCCATGCTGCGTCGAGGTCGTCGGTGCCGATTTGATAGAGCAGGCCCGGGTGGTCGATGGGTTCGCGATAGACCGAGGCGCCGATCAGTAGTTGCTGGGCGGCGGGGGTGAGTTGGTCGAGGAGTTCGGTGAGCAGGATGTCGTCGGCGACAAGGGTGATCGCGGTGGCCACTGCCGCATCGAGAGTGGTACCGGTGGTGAGGGCGGGACGGGTGGTGGGGTCGGCGGCGAGCGCTTTCTCGAGTCGGGCGGTGATATCGCGGTAGCGGCCGACTCGGTTGCTCAGGAGAGCGTCGAGGTATTCCAGGCTGCGGGGATGCCCGCCGACCAACCGCCAGACATGGTCGAGTTCGGAGTCGTCGAGACGATCCAATGCCGGTAGCGCCCAGATCAGCTTGAACGTCTCCGCCTGCGACATCGGCCCTACCGCGTGAACCAGCAACCGCCGCTGTGCATTCTGGGGGAGGGTGAACGGATACCGGCAGGTCACCAACAGTCGGCTGCGGCCTGGGTTGTTCACCCACGCCGCCAGTAGCTCCGCCAGCGAGTCGTCGACAAGGCTGTTGGTGTCGGTGAGGTTGTCCTCGAAATTGTCGAGCACCACCAGCACGGGGAGTTGGTCGAAGACATACTCGCGCAGTGCCTGCCATCGGTCCGGCCACGGCTGGTCGACTCGGGTGAGGTATTGCAGTGCTTGGGAGACGCGCCGATCCGGTGGGGTTTCGGTCTCCATGGCGTAATAGCGGCGGATGCGACCGGCGACAGCCGAGAGGATGGAGTCGGTGTTGAGTTCACCGATTGCGACGACGACGAGTCGTGTCCAGCGTTGGCGGTGGACGAGTTGGGTGGCGAGGGTGGTCTTCCCGATACCGCCGAGCCCGTGCAACACGACTCCGGAGTACTGGTTTCCCGCCAAAAGGGCTGGCAGGGAGCGCAATTCGTGACGTCGCCCGACGAAATCGCCCGTCTCGCGCTCCACCAGCCCCGACACCATCACCGGTGCCGCCGAGGGCCTCGAAGCGGAGGATTTGCCGTCGGCGAGGGCCGGGGCGTGCGGGTCGTACACGTCGACCGCAGGGGTGGCGGCCAGGACGGTCACCACACTCCACTCGTCCAGCCCGGCGAGTAGATTCTCGCGGAGGACAGGGGAGTTCGACCATTGCTGGTGGACGACGCGGCGGGCTTCGGCGACCGCGGCGACCGCATCCGGAACGGGATGGTTGGCCAGATCCTGGTAGACACGAGCGAACAAGGCGGTCGCGTACCGGTCGGTGACCGAGGTTTCGGTGCCGATCACCACGCTTACCCCTTGCGTCAGCAAGGCGGCCGCAAAAGACGGAGCATCGGCCTCACTGGCGACATCGGTGTAGCAGGCGGCCAGACTGATCACCGGCGGCATTTTTCCTGGCGGGATCGCCTCGGCCAGTAGCTCTTTCGCTGTCACGGGCCGAGCGGCGCCGGTGTCGGTTTCCAATATCAGATGCCCGGGCTTACCGTGCCCGGACAGGTGCAGGATATGTGCCGGTGACTGCGCGAGCTCGGCGCGGATGGCGGTGGTGGTAGCGAATTCGACGATGCGGACTTCTGCGTCGCCTTGGCGGGCGCCCTTCACCGCTGCCAGTACATTACGCAGTTCACGCTCGTGGTCCAGGACCGTTCCGCCGCCCTCGGTGGGGGCGGCGATCGCCACCAGGATCCGCAACGGTCCCGCGATTGCCCGCACCGGTGCCGCTGGCGTCCGGCGATACAGGGTGATCAGTGGGTGCAGCGCCAATGGCTTCGATGTCACCGGATCTGGGAGCGCTTCCCATGGCGCCATGGCGAATGGACCCGGTTCGACTCCGATCCGCACCGGCACGAACGCCGCCGACGCCCTGATGAGAAGTTCGGCGAGTGCTTGGGAAATCGGTGGCGGCAGAAATGATTCCGCCGCCAGGGCTCCCGCGCGACGCAGCGACACGGTCCGCACACCGGTTTCCGGGATCAGCTCGTCGACGTGAGTACGCGCGACGGTGGTTTTCGCACGGCGGGCGCGTTCGCGATGGACATCGGTGAGCGCGCCGGCCAATCCGGGGCGGAGCCCGGAATGCGTTGCGGTGACGTCGATTCCGGTGCCGTGCAGGCGGACCTTGGTATCGCTGACGGTCAAGATGACGTCGACCGCGGCGGTCTGCGGTGGCGGTCCGGTCACCTCGATCCGCACGATCCCTTCCAACAGCGGCCGCAGATCCTCCACCCGCGCGATGAACACACTGTCACGCAGCCAGCCATCGGCGGTGTTGTAGCGCTGGGAGACAACCCCGATCACGTAATCGTCGGACTTGCGGCGCACCGGCCCGCCGCTCATGCCCTTGATCACCGCCCGGGATTCGAAGCGACCGAGGGGGACCTGATCATCGCGCATGGTGCCACCGGCCCACTGCCCGGAAGCGACCATGAATCGATAGCTGTAGGTGGGGTCGGGGACCTCCGATACCCCGGCCACCACCGCCGGTGTATCCAGTGGAATGAGGTCCGTGGCGGCCCATCCCTTCACCGACTCCGCCAGCGCGGTGGTCGAGGTGAGCACGGCCAGATCGTGCAGATCATCCACCCTGGCCACGGTTGCCTCGAACGCAGGCAGCGCACCCGACAGATCGTCCACCCGCACCACCGCGTCCTGGTAGCCGGCGCCGACCTCGTGCAGCACATGCGCTGCGGTCACCAATACCCCGGGCGCGGCCTGGAAACAGGTCCCCGCGGGCGCATTACCGGCGTAGAGGACGCGCCCCAGAAACCCCGGCACGCGCGCAGCGAGTGGTTCCGCGGCGGCGTCCGGGGTGATCACGGTCGATCGGTGTCGTCGGTGTGAGCGTCGTAGACGAGTTTGACCTTCAGGGTGGCATCGGCCGAGCCGCTGGCGACGATGACGTTGCCCTTCATCGAGAACCCGAGCCCGAACTCGACCTCCACACGATCGGGCCGGGTCTTCTCGCCCAGCTCTCGCACCGTGTTCGCGGTGGACGTCGCCGCAGCGGTGATCACGTCCCGCGCGCGTTCGAGCGCATCGATCACCCGCCCGGACCCGGTACCGGTGCTCGTCGGCTCGGCGCCGGGCACCTTCACCGTCTCCACGAGCACATCCACACCTCCGAATTGCATTTCGACCACCGGCCCACCGGCCACCGCAACCACCCCTCACCGAAATCGAAAATGCTTTGTTCCCACCGCTATCAGGCAGGTCGAGTCCTATCCGACGGACACCACACCGTACCCACTTTTCCCTTCGGCGTGCAGGGGTATCACCAACACCGACGACGGTCACGGCAGTTATTCGCCGCAATGTGTGACTCGCACTGAGAACCCCAATGCTGCAGTGGGTTTCGCTGCAAAGCAATCTCGGACGACCAGTCCGATTCTGCATCGATGCATTCCGACCGTGCGGCCGGAGAGGACTGATTTCGCCGTGCGAGTCGGCAGCGGAATCGTCGGGCTGCCTCGCGTGATGCCGCGCCCGCGCCAGGCCCGTCGAGCGCCCGCGGACTCAACGCAGGCGCTGCACGATTCGATCGGCCGTGTGCAAGACGAGATCGGAGAGCCCCGGCGGCGGGCAGGGGGTCAGGGTCAGCACGGCGACGACCGCCGGGCGACGCGTACCGTCGCTCGGCAGCGGCGCCGCAACGCAACTCAATTCGGGGACGCCCTCTTGGTGGACCGAGGTGGCGAATCCGCGGTCGTGCAGGGACATCGGCAGCCGGTGCGATCGCATGGCCGGTGCGACGGGTTTGCCGCCCGCGACGCGCAAAACGTGCCAGGCCGCGGTGAGCGGCGTGAAGGTCTCCGTCAGGTCCGGCGGCAATATCCAGCAGTGAGCGCCACGGGCGGCCGCGGTCACCAACCGGCCTTTGCCCCCGTGCAGCGAGTAGACGGCGGCCGCGTCCGCCGGACCGACCAGCGCGCGCACGGGATCGGCGGCGGCTTGGCTCAGCAGCGGATCGGGTTGCCAGCGGCGCCCGAGCTGAGCGGCGAGCGGGCCGATGAAATACCGCTGATCGATCTGCTGAATGGCCCCGACCGAGACGAGTTGTTCGGCGATGCGGTGGGTGGTGGTCTTGGCCAGTCCGGCGTTTCGGGCGAGTTCGCTCAGCCCGAGTCCGTCGTCGGACCGGCTCAAGACATCGAGCACAGCGAATGCCCGATCCAGCACACCCTGTTTGTCGTCGCCGCCTGCGACGAGTTCGTGCACACCCGGCATGGAGACAGTGTGCACGCCTCGGACGTTATCGCAGGGCAAACCCGCGGGTCATGGAGTGCGGTAGGTGCGCGCCACCAGCGCCGAACGCAGATACCAGAGCCCGGAGGGCTGCGACGGATCGAAACCGGTGAGCTGACCGATCCTCTTGAGCCGGTAGTCGACGGTGTTCGTGTGCACGTGTAGCACGCGGGCGGTGCGCTGGCGGTTGAGGTTGTTGGCGATGTGCCGTTGCAGCGTCTCCAGCAGCTCCGGGTGTTCGTCGAGCGAGTCCAGCAGTGAGCCGAGGTATTCCCGGCCGGGGCCGGGGCGGGTCAGCTGATATTCCAGCGCCAGCTCGTCGAAGCGGTAGAGACCGGCCACCGCTTGCAGTCGCTGCACCATGTCGAGCAGTTCGTGCGCTTGGTCGGCGGCGTTGGGTATCTGCTCCGGCGTCGCCTCGACCAGGGTGGCGGTGATGCCGACCTGCGCGGCCCTGGACAGCTCGGTGATCAGCGCGTCCAACTGCTCTTTGCCGAACGCGACGGACGGGATGAGGATGGTTCCGCCGTCCACGCTGAGCAACGACAGCGCGCTGCTGCCGCACCGGGTGGCCAGTTCGGCCTGCGCGCGGCGCAGCTTGCGCCTGGCTACCACTTGCCCGTCCACGGCCGGATTGCGTTCGTCGCGATGCTGCGGGATCGCGACCGCGATGACCGCGTACGAGGCGGCGATGGCGATGCCGCACTCGCGCGCCATGGTGGAGGTGCTGTGTCCACCGAGCAGCGCGGAGGTGAGCGTGTGCACGGCGGTGTGATGCTCGCTGACCACCGCGCGCAACTCGCGCACGTAGGCCACCGAGATCGCCGAGGTGATCTGGTCGAGCATTTCCACGACCATCTTCGCGCCGTCGACGAGGTTGCCGTAGTCCTTGGTCGAGGCGTTGGAGACCACCAGATCCAGGCCGATCTTGAAGCCCTCGTGGATGGAGTGGTGGATGGTGTCGATCGGCACCCCCTCGCGCGCCCAGCCCGCCGCGGCGTCCTGGAGCCGCTGCAATTTGGCGGGAATATCCTGCCCGTCGAGCATGCTGACGGCGAACTCCAGGCAGACCCGGGTGATGGTGGTGACGTCGCCACTGATCGCGTCGCCCGGTAGCGTGCCGCAGGGGACTACGTTCTCGACGAAATGTCCGACCATCTGGCGCGATAGGCTCCGGACATCCTGCAACGGCGAAGACATCGGTCGGCCGGACAGAGTCAAGCTCGGTCTGGCTCCACTGTCGACGGTCATCGGCGACTCCTTCCGCCCCGGGAAATTGCTGTGTGGCGCATTCACGTTAACCGCATGATCAATGGCGCGGAACGATTCGTCGGTTTCTGTGAGATCGCGACGGCACCGAAATCGGACCCTTGTGAGCGCTCACAGGTCACGAGGCCTCGACGTTCCTGGGAAATGCGGTTCGAGTCTTTTCCTGGTCAATTGTTCAGCTATCTGGGCAATGGGTCCGGGGCGCGTCTTTCGGGCAACAAATGGAGTATCGGCAATCGAACTCGCGCCGAAATCGGCTGGGACGCTGAGGGTGTCGACTTCCTCTTGGGGTGTTGTGCGCGGCGATCGACCTACCCGCCCGCCCGCGAGCCCGAGACAGGCGGTTGCACCCGTCGGGAAGTGCGGTGCATGGCCGCGTGGGGATGCGACGCACGCGTGTCGAATGGTCCCTGCCACGCGAGGATCCGGGGTGTGCACCGCCCGCGCCGACGGAATTACTCGCCGGTCGCTGGGTCTGCGGCGGGGGCGCGATGCGCGGGCTCACATGCACTCTCGCGCCCGCCGCCGGCAAAGGTCGTCCGCTCGAGAGTTGTAGCGTGCGGAATTCCGGCGCGGCCCGCGCAACTGCACTCCACGCCGAACGAGCGCTTGGTCGAGCAATTGGAGGGTACCCGTCGCGCCGACCGTCCCAGGGCGACAAGGTCGTTCGCGGGCAGCGAGTGCTGACGGTTTGCCTCCTCGGATCGAGTGGCGCTTCGGCGGGCTGGCGGTAGTATCACCCGGGCCGGACCGGCCACCCAGGAACCTGGGGCTTGCCCGGCACGTGTCGTGCCCCGGATGGTTGCAGTACCCCCGTCTGCCGGGCGCGCCGCGGCAGAGAAGGCAGCGATGACGAACCGATAGGGGCAGTCGATGAGACCGGCTCTGAGATGTCTTGTCTGGGAACTGGACAACACCTTGTGGGACGGTGTCGTGTGCGACGCGACGAGCGGCGCACCGCGGCCCGCGTCCCTGCGCACGTTGCGGACGCTGACCGACCGCGGCATCTGGCACGCCGTGGCGAGCCGCAGCGACCGCAACCTCACGCTGGAGCTGTTGTATCGGCACGGCCTCTACGAGATGTTCTCGGCGCTCGAGATCGGCTGGGGCCGCAAATCGGCCAGCATCGTGCGAATCGCCCGAACCCTGGGCCTGAGCCTGGACACCATCGCGTTCGTCGACGACGAACCGGTGGAGCGGGCCGAGGTGTCCCGCGCGCTGCCGCAGGTGCGCTGCTACGCGGCCCGCAACATCGATGTGCTGACCGCGCTGCCCGACTTCAAGCCCGTGCTCGGCACCGGCCCGACCCCCACGCCGCCGCTCGGCTTCGATCGCGTCCCGGTCTTCTAGCTCGGCCGCCGAGTCCGCGGAACCCGGCCTCGGCGGGCGAGTGGCGTCAGGTCAGGACTCCCGCAGGAACTTGGCGGCCTGCTCGCCGACGAACACGCTCGGCGCGTGCGTGTGTCCGCGAATGAGCAACGGCATCACCGACGCGTCGGCCACCCGAAGTCCTTGCACACCACGGACCTCCAGTCGCGGCGTCACCACACTGGCCGGGTCGGTGCCCATCCGGCAGGTGCCGACCGGGTGATACAGGGTGTGCGCGTAGCCGTTGATCGCCAGTTCGAGGGTGGCCTCCAGCTCGTCCGGCGCCTGCGGTGGATAGATCAGGCTGCCGAGCACCGCCTTCATCGCGGGGGCGTCGGCGATCTTCGCGCAGGTGCGCAGGCCGGCGAGCAGGGCGGCGCGATCGGCGCCCGCGGAGTCGGACAGGTAGCGGGGATCGATGACCGGCTTGGTCGTGGGATCGGCCGACCCGAGTGCGATCCGTCCGCGGCTGTGCGGGCGCAGCAGCACCGCCGCCAGAATGATGCCATGCTCGGTCGGATCGACCAGGCCCTCGTAGTAGAACGGGGCGGGCGCGTAGACCAGCTCCAGATCCGGCAGCTCCAGCTCGGGCTTGGATCGGACGAAGCCGTATGCCTCGCCGATATTGGAGGTGAGCATGCCGCGGTGGCGCAGCAGATAGTCGATCAGCTGGCGCGGTTTCCTGTCGGCGCCGAACAGCGAATCTTCGGCCACCCCATAGCCGATGCCCGCGACCAGGTGATCCTGCAGGTTGGACCCGACATCCGGCGCGTGCTCCACTACCGCGATGCCATGGCGGGCCAGTTCGTCGGCGTCGCCGATGCCGGAGAGCATGAGCAGCTGCGGGCTGTTGATCGCGCCGCCGCACAGCACCACCTCGCGGCGAGCGGTGACGGTGCGGGTCTCGCCGTTGTGCCGGTACTCGACGCCGATGGCGCGTTTGCCCTCGAACAGCACCCGGGTGGCGAGGGCTTCGCTGTGCACGGTGAGGTTGGCGCGCCGCAGCGCCGGGCGCAGGTACCCGTCGGCGGTGCTCCACCGCCTGCCGCTGTGCTGGGTCACCATGGTCTGGCTGAAACCGTTGGGCTGCGGCCGGTTCGGCGCCTCGACTTCGAAGCCCGATTCCTGCGCCGCCGTCAGAAACGCCGCGGTGGACGCGCGCGGGCTGCGCTGGTGCGAGACGTACAGCGGTCCTGCGGTGCCCTCGTCGGGGTATTGCGCGTCCTCGACGTTCTCGATTCGGCGGAACTGTTCGACCGCGGCGGCGAATCCCCACTCTTCACCGGCCAGCAGCGCCCATTCGTCGTAGTCGGCGCGGAAGCCGCGCACCCACATCATGGCGTTCATCGAGGACGACCCGCCATACGTGCGACCGCGCGGCCAGTACACCTGGCGGTTGTCGAGCTCCGGCTGCCGCTCGGTGAGGTAGTCCCAATCCAGTTCGGAGCGAAACAGTTTCGCGAAGGCCGCCGGTATATGGGCGAACTTGTCCTTGTCCGGCGGGCCCGCCTCCAGCACCACCACCTGGGTTCCGGAATCCTCGCTGAGCCGGTTGGCGATCACCGCGCCCGCCGACCCCGATCCGACGATCACGTAGTCGGCCGAGAGCTGCCCTGCTGCCATGTCCACTCCGATCTGCACCGCTTACGGCAAAGATACGGCCAACGAGCCCGCCCCGGCCCCGGTTTCGCGCAGACGCCGCCGGGCCGGACAGACTCTCGGCCTCACCGTGCCGCGCGGGACGCGAACGCGGCCGCGAGCAGCACCGTCGCTCCTTCCGCCATGCCGGTCACGCCGAGCGCCCGCGCCGCGGACAGCGTGGACGCGCCCGCGAGGCTCAGGAACACGGTTCCGAAGGAGGCGATGCCGACGACGATACCCAGCTGGACGTGCGTGACGAGAATGCCGCTGGCATCGGCGGCCACCGCGCGCGGAACGGCCGCCAGCGTGCGAGTCATCAGCGGTGTGAAGGCTAGGCCGAACCCCAGCCCCATCAGTCCGAAGACGATGAGGGCGAACGGGCCCGGCTCGGCGCCGCCGCGCAGCATCGCCGCGAGCACCGTCATGGTCACGGCGCCGAGGACGAGGGCGAGCGGAATCATCGCGCGGTGGAATCGATCGGGGACGCGCTGCCAGTTCAGGCTCGCTACGGCGAAGGTGGCCCCCATCGGCACGAACACCAGTCCCGCGTGCAGCGCGGAGTAGCCGAGTGTGTTCTGCAGGTGGATCGCCATGACGAACATCCAGCCGCCGAAGGTAGCCATCACCACCAGCAGTGTCGCCGCGGTGAGCAGCAGGCCCGGTGCGCGCAGCGCCTCCCGCGCGAACAGGGGCGCCCCGCCGCGACGGGCAACCCGGCGTTCGACCAACGCGAACGCCATGAAGCCGAACGCGCTGGCGCCCAAGGTAATCCACGTCCACGCGGGCCAGTCCTGCTCGGCGCCGAGCACCAGCGGTACCACCAGCAGCAGAACCGACACGGTGAGCACGATGAGCCCGGCCAGATCGAGCTTCCGATCGAAACGCGGTCCGTCGGCGGGCAGCACACGCGGCGCGAGTACCAGCAGCACGGCGCCGACCGGCACGTTCACCAGGAACACGCCCCGCCAGCCGCTGCCGAAGAGATCGGCGTCCACGATCAGTCCGCCCAGCACCTGACCGACGACCACGCCGCCGGAGATGATGGCGGAGTACACGCTCAGCGCCTTTGCCCTGGCCTGTCCGCTGAAGTCCCGCTGAATGACGGTCATCACCTGCGGAATCATCGCCGCCGCGCCCGCGCCTTGGACGAAGCGGAACACGATGAGCGACACCGCGTTCCAAGCCAGCCCGCAGACGAGCGAGGCGACGGTGAACAGCGCGAGGCCCGCGATGAAGGCGCGCCGCTGGGTGAAACGGTCGCCGAGGCGAGCGCCGGTGACCAGCAGCACCGCGTAGGCGATCACGTAACCGGCGACGATCAGCTGGAGTGCGGACCCGCTGGTGCCCAGCCCCGAACGGATCGACGGGATGGCGACATTGACGATGGAAGCGTCGAGCACGGCCATGAATTGACCGGTGAGGATGATGGCGAGAACGGCCGCGGCGCGCCACGCGCCGCGGGCCGGGACGGCCGTGTCGGCTGCCCGTGTCGGCAAGGTCTGGGTCATGGGATCGAGCTTGCGCGATCGCCGACACCGGTAACAGGAGCCCGACAAAACTAGTACTGGCACCACCTGGATAAGCCGGGCGCGATCGGTGAGGATCACCGTATGACCGATGCGGTGGATGCTCGCGCCCTGCGCAAGGCCCGGCGAAACGAGTTGGGCGCCTTCCTGAAATCGCGGCGGGCCCGCATCTCGCCGGAGGATGTCGGCCTGCCGCCCGGCCCGCGTCGGCGTACCCCGGGACTGCGCAGGGAGGAGGTGGCGCAGCTGTCCGGAGTCGGCGTCACGTGGTACACGTGGCTGGAGCAAGGTCGAGAAATTAATGTGAGCGTTCAGGTTTTGGAGGCGGTGGCGCGGACGTTGTCGTTGGATGCGGCGGAGAAGGCGCATTTGTACCGGATGGCGGATGTGCCGACGGTGCCTTCGGTGTCTTCGGGGTCGGCGTTGCCGGAGGAGTTGCAGGTGATTTTGGATCATTTGGAGCCGTTGCCGGGTGTGGTGTTGAGTGCGCGGTATGACGTGTTGGCGCATAACTCCTCGTACGAGGCCCTGTGCCCGGGATTTCTACTCGGCGAACGCAATGTCGCTCGCCGAGTGTTCCTCACTCCCGAGTGTTGCAATACCTATCACCGCAATTGGGATGATCTGCGCCGGATGGTGGGGTATCTGCGCGGCGCGTACGCCAAGAATCTCGGTGATCCGAGTTGGGAGGAGTTCATCGCGGAGTTGTGTTCGGAGAGTGAGAGTTTTGCGTCGTTGTGGGCGTTGAATGATGTGGCGGTGCCGGCGAATCGGACGAAGGTGGTGCGGAATTTGGCGGTGGGGGAGTTGGAGATGTTCTTGACGAGTATGTCGTTGCCGTCGGTGCCGCATGCGTGGATGCAGGTGTATACGCCGGTTGATGAGGTGGCGTGGGGGAAGTTGCGTGAGTTGTTGGCGATGAGTGAGGAAGAGCGTCAGGGTCCGTGGGTCGAGCACCGGGAGAGGTTTCACGCTATGGCGGGGTGAGTTCGTGTGTCGCGCTGCAACCGGGGCCACCGCGGGGAAATGCTGGAGGATTTCGGGGCTTGTTGTTGGCTCACGTCCGCCTCATGGTCGTTGGCGTAGTCGCCTTGCCGCCATCGGCGCAGCACGGCGAGTTGGTAATCAGCGTCGCCGAGATCGAGTAGCGAGTCACCAACGCGCTACTCTGGGGGAACCCAGGGCGTTGAGCTTCGTGAGCGCGTCCGCCGACGGCGCTCCTCGGTGACGCCGGAGTATCGGGCCGGAAGCAACGGGGTCAGATACTCGGTCATGAGGTTGCGCGTGCGCCGAATGCGCAAGCCCATATCGGCAACGAGCTCATCGATGTGGTGCGCCAGGAAAGGGCCCAACAGATATCCCTGCGGACTCGCGGGCAGGACATCGGGCAACCAGGCTCGGACACGGAGAATCTCGGCGTGCATCTCGTCGACGGTCGGAAGTGCGAGCTCGCCGCGGAAGCTCTGCGACAGCCAGTGGGCGGAAATTTCGGAGGTGAGCTGGCAAGCGGGTGATGATGCATAGCCGATCAAGCCGAGCCGATGCTCGGTCGGCGGGAGGATACGACGGTAGAGCTGGAGGTGGCCGTCGCGCAGAACGGCTGCTTCCAGTTCGGGAGCTAGAAACGGAAGGGATTGCCGCCACCCGGTCGCGAAAATCACCACATCGGCATCGATCCGATCGCCGGCGGCTAGCAGCAGTTCGTTGCCTTCCGGGAAGGTGGCGATGGTGTCTCGTCGCGTGAGCACACGGCCGGCGCGGGCCATCCGGTAGAACTCGGGCGCGACGCCGATATTCTCGATTCCCGTGGGCAAGGGTTTGTCGGGCACCATCGCTGCTGGCATTCCCAAATGCAGGCGAATCAACCGCGACATCACCTGCCAGATCAGTTGCGTCAACCTCTTGCCTGCCCCGTGTAGGAACTGCTCGATTCGGTTGAGACGGTGGTAGCGAAACAACGCCTCGTTCGCACGCGTTGTCAGCAAGCGGTCGGACGGAATCCGACCGAGCAGGTAGCGCGGAATCATCCAGTGAGGCTTGCGGAAGACGAGCGTGCAAGTGCTCGCGTGCGTGGCGGCCCAGGCCGCCAGGTCCAGTGCCGACTTTCCTGCGCCCACGACAACGACCCGCTGCCCTGTGAACAGCGCTGGATCGGTCGCCTGGCTGGAGTGAAGCAGCCTGCCAACGAACCGTTGCATGCCCTCGATCTCCGGTACGTGCGGCTCGGAGAAGACGCCGGTGCACACGACCACGAAGTCGAAAAGCCACGTGGTGAAATCGCTTCCGCTGCGGACTTCGACCTCGAATACCGGCCCTTGACGGGATAATGCGACAACCTCAGCCGACAACCTCAGGTGGGGTTCCAGGCGGAACCGACGCACGTAGGAGCCCAGATATTCACGTACCTGCGCTGCGGTCGGGAACAAGTCAGCCGAACGGCTGTAGGGATGATCGGAGAAGGCGTACGTCTCGCGGGAATTGTTCGTGCGCAAGCCCGGATACGTGCGTGATTCGATCCACACGCCACCAACCGCAGGTTCCTTTTCGAACACGACGACGTCGAACCCGTCGTCCCGCAAGACTTTTGCCGTCACCAGGCCGGCCAGGCCCGCTCCGATCACGGCCACACGTGCGCGTGTCACCGAAACCGCCGTTTCGACTCAAACAACTTGCGGGCCAACGCTATAGGTACACAGGACTTCATGAACGACCCTATTCCACGACATATGCAGGAGAGGTGCTGCAAGTCTCCGCCATGGGGCGCCTCCGGGCTAGCGGAGACCACTTGCGCACGCTTTGAACAGCCCCGAGTTCAGCGACGGTTCTTGCTGCTGACAGTGAGTTGGTGCAGTTCCGCCTCAATCACCCGAGCGGCGTGATGACATCCAATAGCATGGAGCGAAGCGATCCGCGAGACCACGGCATCGAGTCCATAAGCAGCAACGACATCGCGGAGAGTGATCCGGTGGTCGAGCACTCTGCGTACGGCCGCTGAGCCTGTTCCGATCGTTTTCGACGGCTCTTCTGGGCGGTGCACCGATCTTCCCCCTCCATGCATTTCAGATCGGTACACCGCCCAGAAGAGCCGTTCTGCAGGCCAGGATGCTCATTGATGACTCCTGCACTCCCACCCGCGCTGAGTGCAGCCGATCATCAACAACCGGCTGCACCGACTGCTCGTAGCGACGACCGATCAGCCCGCCACGTGTCGGCGCCCATCTCGCTGCGGAATACGACCTTGCGCTCATGCCCTGAATCTAAGGCGCGCAGATGGGCATGTCAACGCATCCATGTGCATCCATGTGCATCCATACTGGTTGTCTCATCGACGGCTGCGAGCGTGATCATTCAGCCGCGACAGCGCTGGAGGAGGAAGGGTCTGCCTCCGTTCTTGTCCAGTGACAATCAGCGCAGGTCGGATATGTGCATGAAGACCATGCCTGCCCACTCGGGCGTTACGATGCAAGCTATGGATGGGCCGCTCAGTTTGGGACGCACCGATGAGCTCGGTCGGTCCGAGTCGGCTGGGCAGCGATTCGGACGGCTGATGAAAGCGTTCCGCCACAGGAACCTCCCCGACGAGTTGATAACGCATCAGCGCATCCATGATCTCGGAGGTCCGACTCGGAATGTCCAGTCCCGCATCGAGGCCGGGCAGGTTCACGCGGTCAGCGCTACCACCGAGGCGAAGTACAACCGGGCGCTCGAGGCTTTGGGATTACCTCCAGGCAGTGCAACCGCGGCCCTGAACCACGGCAGCACGCTTGATCCCGTCCCCAACGATAACTCCACGTCGGCAGGACCGGACGATGTCGAGAGCGGAGTCAAGGCACTGAGGACGCTCAACCGTGAGCACAAATCTGTAGCGGATCTCGTCACCGAGCTCGACCGGCTCGGTATCGAGTTGAAGCACGCCCGAAGTCACGCAGATGGTTATCAGCTGACATTCGCCAAAACAGCGATCGATCAACTGCTCCAGACGTTGCAGAATGCGACCGAGGCTGCGCGCAAATCCGCTCGAGACGACACGTCACAGCTCTGAGAGCCCCTGAGATGCTGCCCGAGGCGCGCGTTCGGCTTCGCTGAGAAGCGATTTCGTGGGTGCCCATAACCGAAGCAACGTGTCCTCGTCGGGTACATTGGCCGGTTGCGCGGACGGTTCACCGGCTGATTCGCCGTTACGGCTGTCGGCCAGTCGCTGAGCCGCCATGACCAGCTCGGTGACGAGCCGCGCGTGCTCCTGATCGTCCTCGTCGACGGTGCTCTCGATCAATTCATCGACGGCTACCGGCAGCGGCCGCACGTATCTGGCGACGATCTCGGCAGCATCACGTATCTCGATATGCAGACGTTCCACACGTTCCGCCGGAGAAGCACCCCACCGGTCGGCCCACCGCAGCGACAACACGACCTCCGGTACGGCGGCGGTCAGTTCCCGCCACAGTGGATACAGCCGGCCCAACTTCCTTAGTCGCGCCACTGCACGGGCGCAAGATGGCACTATCGCAAGGGCCAGAACTGCGCCGAAAAGCAACTGCGGTTCACCCGACGCGAGCCCGTCGGACGTGAAGTTGTACATCTGACGGGCGAAGTCGGTACCGACTCCCAACGCGCCGAGCGCCGCGAGGAATACCAGCGAGCTCACCGGGACCACGCTGAGAACAGCGACAACGACCAGGATGCGTACTACGTTCTTTTCTCGCCGCGACGTCGCGCGTCGTCGCAGCACGGGCAGGGTTCGGAGCATGTAGCTGGATACGAATACCGGCGGTGTCGAAAGTAGTCCGATGTAGATGCCGTACCGCCAGCCCCCGTACTCCGCGATCGAAACCCCTTGTGCCCGTGCAGGACTGCTCAGCAACAGGAATGCCACACCGAGGCCTGCCGCCACCCCTATCGCAACCCGGAATCGGGTTTTGTATCGAACCGGGCCGTGTTCACGCAGCAGCCACAGTCCCAATCCCCACGTCCACGTCAACACAGTCGTCCAGTGCCATACGTCGAACAGAGTCGGCAGTCTGCCGGGTATGAATCCAGCTAGCTGGCGGGCGATGGCAGGGTCACGCAAAAGGACACCGATCGCGGTGATCCCCGCGATCATGTTAATCAGGTGGTCAGCCTCCGTCGCACGACGAACCAGGACTATTCGAATAATCGCGAGAGCGACGATGAACACCATCGCCACCACAGCCACAGGGGTCGGCAACGTTTGCGGCCACATCAGAACACTTTCAGAAATCTGTCACGGCGCGGCCCGCCTGCGCGAACCCGAGTCCTGACCATCGTTGCGAACAGCTCGGCCTCGTACTCTTCCGGGGGGTCGTAGCTGGATGCTCCACGGAAGGCCCGGACCGTAGCGATGTTGTGGTCCAGCTCGACACCAGGCAACAGCATCGCCAGCTCCTCCGTCGGCGAATCCTGACCATGATCGAGCAACATATGGCCGAGTTCATGGAAGATGTCGTGCGGGTCAGAGGAACTCCGCAGAAAGAACACGTCATAACCACTGCACGCCAGCCACATCCCGCACAACCCCACCGGCGCCTCTAACGGCAGCGGCAAACGCACAATGTTGCGGCCCCGGATGCGCTCGACCGATGCGAACAGCTCCTCGGCCGTCCAGTCTTCGGGCAATGTCTCGTCGAGGCGGTCGACAAGGGTTTGCAATCGAGCGCGAGTAGATCCCCAGCGCCACAAACGTTTTCGCATTACTTGAGTACTCCTTCCGGCAAGGACGAGAGTTCGCGGAGATCGGAGCCCGGGGTCATCACACTTGCTGGATAGCGAAAGATGCTGGGTGATAGCGGAAAGCGCGGCGTCGCGTGTGACAGCTCACGGCCTCTTTTCCGTGGCGATCTGTGCAATACATCGCGGCCGCACCAGCCGAGTTCATCGACTGGCGTCGTGGGGCTCGATAGGTACGTCGCTCGCTCGTCCACGATCGACACCCGCTTTCCGTGTCTGCTGTCATCGTGGTTCTGTTCGGTCGAGCCTGATGCCGAGCATGCGTTGAACACGGGAATTCAGCATTGGCGCAAGGCCTCCGAGAACGACACCCATTCGCAGCTCGAACGGCGCGACCACGGTTTCGCCGATATCGTCCTCGATTGCACGGATCACCGCTTCGGCGACCTGCTGCGGGGACGATGTGCGGAACCCCGGAGGCAATCGCACACCACTGTCCGCGAACATCCCCGCCTCGCGCACGAATCCCGGCTCGACCAGGGATACACCGACTCCGCTGCCGCGCAAATCTTCACGCATACCCAGGGCGAACCCACGCAGACCGAACTTCGTCGCGTTGTAGACCGCTGTGTCGCCGGATGTGACACGGCCACCGATAGATCCGATGAAAACGATGTGGCCCCCGCCCCTCACCCGCATCGATCCGGCCACTTCCCGCGCCATCACGATCGGTGAACGCAGATTCACAGCGATAGCGTCGTCCAGATCCGCAACACTGAAGTCCAGCACAGACCCGCCTGCCGGCAGACCAGCACCTGCAATGAACACATCGACCGGATCGACTGCCTCCAACAGTTTCGTCACATCGTCGGGACAACCGAGATCAGCGGCGACAGGTCGAGCGCCGAGTTCGGACGCCATACGATCCAGCACATCGAGGCGACGACCCGTCAGAATCAGCTCGGCTCCATACGCTTTCAGTGATCCGGCGATCGCCTGGCCGAGGCCGCCCGTGGCGCCGGTCAGAAGAACCTTTGCCCCCGACAATCGCGAGTTCCGATTCATACAGACATACCCTTCAGAGCTCGAAACCGCGCGAACCCGATGTCGCACACGCGCCCAGCCGATCCGGAGGATCACCCTCGATCGCCGAGGACGTGATCGTGGCCTGCGGCCCGACCAGGCTAGCGCACATGTATCATGCGTGCGACGAACTCGCCCGGTCGAGCACTGAACAACGAAAGTTGCAGCAGGACTATCGATTTCAGCAACTGTAGCACTGAACCAGTCACAACTCAGTCGAGCGATGACAGCACGCTGAACTGTCACGAGTTCGGGACCGGCTTCGGTGTCAGACCAGTGCCGGTCGGCGTGGTAGTTGTTGAGAGTAGTACGCGGCTTCGTATTCGGCCGGGGTCAGGTAGTCCAGCCACGAGTGCAGACGGTCGTTGTTATACCAGCCGCACCATTCCATGAGCGCGAATTCGACCTCTGCGAAGGTCTTGAACGGGCCGTGCCGGTTGACGACCTCGGTCTTGAACAAGCCGATGATCGAGTCCACGAGTGCGTTGTCGTCAGCATCGCCCACAGAACCTACCGATACCGCGGCTCGGATGTCGACGTGGTACGTGACGACGCGCGGGCGTATGTGGTGCAACGCTTGCTCGGGCGACCCCAAACGGTGTGCTGGTCATCGAGGAGACGGGTCAGCTCGCCGTTCCGACTGGAGGGCACAGGCGCCGTCAATGCCTCTATGCACGAGATCAGATGCGGCTCATGTGACGGAATCGGGTAAGCATGACCTCTGACCTGCATATTCGGACTTCCCTACTGGAGCCGTGACTCTCCATCCCATCGATGTATCTTTCCGTGGTTGTCCTGGCTCGAGCAAGGTCGAGAAATTAATGTGAGCGTTCAGGTTTTGGAGGCGGTGTCGCGGACGCTCGCGCTTGATACGGCTGAGCGTGCGCATGTGTATCGGTTGGCTGATGTGCCGACTGTGCCTTCGCCGCATGGTGGTAGTGCGTTGCCGGAGGAGCTTCAGGTGATCCTGGATCATCTGGAGCCGTTGCCTGGCGCGGTGCTGCATGCGCGCTATGACGTGCTCGCCTACAACCAACCCTATGCGGCTCTCTGCCCAGGGTTCGTTACGGGCGAGCGAAATTTGGTCAAGCGGATCTTTCTGACGCCGGACTGCTGCAACACCTATCACCACAATCCCGAGGATTTGCGGCGGATGGTGGGGTATCTGCGTGGGGCGTATGTGAAGAATCTGGGTGATCCGGAGTGGGAGGACTTTATCGCTGAGATGTGTTCGCGGAGTGGGGAGTTCGCGATGTTGTGGGCGCGTAATGATGTCGCTGTGCCGGGGAGTAGGACGAAGCAGATCCGTAATTTGGCTGTGGGTGATTTGGAGATGTATTTGACGAGTATGTCGTTGCCGACGATGCAGCATGCGTGGATGCAGGTGTATACGCCGGTTGATGAGGTGGCGTGGGTGAAGTTGCGGGAGTTGTTGGCGATGTCGGAGGAGGAGCGGGAGCGTCCGTGGGTCGAGCATCGGGAGACCTATCATGCTCACGCTGCGGCGGGGTGACATTCACGAGCCGCTGCCCGCCAACCCAAGCGGCCAGCGCTGGGAGCTGACCGTCGGGCTGATCGCGGGCGCGAACGTCTGCTATTGCCGAGAGCGGGCGGAATACGCGAGCGCACCCGGCCGGGTCGGTGTCAGATGGTGGCGACGATTTTGCCGGTGTGGTGTCCCTGTTCCAGGTAGAGGTGGGCGGCGACGATGTCGTCGAGGGTGAACACGGTATCGATGATGGGGCGCAGTGCGCCGGTGCGGATGCCTGCGGTCAGGAATGCGGCGATGCGGTGCACGACCACCGGGTCGAGGGTGTGTTCGAAGCTCATGTACCGAATCATGGTGATCGGGCTGGCGGGATACGGTGCGGGCCGGGGGTCCAGCCAGCCGACGGTGATCAGGACGCCACTGAATCGTTTGGCCGCGTTGGCCAGGTCGGCCAGGCCGGGACCCATGACGGAGTCCAGGACGATGTCGGCGCCGGCGCCGTTGGTGTATCGGTGCGTGGCCTCGACGACATCGTCGTGGTCGGTGACGATGACCGCAGCGGCGCCGGCTGCCAGTAGGGCCCGTTTTTTCGCAGCGCTGCGGGTGACGGCGAGGGGGATGGCGCCGATCTGATTGGCAATCTGGATGGCGGCCAGGCCGACCGCGCTGGAGGCGGCGGTGATCAGGACATGGTGGCCGGGTCGCATCGCGGCCTTTTCGACGAGCGCGCCGTAGGCGGTCGAGTACGCCACCCACAACGCTGCCGCACTGGTGGCGTCCAGCCCGTCGGGCCGGGAGACGATCCGGTCGACAGGGAGGACGATGTGTTCGGCGTAGGTGCCGTTGGAGTCCATGTCGGGCACGGCCGTGACGATGACCGCATCACCGATGGCCCATCCTTCGACTCCGGAGCCGAGGGCGTCGATCGTGCCGGTCGCTTCGATACCGAGGCGGGCGTGTGGCAAACGGATCGGCCTCGGAGACATACCCGCGCGCATCATCTGGTCGAGCCGATTGATACCTACGGCTTCGATCTTGATTCGCACCTCGCCTGCGCCCGGGTTGCCGACCGGTTCGTCGACGATGCGCAGGACTTCGGGGGCGCCGGTCTCATCGAAGACGACGACTCGTGACATGGGGACTCCTGACCGCTCTATTTCTCGTACAGTCGTTCTATAAATATAGATAGTACAGTCGTTCTAGGAATGTCAATCCCGGTGCATGAGGAGGCAAGCGATGGCGGGGCGTCCGGTCGACCATCAGCGCAGGGACGAGTTGCTCGACGCGGTGGTCGATTACACGGTCGAGCACGGGCTCAGCGAGCTGTCGTGGCGGCCGGTCGCCGCCGGTGTCGGGGTCTCGCCGACCACGCTTGTGCACCACTTCGGCACCAAGGAGCAAATGCTCCAGATCGTCCTCGAGCGGTTACGGCAGCGCATGTTCGCCGCCACCCGCGATGCGGCGGGTGCGCATCCCGACCTGGCGACGGCAGCACGCGCGGTCTGGGTCCGAACCTCCGACCCGCGGCGGCAGGCGGAGTTCCGGTTGTTCTTCGCCGTCTACGGGCGAGCCCTGCAAGCCCCGCAGCAGTTCGCGGACTTCCTCGACCACGTCGTCACCGATTGGATGACCTCACTGCACGAGGCCCAAGTACCCGGCACCGACCCCGAGACCGCAACCCGCACAGCAACATTGGTGATCGCGACGATTCGCGGACTGCTACTCGACCTTCTCGCCACCGGCGACCTGGACCGGGTCCACGGTGCTGCCGAAAGCTTCCTGAGCACCCTCGAACACCGGCTCTAACCCTCGCAGTCACCCCACCCGGCGAAACAGCCGGAACCCAGGCGGTGAACACGTGGGAACTATCGCCACCAACCCCGGCGCGAGTGACGCGACGTAATGCCGCCTACAGCGCACCCAAGCGGCTGGCGCTGACTGGCGGGCTGGTGCGCTACGGGACGTAGACGATGCGGTCGTCGGTTTGCGCGTTCCACGTCTCGCCGACCTGGGCGAGGGGCACGGGACGGGCCCGCACGTCGATCGGGTCGGTGTGCACCGCGACGGCGAGTTCGGGCAGCTCCGCCAGGAAGTCGCGTGCCGGTACCGAGCCGATTCCGCTGCCGCAGATCTGCAGCCGGGACGCGCGCAGCAGCGAGGAGTCGACGGGAATCGTCTGACCGGCGACGGATCCGATCTGGATCCAGTCCAGCGGAGCGCTGCGGTCGCGGCGGGCGGTGATCATCGCGGTCATCGCTCGGGCGGACGGTTCTCCCCACACGTAGTCGATGACGATGTCGACGTCGGCGGCGCGGTCGGCCCGCTCGAAGGTCGCCGTTTCGTCCGCGCCGAGGTCGTGCAGCGCGGCGAGCTGGGAAGCGTTGCGTCCGACGGCGATCACGTATGCGGCACCGAACCGTTTGGCGATCTGCACCGCCATCCGGCCGGCGCTGCCGGTGGCACCGAGGACCAGGACGCGTTGACCCTCCCGGAATGCGATACGGCGGCGCAGTGCGACCCAGGACGACATTGCCGGGTTCATCGCGGCGGCGATGCGCACCGGGTCGGCGTCGTCCGGCAGTAGCACGCTGCGGCGGGGGTCTATCACCGTCTGCTCGGCGAGCGTGCCCAGCTCGCTGTCGTCCAGCGCCGCGTACCTGAGATTTCCGTGCTGGTCGCGTACGACGGCGTCGACGCCGGGAACGAACGGGAACGTGCCGGTGCTGCTGTAGTGCGTGCCGTTCGCCCGAGCCCTGACCAGTTGGTGCAGACCTGCCGCGAGAACGTCCACGACCATCTCGTTCTCTCGCTGGGCGACCGGGGCGGGGTACTCGCTGTACTGCGGCGGAGCGTCGAAGCTGGTGACAACGGCGGCGTGCATGGCAACTCCTCGTATTTGATTGGTATTACAAACTAAATTGAGTTTGGTTGGTAATACAAACCATGTCAAGTAGGATCCCGGCATGGGATCTGACGACGCGCTCGAGGACGCTCTCGTCCGGACGTCATTCCGGGTGATGGCCGTGCTCACCCGCATCGGTTCGGAGCACGATCTGTCCCTCACCCAACTGCGGCTGCTCGGCCTGCTGCGCGACCGCCGACCGCGCATGACCGATCTGGCGGCGTTCCTGGGGCTGGACAAGTCCACGATGTCCGGCCTCGTCGAACGAGCAGAGCGCCGAGGCCTCGTGGCACGAGGCAAGTCGCCGCAGGATCGCCGGGTGGTCGACGTGTTCATCACTCCGATGGGCAGCGAACTCGCGCTACGGGTGCAGGAGGAGATCCACGCGGCCCTCGCGCCCTATACCGACCGTCTGGCTGCGGACGACCGCCAGGTGCTCACGCAACTGCTCGACTCCGTTTCGGGAACGCCAACGAGGGGCGACGGGAAAGAAGTTTCGACGAACGCACTGTGAGCCCAGACGGGAACGCTTCGATGTCGCCGTCAGCGCGCACGCTGGCTACGGCGATATCCAACAGTTCGGATTCTCTGTAGGCCAGTGGATGGAAGCGGGCTCACCCGCGCCGAATGTCTTACGGGTTGGTGATGGCGTCTTTCCTCCGATCGAGATTGTCGCCGAGTCGGGTCAGGAGATGTGTCAAGGTGTTGATTTCTTCGGCGGTGAATCCCGCGACGGCGCGGCTGTTGAGGGCGGCCAGACGGTCGCGTGCGTCGTTCAGTCGCGCACCGGTTCCGGGGGCCAGCGCGATCGTCTGACTGCGCGCATCGCGAGGGTTGGGCTTGCGGCGGACCAGCCCGTCACGATCCATGCGGGTGAGCAACTGGGCCATGGAGGGCTGTTCGATACCGGTGGCTTCGGCGAGTTCTTTCTGGGTCAGTTCCATACCTTCGTGTAGCAGCGCGAGCACGGGCACTTGCGCATACCGAAGGCCGAGGGGTGTGAGCGCGAAGTCCGCATCGCGTGCGAGTGCACGGGCGGCGCGGTTGATCAGTTGAGCGAGGCTGGGTGTGGTGAGAGGGGTCATAACTTCCTTTGCATAGGATCCTATCTAATGTTAGATAGGATCCTATGAACTTTAGATCTTCAGCATCCGAAGCCCAAGTTGTCATCGCCGGCGCTGGACCGACCGGCCTCATGCTGGCCGCTGAGCTGCGCCTGGGCGGCGTGGACGTGGTCGTGGTGGAGCGGCGCGCGTCCGGAACCGTCGGCGAGACGCGCGCACCCGGCATCAATGCTCGCAGCGTCGAGATACTCACCCAGCGCGGGCTGGCCGAGGAATTCCATAGCCGCGGCAAGATCCTGCCGGGCGTACTGTTCTCCGGAATCCCCATGGCCCCACAGGATCTCGACCCCGACTGGCCCTCGGCGATGATCCTTCCGCAACACCAGACCGAACGGATCCTCACCGCCCGCGCCGTGGAACTCGGCGCTCGATTCGAATGGTCCACCACCGTGGTGGACCTGCGTCAGGACGATCACGGAGTCGAGGTGCTCATGGAAGGGCCGTCCGGGCCGAGCGCGATCCGCGCGGACTACCTCGTCGGTGCCGACGGCGGCCACAGCGCCGTACGCCGGATCTGTCAGATCCCGTTCCCAGGCGATGGACCGGTCTCCTGGTGGGTGGTCGGTGACGTGCAGCTCGATTCGCCGCCCGACGGTAACGGAGTCTTCGGGCGCAACGAACGCATCGGCACCTACCAGATTTCGCGGGCCGAACCGGAATGGTTCCGCCTGAGCCTGATGCGGGCCACCCCGCCAGCCGACCGCACCGCACCGGTCACCCTCGACGAACCACGCGAGGTCATGCGCGATGGCCTGGGCACCGATTACGGCCTGAGCCGAGCACGATGGATGTCACGATTCTCCGACGGATTCCGTCAGGTCACCAACTACCGGCACGGACGGGTCTTCCTGGCCGGCGATGCCGGACACACCCATTCACCGATCGGTGGACAGGGCCTGAACCTCGGGATCCAGGACGCGGTGAACTTGGGCTGGAAACTGGCCGCCGTGCTCAACGGCAGCGTATCCGACGCACTGCTGGACACCTATAACCAAGAGCGGCACCCGATCGCGGCCGCCGTGCTGCAACTGACCAAGGCGCAAACGGCGCTGATCAAACCCGGCGCGCAGAATGACGCACTGCGCGCGGTGGTGGCCGACATGCTCGCAGTGCCCGAGACCTGCCTGCGGATCGGCGGGATCCTCAGCGGACTGAACCTGCGCTACCCGCTCGGCGACACCCACCCGCTAGTCGGGCGACGCATGCCCAACCTGACTCTGTACACCGATCAGGGCACCACCGAGGTGTTCGACCTGCTGCGCCCCGCACGGCCGCTGCTGATCAACCTCGGCGCCGACGGATTGTCCGGCACGCCTGCCGCGTGGGCTGATCGCCTGGACTACCTCGAGGCCCGGCTCGACCCCGCGCTTTCGGCGGGCAGCTGGACGCTACCCGTGTTCGGTGAGGTCCCCGCGTGTGACGCGGTATTCGTCCGGCCCGACGGCTACGTCGCCTGGGTCGACCCCGCCGACGCCCCTGCGGACCCCGGCGCTCTGACCGGCGCCCTCGACCGGTGGTTGGGCACGCCCGCTGGAGCCCTGTCTGCCATCCGCCGCTGACCCCCGCGGCCACCGATGTCGCCGTCACGACCCGGCAAGGGCGGTAAGCGGTCGTGACGGCGCTCCGGAAACGGCGTTGTCGATCAGGCGCGGCCCTCCTGGTCGGCTCGCGGCGGCCGTTGGTCATTGGGGTTGTCCGGGTCGGGGTCGCCGAACCACCGCGACGGCGGGTGCTGGCCGTATGCGTCGTGCCAGTCCCACCATTCGTAGGGCGGGGTCTGCGGGTAGCCCTCCGGTGAGTCCTCCCACTGCTCCTGGCGGCCCAGCGCGGTCATGTCGAGGTAGCTCCACGTGGTACCCAGTGCCTCGTCGCCGCGGTCGTGGATGAAGTAGGTGCGGAATACATGGTCGTCGCCGTCGCGGATGAATGCGTTGGTGCCGTGCCATTCGTCCACGCCGAAGTCGGCGTCGAAGTCGTCGGTGATCGTGTACCACGGCATATCCCACCCCATCCGCGCCTTCAACCGCTCGATGTCCGCCTGCGGCGCGCGGGAGGCGTACACGAGTGTGGTGTCGCGGGCGTTCAGGTGGGCAAGGTTGGGGACATGATCGGCCATCATGGAGCAGCCGCGGCAGGCGTGGTCGGGCCAGCCGTCCACGCCCGGCTCGAAGAAGGCGCGGTAGACGATCAGCTGACGCCGACCCCGGAACAGGTCGAGCAGGCCGGCCTTGCCCTCGGGCCCCTCGAACACGTAGTCCTTGTCCACGGCCTGCCACGGCATACGCCGTCGTAAGGCGGCCAGCGCGTCGCGTGCGCGGGTCAGCTCCTTCTCCTTCACGAGCAGCTGCTGCCACGCAGCCTTCCACTCCTGTGGCGCGACGATCAGTGGTGTGCTCATTGCGATGACCTTCCTTTCGGTTTCGGTCGTTCAGGCCAGTGGTGAGATGCCCGCGGAGGTGAGCGTGTGCGTGTGGTGCACCGGGCGTTCAGCAGTCGCGATTTCGAGAACCGACTTGCCCACCTGTTCCGGGGTGAGGGCAGGTCCCGAGGACCGTATGAACGTGTCGACATCGACACCTTGCCGCTCGGCGTAGGCCGCCACCGCCGCGGCCCCCAGATCGGTAGCCGGTGTCAACTGAGGGAGGACGGACACGAACCGGATACCCAGCCCGGCCCGCTCCGACTCGACGGCCGCATAGGTCGTGATGAGCTTGACGGTGGCCTTTGCGCCCGCGTAGCCGCCGCTCAACGGCGACCCGTTGATCGCCGCGCCGCTGGAGATCGCGATTACCGTGCTACCCGGCGCCAGCGGGCGCCGCAGCGCTTCGCGAGTCCAGTGGAACGCCTGGGCTACGTCGACATTCCAGTTCTGGCTGAAGGTCTCCCATGTCTGGTCCTGCAAGGGGCTCATCCGCGGAGCCGCCCCCGCACACAGGACCACCGTGCGCGGTCGATGCTCGTCGAGGAGCCGGCTGGCCGTCGTGGGATCGGCGGCGTCCGCGGCCACCGCGGTGAAGGTAGCGCCGAGTTCGTCGCGCACGGCGTCGAGATGCGCGCTGGTCCTGGCGACACCGACGATATGTGCACCGGCAGCCGACAGCGCCCTGGCGATACCGCGGCCGAATCCACGGCTGGCTCCGGTAACGATCGCCGTCGTGCCTTCGAGGCCGCCGGGCTCGAGTGTTTCGTTCACGGTCGTATTCGCTTTCGTTGGTAGTGGTTCGAGGTCCCCACTAATTCAGATACGCCGCGGCGCCGCGATTCATCGGTGCTGCGCGGACCAATCGGTCTCGTTGCCCACGCACTTCTTCGGCGATCGGGGGCGAGCCGACCGATGAATTTCGGCCGCCGGACGTATCTGTACTGGTAGGGGTGCCCATCTCTGCCACGTCGAGACCCAGGAGTACGACCGTGCCCGTCCAGGAGAATTTCATCGAGCAGGCGGCGCCGTTCCGTGCCGAACTGATCGCGCACTGTTATCGCATGCTCGGTTCGGTGCATGACGCCGAGGATCTTGTCCAGGAGACATACCTGCGCGGCTGGCGTGGCTATGCGGCGTTCGAGGAACGCGCGGCGCTGCGGACCTGGTTGTACCGCATCGCGACCACCGCGTGCCTGCGCGCGCTGGAAAACCGCGCCCGCCGGATGCTGCCGAATGGATTGGGCGCCGGCTCGATCGACCCCGATGCGAGTCTCGAGGGTGACGCCGGTGCTTACCGCTGGATGGAGCCGTTGCCCGATGCGTTGACCCCGGAAACGGCACTTGTCGCGAGGGAGAGCGTCCGGCTGGCCGTGGTGACGGCCATGCAGGAGCTGCCTGCGCGTCAGCGGGCCGTGCTGATCCTGCGCGACGTCGTGCAGTTCAGCGCCGCCGAAGTCGCAGAACTACTCGAAACCACCCCTGCCGCGGTCAACAGCGCTCTGCAGCGGGCACGCGCCCATCTCGCCGAGGTCGCCCCCACCGGCGAAAGCGTGACCGAACCGGACGACGCCGAGCGCCGCGACCTCCTCGACCGGTATTGCGCGGCATTCGAGAACGCCGACCTGGCAGCCCTCGTCGAGCTACTGGCGGCCGACGTCAGGCTCGAAATGCCGCCGGTGCCGCTGTGGTTCACCGGGCGCGACGCTGTGACCGGGTTCCTTGCCAAGCGTGCCTTCGCCGAGCCTGGCGATCTCATGCTGCTCCCGACGGCCGCGAACGGACAACCCGCTGTCGCCGAGTACCGCCGGGGGGCGGGAGACGTCCTGGAAGCCCATTCGATACACGTCATCACCACCGGCCCCCACGGCGTCGCCGCCATCACCGTCTTTCTCGAACCAACGCTGTTCGCCGCCTTCGGCATGCCACTGACCCGTTCGAAGGAGCGCTCAGGTGGATGACGGGCCGCTCAGTGCAAGCTCACGGCGAGGCGGCGTCGAGGGCGGCGCCCGCGCCGACCACGCCGCCGCCGCGGACGAGCACATCGATCTCGGTGTCGCCGAGTGAGTTCACCGCGCGGGCGCGGTACTCCACTCGTGCGGACACAGCGGTATCTCTCCTTGTTTCGGTGTTATTCGGATAGGCCGACGTCGCCCCTCATTCGTCGACGTCGATCCAATCGAGGGTGCGGGAGACGGCCTTCTTCCAGCGCGCGTAGCCGCGCTCGCGCTGCTCTTCCGACCAGGTGGGAGTCCAGCGTTTGGCCTCGTTCCAGTTCTGTTCGAGCTCGTCGGTGTCGTTCCAGAATCCGACGGCGAGCCCCGCCGCGTAAGCGGCGCCCAGCGCGGTGGTCTCGGCGACTACCGGCCGCGACACCGGCACACCGAGGAAGTCGGCCTGCAACTGCATGCACAGCTCGTTGGCGGTGACGCCGCCGTCCACACGCAGCACGTCGAGCTTCACCCCGGAGTCGGCCTGCATGGCCTCGACGACGTCGCGGGACTGGTAGCAGATCGATTCCAGCGTCGCCCGCGCCAGGTGGGCGTTGGTGCTGTAGCGCGACAGACCGACGATGGCTCCGCGCGCGTCCGAGCGCCAGTACGGCGCGAACAGTCCCGAGAACGCCGGGACGAAGTACACTCCGCCGTTGTCCTCGGCCTGCCGGGCCAGCGATTCGCTCTGCGCCGCACCGGAGATGATGCCCAGCTGATCGCGCAGCCACTGCACCGCCGAACCGGTCACCGCGATCGAACCCTCCAGCGCGTACACCGGCTTGTCCGAGCCGAGCTGGTAGGCGACCGTGGTGAGCAGTCCGTGCTGCGACCGCACGATCTCGGTTCCGGTGTTCAGCAGGAGGAAGTTGCCGGTGCCGTAGGTGTTCTTGGCTTCGCCGGGACGGAAGCAGACCTGCCCCACCGTGGCCGCCTGCTGGTCGCCGAGCACACCCGACAGCGGCACCGCACCGCCGAACGGACCGTCGGCGCGGGTGGTCCCGAACAGCTCCGGGTTGGACGAGGGCACGATGGCGGGCAGCATCGCGCGCGGGATGCCGAAGATCGACAGCAGCTCGTCGTCCCAGTCCAGCGTCTCCAGGCTCATCAGCATGGTGCGGCTGGCATTGGTCGGATCGGTGACGTGTACCCCGCCGTCCACGCCGCCGGTGAGCTGCCACAGCAACCAGGTGTCGGTGGTGCCGAAGAGCGCGTCGCCACGCTCGGCGTCCTCGGCCACACCCGGAACGTTGTCCAGGATCCAGCGCAGCTTCCCGCCGGAGAAGTAGGTGGCCGGCGGCAGGCCCGACTTGCGCCGGATGGTGTCACCGTGCCCGGCCTTCTCCAGATCGGAGGCGATGCGATCGGTGCGGGTGTCCTGCCACACGATGGCGTTGCAGTACGGCCGCCCGGTCTTGCGGTTCCACACCACCGTGGTCTCGCGCTGGTTGGTGACGCCGACCGCGACCAGATCGCTCGCCACCAGATCGGCCTTGGTGAGGGTGCTCTGGATGACCGCGCGGGTGCGCTCCCAGATCTCGGTCGGGTTGTGCTCCACCCACCCCGGGCGCGGCAGGATCTGCTCGTGCTCGAGCTGGTGGCGGGCAACCTCGTTGCCGCTGTGGTCGAACACCATGAAGCGGGTGCTCGTGGTGCCTTGGTCGATGGCGCCGACGAACTTGGTCATCGCGGTCCTTTCGAGAAACTGCTGTCGGAAATGGATTCAGAACAGGAACTGGGCAGCGAGACCGGCGAGCGCGCCGCCGACCAGCGGGCCGAGCACCGGCACCCAGGCATAACCCCAGTCGGAGTTCTTGCGGCTCGGTTCGGCGCTGACGTCGGGCGACTCGACCGACGAGCGGGCGCCGACACCCACCGGAACCCGGGCCTCATCGGCCGGCACGGGCTTGCTGACCGGCAGGAGTGCGTGCGCGATGCGCGGACCGAGGTCGCGAGCCGGGTTGATGGCGTATCCGGTCGGGCCGCCGAGCGACGCGCCGATGCCGACGACGAGGAACGCCGCCGCGACCGGGCCGAGTCCGCTGGGGGTGTGTCCGAACGCGAGGATCACCAGGACCAGGGTGAACGTACCGATCACCTCGGTGGCGAAGTTCCAGCGGAAGGCGCGGATTGCGGGGCCGGTGGCGAACACCGCGAGCTTCTTCTCCTCGTCGGTCTCCTCGTCGAAGTGGCGCTTGTAGGCTAGGTAGGCAGCGGTCGCGCCGAGGAACGCGCCGGCCAGCTGACCGCTCAGATAGGCGAGCGTGGTGGCGCCCGAGATGGCGATACCGGAGGCGTACTCGTCGGCGCCGCTGAACAGGATGCCGATGGTGACCGCAGGATTGAGGTGGCCGCCGGTCTTGTAGGCGACATAAACGCCGGCCAGCACCGCGAACCCCCATCCAAAGTTGATCAGTAGCCAGCCGCCGTCCTGTCCTTTGGACTTGGCCAGCAGTACGTTCGCGACCACACCGACCCCGAGCAGCAGCAGTACTCCTGTACCGAGTGCTTCGCTGAGGAAGATTGAGCCGAAGTTCATCGTTGAGCCTCCGTTTCGCCCCGCAGGTCGCAAGCGCGACCGTGCGTGAAGCGGAAAATTACGGGGGGATTTCCGAGTCGGACATAGCTCGCATTCGACAATGCCGAATGGCTCGACTGGTTGCCAGAACGCCGCGCCACTACCGTCCGACCCGCTAGGAGGATGTATGGCGCAGCTCACACGGGGTTTCAATGATGTAACTCAGGTATTACCGAAGATTCGACATTGTCGAATCGCCACTTGCCGGATAGGTTTCCCGACATGCCAGGTCCGATCCAATCAATCGAGCGAGCGGCGGCCGTACTGCGGCTGCTGGCCCGCGGATCAGGTCGTCTCGGCATCGGCGACATCGCGGGTGCGCTCGATCTTGCCAAGCCGACCGCGCACGGCATTCTGCGCACGTTGCAGGGCGTCGGTTTCGTTGAGCAGGACCCGGCAACCGGCAAATACCAGCTCGGCGCCGCGCTGCTGCATCTGGGCACCAGCTATCTCGACGCAAACGAGCTGCGCTCCCGGGCGATCAACTGGGCCGACGCCCTTGCGGCGCGCACCGGAGAGTCGGTGCGGATCGGCGCCGCGGTCGATGGCGCGGTGGTGGTGGTCCACCACGTGTTCCGGCCGGACAACACCGAGCAGGCGCTCGAGCTCGGCGAACTCCTGCCCCCGCACGCCACTGCTCTGGGCAAGGTCCTGCTGGCCTACGACACCGACCTGGCCGCCACGGTACGTGGAAGCGAACTGGCTCCGCTCACGCACCGCACTCTCGTCGACCGAGCCGCGCTGGCCAGGGCGCTGGCCGTGGTGCGACAGGCCGGATGGGCAGGCGACACCGAGGAGTTCCGGTCGGGCGAGGCGGGTATCGCCGCGCCGATCCGGGCGCCCGGCGGTCTCGTGGTCGGCGCCATCGGCATCACCGGCCGGGTGGATCGGCTGTGCGACGCACAGTTGCGGCACCGGCAGGCGCTGGTCGGTTACGTCCTCGACGCCGCACGGGCGGTCTCGAGGGATCTCGGTGCGCCGCACTGAGTTCCGGCAGGCCGGTGACTGGCGGACTTCGACTGAAGGCGGCCGCCGATGACGCAACGTTACGTGCTGTCCATCGATCAGGGCACCACCTCGACCCGCTGCATCCTGTTCGACCAGCGCGCCCGCTTGGTCGGCGTCGCGCAGCGCCCGCACCAGCAGCACTATCCGCGCCCGGGATGGGCCGAGCAGGACGCGCTGGAGATCTGGCGCAACGTCGAGCGGATCGTGCCGCAGGCGATGCGGGATTCCGGCGTTGCCGCCAACCAGATCGTCGCGCTCGGCATCGCCAATCAGCGCGAGACCACCGTGGTGTGGGACCGCCGCACCGGGATGCCGATCGGGCGCGCCATCGTCTGGCAGGACGTGCGCACCGAGGAGTTGGTCGGCGAGCTGCGCGAACGTCCGGATGCGGACCGGATCCGGGAGCTGTGCGGCCTGCCGCTGGCCACGTACTTCGCGGCGCCGCGGCTGCGGTGGATGCTGGACGCCGTCCCGGGTCTGCGCGACCGCGCCGAGCGCGGCGAGGTGCTGTTCGGCACCATGGAGACCTGGCTGATCTGGAATCTCACCGGCGGGGTCGACGGCGGGCTGCACCTCACCGATGTCACCAACGCCAGCCGCACCTTGCTGATGAACCTCAGCACCCTCACCTGGGACGACGAACTGCTGGCGTTCTTCGGCATTCCCGCGGCGATGCTGCCGCGCATCCAGCGCTCCACCGCGTCCTACGGTGTGACCCGCCGGGTGGTGCCTGGCATCCCGATCGCCGCCGCGCTGGGCGACCAGCACGCCGCGCTGTTCGGCCAAACCTGTTTCGCGCGTGGGGAAACCAAGTGCACTTACGGCACCGGCGGGTTCCTCATGATGAACACCGGACGCGATCTGGTGCGGTCCGAGCACGGTCTGCTCACCACGATCGGCTACCAGATCGGCCCCGAGCCGGTGTACGCGTTGGAGGGACCGATCGCGGTCACCGGCTCGCTCGTGCAGTGGGTGCGGGACAACATCGGCCTGGTCACCAGCGCGCCGGAGATCGAAACGCTCGCGCGCACCGTCGAAGACAACGGCGGCTGCTATGTGGTGCCCGCGTTCTCCGGGCTGTATGCGCCGCATTGGCGCAGCGACGCCCGCGGCCTGATTGCCGGACTGACCTCCTACATCACCAAGGGGCACATCGCCCGCGCCGTGCTGGAGGCCACCGCGTGGCAGACCCGCGACGTGGTCGAGGCGATGAACGCCGACTCCGGCCTGCAGGCCGCCACCCTGCGCGTGGACGGCGGCATGACGTCGAACAACCTGCTCATGCAGATCGTGGCCGACGTACTCGACGTGCCCGTCATGCGTCCGTTCGTCGCCGAGACCGTCTCGCTGGGTGCGGCGTATGCCGCCGGCCTCGCTGTCGGTTACTGGCCGGATCTGGAGGGACTGCGCAACAATTGGCGCCTTGCCGCCCAATGGCTTCCGCGAATGGACCCCGCGCATCGCGAGGACGAGTACGAGAAGTGGAGGCGCGCGGTGGAACTGACCTTCGGCTGGGTGCGATCGAAACCGCGTGCTCGGTAGAAGCGTGTCGTCCGCGGGCGCGCATCGCGGCGGGTCTTGTGTCGGGCACCTGGAACGGGCGGCTGCGATCGGGGCTTTGAGTTAGCCGGAGTGTTCGACGCAACGCAATGCCTAGCTCGCCGAACGGCTTCCAGGTGCGGCGCACCGAAACGTATGCCCCCCGAATGGTCTTGCCAAGTTCTCCTGGCGAGGATAGGACTATCGGCGTGGTCGATCAACAGAACTTCGCCCGTACCGTCATGGCGGTTTCCTCCGCGGTGGTCGCCGTCTGCGCGGTGGCGGTGACCGTGAAGGTGATGAGCACCGATCTGGGCCCCGTCGAACAGCCGCGGGTGCTGGACCAGGCAGCGTTGGAGCAGCAGGTGGCGAACATGCTGCAGGGCGTGGGAGACGAGCCCGCGGGCCGGGTGACCTGCCCCGGGTCCGTCGTGGTCGAGGTGGGCAACCAGTTCGAATGCCAGGTCTGGAGATACCTCCACTCCGAGGATGTGCTGGTCAAGATTGTCAGCGACCAGGGCGAGATCACGGTGGACCGTTCGTAGATCCTGGACCTGTGTTCGGCGGTGCGCCGGCTCGCTTGCCCTCCTATGCTCCGGCAAAGCATTCATGGCGCGTTCGGGCACTCCGCCACTGCCTGATTCAGCTCCATGGCCATGCGCTCGCGTCGTATTCGCCCGGGCCCTCGATCCGAAGCTCGAGCTCCTTGGGGGTAACCGTCTCTTCCGTGCGCAGCCTCCAGATCACGCAGTGCGCGAGGTGCTGGAAGTCGCGGGACATCGCGGGAACCGGCCGTCGCCGTCGCCACCGGGGTTGGGTCTCGGTCGGCGGCGTCCAGCCCTGGCACTCGATCATGTGCCTTCTGGTGCCGTCGCTCGGCCGCCGCCGCTCGTCCTCGGAGTCCGAGACGCTCAGCTCGACCTCGAGGGCGTCGGGCAGGGCGCTGAATCGGGCGGACCCGTGGTCCGCTCCGTCGACGACCAAGGCGGATCCGGTGGCAAGGCTCTCAGCGATCGCGCCCGAATCCTCGGTCGCTTGGTTCCACGCGGCGCGCTGGATGTCATCGACAGTGAACCGCAGCGACTGCTGCCGGCTCTCTTCGCGTCGGGCCGGGCGGACGAGCTCGAGGACGACGGCGTGCCGATCGTGGACCGCGCCGAGTACAACCCTGGGAAGCCTCCAACACAGACCCGTGCCGTATTGCAGGGTGCCATGGACCGGTTCGCCCAGCGCGTCCCGGAATCCACGCAGCGCGGCCCGCATGGTGAGATACAACTCGTCCTTCAGGTGTGCGTAGCCGTCGCTCTCGAGGTCGTAGCCGGACATATCGGCGCGGATGGCGACCCGGACCATCTCGTGCAACTCGCCGCCGAGCCAGAAGATGGCTGTCGGAGAGCTCAATTCGAGGTTGGTTCACCGAAAAGGATTGAGCCCGCGCGAACTCGCCGGTCAACAACAGCGTCGGTGGGCGGACCGGAAACCGTCGCGAGTTCCTGACGCCGGAGTGCTGCAATACCGATCACCATAATTGGGATGGTCTTCGTCGGATGGTGGGGTATCTGCGTGGGGCGTATGCGAAGAATTTGGGTGATCCGGGATGGGAGGAGGTCGTTGCGGAGTTATGTTCGGAGAGTGAGGTTTTCGCGTCGCTGTGGGGGTTGAACGATGTGGCGGTGCCGGCGAGTCGGACGAAGTTGGTGCGGAATTTGGCGGTGGGGGAGTTGGAGATGTGCAGCTGCTGACCTGGGCGAGAAGCTTCGGCACACTTCGACGCGCCGGCGTGGAGGGCACCAGCTCCTATGGCATCGCTCTGAGTCGCTATCTTCACGAGGCCGGGATAGCCGTCCTGGAGGTCAACCAGCCCGATAAGGCGCATCGGCGTCGCCGCGGCAAAACCGATGCCATCGATGCCGAAACCGCCGCCCGGGCCGTGCTGTCGGGCCGAGCGACCGCTGTCGCCAAGTCCGGGAATGGTCCGGTGGAGATGATGCGCATGCTCAAAACGGCTAAGGAATCGGCGACCAAGTCCCGATCGCAGGCCATCAACCAGCTCAAAGCCGTTGTGATGCACGCAGATCCAACGCTGCGAGAGTCGCTGGCTGGATTGAGCAACCCGCGATTGATCCGGCGTTGCGCCGACCTCGACCGTGTCACACCGACAACGGCACAACCGCCACCTACACGCTGCGGTCACTGGCGCGGCGCATCCTGGCCCTGACCGCCGAGATCGACGACCTCAATTCTCAGATCACCTCCACGATCTCCGCATCTAACCCCGCACTGCTCGACTGCTACGGCGTCGGACCCGATACCGCATCAGCGTTGCTCATCACCGTCGGCGACAACCCGGAGCGGCTGCGCAGCGAGGGTCATTCGCCGCCCTGCGTGGTGTCAGCCCTGTCGAGGCGTCATCCGGAAAGACCAAGCGCCGCAGGCCTACCGAGCCGGATTCGTCCTGGCCCTCATCTCGAATGGCTCAAATCGCTTGCAAACACTACCTAGACCACCCACCCCACAGCATCTCCACACAACACCACGAAGCCCCTACGACCGCGAACTATCGTGAGTCGTCATGATCAAGATCCGCCCAATCCCCGCGGCGCTTCTCTATATCCTCGGCTCAATCCTCCTCGGCCCCACCATCTTCCTGGCCGGCTACCTCATCACCCCCGCAAACGGCGACTTCTGCGACGTAGGAGTCCATGGCTCCCGTGAACAACGCGACCGCGACTACACCCTGATCGACACAATCCAAACCACCGGCGCAATTGTCATGCTCCTGCTCGGCGCACTCGCCCTCGCCTACCTGTGGCTCAACCTCCGAAGGGTAGGACCGCTCCCCATGGCAGTGCTCAGCGCCGGGATCCTGATCATCGCGTCCGGCTACCACCTGATCCTCAGCGCCGCCCAATACGGAAACCCGACCTGCTCCTGACCGCAGTACACCCCCGACTCCAACCGCCGGAAAAGGTTGCGGCGCCCACCCTTCCCTCATCGTCGAATAGGCTCAAACCATTGGGAGACACGCTAGGCGCTTTGAAACTAGCGCCATCAGCGGCGGCTCTAGTTGTCGCGGCCACCGCAAATGTCAGGCCGCAGGACACCCCAGCTAATACTCTCCAGCAGCGATGTCGGCATCTCTGCTACGGTCTCGCTTCGTACACCTCCGAGAGGAAATCATGATCAAGTCTTCGTCCGCCGCCGCCCTCGCCATCGCTGTGGGCGCGCTGATCGCGTTGCCCGCCACGCCCGCGCACGCCCAGTCCCCAAGCTGTGCCAAAGCCATTGAGCTGATCAATATCGCCATCGACACCACCGGCGGTACCATGGATGAGGCGACCGCGACCGCGCTGTCCGGCAGGCTGAGCGGCCTGGCCGAGACGGCGCAGGGCGCCGAACGGGATGCCATCGCGGCCTACGCCGGCGCCCTGGTCGATGCCGGGGTCGCCGACCTCACTCCCTTCACCGACGAACTCAACCGCGCCTGCGCCTGACCGCGCCCATCGGCGGATCCCCTGTCGGCGCGGCGCCCGAACAAGTACCACCCCTGGCCGTCGACCAACACAGGGGGTACGCCACCGATCAGCCTGTGACGCTCGGTCACTGTCGCGCTCACCGCGTTCTCCTCCGTGCCGATAACCTCGCCTCTCACCCAGTCATCACTGCGTGCGGTGGAGAGCTCGGCACCATCACTGGCGACGGCATCTGCCAGCATTGGCTTCCAAGCTGAGATCGCTGGACGGATTACGACCGAAGAAGCCAGTCGCTTCGGAGGCATGTGCGCCGCGCGGCGGAGTATTTCGCCGGCGCTGCGGATCGCTGGGGCATTGCCGCAGCGATCCGGCTGGCCGGAGTATCGCGAGACGCCTTGTCGGCCCGAGGCGTTGGCAGGACCGCGAGCTGGTATTGGATCCTTTCGATGTCGCGTTGGGCGCTCCGCTGTCGGGTCCGACACGTTGCATCTGTCGGTCTGATCAAGCTAGCGCCCCAATCAGCGCGTACGCCTCGGCTCGGCGATTGGTTCCCGCACCGACCAAGGACGGGGGCCGAACTCGCCGCGGAGACAGTCGACGCGATGCTGCGCTTGAAGTGCGTGATCAGCGTTCATGCCGGCGGCCTGCGGAGCCATGCACCTCATCCTCATCTCGCGAATGTCGCGAAGCAGTGTGAATCCCGACCAGCTCGTGGCCGTATGCATCGCAGAAAGCGGTGTACCGCTCGCCGGTGATCCAGCCGAATGAGCTGTGCTTGATCACAGTTCGCTCGAGTCGCCGACGCGGCCTCGGCAGCGATTCGGCACACGATTGAGCAAATCACCCCGGAGATCGAACAGCTCAGCCACGCAATGGTCGGTGACGGGAGGGGTTTCGCAGGGGCAGGTAGTTCCGATCACGAGGGTGCTAGCGGAGCAGTTTCGCCGACGTCGGCGATGACGGCGTGACGCCGCTACAACGGCGGGCGATGCCGGTCGGTGTCTTGTGAACGATCGTTTCCGATCCACGATGGCGCCCGCCATGGGAGCCACTACAGTGCGTTTGCCCCAGGCGCTCGCGGTCGAGAATTGGATGTGGAAAACCCGGTGGGCCGTGCCATGATTGAGCACATGACAACCGGAAAGGCCAATGGCCGATAGTCGCAACCTCGCGCTTCACGCAACCCTGCCGGAGCGCTACGGACGATTCGATATCCTCGCCTCCACTATCGACCACCGTGGCCGGCTACTAGCCTTGCTTGTCGATCCCGTCCAGGGTGGGGCGGCGGCCTTGCCGTGGCGCCGCCGAGGGCCTTGGAAGCCATCGATACCACTTTTCGACGCGACCGTCGCCATCTGCGACGGGGACGACGAGCACGAGATCCCGCTCTACGGCCTCGATCAGTGGTTCTCCGAAATCGATGCCTTGGGCGATGGCGTCGTTCTGGGCGCTGCACGTATCCCTGCCGCGAATGCCCAACGGCCACACGAGCAATCTGCCCCGGCGCATGAAACCAATCTGCCCCGCAACGTCATTGCCTTCGATAGCGGTGGCACGCGAGCAGGAGCTTTTTATGCTGGAGACGGCATCGAACAGTTGTTGACCGATCCCCGCGGCAGGATCTGGATCAGCTACTTCGACGACTCCACCTACCGATTCGCCATGCCCGATGGCACGTGGTCAGTCAGCTCCATGGTCGGGCTAGCCCGCTGGAACGACCCTGACGGCGACCCCTGGTTCGCCTACAACGACACCGGCAACGAGGTCGACTGGTGTGACTGCTACGCGCTCAACGTGGGCCAGGCGCTGGTCCACGCCTGCCCCTACACCAAATTTCCACTAGGCCGTGTCTCCCAATGATTTGAGCCATTCGACGACGAGGGCCAGGACGAATCCGGCACGGTAGGTGATGGCCAGCTTGTCGTAGCGTGTGG